>NZ_FQZY01000089.1 GCF_900142165.1 Hespellia stercorisuis DSM 15480
TCCTTTCGAAAATATCTGTGTCGCGGAACTGTGAATGTCCTTGCGGAAAGTACCATGATCGCAATTGCTCATAACATCAATAAACTTCACAGAAAAATACAATCCGGTAAAATAGGACAGCATTTATTTGAACTTAAAACAGCATGATTTTTGAACTATCAAAATTCAAAACAACCTTTTCATAGAAGGTCTGGTTCAAGTACGCCCAAAAATCAATATGAATCAGAAATGGAATAAAAAGGACATTTCTGTAGGAAAAAAAGAGCTGCGCACCGCTGAATTTAATCAGCTAGTGCGACAGCCCCTTTTGAGGGAATATGATAATATAAAACAGCATTATAAGATTGACAGACTACAGAAAAAAAGCTGTGTTGCTACCTAACGGCGGTTGACCGTCCGTTTTACACAGCAAAGAGGAGAAGTGATTTAATGGCTCACACCTATGTGAAAATTCCTGAAATATACAAAAAAATGAAAGCGGCAGAAGCAGAGAAGAGAGTGCTGTTCATATCAGCTCCTGTTGGAAGCGGAAAGAGCGCGGCGATTGAATATTATCTGCGCAGGCAGGATCACCTTTTTCTGACAGGGATTGATGGCCGACTGAATGAGATGCCCGAGGGAAACGAGATAAACCAGCCCTTTATTGTGATAGATGATGTTTCATGGATCGTGGATCCGGATTCTGAGAATTACATATTGGATCTGATCGACATCTGTGACAGAAAGGGAAAGACGATGATCCTGGCAGGACGGAGCCGACTTCCGTCGTGGCTGCAGCCTGCCTGCATTGAGTATGGATTTATTCTGGCAGATGAGAGAGATCTTCTATTCGGAGAAAAACAGATTAAAAAAATATTTCAGATTCATGGAATTGATTTGAATGAATCGGATGTGTTTGAGATTATGAATGAGACGAAAGGATATCCAGTTAGCGTCACAATGCTTACATATCACATGCAGGACGGAAAGGATTACTCCGTGGATATATATAAGGCAGCCCAACTGGATATGTACCGCTATTTTTTTCGAACATTCTATGCACAATGGGATAATGAACTGAAAGAGGTACTGCTTGCGGTGTCGGTATTTCCAAGCTTTACAGTGCAACTGGCGGAGATGGTGACCGGAAATGTGAATATAAGGCGGGTGATAGAGCGTGCATTTTCAGTTGGATCATTTCTTTTCTGCGGTGCGGATGATTCATATGTGATGCGCCCGTTGCTGCGGGGGTTTCTCGAGTGGAGATGCGGAATTGAGTATTCAAAAGAATGGATGAATGAAATCTATGGACGTGCGGCTCTTTACTATGAAATCAGAAATGATATTGAAAATGCCTTATACTATTATGAGCTGGCAGATGACCGGGAGCGGATTTTTCAGTTTTTGATAAAGAATGCAGAAAAACATACGGGAACAGGACATTTTTTTGAGACGAGAAGATATTATCTCAGCCTGCCGAAGGAGATGATCGTGAAATCACCGCTGCTGATGTGTGGGATGAGCATGCTGCACTCCCTGCTGATGCAGACGGAGGAGAGTGAGTACTGGTATGATCAGTTAGTGCAATACGAGAAGCGTCAGGAGGTAGGAAAACGGTCGAGAAAAGAAGCGACCATGAGGCGGGCGTATCTTGATATTGCACTGCCGCACAGAGGAATCACCAACATCATAAAAACGCTGAAAAACACTGCAATCATGGTGACGAACAAGGAGATACAGATGCCGGAATTTTCGGTTACGAGCAATCTGCCGTCAATCATGAACGGGGGACTGGATTTCTGTGAATGGAGTAAGAATGACAGGAATCTGGCGATTCTCATGAAGAAACCGGTTGAATTATTGCTGGGAAAACATTCTCCTGGTCTGGTCAACATTGCGCTTGCGGAAAGCTTCTTTGAAAAAAGCTTTGAGGGACAGAACGATCCGGATGACTACAAAATCATGACTCTGCTCAACAGCGGCTATACGATGGCCGATATGAAAGGCAAGATAGAGATGTGTTTTGTTGCAATCGGGGTCATGGTAAAGCTTCATATCAGTCATAACCAGCCGCAGGTTGCGAAGACGCTTCTCATGGAATTTCGGGAAAAGGCAATCGCAGAGAATGCATTACGGCTGCTGCCGAATATCGATGCCATGAGGGTCTGGCTGAAGCTTCTGGCCGGAAATATGGATATCGACAAGGAGCTTTCGGTAGAAAACTGGCTGGCAGATGATGCGCCAAATGAAAACAGGGAGTTCTATATACTGGAACGATATCGCTATATGGTAAAAATCCGTGTGTATATTGTTATGGGGCAGTACGAAGACGCCGCCAGACTGATAGAGCGGGTGCTGGTTTATTTTGAAAAATATAACCGTACATTTTTCTGGATTCAGGCTCACCTTCTGAAAGCAATTCTGCAATACAGGCTCGGCAAGAACGAGTGGCAGGTCAATCTGCAGAAAGCAGTAAGTAAGGCGCAGGAGTATAAGTTCACTCAGATCATTGCGGCGGAGGGAGCAGCAGTAAAGCCGCTGCTTCTCCAGGCGCAGAGTCTGGAATGGGACGATGCGTATTGTGCGAAGGTTCTGAACGAAGTGGACAGAGAGGCACAGTTTTATCCGGATTATCTGAAAGAGAGATGCCTGGTGGAGGAACCGCTGACAAAGATGGAGAATACAATATTACATTTGTTATGTAAAGGAAATAAATCGACAGACATTTGTGATTTGTATCATATTTCCTATAATACATTAAAATACCACAACAAAAACATTTACAGAAAACTTGGTGTGAAAAATAGAGCGGAGGCTGTACAAATGGCCGGAGAATTAGGAATATATCGTGCCTGATGGGACGGTGGAGGTGAGTGCATGAAATGGAAAGAAAATGTGAGAATTGAATGGGATGAGGAATGCAGATTATATTTTGACGAAAAGAGCATTGAAATAAAACCAGAGTGGGAGTATCTGGTAAAGGCGCTGGAGAGCGGCATGACAGATGACGAGATGCTGAGACAGCTCGTGATGGAGCAGGAGCAGTGCGATGAGGTGAGCGCCGGTTTTACTCTGGCACAGTTTGTGTTGGATTACGGGACTTTTCTTGAAGAAAACAGGGAACATATGATGATAACAAATTGAAAAACGATCCATATATTGAAATATGACAAGAAGTAAAAGCCTCATTGCATATACATGTAGTAAATGTATATGCAGGGGCTTTTTATGCGTGTAAAAACTATGACATCAAGGTGGAAAATTCCGGTCGGAGTTTTGGCTGCGGTGCTTCTTCTGGCGGCATCATTCCGGTACTGCGCCGGGTACGTGTCCGTCAGCAGCACGGCGAATGGCCGTGAACTGCCGATTTATTGTGTGGATACGGATGAGAAAAAGGTGGCGCTCAGTTTTGATGCGGCGTGGGGAAATGAAGACACAGAAAAAATCCTGAAAATTCTGAAGAAACATAACATTCACGTTACATTTTTTATGACCGGCGGATGGGTGGAGCAGTATCCCGAGGACGTGAAGGCGATTCTTGCAGCCGGTCATGATCTGGGAAATCACAGCGAAAATCATAAAAACATGAGCCAGCTCGACACGGATCAGCAGAAAGAAGAAATAATGAAGGTTCATGAGAAGGTAAAAGCACTGACCGGAGTGGAGATGACGTTGTTTCGGCCGCCATACGGGGACTACAGCGATTCGGTGATTCAGTCGGCAAAGGAGTGCGGTTATTACAGCATTCAGTGGTCGGTAGATACGGACGAACGCAAAAGAAGTGTACTAAATAGTACACTTCACGTCGATTGTATGGTCTTTTTTAAATACGATTTTCTTCACCAGCAGGTGGCACAGATCGCGCCGCTCATCGAAGGACCCGTTCTGCAGGATACCTGGGATGTCATCGATGATCTGGCTGATCAGAATCACCTTTTCTCTGTCTTTAGTATAATCCGATTTCCGGTCATTTAGCAAGTCTATTTTATCAGATATTTCATTTTTTTTAGAATCCAGTTCCACAATTTTATCATTTGCATATTTTATGAGCGTCGGGTTGCCGGATGCGATGGACTCCAATAAGTTGTCAATCTGCGCCTGTACCGTGGACAGCTCGCCCATCAGGGAGTTGCGCTGCTTCAGATCCGCCGGCGATTCTTTCTTTTTGTCCAGCTTCACATCATTCAGCTTCTGCCTTACATCCGGATCCGCGTAGTGAGAGATGACACTTTCCATAATTGCCGGATTGGACGTCTTTACCGGGAAGGGTGCCTGCTCACAGGAATCCCAGCCACGGTTCTTTTTGCTGCTGCATATGTAGTATCCTTGTGTCCCACGGGAATTTGTATAGGAGACGCCAGTGCCGCAGCACTCGCAGGTCATCAGTCCTGTGAACGGACTGTTCTTCCCAGTCCCCGCGCGGTTTGGGGTTCTAAGTAAAGACTTTCGTTTCTGTTGGACTCTAATCCATGTGTCGGAATCGATGATTGCATCGTGGCTACTTACGTTGCAGTACATGTCGGATACTTCCCTGCAGCGTTTATGCTTGCTCCCGTCCCCCTTCTTCCCATACAGATCCACAGATGCTTTCCCGTCAAAGTCCTCCACGGGATTCGAGATCTTTGCCCCGATGCCGGTTAGGTAATTGTACATGGTCATGTCATTTGGAGCATAGAGCGGTCGCGACAAAATATCCATCAGCACCCGTGAAGTCCACTGTGTGCCCTTCCTGCTGGGGATATGCAGTTCATTGTTCAGTTTGCGGAGAATGGTTGTGGCAGTTCCATTCGGCTCTAAATACCATGTGTAAATGTCCTGCACGACCCTTAATGTTTCCGGCTCCGGCTCCAGTACGGTGTGCATCTTCCCCTTGTACTTGATTCTGGCCAGCTTATAACCATAAGGAGCGTATCCGCCGCCCCAGAAGCCAAGCTCTGTCCGGTAGTAGTAATTGTCATGGACGCGCTGGGAAATGTTCTCACGCTCCATCTGTGCGAACACCATGCAGATATATACCATCGCCCGGCCAATCGGGGACGTGGTGTCGAAGTTCTCCGATATGGACAGGAACTCGCAGTGGTATTTCTGCAACTCCTCGAGGAGGGAGCAGAAGTCGGCAATGTTCCGGCTGATCCGGTCGAATTTGTAGCATATGATCTTGTCGATCTGTCCGGCCTTCACATCCTGCAGCATCCGGATAAACCCCGGCCGGTTCATGTCCTTGCCACTGTAGCCGGCATCGGAATATACCTGATACTCCCAGCCGTTTTGCTCACACATGGAGATCCCGCCGGAAGTCTGCTGCTCGATGGAAAGACTGTCTTTTTTAAAAAGTGATTGCCTTGCATAGATTGCTATCATTACATCACTCCCCTTGTAAGTTTATTATTTTAGGGTACAAAAAATACACCTATTGCAAGGTGCATCCGGTGTGTGATATAATTCGTTTGTTGGTTGATTATATCGGATGCGGATGCATCTTGTATAGTTAATTGCTTCGCCTGGTGTTGGTAGCACCGGGCGTTTTTTAAATTGTTTTTGACATTTAGAGTATTATCATTATAAGTATTTATTCATTTAACACAAAAAGGCGAACAACCGAAGTTGCTCGCCCTATCGCTACTTGAATGAAATAGGTGGGGTGACATTCCCACATCTCCAACTAGGGTGACGGCTGCCCGTTCCGTCCTCTGCTTTCATTCAATATAGTTTATGCTTTTGCAACTTCATTATACCGTATAGGATTTATTTGTCAATGTGCACCTGCTCTCCGGAGCAGGGCGGTATCGTCTATGCAGCTTTGTCGAAATCGACAATAGCAATCTCCGTAAGAATGGATTTAAATTTACCAAGAATTTTTTCGATTTTTTCTAATGTAACACCATTCAGATATTCTTCGCCGCACTGTGTACACTTAGTACAGGGCACATTTTTGATGATAATATAGCACCCGTTATAGTCTGTCATGTATGTGGTGGTTGATTGTTCTAAATTACCTTTACAAATGAAACAAGTCATAGTTGTTACTCCTTTCTTGTTTTAAAATCAGATTCCCATTTTGATAGATCCGGGAAATACGCTGTTACAATCCATAATGTTGACAGATCACTGCCGATTACAGTATGCAAATATTTTTTACCCATAGACATTCCAAGTATTAAAACGCTCGGATGAGGATAATCGGATGGGTATTGTTCGATTATCTCGCCATTCAGAATACAGGCAATAACATCTTTCAATAAGATACCACGCTGTTCCAGCCGCTTTGCAGCGTGCATGGTTAGCTCGATGTTCTCAGGTGTACATATTTTACGCAAATCTTCAATGCTTAATTCCACTCGATCAGCTCCCTTCATGATTTTTCCTGCAACCTTCCCCATACATATTATATAATCAAATCATCTTACCGCTCCGAAGATTCGGAATAAAGTAGATGATGTAATTATTCATTTCCTTAATTTATTCCATCCTTCTGTTGTGCCACCTTTGCTTAGGAAGTCTAACCATGCGTTATAGTCGCCATCATCTTCCCTTGCGGATATGGAGCACCTGCAATTATCGCACATCGGTGGAGCATTAACTCCTGGTGTCAATTCTGAAATAGGAAAAACCTTTCCATCAAGTCTCTTACATATCTCACAAGAGTCTTTACAGGCTATGTATTCGTAAAAAGAAAATCCGTTCCTTACAAGACTTTTCTTTTGCTCAAGAATTTGTTTTTTGATGGATTCCTTGTCTCGTTTTGGTTTTTTATTCCCTTCTTGGTGTTTATTGATGACAGATATATGTTTTTCGATAGCGTTTAACCCTTTTTTTGTGGGCTGATCATTTTCTAAAAATCCGTTAGAAATAAGGAATGGTTTTTCGTGCTCAAAGTCGATTCCGTATTTGTATTCGAAATATGAAGGCACTTTTTTACCCGTGTATTTGTTAAGCCAATATAGCATATATACATGTCCTGGGAGAAGTCCATCAGCATAGCGTTTCATTACAGACTTTGGGATTAAACTTTGTTTTGGGAACAGTTCTATACGTTCCAGCCATTCAGATATATCCCGCTCATCGGAAATATATGGTTTGTCTGTATAATCTGAATAGTATTTTTGGTAAATAGTGTCCTTTGTTAATGTTCTTTCCTTTTTAGTAGAAAACAAAAAATCAAACAATCCCATAAGAAACCTCCTCGTGTTTAGATCACATCACTCTGGAATGCAACTGCTTTGCCTAAGATGTGTACCTGATTCAACTCTTCTTCCGTGTAAATCTGGTCTTCATACTGTGGGTTCTCTGCTCTGAGAATCATCATCGCTTTTTCTTTATAATAATAAAATCGTTTGAGAGTAGCCTCGCTATCATTGTTTACCACAACGGCAGCAATCTCGCCATTTTCTACTATGTCTTGTTGTTTGATAAACACGATGTCACCGTCTTGGATTCTTGCGTTTACCATACTGTCGCCTTTTGCTTTCAGGCAAAAATCGGCATCTATATCAGTACCAGCCATAACGTAGGATTCCCGGTCTTCGTTGGCGAATTTAGGAACACCACAGGCTATCTCTCCGAGGAGGGGGAAGCGCTTTAGTTCAATTGGATAGATGTTGGTTATAAGTTGCTCCTCTTTGAGGTTTATTTCTTGATTGTTATCGAGCATTTTTAACAGTGTATCAACATCTGTATTCATCCCATTGGCAATTTTTTTAATAGACGGGAGAGTTGGGGCGATTGGTTTGTTATTTCTTGGATTGATGTTGTTTTCCAACATTGAAATATATCCCTTGCTAAGGGAACATCTCTTTGAAAATTCATCCATACTTATTTCATTATCTGCCCTATATCTTTTTACTATATCACCAAGTGTCATCATCTCACCTCTTTCAAATACTGTTTAACATATTATACAATGATGATTAGTGAAAGTCAATTATTTTGTTCAACATACTTGACAACAAAAAAGAATGATGATATTATACGAGTAGTTCAACATGGTGAACGAAGAAAGGAGGATAAGAGTGGGATATAGAATAAAAGAGTGCAGAGAAGAGATGAAAATGTCTCAGTCAGCGTTGTCAGAAAAAGCCAACGTATCAAGAACAATCATATCAGGTCTAGAAAATGGAAGTATAACAGTGACAACGACGGAGACATTATTCAAAATTGCGAATGCACTAAACAAGAAAGTAAGTGATATTTTTTTGGATTAAAAGTTCAACAAGATGAACGGAGAGCGAGGTGAATCATGAATAAAAAGTATGAACATTTTACCAACAATGAATTAGCAATGCTCCAGCCACTTTTCTGTCGAAGAGGCATTGAAGATTAGGGATGGATTTTTCCCAGACCTAGATATGAAATATCTGTTTGAGAAAGACGAAGCAAAGGAGGTGGTGTAGATGGACGAATTGGAAGTGAGAATACTTAAACTTGAGCAGGAATGTAGGGACTTGAAATTAAGTATGATAGAAATTCTTGAAAAATTGATGACGTTTAATAATCTTGCCGATCAAGTGGAACTTGCATCCGCGCAGACCGGCAAAATCTTGAAGCTATTAGAACAGGCAGATATCGCAGAATGAATCTCCAAAGGACGTGAGTGAAAATGAAGAATACTTTGTCTCTATTTTATTAAATTCTTCACCAGTTTGACTTGTTGAATGAAGCAATTTTGACGCAAGAGCATATGTTTCGCTGTCTTCAACATAGTCATATGCATTTTCGTCAGTAACAAGTACATTTGGTTGTAGTTTTATCAACCCAAGTCTTAGGAAATTGTTCAGAGCCAAATCAATCATTTCTTCAGACGCAGATGCAAAACGAACATTGGTGACAAGTGTGGGATAGGATGCGCCAAATATACGTTGCCCAGAGAAACGTAGAGAAGGCATGCACTTTACCGAAATTGTGGCATACGGATGAAGAGTATCGGTGTCAAAAAAAAGATACTTAAATAATTGTGCTTCAAAAGGTGACAGCTGTTTGATGATTTGAGTGAAGGCTCGCAAATTACCGTTAGGTGTTCGGTTATCAATTGATTTGAGTAAAAGATTTAGATACATTTCCCGAATTTCTTCTTCGTCAAGAGAAAATGCCAAGTCTGTTAAAGCTGGTCCAACCGTCGCAAGTTCAGGGGATTGAACGTTTTCTTTTGGGATGGATGAGGCCTTGGCTTCAAAATCTGATATAAACTTTTTGTATTTAATTTCAGTCATATCATTAAGTGCACGAAGCGGAATTAGTAAGGTATTAAGTGTTTTGGTAATTACTTCTGTTGCAGATCCGATTTGTTTCATGGATGGTTTTGCTGCATCTTCATAAATGCTTTCTTGAATTTTTGTAGGGATGCTCGGAAGTTTATCAATCATGTATTTTCGCCCTTTCATATGTTATATGGAAGAATATTACCATAATATGAAAAATGTTTCAATTAACTGTTTGTATGCGAGCAGGACGAAGTAAAGGAGGTGGAGTAAGTGGAAAAGATCATAGAGGTAAAGGCAAAGGTTTCTGTTGATGATTCGGAAGTGGATAGGGTCATAGACAAGTTAGAAAAAGTAATTGAGTTAGAAAAAGAACTCCAAGCTATACAGAGCAGCATGGAGTCCAGTAATTCAATTGATTTGGATGGCCATAGTATTGCTAAAGCTGTTCTGAAAGCCAATCGTGATACTTATTGAGAAGCTGCATGGTCATCATTGTGCTTACAACACCTATCTGTGTACCTAACGCACCTTTTAGGATTATCGGTTGAAACACTAGCAGCTCGTTCTGTGGCGATATCTGCCATTGAAGCAAGTTCATCTTCACTTAAAGAAGTCCAAAAATCGTTAAAAGATTTCATGTTATTATTCTCCTTTCGCAATTACTCGGCATGGCAGTGCCTGTAAGGAAAGTATAGAAGATAGGAAAGAAAAAGACAATATGAACAGTTAGGAACATTTGCGGATTAGCAGGACAAAGTAAAGGAGGTGGTGTAGATGGCAGAGATGTATATGAAGGTTGAATTTGATGAAGATGAAGTGTTAAAAAAAATCAAAGAAATCGAAGATGCAACAGCGATGCTGAAGGTGAAGGTTAACGAATTGTCTTCATTCATTAGTGTAAAAGCATCGCCCTCTTGTGAAGACGATGCCGAAGATCAAGAAATGCTCTCAAGATAATCCAATATGGAAGTTAGTAAGTGTTCATAAGGTTTGGTAGCAGAGTAGATGAGATTTTTTGTGTTTTTATCACAATCACTTTTGTCTATTTCATATTCAATTTCCATAGATGTTTGGTGTAGTTTATTTCTTAATTCAATCATATTTTTATCCACTAACTGTTCCTCCTTTCGTAATTACTCGGCATGGCAGTGCCTGTAATTAGATTATAGGAGATTTAAGTAACAAGTACAACCAGCCAATCATACAGTATCAATACAGGGAGGTGTTGGTATGGAAGAAATTAAAGTAAGGGCTTACTCAGAGGTGTATGAATCCGAGGAAGAGGAGAAGAGAAGTATTAAGGAGCTGGCAGAAGGGCTGCTGCTTTTTAAGAAAAACAAAGAGAAGGATAAAACCGCTTAGGCGGGGAGAGGAGGACAGGCCCATGATGAACCAGGAAGAAATAAAGCATCTTTTAGATGCGGTAAGTCCATACGAAGAAGATCCTTCAGACACGAAATATAACTGGAGGCGTGCACAGATATCTTTTGCATTGTCCATAGGGGCGATTACTGATCAGGAGGAAGAGAAGGAACGTGAGATGTGTATCAAGTGGTATTTCAATGGGGATCGGGAGGAGGTGGAGCATTGTCAAGAAGAAAGTACCGGCGCAGACGCCGGAGCGACGGAGCAGGCATTGTGATCACGGCAGTGCCGATCATTATATTGTGCAGCATGGTCCTGTACTGGCTGGCGTTCGGATACGCAATATAAAAAGGAGCGCTTAGAAAGTCCCGGCAAGGACAAGCGCTCTGATTAAAAAATCAATTACATTATAACAATTTTGGAGGAGAAAGTAAATGATACATTCGGAAAATGGACTTGTTACATTAAAAGGAGACCCTGCGGAAATAGCAGCTGAGCTAACAATCGCTATAGCACAATTTAGAAAAACGTTAGAGGAGGACGTTTCTAAGGCTTATGCAGATGGAGCAATAAAAATGGTACTCTCCGCAGCGCATCTTGATCCAGAGATGGGAAACAAACAGGAAATGCAACTTGTGGATGAGAACATCTTATTGGAGGTTATGACGGATGCACATATTAGGATTTTAAATGGATTTATGAAAGATGATATTAAGAAGATTGATGCCGTGCTGGGAACCGAAAATGAGCGTCCGAAAGTAGACGTAGCATTACTATACGCATGTATGTGTGAAATATTATTTTCCCATGAGGAGAATGTGGAGGAATAGTTGTGAGTCGAAGAGACGATTGGGATGACGACGATTACATGGAATGGGCCGATCGTGAGTGTCTGGCCAGACAGGAAGTGGATCGGATAGAGAAGAGTATGCATAGGCGGAAAGCTGAAAATTACAGATTGGAGGAAAATAATGAACCAGTTAGCATTGAGGGTTAACCAGAACCCTGGAACCATAGAACTTAACTTTGAGGAGCTGAATAAGCAGCTCGATACAAAATTGGCGGAGTATAAGGGTGCCGTTTTTACAGAGGAAACAAAGGATATTGCAAAAGGCGAGGTGGCCGGATTACGAAGACTCAAAAAAGAAATCGATGAAGCCCGGAAAGCCACAAAGAAAAAATGGATGGAACCGTGCGACGCATTTGAGGAGCAGATGAAAAACCTGACAAAGAAGATCGATGAGCCGATCCAACTGATTGATGACCAGGTGAAAGAGTTTGACGCCAAAAAGAAAGCAGAAAAGCGTGTACAGTGCCGAAAGATTTACGACGAAATCATTGGAGATATGGGGAGCTATCTTCCTTTCGAGAAGATATTTAATCCGAAGTGGGAGAATGTCTCCACTTCCATTAAAACAATACGGGAGGAAATTTCGAAGTATGTGGAAGATGCGAGGATAACGATAGACGCTATCCTCGCAATGCAGTCCGAGAAAGAATCCGAAGCAATCGAGGTGTACGTGGACACGCTCAGCATGGCCAAGGCAATCGATGTGATCAATCTGTACGAGCGCCAGAAAGCTGAGATTCTTGTCAGAGAAGAGGAACGGCGTAAACAGGAAGAGGAGCGCCGGCTGCAGGCAGAGATTGCCAGAGCAAAGGCCGAAGAACGGGCCGCCATTGCCAGAGAAGAGCAGATTAAGAACGAAGTAAAGCAGGAAATGCAGCAACAAGTAGCTCAGCCGGAAGAAGAACTAGAAGTATTGAAAGAACCAGCTTTTCTGCAAGGAGAGGATGTGGATGATGAACTTCCGTTTGTTCAGCCAAATACAAAAGTGGTATTTTATCGCGTGGTTGCTACTGAGAATGAACTGGATCAGGTAGAAATGGCATTTAATAGCATTGGTATTTTCTTTGAACGGAGGAATGTGTAATGGACTTTAGAACTTTAAAAGCTGATGAGATAGAATGCAGAATTTCAATGATAAAAACGAACGGACTTTCCTTGTTGTTGTATAAGGATGCGAGAGTAGACCAGAATATTCTTGATGAAGTGGTAGGGCCCATGGGGTGGGAGCGCAAGCACACATCCATAGATGGGAGATTATATTGTACAGTGTCCATATGGGATGCCACCGCGGAGCAGTGGGTGTCCAAACAGGATGTTGGAACTGAAAGCTACACAGAGAAAGAGAAAGGACAAGCCTCTGATTCATTCAAACGTGCGTGCTTCAATTGGGGAATCGGAAGAGAGTTGTACACTGCGCCCTTTATCTGGATAACGTCCTCAAACTGCAATATTACGGATGCAAAAAAGT
>NZ_FQZY01000063.1 GCF_900142165.1 Hespellia stercorisuis DSM 15480
AAAGCGTGGTCGAAAGAAAAAGACCAAGGTACTAAATCTAATTGACAGACTTGTGAATTACAAGGCATCAGTCTGCTTATTTATAAAGAATCTCTGTGTTCCGTTTGATAATAACCTTGCGGAACGTGATTTGCGCATGATTAAGGTTAAAACCAAGGTCTCAGGATGTTTTCGCAGTGAGGAAGGCGCACAGGAATATCTTACAATCATGAGCTATATTGGGACTGCTCATAAGCATGGAATAAATGCTTTTACAGCAATCAGAGAAGCCCTTTTAGGGAATTCCGATATCATCTTTAACTAATGGAGTTCTGAACAGTTACCAAAAAACAAAAAAATCGCTCGCACTTATTGTTATTATGCTTCACAGCAGTACTTCTGGGGATGAGTCTATTTTCGATTTCAGTACATGCGCAGGAAAGGGAGACGCTCCGGGTTGCATTTTATCCGTTGGAAGGCTTTTTTGAGTATGACGAAAACGGTGACGAGACCGGATACGGAGTTGATCTGCTGAATAAGATTACCGAGTATTCTGGAATCCGGTTTCAATATGTGAAGGCGGACTCCTGGGAGGATACGAAGAAGATGCTGCTGGAGGGCAGAGCGGATATCAGGATGCCGGCAACCACACCGCAGACACCGTCGACTACGTTGGGATATTCCGAGAATGCGATCGCTTCGACCAGCCATGTTCTCATGACGCTGAAATCCAGAGAAGATCTTTTCTTCGAGGATTACGATACCTTCCGACAACTCAAAATCGGAATCACTCACAGCATGCACAACAATCTTTCAAATGGTGAGATACACTCAGACATTGGTCTGGAGGATGAGAATCTGGTTTTCTATGATACGGTTGAGGAAGAGAAAGCTGCGCTGGAGGCTGGGAATATTGATGCCTTCATCTCAAATATTATGGATATGGACAGAAATATGAAGCTGTTGGTACAGCTGGATTCAGTGCCGAACTACATGAGCATGACCATCGGAAATCCAAATCTGTTGGTGCTGGATAATGTGGTTTCACAGATTACCATGGAGAATCCCTATTATCTGCAGGAGTTATACCTCAAGTGGTTTCCGGAGCGCAGCAGTATTCCACTCACAAAAGAAGAGACCGCGTATCTGCAGAGCCTGGGAAAGCTGACCTTTGCATTTCGGGATGGGGAAGGCTATTTCTCCATGAAGGATGAGGATGGAAAATACGTCGGGTTCTACCCGGAGATTGCGCAGTACCTCTGCAATCAGCTGGAGGTTACCTGCGAACAGGTTTCAGCAGAGGATGCGGCGGAGCTGGAGACGGTCATTTACCCGGAGTATTACTTTGATTATGAGTGGGCGGACAAGAATAATATAAGCATTTCCCTGCCATACTTCACGCAGAGATATTATAGTGTGAGCAAGCGGAACACCACGATCGACAAGGCGTCCAGCCGCGTTGCAATTGTGAAGAATCAGAGAACGACGGAGGATTACATCAGAGATGGTTATCAGAAGGAACAGCTGGTGAACTGCACGGACTATGCGGACTGCATCAGTGCGGTGGAGAACGGCGAGGCGGATATCGCGTTTGTCAGCAGTTACGCGGCAGAATATTATCTTTCGATGTATCGCTATGCGGATCTGAATTACAGTTTAACATCGTATACGAATCAGATATCCCTGGGCGTGAAGGGGGATCTGGAAAGTGTACTGGGCACGGTTCTGGATAAAAAGCTGAACGGGCTGACAGAGGAAGAGAAGGAACGCCTGCTGACAAAGAGCACGAATAATCATCCGAATCAGGATATTCTGCAGGAGTGGGTGGTCAGCCGACCGGCCAGAGCATTTGCAATAGCAGGGGGACTGGGGGCGATCATCGTCGCAGCACTTCTTCTGGCAGCTTTTGCGGACAGAACAAAGAAGCAGAATATTAAGCTGCAGCACGCGACGGATGCGAAGAGCGATTTTCTCTCCAGAATGAGTCATGATATGCGCACGCCGCTGAATGTGATCATTGGCATGAACAAGCTGGCACAGGAAAATGATAACCCGCCGGACACCGACGACTGTCTGCAGAAAATCGAGCTCGCAAGCGAGTTCCTTCTGGGACTGATCAACGATGTGTTGGACATGGAGCGGGTGGAGAATGGTAAAATGGAGCTTCATCTCACGCCGTACTCCGGGTCGGAGTTCCGAAACTATATCGAGACAATTATCGGTCCGCTGTGTGAGCAGAAGAATATCGAGTTTGAATATGCCCGTGACAAGCAGATGGAGTTCGTGGTCATGCAGGACAAGCTGAAGATTAACCGGATTTATTTTAATCTGCTGTCAAATGCGGTGAAGTATACACCGGAAGGCGGGAAAATCATATTCAGCACATCGGTGGAGATGACGGCGGACAACAAGATTGCCATGCTCGTGAAGGTGAGCGACAACGGAATTGGAATGAGTGAGGAATTTCAGAAGCATATGTATGACGCCTTTTCACAGGAAAATCAGGTGATGGCGTCGGTGAGCCAGGGCACTGGACTGGGACTTACGATTGTAAAACGGATGTGCGACCTGATGGGGATGAAGATCACGGTTGAAAGTACCCTTGGAAAGGGCACAACCTTCAGGCTTTATGGGGAATATGAGCTGGCAGAGGAGACGGCGGATGCAGATGCCCTGCACGCGGAGGATGCGCGGCTGAAAGACTTTTCCGTATTAAAAGGGAAAACAATTCTGGTGTGCGAGGATCACATGCTCAATCAGGAGATTGTCCGCAGACTGCTGGAAAAAGCAGGCTGTATCGTGGATCTGGCGGAGGATGGAAGAACAGGGGTCAACAAATTCATTCAGACGCCTGCCGAAACCTATGATGCAATCCTCATGGATATCCGTATGCCGGTCATGAATGGGCTGGAGGCGGCGGAGACAATCCGCACAGCGGACAAAGGGGATGCGCAGATCATTCCGATCATCGCAATGACGGCAAACGCGTACGATGAGGATGTGAAAAAATCTTTCGATGCGGGGATGAATGAGCATCTTGCCAAGCCGATCGATCCGAACAGCATGTATGCGGCGTTGGCGAAACATATTCGGATATATAGAGAAAAGCGCACAAAAGGTGCGGAGAGACATAAAAGTATGACAGAAGGAACACACGAAAATGAACGAGAATAATCTGACAGAAGGAAGTATAGGAAAAACATTGCTGCTTTTCGCAGTTCCGTTTCTGATTGCAAATGTACTGCAGTCACTTTATGGAGCCGTCGATCTGTTTGTGGTCGGAAAATACTGTGGCGCAGAGAGTGTGGCGGCCGTTGCAACGGGAACACAGGTGACCATGATCGTCACAAGTCTGGTCGCAGGACTGACACTGGGAAGTACAATCATCGTCGGACAATATATGGGAAGTCGTGATTATGATTATGTGAAGAAAATTATTGGCACAACATTCACGGCATTTGCCGTTGTTGCGCTTGTGCTCACCGCGGCGATGCTGCTGTTCGAGCGGCCGCTGCTGACGCTGATGCACACGCCGGCGGAATCTTTTGAGCTTACGATGCAGTATGTTGCAATCTGCGCTCTGGGAAATATTTTTATCTGCGGCTACAATTCCATCAGTGCAATTCTGCGAGGATGCGGTGATTCTAAAAGACCGATGATGTTCATCGGGCTGGCCTGTGTGCTCAATATTATTCTGGATTTTGTGCTGGTAAAATATTTCGGCATGGGCGTCAGTGGAACCGCATTGGCGACCGTGATCTCTCAGTCTGTGAGCATGATCACAGCAGTGGTTTACCTGAAGAAAAGAGAATTTCTGTTTGACTTCAGGCCGTCCAGCTTTCGTCCTTATGGGGCAATTGTCCGAAAACTTGCAGCGGTCGGGATTCCAATCTCTTTTCAGGAGCTGATGGTTCGGATTTCTTTTCTCTATCTGACAACGGTGATGAACAGCTGCGGCGTTTATGCGGCGGCAGTTGTGGGAATCAGCAGCAGATATGATGTGTTTGCCATGCTTTCTGCGACGTCTATGAGCAATGCGCTGGCGGCGATCACGGCACACAACATGGGAGCGAAAAAGCCGGAGCGGGCAAGGAAATCCCTGTGGTACGGCATGACATTTGCACTGGCGGCATCGTTGCTATTCTGGGTGTGGGCGCAAGTCAGTCCGGAATCGATGATTGGCGTGTTCTCGAAGGATGAGAATGTGATTGCGGCGGGGGTCCCGTTCTTCAGGTCCTGCAGCTATGATTATATTATGGTGGCAATTGTGTTCTGTCTGAACGGATACCTGAATGGGCGCCAGAAAATAATCTGGACCATGGTGAGCTGCAGTGCAGGCGCACTTCTTTTGAGAATCCCGATGGTATATTATTTCGGGCTGCATTATGCAAATGATCTTGGAATGTTGGGAAAGATCGCCCCGTTTGTCTCCGGGCTCATGGCGTGTTATACGCTGATCTATGTGCTTTATGAGGGAAGACATGATAGAGCCCGTGAATGTGCAGAGCACTGATAAGGTGTCCTGTACGTTTGGGGAAGGTGCGAGAGCGGCATCTGCCTGCGTCAATGTTTGCGAAAAAGTATGAAGAAGGGATTTAAAATGTTGGGTACAAGGAGCAAGGGACTCTCCGCAATAAAAAAATACATAGCATTATTACTTGCTTTTGTAATGATTGCGCTGACTGGAATTACAGGCCGTCAGCTGGTGGTTTCAGCGGCCGGCAAGGGAGAGCTGAAAGCATATTTTCTGAATGTGGGAGAAGGAAATGCCACGCTGCTCGAGAGCGGAGGGCGCTATGCCATGATTGACGGCGGCGTGAATGCGAAATCTTCTTACGTTGTTGCGTATCTGAAAAAACAGGGAGTAACTAAGCTCGACTACGTCATTGCGTCCCATTATGACGCTGACCACATCGCCGGACTGGTCGGTGTGCTGAACGTGTTCGAGGTGGGAGAAGTTCTCGGTCCGGATTACACTGCAGACACAAAGATATACAGGTCCTTTGTGAATATCAGTGACCAGAAGGGGCTTGATATTCGTCATCCGGAGGCTGGTGATGAACTGCGTCTGGGAGATGCCACACTGCATATTGTGGGGCCGACGCATTATGGGCATAAGGACGAGAACGAAGATTCGGTGGCTGTGAAGGTGAGCCTTGGAAAGACGAGCATTCTGATATGCGGTGATGCCGGAGCTGAGAGTGAAGGCGAGATGGTGCGGGGAAAAGAAGACCTTTCGGCGGATCTTTATCTGGTCAATCATCACGGAAGTGAGACTTCTACAAGTCAGACATTTCTGGATAAAGTCAATCCGGCATACGCCGTGATCAGCAGCGGAACCTCCGACAACAACTACAACCATCCGCGTGAGGTGACGCTGCAGCGTTTGAAGGCAAAGAATGTCCAGCTTTACCGGACAGACAAACAAGGAGAGATTCTCGCCACGAGCGACGGGGAAAAGTTTACATTTGCCCAGGAGCCATGCAATGATTTCACCCCGGGCGGTGATGCGGCAGAAGATCAGAAGGCCGGAAATCAGGGAAGTGAAAATCAGAAAGGCGAGGATGCCGGACTGACGGCGCAGGAGGACACGGGTATAGACAACGCTGTGGCGACCTGCGATTATGTGCTCAATACAAAGAGCCGGAAGTTTCATAAACCGGAATGCCAGTCAGTAAAGCGGATGAAGGACAAAAATAAAGAATATTTCACCGGAAGCCGGGACGAATTGATTGAGGACGGGTATGATCCCTGCGGGTCGTGCAAACCGTAGAAATAAAAAAGAAATTCAAAACGGGTACGAAATACCGGAAAAGCAGTGAAGCGCTTTGGTCTATAGATTTCAGAAAGAGCAGTGCCGTCAGCGCAATCGTGTTGGCGGCGTCTCTTCAGATTGAACTTGAGGATGAGGCGGAGAATCTGGAGTTTGAGGAAGAACATCTGCTGGGCAGCAAGCCAATGCAGATAGATGTTCTTGTAGTGAAAAAGCTAAAAGACATTCCAATCAGGAAGAATATCGGGCGGATATTTCGTAAACATAACATAGTTGAGTATAAGAGCCCGGAAGACACATTCAGTTTAAATGATTTTTACAAGGTGTATGGTTATGCCTGTTTTTACCAGTCAGATACGGAGCATGTAGGCGAAATTTTACCGGAAGAACTGACGATCACGATAGTATGTAATCGTTATCCGCGAAAACTGATAAAACATTTACAACAGAGCAGATGCATGGAAGTGAAGAAAAAAGGGAAGGGGATATATTATCTGACAGGTGATCCGATCCCGATACAGATGCTGATTACAAAAGAGCTGTCAATGGAGGAGAATCTGTGGATTCGGAGTTTGAGAACGGATGTTAAATCAGAGAAGGAAATCAATTGTATTTTAAAAGAGTATGAAAAACATAGAAATTTGAATCGATATGAAGCCGCTATGGATGCAATTACCCGTGGAAATGCGGAGAGAATAAGGGAGGTGCAGGGAATGAGCAATCTGATAAGGATATTGTATGAAGAGGAGTTTGAGGAGTTAGAAAAGAAGAAGGCAGAGGAAATAGAGAAAGCAGAAAAGGAAATGGAAAAGGAAATGGAAAAGAAAAATGCGGAGGTTATGAGAAGAGTAGAATTGGAAAAAGAGCGGTTTATGAAATTGTCCAGGCTTCTTTTACAAAGTGGAAAAAGCGAGATGCTTCTTCGGGCAACAACAGATAGTGTGTATTGCAGCGAGTTATACAAGGAATATGGAGTATAGCGGTAAAATGCCCAAAGTGATATTAAGGGGCAGATTTTATCGATAGAAATCCCCCCCCGCCCCGATCAGTGAGACAGCTGATTGGGGCGGGGGTTTTGACAAATCTGCCAGAGAATAATGGAACAACATTGCTTTCTTACAGGAAATCTCTCTTCTCCAACACATTCAGTACATTCCGGCCTTCCTGCACACCGTCGATGATACGTCGTGCGCGGACGCTGTCGCCGATGTTGTAGACTTCGACATCGCGTGGATCAAAGGTAGCTTTCAGCTCCTCCAGGATTGGAGCGTTGGCACGCATTCCAAGGCAGACAAATCCGTAATCAAATGAAAGCTTCTCTTCATTATCACCTTTTTTAACGAGGAAATAGTCGTCGTGCACTTCCAGAAGTGCGGTGCCGGGCATCTGGTTTACACTGTATTTTTTCATCAGTTCTGCGGTGGAGACCTTGGATACCGGATCCAGGTCTTTTCCAATCTGCGGGAGCATCTCCACGATACTTACATTTGCGCCTCTCGGTGCGAAGCACTCTACCACATCAAGACCGACAGCGCCGCCGCCGATGACGACGACATTCTGTCCCTTCATATCGGTCGGGTAGTTTCCGAGATTGTCAATCATATCCTGAATAGAAGCGACCTTGCTCCCTTCTTTTGCCATGGAATCATGCAACCCCTTAATTGGCGGCAGCAGCGGGTTGGAGCCTGTCGCATTTACCACGATGTCCGGTTTGAAGCCTTTGATCAACTCGATGTGGGCCTCAGTGTTGGTAAAGATGAATAGATTCTTCAATGCTTTGGCACGGTTGATCAGGTAATCCGGGAAGTCATACAGTCTCTTTTTATCCGGGATTTTTGAAATCTCTGCGGCAAGTCCTCCCAGATGATCCTGTTTTTCGACAAGGAAGGTGACACATCCGACTTCAGCGGCTGTACATGCGGCTTCCAGTCCGGCGGTTCCGCCACCGATTACAACCACGTTACAAGGCTTGTTGATACGTTTTTTGCGGTAGTCACCACCCTCATTTACGGCAGGGTTGATGGTGCAGCGGATCGGACGGTTGACGCCGATACGGTTTCCGGCACAGCCCACATTACATGAGATACATTTGCGAATCAGGTTTTCGTGGCCTAACTCTACTTTGTTTACCCAGTCCGGATCTGCAATCAGTCCGCGGCCGATACCGATGATGTCTGCGTCGCCGCGATCCAAGATATCCTCGGCAATCTTGGGATTACGGATGTTTCCCATGGTGATGACCGGTTTGCCGAATTTGTCCTTTACAGCCTTGGCCATGTAGGAACGCCATCCGTCTGCCAGATAGTTTGCATCAATCTGGAACTGGATGGAGCTGTTCAGACCCGCGGATACGTCGATGATGTCCGCCTCTTCCTGAAAATATTCCAGAAGCTCTAAAGTGTCTTCCAGCGTGTTGCCGCCTTCTACGAACTCATCGGCGCTGATACGCATCATGATCGGGAATCTGTCCCCGACCTGTTTCCTCACTTCTTTCATAATCATAGAAGCAAATCTTGCACGATTTTGCGGACATCCGCCGAACTCGTCTGTTCTGTTGTTGGTGGTAGGTGACAAGAACTGGCTGATCAGATAGCTGTGACCGCAGTGGATTTCAACCGCATCAAAGCCTGCAACCTGCGCGCGCTTTGCAGCCTCGCCGTATTTTACGACGATGTGCTTGATCTCCTCTTTCGTCAGCGGACGGGGAATCTCGCCGTTTGCCTTGGACGGAATGTTGGAAGCGGATACCGGCTGCATTCCGATTCGGGAGGTCATCGCAGAGGCGCCTGCATGGTTTAACTGGATGGAGATACAGCTGCCGTGTTTGTGCACGGTCTCGCACAATTTATAGAGACGGGGGATGTAATTATCCTGATCGATACGGAGCTGAGTGGTTCCGTTGGAGCCCTGCGGGGAATCTACGCTGGCGTTCTCTACAACAATCAGGCCGGTGCCGCCCTTTGCGCGCTGCTCGTAGTACTGAATGTGCAGGAAACTCATCTCTCCGCTCTGCTCTCCGAAATTGGTACCCATGGGGGTCATACACACGCGGTTTTTCATAGTCATGTTTCTAACTGTTAATGGTGTAAAAATGTTAGGATAATTGCTCATGATTTTTCCTCCGTTTCATGATTGTGATAATAGTGAATGTTAATTTATTAACGACTCTTGATAATTCTATTATAATGGATGAGGAATGATTTAACAAATTGGAAATTTCGTTAATTTCGATAGAGAATAACTATGAATAATGCCCTCGCTTAACATGCAGTCAGCATGAAAAGGAGGGCGTCATTTGAGTGTCCGCTTTACTATCCGTTATATTATCCGTGTTACCGTCTGTTAAAAACGGAAGTGTGATCTTATTCAGTTCGATCAACTGTCTATCGGTCAAAAAACTTTTTCTTGATCGGTTCCACCGGCATATCCTGTCCGGTCCAGATCTTGAAGGAGGCAGCTCCCTGATATAAAAGCATGTACAGGCCATTTGCTGTCCGGCATCCGGCTTCTCTTGCAAGGCGGAGCAGTTTGGTTTCCTCCGGATTGTAGATGACATCGAAGACCATCAGGTCCGGACGGAGCACAGAGGTGTCTGTGATGATGCAGGCATCTGTCTTCGGCGCCATGCCGACAGAGGTTCCGTTTGTCAGGATGGCACTGCTGTTGATCTCGCGGTTCAATATAGAAGGATCTTCGTAATCGTAAAGCGTCACTTTGCAATTGGTCTCATTATTCAGTGTGTCGACCAGATTTTGTGCACGATCCCAGAAAGCATCGCGGATATTGAAGACAGAGATCTCGGTCAGTCCATCCAGTGCGGCCTGGATCAGAATGGCACTGGCGGCACCGCCGGCACCAAGCAGAGTCATCTTTTTTCCTATGATATCAAAACCGGCAGCCTCGCATGCGTGCATAAATCCGGTTCCGTCGGTTGTGTGACCGATAAATTTTCCATTTTCATTTTTTACAGTGTTGACGGCACCTCCGATTTTAGCAGCCGGGGATAACTCGTCGCAGAGTTCACACATCAGGTTTTTGTCCGGCATGGTCAGATTGAACCCGAGGACATTCATTTTGCGAAGTCCCTCGACCACCTCGGGAAGTGTGTCCGTTCCCACATCGAATGCGAGGTAAGTGCAGTCGATATCGAGCTGATTAAATGCCTCGTTATGCATGGCAGGCGAGATGCTGTGTGCGCAGGGCTGTCCTAAAAGGCAGGCGAGTTGTGTGTGACCGGTGATATTGTTTGACATGGTGATTTTCTCCTTTGATGGTGATTTAAAAGTACTGATTACGGCCATTCTCTTCCAAAAAAATGAGCGCCGGATTGTTTCTCAATTATAGTATGTTTCACTCATAAAGTCAACACTTGAATACGTTAAAGTGCTAAAACATAGAGAAAACTTATCAAAAGACAAAAAACTTCAATTGGATTTTATGAGTAACGCTTGATATAATATGCTCATAAGACGTGTTAAAAAATTAACAAGACGATTTATGAAAAAGGAGAAAAAACTATGGCAGAGAGAATTACAGGACATACCGAACTCATTGGATTGATGGCTTATCCGATCAGACATTCCAGCTCACCGGCAATGCAGAACGAGGCGTTTGCAAAACTCGGATATGATTACGCATACCTCGCATTCGAGGTGGATAACGACACACTCGAGGACGCTGTCAAAGGTCTCAGAGCTTTAAAGATGAGAGGATCCAACGTATCCATGCCGAACAAAACAGTTGTTCACAAATATTTAGATGAGCTTTCACCGGCTGCTGAGCTTTGCGGTGCGGTAAACACCATCGTAAATGATAACGGACATCTGACAGGCCACATCACAGACGGAATCGGATTTATGGCTTCTCTGAAAGACAACGACATTGACGTGATCGGCAGAAAGATGACAATCTGCGGAGCCGGAGGAGCAGCCACAGCAATTGAAATCCAGGCCGCACTGGACGGAGTTTCCGAGATTTCTATCTTCAATATCCACGATGAGTTCTGGGACAGAGCCGTGAGCACTGTTGAGAAGATCAACACGAAGACAAACTGCAAGGCTGCACTGTACGATCTGGACGACAAAGACAAGTTGAAAGAGGAAATGGATTCTTCCTACATATTTGTAAATGCGACAGGAGTCGGCATGAAGCCGCTTGAGGGAATGTCGGTCGTACCGGATAAATCCTTCTTCCGCCCGGAACTGATTGTTGTAGATGTACCGTATTCTCCGCTTGAGACAAAGATGCGCTCCATGGCAAAAGAAGTGGGATGCAAGACCATGAATGGTCTCGGCATGATGCTGTTCCAGGGATCAGCTGCATTTGAGCTGTGGACAGGCGAACCGATGCCGATCGAGTACATGAAGGAAATTCTGAATATAAAATATGAATAAATATTAAGTGCAGATGTCGGGGACAGGCTGTCAGAACGCCCGGAGCAGAGGCCTGGATGGAGACCATTTCGGGCAAGGGTTTAGGAAAAAGAGAGGAAATGAAAAACAATGAATAATAAAAGCAAATTTTATCCAAGTGCATTTGTACTTTATTTGAATTATTTTATCCATGGTATCGGATGTTCTGTGCTCGGTCAGGCGGTCATCAAGGAGTCGCTGGTAACGCAGTGGGGACTGTCTGATGTCGGGCTTGTAACCATGGTTGCGGCCGCGCTGGGGCTGGGCCGTCTGATTGCGCTTCCATTTGCCGGACCGTTATCCGACAAGCTGGGAAGAAGAATTGCATCCATTATCGGTGCAGGTTCTTATGCGATTTTTTTCCTGGGGCTGGCATTCTCGCCAAACATGGCGGTTGCCTATGTGGCGGCAGTGCTCGGCGGTATCGCGAACTCCTTCCTGGACTGCGGCGTGATTCCATGCTGTGTTGAGATTCTGGAGCCACGTTCCAGCATGGCAACGATGCTGACGAAATTTTCAATCTCATGCTCACAGCTGTTACTGCCATTTATGATTGGTGCAATTACAGGTGCAAATCTTTCCCTGAATATTTTGCTTTATGTTGCGGGTGCTGCGATTCTTGTGATCGCGGTTGCGGTATTCTTCATTCCACTGCCGGAGGCAGAGAAAAAAGCGGCGGGAGAGAAAACTTCTCTTGTTCAGGATATCAAAAATGCAAATTTCTCGATTGAGAGTATCGCACTGATCCTGATCGGTTTTACGGGAACAGCTACGTTCCAGTTATGGCTGAACTGTGCGCAGGATTTTGCGAAAGAAGTGGTTGGAATCGCGGATCCGAGTAAGATGCAGACCTATTATTCATTTGGTTCACTGGCGGCTATTATCGTGACCACCATCCTGGTAAATAAGATCAAAGGTGTTCGTTTTATCTTCGTGTATCCGTTGATCGCAACTGTGATGATCGCAGCCGTATATTTGCTGCGCACACCGGCCATCTGCTATATCGGTGCAGCAGTGGTCGGATACTCGGCGGGTGCGGTGGTACTCCAGCTCGTGACAGCGACCGCAAATGATCTGTTTCCGCGAATCAAGGGGACGATTACAAGCATTGTCATGATCGCATCCAGTCTGTCGAACTACACCATCCTTTCAGTGGCAGGAAAAATGCAGCCGGCAAATATTCTTGTGATGAATATCGTGATTACAATCATCGGAGTTCTGTTGGCATTATTTGTAAATGTGAGATATAATAAATTATTGGAAAAGGCAGAAGAATCTAAGTAAACGGGCATCTTTCTGACAGGATGTTCTGTAAAAACGATTTTGTAAATATGAGGAGAATGATTATGAAGGCAGTGAAAGTAAGAAACATTACAATCGGCGAAGGCCGTCCAAAAATCTGTGTGCCGATCGTCGGCGTGACAAAGGCAGATATCATTGAGGAGGCAAAGGCGTTTGACAGTATTCCGGTTGACGTTGTTGAGTGGCGTGTGGACTGGTTTGAGGGTGTGTTTGACTTTGCGAAGGTGGAGGACGTACTGAAGGATCTGAGGGCAGCACTCGGTGAGACCCCGATTCTGTTCACATTCCGTACGTCAAAGGAAGGCGGAGAGAAGGCGATCGAAGCAAAAGAGTACACGGCGCTCAATATTGCCGCAGCAAAGAGTGGTTATGTAGATCTGGTGGATGTGGAAGCATTTACCGGTGATGAGTATGTGACGGAGATCGTGGATGAAGCACATAAGGCCGGAGTGAAAGTGGTTGCATCCAACCATGATTTCGGCAAGACCCCGGACAAGGATGACATTGTATCCAGACTGCGCAAGATGCAGGAATTAAATGCAGACATCCCGAAGATCGCAGTGATGCCGCAGTCAAAGAAGGACGTGCTGGTCCTGCTGTCTGCCACAGAGGAGATGGCGACAGAGTACGCTGACAGACCGATCATTACTATGTCCATGGCGGGCACGGGTGTGATCAGCCGTCTTTGCGGAGAAGTGTTTGGTTCCGCACTGACATTTGGAGCGGCAAAGAAAGCTTCTGCACCGGGACAGATCGGTGTAAATGAGCTGGAGCAGGTGCTGGAGATCATTCACAAGAGTATCTAAGCTGCCGGATATTTATGGACATTCATGAATATTCATGAACATGCAGCGAGGCAGACCGTGAGTGCCTGCTTTGCTTCAGAAGATAAATAAGGGTAGTCATAGCGACTGCCCTTTTGTCAAATGTAGTGAGGAGGAGCCCTGCTATCTGTGCAGCAAATGTATGAAGGAAAGGGAAGGGTATATGCGCGTATTAAAATGGCTGAATAAAAATTTCGAAGAATGCCTGATGGTGAGCATCCTGATTGCAATGACCGTGATCATGGGAATACAGGTGTGTGCCAGGTACCTGTTTAACTACTCGCTGTCCTGGACGGAGGAGCTTACAAGGTATCTGTTTGTCTGGGCCGGATTTATCAGTGTCAGTTATTGCACCGTAAAGTGTATCTCCATCAAGATCGAGCAGCTGGTGAGCAGGCTTTCGCCGCGCAGAAAGGCATTTGCAAAGATGATCAATCATACATTTGAATTTTCATTTTTTACGTACATGATTCCTTTTGCATGGAGATATCTGCAGACATCGATTGCCAGCGGGCAGACGAGTGCTGCGTGCCAGATGCCGATGTACGTGGTGCAGGCTGCGCCGTTTGTCTGCTTTTTGCTGGTGGATTTCAGAGTGGCACAGAGATGGTGGATTGAGATGCAGAGAGTGAGGGGGAGAGACAGATGAGTATTATGACGGTTATGATCTTGTTCGTCGTGTGTCTGTTCATCGCGATTCCGGTATCCATTTCGCTGGGAATTGTATCGGTGCTGCCTGGAATTTTTGATTCCAGTTTTACGGCCAGTGCGACTTATGTGATCCGCTCCATGGTGAGCGGGATTGACAGCTTCCCGCTGCTTGCGATTCCGATGTTTGTGCTGTCGGGGATCATTATGGCGCGTGGAGGTGTGTCAAAGAAGCTGTTCGATGTATTTGCATATTTCATTGGAAAGAGAAGGGCCGGTATTCCCTGCGCGGTAATTATCACCTGTCTGTTTTACGGGGCAATCTCAGGCTCGGCTCCGGCGACGGTGGCGGCAGTCGGAAGTATGACGATTCCGATTCTGATCAATCTGGGGTATGACAAAGTATTTTCGGCGGCGATTGTGGCGGTGGCCGGCGGTCTCGGGGTGATTATCCCGCCGAGTATTCCGTACATTTTGTTTGCCATGGCGTCGGGGGAATCGGTCAGCGATCTGTTTATCGCGGGAATTATTCCCGGAGTTCTGATTGCGTTTCTTCTGATGGTGTACACGTATTATTATTGTACAAAACACGGGGAAGATAAAGAAAAAATCAACATGGAAGTGGATGCCCTGCATGAGAAGGGATTGGTGAAGGTCTTGCGGGAGAGCGTGTGGGCGCTACTTACTCCGGTGATCATACTGGGGTGTATCTACGGGGGAATTGCATCCCCGACGGAGGCGGCGGTCATCTCTGTATTTTATGCGCTGATTGTCTGCATCTTCATTTACCGGACGATCAGGCTGAAGGATATCTACAATATTCTGGTTGAGGCGTGCAGAACGTTTGCGCCGCTGCTGTTTATTCTGGTGGCATCGACTGCATTTTCAAGAGTGCTGACTTTGATGCAGGTTCCGCAGACAATCAGTACCTGGATACTCACAACATTTACGGGGAAAGTCGTGATTCTGCTGGTCATCAATTTATTCCTGCTGCTGGTGGGGATGGTGATGGATACCAGCCCGGCGATTCTGATTGTCGCACCGATCCTGATGCCGATCGTGACCGGAATCGGTGTGAATCCGGTACACTTTGGAATCATTATGGTAATCAACCTTGCCATTGGATTTGTGACACCGCCGATTGGTGTAAACCTGTTTGTGGCAAGCTCACTGACGGATATTCCGGTGATGCAGATCGCGAAAAAGGCACTGCCGTTGATTTTGTTTTTCTTTATTGCCCTGCTGCTGATTACATTTATTCCACAGGTCAGTATGGCGTTATTATAGGTGGGGATTCTGCGGAATAAAGGTTCATATTGGGAATGTTCCCGATGGATTATGTTTAGTGCGTGTGGGACATTACGTATAAGGAGGGTAGGCAGATGAAGAGATGGAAAAGTGCGCTGGCGGTAATGGCCGGTCTTGCAGTGATGGCAGGCGTGTATGGGTGTGGAAATAATGCGGAGAACGCAAAAACTGCGGGAGCCGTCACCCAAAAAGCGGAGGTGCAGACCTACGCTTGGCCGCTTGGAACCAGCAGTCCGGAGGACACCGTCACCCAGCAGTTCGGTGAGAAATTCATAGAAGAAGTGACTGAAAAAAGCGATGGAAGGATGAAGATCCAGATTTATCCGAACGGTGTTATCGGAAGTGACCGTGAGCTTTTGGAGAGCTGTGCTGACGGAGATATCCCATTTGTGGTGCAGAACACGGCGCCTCAGGTGAGTTTCATACCGGAGATCGCGGTGTTCGACGCGCCATGTGCATTTGACACGATGGAGGAAGTGCGGGCGGCTGTGGACGACGAAGGGTTCGCGGAGAAACTGCAAAAAGTATACCAGAGCGGCGGCTACTATCTGCTTGGTATGGCGGATCAGGGATTTCGTGTGATGACGACGAACAAGAAAATCGAGACAGTGGCAGACTTTAAAGGTCAGAAAATTCGAACCATGGAGAATGCCAACCATCTGCTTTTTTGGAAGGATCTGAGTGCGAATCCGACGCCCATGACCTTCAGTGAGGTTTATATTGGCCTGCAGCAGCACACCATCGATGCACAGGAGAACCCGTACGAGGTCATTGTGTCAGGAAAACTCTACGAGCAGCAGAAATATGTGGTGCAGACGAACCATCTGCCACACATGATCTCGCTGATCGTGAATGACGATTTTCTGAGGGGCCTCAGTGCGGATGACCAGAAGATCATCAAGGACGCCGCAAAAGAGGCGACAGCGTATGCACGTGCACAGGCAGACGAACGGGTGGAAGA
The DNA here is from genome assembly GCF_900142165.1 of Hespellia stercorisuis DSM 15480. Classification (GTDB taxonomy): domain Bacteria; phylum Bacillota; class Clostridia; order Lachnospirales; family Lachnospiraceae; genus Hespellia; species Hespellia stercorisuis. Next base: position 16,207 of record NZ_FQZY01000063.1, read on the forward strand.
CCGTATCAGGACGATGGAGGATGCCGGCTGCGAGATTGTAGAGCTGCCGGAAGAAGTGCACGATAAGATGCGGGAATTGTCAGAGAACGTATACGAAAACATTCGGGAACAGGCGGGGGAAGAGCTGTTGGACGCTTATCTGGAGAAATGATTGAGATCTCAAAAAGGGACAGGGTAAGAGGGAATTGGGGACGTAGCAAAATGACATTTTGCTACGTCCCCAATTCCCTCTTACCCTGTCCCTTTTTGATAATCTGCTTAGTCCCCACTTTGGGGCGAGTGTATGAGCAGCGAGGCGGCAAGGCTGATGCACGAAACAACCGCGCATGTGATCCAGCCGGCTGTCCAATGGCCATTTGTTCCTAATAATACGCCGACAACAGCCGGTGCGACAGGGTTGGGAACGTTGGAGGCACCGGAGCAGAATGCGGTGCCCGCGACATTATCTTTTTCTGCATAGACCATACTGGGAAGTGCCCAAAAGACACCAGCACTCCAGGAGACTCCGAACATCATTGCGCCAGAGACCGTAGCGATAACCATAAAACCGTTATCAGCAACAAACGGAAGGAGTAGCGCAGCGAAGGTAGCCAGAAAATATCCCAGTCCCATGATTCGACTTCGTGTCTTTACGGAATCCGTGGAATGGGGAGCAAAGTGGTCGGATACCGCACCGGCCAGAATTGAGGATACCACAGTTACGATACTGATAATCAGCATCAGCGTTCCGCTGTATTGATACCCGTATCCGATATCCTGAGCATAAATGGACATATCCACGGTGATCGCCTGGGATACCCATGTATTGGCAATCAGTGCAAGAACCAGCAGCCAGGTGATTGGATTATGAACGATGTTACTGTATATATTTGACCGCTTTTCAGTGGCGGTATGGGCATCTGGCTCAAAGGCTTTGTCTTTCGTAATGATGCAGACCGGAATGGCAAAGAGCAGGCACATGCCGCCAATGATATAGAAGGACATCTGCCAACCGAAACTGGGAACCAGAATCCCGGAAATCCAGGCACCGATACCGCCGCCGGCAACAAAGCTTCCATTAAATATGGCAGTCGCAAGTCCTCTGTATTTATCTGGCATCCACAGTGTAATGGAAGATATGTAAAGTGGAAATGCCATTGCATTTAAGCCCTGCATTCCTTTGAAAACGAGCAGCAACGGAAAGCTTCCAAGGTTTACCGCCAGAGGAGTAAGAAACTGAGAACTGATCTGGAAGAACATTCCGAGCATCATTGTTTTTTTTAACCCGAGTTTTTGATAGATAAAACTCGACAGGAACATGGCAGCAACCAGAAGAATAGCCCGTGTTGTATCTGCGTAAAGAACCTGCTGGCGGCTCAGTCCCATTGTGTCAGAAATATCTGAGACAACCATACTGAACTGTGTGACAGCTGCTGGAAATGTAACACCTAGAAGCGAGTAAAATATTACCAGAATCCAAGGGTAAGATTTTTTTTCGCACAATTTCATTACTGATCCTCCTCATTCAGACTTTGAACTGCCCGACGGATGCACTCGAGCCCACCTGTCAGTTGTGCTTTCGGGCAGGCAATATTCAGGCGGATAAAGCCATCACATTTAGGGGAATAGTGTGTTCCGTCCCCTACGGCAGCTCCATATTCGGAAAACAACGTGACCAGTTCACCGCTTGATCTGTGATAATATGTAAAATCCAGCCACATCAGATAAGTGCCTTCTAAGAACGTAACTTTGACGAAAGGCAGGTGTGCTTTCATGAAAGCTACTACTTTTTCAGCATTGGATTTCAGGTGCAGTAGTTGTGCGTCCACCCACTCAGCACCTGTGGAATAAGCATATTTGGTGGCGATGAGCCCAAGCGTGTTGGGACAGAACAAATATCGGCCATAGAGGTAATCCTGGAATGTCTGTCTTAGGTCTGGATTCATAATAATAAAGTTGGATGTTTGAAGTCCGGCGATGTTAAATGTCTTACTTCCGGAGGTGCAGACAACCGCAAAATCATTTTCGTCACACAGGGTTCCGATGGATGTGTGGATGCTGGGCGCGTAGACAATATCCCAGTGGATTTCATCACTGATCAGCAGAACATGATACTCCCGGCATAATTTCCGAACTCTTTCCAATTCTTTACGGCTCCAGACACGCCCAATCGGATTGTGAGGATTACAGAGAATGAAGGCCTTTGCACCGCGTTGGAAGCATTCTTCAAGATGAGCATAGTCCATTGTGTATCGGTTATTTTCATCTGCAATCAGCTCGTTTTTGACGATTGTTCTTCCGGTTGCACGGATGGCAGAGTAGAAGGGATCATACACTGGCGGCTGTACGACAATTGGATCTTCGGGCTGGGTCATGGACTCTAAAACAAAAGCGATTCCTGGAATGATGCCGGAAGTCGGGACGATCCAGTCCTTTTTTATATTCCACTGGTGCCTTACAAGACACCAGTTTATTACTGCGTTGTAATAGGAATCATCCACATCCGTATATCCGATAATTCCGGTTTGAATACCTTTAGAAAGAGCAGCAGTCACAGAGGGGCAGGTTGGATAATCCGCATCGGCGATTGTGAACGGAAGCAATCCGTCATGCCCGAAGTCGGCAGCTTGAAAATCCCATTTTATACAAGCGGAGCCTTTTCTGTTTACAAGTTCATTAAAATCATAGTTTTTCATTTTCGACCTCCCAAAATAGTAAGATTATGATGTTTGGAAAAGAACTGAAATCAGGTTTTGACCAGTTGATGATCAAGAATACGTCATGTCAGTATATAGTTATAACAAAATCACAAACATATCATAAATATAATAAGTTAAAACGATAAAATATGCAATAGTAAATAAAAAAAATTAAAATATATTATATAATATAATAAGTAATGCTTGACTTTGAAAAGATACGTTGTTAGAATTTGATTATAAATTCTTTTTGGGTTTCTCTACTGTATTAGTTACCAGACAGGTGCTCTGCCACAGCCCTGACAACTGAAAGGAGTTTGATATGAGTTACATAGACATGCACTGCGATACGCTGATGGAGGCGTATTTTGCAAAACAGACCAATATGTATGAACTGCCGACAGCAATGGTCGATGTTGCCAGACTTCAGAAAGGAGGATGTATGGCACAGTTTTTTGCAATCTTTCTTCCATGTGAGGACATATGGGACTGGTACAAGGCACCTAAGGTTGACGATGACGCATACATCAGATCCTGTGCCTCCATTTTTCGGGAAACGATTACAGCGAATCCTGCAGCCATCGCATTTGCCAAAAATGATTCTGACATAGAAGAAAATAGCCGACAATCCAAAATTTCCGTATTTCTGACGGTTGAGGATGGCAGAGATGTGAGAGGAGATTTGAACAGATTAAAATCATATTACGATATGGGAGTTCGTCTGCTGTCGCTTACATGGAACGAAAAAAATTGTTTTGGATCACCGAATAGCCGTGATGCGAAAGTTATGAATCAGGGGCTTACAGAATTTGGGAGAGACGCAGTTGAATACATGAATGAGCTGGGAATGCTTGTTGATGTGTCACATTTGTCGGATGGGGGATTTTACGATGTCGCCCAAATCAGCAAAAAGCCATTTGTCGCATCCCATTCCAACAGCAGGGAAGTATGTGGTCATCCACGCAACCTGACAGATGATATGATTCGCACGCTTGCACAAAAAGGAGGCGTGGCAGGATTGAATTTTGGACCAGAATTTCTGGATGACACTTCTGGAAATGAAGCGAGTACAATAAAAAAAATGGTGGAACATATCTCTCATATGATAAATATCGGAGGGATTGAGAGTGTAGCAATTGGAACAGACTTTGACGGAATAGAGGGCAGTTTGGAAATCGGTAGTGCTGATAAGATGCCTATGTTGTTTGCAGAATTGAAGCGTCAGGGGATTCCTGAATCAGGGATTGATAAAATCGCATATCAAAATGTAAGAAGAGTTATTTCGGAGGTACTCATTTAGTACTATTTTGTGCAAGGGCATACTTTATGCAGAGACATCTTTGACAATTCTCACTTTTATTTGTTATACTGAATAACAAGGGGAAGGGGAGTGAAAGAATGATATCCAAGAGCGCAGAACAGCCGTTATATGAGCAGGTACTGAAAAAAATAGAGAGTCAGATTATTGCAGGGGTGTATAAGCAGGGAGATCTGCTTCCAAGTGAGAAGGAGTTGATTGACAATATGGGCGTCAGCCGTATTACCATCCGTAAGGCGCTATCTATTCTGTCCGAGATGGGGCTGATCAAGACGGATAGGGGGCGGGGCAGCGAGGTTCTGTTCAATCCGGAGTTCCTGAAGGACAATGAGAGTTTTGCAGCCGCAGCCGAGGAGTATAAGCACAAGTTTATTGACGCGGAACAGATCCGTCTGATGTTGGAACCGGAGATTGCAAAACAGGTGGCACTTACGATTGATGACGCTCAGATTGAATATCTTCGTGAAATCATAGAAGAAGCAGCCCCGTTGGATTTGCAGACCGATTTCCATATGGCGGTAATTAGGGCTCTGAGAAATGAAACATTGAACCATTTGTTTACAGATCTACTTGAAGAGGAGAACAATCATGCGCCGGCTGGGTTTATTCCTCCGGATCAGCAGATTGGAATTATGGAAACATTTCATGAACAGCACAGGAAGATATTTGAAGCGATTGAGCATCATGACGGTGAGTTCGCCTATTTTTATATGAAGGAACATACACTGTACGTGTCTCAGGTATATGAAGAATATTTTAAGCATTTATAATTGTACGTCCGCTTTATCAGATACATCTCTCATTGTAAGACTTGGAAAAGAGACTGTTATACAAAAACTGTTTTTATTATAAACGGGTTTTGTATAGCAGTTTTTTTATGCGGACAACGAACTGGCCTGTTTCGGGCCTGCTTGGTTTTATGGAGTGGCCTGGGGAGTGGTACAGGGAAGTGAAAAATGATGTAAAGTATTGGTTTGATTGCATACATGTTATGATGTATAATATAGAAAAAGCTGAAAATAACAAAAATCTACTTTGAAAATGAAAAATAATAGCGAAAATACATGGAAAGTATTGAAATGATAGACACAACATGATATACTACATAACAAGTTGAGGAACCTATGAGAATGAGAAAGCGCTTTTGCAGATAGTGGCGTCTGGGAAAGAAAACAAACGAGGAGGATCATTATTATGACTCAAGCAGTACAGAATGTTACCAATATTATTTGGCCCTTTGCCATCATCCTGCTATCTTTTGTGGTGGTGCAGGCGGTCTTATTTATGAAAAATGCATTGAGGTTCAACAAAAAATATAGCCTGTATTCTTCGAAAGACTTAAAGTCGATTGCAAAGAGCAGTGCTGTTTCATCGATCGGCCCATCATTCTCGGTGGTCGTAGTTGTTATCGCAATGATTTCACTGGTAGGTCCGGCGGTTACATTTATGAGAACGGGCGTAATCGGTGCAGCTGATTATGAGCTATGGCTGGCGGATGTTGTTGCCACCGCTATGGGGGTGACTCTTGGCGGAGAAGGATTTACAGAGGCGGTATTCACCTGTGCGATTTTCGGCATGGTTCTGGGCAGTGCACCATATATGCTCAATCTTTTGATTTCCTTGAAACCACTGGATAAGGCAGCAAAAAAAGAAAGTAAGAAGAAACGTTCGTTCATTCCGATTCTGGGTATGACGGCAGAACTCGGTTTTCTGGGATACTGGACATTGTCTACAGCATCCGGCGGTGTTCCGAAGACGGTCGGTATTATTTTTGGACTTCTGAGCAGTATGGCGGTGACCGCAGCGGTCAGGAAAAGCGGAAATGAGAAACTTAATGACTGGGTACTGGGAATTGCACTGATTGGTGGAATGGTGGCAGCCGCAGCTGCGGACACACTTATCGGATAGGAGGCAGAGAAGATTATGAACACAGAGAATATAAATATGCAGGCGAAAGCAGATTCGCCGGAAATGCTTGAGGAATATAACGGTTCCTATTCAAAAAAAGTACATCGTATCGGGCGGGCAACCATGGCGATTGCACTGATACTTTCGTTTCTTCCGGTTCTGTTTTTATATTTTGTGATGGGATACCGGGTTCCGATTTCAACATATATTAATGTTATTTTTGCACTGACTGCACTTTGTATCGGAATGTGGATAACAGAACCATTGATTTGGTATCCGATACTCGGAGCGGCGCCGACATACATGGCATATCTGTCCGGGAATGTGAAAAATATCCGGGTGCCGGTTGCACGTTCAGTTATGAAAAAATACGGAGAGCATTCCGATTCGCCAAGAGGTCAGGTGCTTGCAACATTCAGCGTGGCGATTTCAGTTTTTGTCAACTTATTCATTTTGGCGATTATTGTGTTCACCGGAAGTTATTTTGTACCGCTGCTGCCCCAAATAGTGCTGACCGCGTTAAGCTATGTGGTTCCGGCGCTGATCGGTGCACTGATCTGGTTCCGAATTGAGGAATCCGGATGGCTTAAAACTATGATCTGGGCGATTCCGTCAGTGGTAATTTACATAGCGATTCACGTGATTAACATAGAAGCACTTTCAGATATCGGAGAAGCGATTTCTATCGCAGTGACGATCCTGATTGGATATGTGACGTTCAAGACAAAAAAAGATGACGATCCGGAACCAATGGCAGAAACAAAGTAGGAATATCAAAAAGGGACAGGGTAAGAGGGAATGGGGCTGTCGCACTAGCTGATTAAATTCAGCGGTGCGCAGCTCTTTTTTTCCTACAGAAATGTCCTTTTTATTCCATTTCTGATTCATATTGATTTTTGGGCGTACTTGAACCAGACCTTCTATGAAAAGGTTGTTTTGAATTTTGATAGTTCAAAAATCATGCTGTTTTAAGTTCAAATAAATGCTGTCCTATTTTACCGGATTGTATTTTTCTGTGAAGTTTATTGATGTTATGAGCAATTGCGATCATGGTACTTTCCGCAAGGACATTCACAGTTCCGCGACACAGATATTT
>NZ_FQZY01000105.1 GCF_900142165.1 Hespellia stercorisuis DSM 15480
TAGTGTCTGCTGATTAAACAGTTTGCGGCTCAAAATCAGCAGGTGTATTCTATCAGTCCCAAAATCCAAATCAAGACAAAATGTATTCGTGCCTGAATCTTAAAAAGATTCGTCACAAATACAGATAACGCGATTGATGTAAGTGTCGTGTCATAAAGCTTTGTTCTTATCAAACCCAGTCCATAGCAACGTTTGCTTAAACTGAATGACCGTTCCACTTCAATTCGATCTGTGTTATCTTGATATTCCTGTTTTTTCTCTTTGGCTAACTGTTTTGTTGCGCTTGGTCTTCCAAGCTTCGGTCCAGACAAACGGATTCCATGGAATTTACAGAATCCTCTATTTTCTCTGGTTCGATAAATTTGATCCACAAGTACACGTTCCGGATAACGTCCGGTTCGTTCCTTGAAGCGTTCTATCGCTTCCTCTAATACAGTGCTTTCATTGTATGCTTCATAGGATATTTTCTCTATCCTTCCATATCCGTTTTCATCAAGGCTCAGATCAAACTTAGCTCCAAATTCAACGGGGGCTTTTGTTTTTCCTCTGACGATTGGGCGAAGCCATGGCTGGGAGATGCTTACAATACGCTTTTCGACACTGTGTACTTTGTTTTGATACATGTACTGCTGTTGATCGTATAACTTATATATGGTCCTCAGAAGTGATATCTCTTTTGAGGTCGGTGCATAGCCTTTTTCCATGTAACTTTCAAGATAATTGATATCACGTTTGATGTAGGAAAGCTGCTTACGGATAGTTGCTCTGATTTTCTTTGTACTGCGTTTCTTTGTTTTTGCAAGTGCAAGATAGTTCTTTCTTGCCTGACGGCGATACATGCGTGGTCTGGAAAACCCATAAGCTTTACAAAAACGAATGATGATTGTTTCCAGTTTTTCTCTTGCTTCATTCAGTAAGGAAAAATCCTGGGGATATCGAATGTTTGATGGGGCACAGGTTGCGTCCAGCATAAGTGTTCCTTTGTTTTCAGGTTCACTTTCCGATTTGTCATTCCCGTTTCCACCTGCTGGTGGATTAGAATGGTCGTCATCATCTCTTTCATCACTGGAATCTTTTTCCTTGAAAGCATCCAACATATATTCGTTGGCTTCCATGATAACGTCCATTTTCAGACGTTTACGGAATAAGACCAACGTACTTGCATCAATTGGCGGTTCTTCCTGATATCTAGGAAGCCCAATGAAATACTGATAATACGGATTTTCAGTCAACTGATCAACCAGTTCCCTATCAGAATACTGGTACTTGGTCTGAATAATCAAAGAACCGAGAGCAAGACGTAAAGGTTTCGCTACGCGTCCATTTTTTCCCTTGAACAATCGGTGGTATTTCTTTTCGAATATCGCCCATGGAATGGCATCGGCCATTTTTATCCACCGGTTCTCTGGATTCATATGCAGCCCCATTGGCTGATTGAAGCTAAGAAAGTTATTCTGTGTATTATCGGTACTTTTGTACATTGAATTTTTCACTCCTAAAATGGTACTTTTCTATGGAAAACTGCACGAAAAAAGTTTTGAATTCATCAAAATCCGTGCACTTATAGTATACCACTCAAAGGCGTGAAAGTCAGTAAAATCAAGTGCTTGAAGCTGATTTTTGAATTAATCAGCAGACACTAACTAGTTTCTAAAGTAACAGCCTCTCTTAACTTCTTTATTTATAGTTCGTCTACTTCTTTTTCTGAAGCAGTTCTCCGTTTGTTTCTTCCCCATTCATACATGACATAATAATTAACCACTACCCCATATTATAAATAACACCCAGAAATACATATTTCAGACTGATAATCAGATTTTTATTGAATTTATTAATCTATATGTTATGACAACATATCTTTCAGACATGTACTCCGGTAGTCACTCGGCGATATTTTATATCTTTCTTTAAATACTCGGTTAAATGTTCTCTGACTTTCAAATCCACTATCCAGACAAATGTTTGTAATAGAATCACTCGTATTTTCCAAACGCTGGCATGCATAGTTCAGCCTTGCATCGTTAAGATATTGATTAAAGTTTCTATGGAATGTTTTGGAAAAGAGTCTGGATAAAACATATTTGCTCACCCCCAGATCTTTTGCCATCTCTTCCAACGAAAACTTCCTCTTAAAATTTGCTGATATATAGGAAACTGTCTGGTAAATAAGATCGTTGCTCCCCACATTACTCTTTTCTACCAAATTTAATTTTCCTATGCAGCGTGCCAACATAATTTGAAGATATGCCTGTGCAACAGTAATATCCGACTGTTCTGTCTCTAAAATCGCATTTATAACCCTATATACCTCCGGTTCAACCTTTTCCGCTTTGATGATCGGATATTCAGGAGCCATGGATTGCATAATATCTGCAAATTTGGCAATCGTAAATGGCGATGCAATCAGATAAGTCGCTTTATTTACACCGGGTGTCAGTACCTGATAGTGATGAATAACATCTGGAAATACAAAGCCTATATCTCCTTTATCCATATGATATAGTTCCTGTCCGACACCCAGCTCTAATGCTCCACTTGTTACACAAACGATCTCCAGTGCATTATGAAGATGTGGTTCAATATGTTTTGACTTCCTATTTATCGCTATAATCTCCTCTTTTGTGTCAACATATTTTAACTGCATGAAATACTCCCCTTTGCAACATTTGTCTATATCTTCTTTCGATTTGGCAAGCAATCCTTTTACACCTATCTTATAATCAACTTGTAAATAAGGAAAGCTTCCTGTATACTTTAAATCAAGGAGTTGACCAAAGAAAATACCTCAAGTAAATTTAGATTATTACTGACCTGGCGAGTTGGTAAAATCTAAAAACACAAGAGGTATCTAAAATGAATAGTAAAACAAAAAGAGCAAACAATCAAGTCAATTCTGTGATAAATGTACAGGAACAAAGGGAGATGGTAGAAAAAGCAAACCACATACTCAGTGAGATGAAATCCTTTACCTGGAGAGACCTTGAGACTCAGGGGAAATTCAGCAAAAACGATAAGCTCTCCTTCATCAGCGATGACATGCTGATCCTTGGATGCGACATTGGCAGTGAGACACATTATGCCAGAGCAATCGACGCAAGAGGCAGGGAACTGGGCAGGAAGGCACTTGCATTTGATAATAATGCCAAAGGATTTCAGAAAGCCCGTGACTGGGCTGTGCAGCTGGCAGCTGCAAACGATAAGAAGCAGATTGTCTTAGGACTTGAGCCTACAGGCCACTACTGGTTCTGTCTTGCGGCATGGATGGTCTCAAACGGGATCAGCGTCGTTCAGGTAAATCCTTATGCTGTGAAACAGACGAAGGAACTGGAAGACAACAGCCAGCAGAAGGATGACCGGAAAGATCCAAAGCTGATTGCGAATCTTGTGAAAGATGGGAATTACGGTATGCCGTATCTGCCGGAAAAGGTCTATGCAGAACTGCGCAGGCTGTCGATGTTCCGGGAGCAGCTGACAGAGGACCGGAACCGGAACATGAACCGGCTGCACAGGGAGATGAAGATCTATTTTCCAGAATATAAGGACGCATTTGGGAAGATAGACGGGGCATTCTGTATGGCAGTGCTGAAGGAAGCGCCATTTCCGGAAGACATTCTCCGGCTGGGGATAGAAGGGATCCGTGAGATCTGGCATGAAGCAAAGCTGAGAGGGCGTGGATACAGCAGGGCTGCCGAAATCGTAAAGTATGCAGAAATGAGCATAGGCCTGAAGGAAGGCACAGCAGCGGGGAAGGAAGCCGTACGATGGTTTGCGGAGAAGATCATGGAACTGGACGAAGAACTTGAGAAAATAGAAAACAGTCTGAGTGAAAAATGTAAGGAGATCCCCCATGCAGAAAACGTACTGGAGATACCGGGGATCGGCGGGAAGATCCTTTCAGGAATCCTTGCAGAGATGGGAGATATCTCCCGGTTTGACGATGTGAAAGAACTGCAGAAACTGAGCGGACTTGGGCTGGTGTCATGTAGTTCCGGAAAGCATAAAGGGGAGACCAGGATCAGCCATAGAGGGCGCAAACGGCTGAGGTACTGGCTGTTTCAGGCAGCCCGGTCAGCGGTGTCACATGGAGAGGAATATAAAAGGATCCATGCCCACTATACAACGAGGGCAGGGAATCCGCTCCAGAAGATGCAGTCACTGATCGTGATCGCATGCAAGCTCCTCCGTGTGATCTATACGATGCTGAAGACAGGGAAAGGGTATGATCCGGAAAAACTACTGAAGGATATCCGATACCCGGAGAATGTACAGACTGCCGCAGCATAATCAATCAGAAAAGAAGAAATCCAGGATCCTGCTGAGTTTCAGAAACGTCTGGTGCTGAGCAGGGTTCTGGAAAGGAATCCAAAGGAGACAGGGAAAGGAACTCTGTCAGCAGAAGACCGACCAGAGGGAGGCATAGCGGAGCGTCCACTGAATCAGTGCTGTGCGGAACCGGGCAGGTCAGAAAATAATCAAATACAAACAAGAGCTGTAGCCGGCAGGAGTATCCTCCATAGGGCATAGACCCTGTATGAAAGCTTAGCTGGCACTCAGTGTATGAACAGGTGGGACGAAGGAAGTTGGGACGGGATCCCTGTAGACACGGAAGGTTCACCATCATAGCGAAGCAGAGGGAAAATAGCCTTTATAAACATCAACCAAAGGATGCTTTATGAAGTGCACCCATCTGTAGCTGTTCAGTACAAGATACTATGACTGTTCAACACTTTTGGCTCTGTTTATACGAGGTAACAAGTTGGAAAAAGCCAGTAAAATCAATGATTTTAGGCTTGACATTATAGGAAGGAGGAATTGCAAATGAGCAACCTAAAAAAATATCTGAATGACCTTTTAGTATTCTACACTGAATATTTTGAGCATCCTTACCATGCATAAATACTAAAAGGACTATTTTGTGAAAACTGAATATTTTCTTAAGGCCATTTCACAAAAATGAAGTGGTCCTTTTTTATTTTCAAAATACAGTTCTATCACTTTATATATAGAAAAAAAGCACTGTCTCATCGAGCAACGACCAGACAACGCTTTCTCCTGTCAATTCTAATTTATGTCTGATGCATCTGTTACTTCATCTGCAGCAATTCCTTTTTCTGCTTTCAGTTTTTTATTTGCATCTTCTACATTCATTCTTGAAAGTACAAACATAATCAATACATCAAAGATTAACGGAAGCCAAAGATACATGAACTGCATCATATCAAGTGCAGACTGTGGCTGAGTTGCATTTGTTCCGACATATCCACTGAACTCAAGCATCCATCCAACAACAGCGGTTCCAATACCTCCACCGATTTTTACGCCAAGAGAAGTACAAGAGTACATCGTTCCGTCAATTCTCTTTCCCTGTGTAAGATAAGTGTATTCAGAGCAGGATGCGATAACTGCATTCATATCTCCCTGCCATGGTCCCTGACCTAAGGCTGCAAGAGCTGTAAACGCCATCATCAGCGGAACACTGCCCATATATCCGGCAACAACAACAAGTGCTCTACCGATGACTGCTAAAACATAACCTCTTAAGTTCAGTTTGTACATACCTTTCCACTTACCAACTAAGGTTGGTGTAAAAATCAAGGCAATGATTAGTGGAATATTAACTGCCCATGCAAATTGTCCAAACAAATTCTTATTTTTCAGTACCCATGTCATATAATAAATGCCAGCTCCAATCATGGCACCATATAACTGCTGTAAAATATATGTTCCACAAATCATCATGTAATACTTGTTTTTAACAAGAAGCTTGAATGCCTGTACCATTCCGTACTTTTCATTATCATCCTTTACTTCTCCTTCGTTAAGTTCTTCCTCAGGAAGTTCCTTAACAGAAAGTGCTGAAATCGTATTTATGACAAGACCAATGATTGCATAGATAATAGCAACCGTTCTCCATGCCGCAGCATCTCCACCACATTTATCTACAAATCCAACTGTAATCGCCTGAATCAGAAGACTTGTTGAAAACGCAAAAATAAAACGGTAAGATCCCATCTGCACACGCTCTTTGCTGTTCTTTGTAATCAGTGACGTAAGTGCTGAGTAAGCAATATTGTTTGCTGTATAAAACACACCATTTAACAGTGTATAAGAAATAAAGAACCATGCATATTTAGCCGTTGTTCCAAAGCTGACTGGTACTGCAAAGCAGCAGACCAGCGTAATGGCACAACCAATGTATCCGTATAGCATCCATGGCTTCGCTTTTCCCATTTTACTGTGTGTTTTGTCAATCATTGATCCAAAAAATATATCCGTAAAACCATCAAATAGTTTTGATACGGCAATCAGGGTACCTACGACACCTGCAGCAAGTCCTACTGAGTCCGTCAGATAGACCATCATGAAAGATGTCAGGAAGGCATAGACTACATTACCTGCAATATCACCTGATCCATATCCAATTTTGTTATACCATTTCAAATACTTTTTTTCTTCCATCGAATTTCTTTGCTCCTCATCTTCATCGCACTTAGAATCTCAATATGTCTAACCGTATGATGTCTAATTCTAATTTTTTCTCTGTTTTTGTCTGATTGCTCTGTATATCCGGACTTTACATTGCAATCAGACTATCCTTCTTTGTTTACGAGTTACATGAAACTTTATTATCCCTTTACATACGGTATCAGCGTAAACTGGAACCGGAATAATACATCATCAAATCGGTACTGATCCAATACAACTGGACCACAACTATTAGAACCAATGCCATTTAATGCGTAGTCAACGCAAAATACTACACTATCTGATTCTGTCAGTTCATAATTATGCGTTTTCTTCTCAAGTTCTTCCTGCGTATAATAAGAAGCATTGAATGAGAAGGCATTTTCCGCAGATACCACAATTCCATATCGTCTGTTGTTAAGCTCTACATATTCACAATCATAATGGCTTCCATTTTCCTGTGGACGAATATAGTCCTCATGCAAATCATCTACATTTGCATGATACAAACCGTGGCTCGCAGCCTGATGTTTGTCACAATAGCTTTCCTGTGGTCCCATTCCAAAGTATCGTGTAGCTGAAAGTTTTTTATCCAGGAACATCCTCACACCAAATCTTGGCAGGTCCGGAAATTCATCATCTTTTGTTACTGCAATATCTGCATCAATCTTTCCAGCAGCTTCTATTTTCCATGTGATCGTCACATCAAGAATCTTCTGTACTGTCTCTGCCACAACGGATGCATGGCTTGTAATTTTCACACCATGCTTTCCCTGCACGACCTCTGTCGTGTAAGCTCTTGTATAAGCTTTATCATAATGGGCTTTCTTCCATTCAGACTTGATGTACATATCGTTATCTGTTGGAGCTCTCCAAATATTTAATTCCATCGGATGGTTCAAGTATTCCCGCCCTGCGAATTTCATCTCTTTAAAGAGTGCAGTACGTTTGTCTATGGTATAAGCAAATTCACGCCCCTTGATATGAATCTGTGTATCATTTTCATTTACCTGTAATTCAGAGTCCACTGCTGTTTTTTGTAGCCATTTCTCAGCAAGTTTACATTTTGCATCGTCTTTGCTTACCTCAATTTCATCAAATCCAAGAATATGTTCTTCATCCAATAATGGTAATTCTTTTTTCAAATGGTAAATAAGTTTTAAATAACACTTTCCATTCTCTGGCACATTGATTTTAAGGTTTATTTTTCCTTCACTGTGTGGTGCTACTGAAACTTCTGGAAGTTTACCTTTGCTGATCACAAGACCGTCCTGTGTCAATTCATAACTGATTTTCACATAATCTTTCAAATCATCAAAATCCATGTAGTTATGAAGCATTAGTTCTCCACTTTCTTTGTCATAGGAAATAACCCTTGCCGGGCGATAAACATTCTTGTATTCCAAAAGTCCTGTATGTACCGTTCTGTCCGGATATACTAATCCATCCATACAGAAGTTGCCATCATGAATTTCTTCGCCATGGTCGCCCCCATAAGCATATATAGTCTTTCCATTCTCAGCAGTTCCATGAGCAATCGCATGGTCACACCATTCCCAGACAAAGCCGCCGCACATTTTATCATTATCCTGAATCATCTGGAAGTAATCTTCAAAATCTCCAGGTCCGTTTCCCATGCTGTGACAGTACTCTACCAAAAGGAAGGGTTTGCTTCCATCTTTATCCAGATATTCCTGAATTTCGGAAAGCGCTGGGTACATCCGGCTGTACACATCCAGATTGCTGTAATCATATGTTTCATCATAATTACGATATCTTGCACTCTCATATTGTGTGATACGGTCTGGTTCAAAATTCTTTGTCCATTCCAGTGCTTTTTCAAAGTTGCAGCCATAAGCACTCTCATTTCCCATTGACCACATAACAATACAGAAACGGTTTTTGTCACGTTCCACCATGAGTTTTACTCGATCAACGATTGCCTCTTCCCATACCGGATCATCTGCAATCTTCTCATTCCATCGTTTGAACCGATTGTAATCGGTGTCTTCTTTTCTGTAGATCATAAATGGACCATGAGCTTCAATATCTGCTTCATCTATTACCATGAATCCATACTTGTCACACATTTCATAGAAAAATGGTGCGTTCGGATAGTGGCTGGAACGGATCGCATTAAAATTATGCTGCTTCATTAACGTAAGATCGGTTGTAATCTGTTCCGGATTGATTGTAAATCCAGTAACCGGATCAGAATCATGTCGATTGACACCACGGAATTTAATCTTCTGTCCATTTAAATAAATAACCTGGTCTTTAATCTCTATCTTTCTTAATGCAATGTGATCTACAATTACTTCATTCTCTGTTTCAAGAATCAGTTTATATAGATATGGATTTTCTGTATTCCAAAGTTCCGGACTTGCGATTTCTAATACAGCTGTTCCTTCTTCAGCAATACTTCCTAGTGCTACAACTGCTCCGTTTCTATCTTCAATCGAAATTTTTACATTTAACGGAGAGTAGAATTTCATTTCAATTTCTACTTTCGCAAGCATATCCTCAATTCTTGTTTTAATATGATAATCACTGATTGCCTGTTTTGGGCGTTTCAAAATGTACACATCCCGGAAAATACCACTCATACGGAATTTGTCCTGATCTTCCAAATAGGAACCATCACACCACTTCATGACCAGAACCGCTATGCTGTTCTCTCCGTCCCGAAGGAGGTCGGTGATATCAAACTCACTGGTCATATGAGAAACCTGGCTATACCCTACATAAGAGCCATTGATCCATACATAAAAGCAACTGTCTACTCCTTCAAAATTCAAGAAGGCTTTTGGTGCATTTTCATCTTTGTGATAAACAAAGGTATGTGCATATGCTCCACATGGAATATCCTGTGGTACATATGGCGGATCAAATGGAAATGGATAACGGATATTGGTATACTGGTGTGTGTCATATCCTGCCATCTGCCATACACTCGGAACCTGAATCTCATCAAAATTTTCTGTATCATAATCTTTCTCAAAGAAAGGTTCCTGAACATCATAGATGCTGTTAAAATACTGGAACTTCCAAGTTCCATTCAATAACTGCATACGGTCTGACTCTTCCCTGTGCTCCACCAGGTGATCCATTCTTTTGGATGCCGGAATATAATAGGCTCTGGCTGGCATTGTGTTTTCATGCAGTACGCTTAAATCCTCATAATAACGTGGTACAATCATAAATAACTCTCCTTCAATACATATACATTTTTTTGCACTTTGTTTTCCCGCAGCAAATCTTGTCCTTTACTTTTATCTTTACGTTTCTTTGTTTTGCTATATATACATTATCCTAATTTGCAAAATATGTCTATGAATTGGATTAGACAAAATATGCACTAAATGATACAATGATAAAAAGTAGGAAAAGAGGTGCTGCCCTATGTATATGAATACCGGTTATTTAAACCACTCCCATATGGATTTCAAAGACAAAAGTCGCCCACTGATTGTAGGAAGCTGCGGCACTTACCGCCTTTCCAGTCATCCAAAGCTACCAACCTACCGTCCAAGGGGACGCCTGGATTATCAGATTATTTACATCACTGCTGGTTGTGGGCATTTTCATTTTGACAATGTGGATAACGAAACGATTGTTCCAGCCGGTAACATTGTACTGTACAGACCGAAGGAACTTCAGAAATATGAATATTATGGGGAAGATAAGACAGAAGTATACTGGATTCATTTTACAGGAAATAATGTAAAAAATATCCTACGGCAATATGGATTCCCGGATAAAGAGCGTGTATTTCAGGTCGGAACCTCTATGGAATACGAACAGATTTTCAAGCGTATCATCATCGAGCTTCAACGCTGCCAGGATAATTATGAAGAAATGCTTGTCCTTCTGCTCCGTCATCTTCTTATTATCTTTCATCGAGAACTGACCAGGGAACATATCTTAAAAAATGAATA
>NZ_FQZY01000064.1 GCF_900142165.1 Hespellia stercorisuis DSM 15480
TCAGACCACCTTCTTCCTTGTGTTTTATGTCTCCATTGTACTAAAAACTCAGGAAAAAAGCGAATTCACATAGATTCACCTATGGTGAAAATGACTGTGGATAAGTAATGTTTTTCAATGTTCAGTTGTTGTTAAATATATTCAAAAGCCATAGAATTTGGCTTTGAATCAGAGTTATTTGAAAGATTGAAAGAGTAATCCACAATGAATTAAATTATTCAATCACAAACAATTGGTTATCCACCAATTACCGAAATAATATCGCAAAACAGGTTTTAAAAATTCTCTGTTTTGTACAAAAATTAATTAGTTCCCCAAGGGGGTTCTGAACAGTTACGATATTTTAAGGTATATTTTTTCTGACGACTTAGAATTTCTAGGTGCACAAAAAAAATCTAATGATGGTTTATATAGATTTGATTATTGCTGTAAAATTAAGCATGGTGAGTTAAAAGAATTTTTCGATACAATACAGAAATTTTTTAATACCAAATATATTGTATTTGAGTTTAAAAATTACACAGATAAGATAACACAAAAAGAAATATATACGACAGAAAAGTACTTATATGAGAAAGCATTGAGAAAAGTTGCAGTTGTATTATCTAGAAAAGGTGCCGATGAGAATGCACAGAAAGCAGCAAGGGGATGCTTAAGGGAAAATGGAAAACTTATCATATGTTTATCTGATAATGAAGTAATTAAGCTGATTGATGAAAAAAGTAGAGCAGGGGTTCCAGGAGATATATTAGAAGGAATATTAGATAATATGTTAATGGATCTTGAAAAGTAAAAGTTTATTTTTATATAAGAGTATTAGAAACAGTATGCTCACTTATATGAAATGTGCACGCCGTTTGATACGCAGGAACACAGTAATGTTTCAAGAACACGTGTATTGTGTAAAAAGCCTTTAAAATCAAGGAGGATGGGAAAGTACTAAAGATTAATCCCCCATCTGGTGGTATGTGGCTCTGACAATTATCAATACTTTTTTGGAGAGTTATGATTTTTCCGGTAAAACGATTATTCCATTTGCTACCTCCGGCGGCAGTGGAATGGGGAAAAGCACAGACTGGATGGTTCACATGCTTGGACAGTCCGTAGGCGCGTACACTGACGCAACTCATGGAATGACGCTTTCAGCAGTATCGCTGCCTTATTATCGGTATATTATGCCCTATGGCCTGGCAAAGTTCTGTCGTTTCGCAGTGAATGTGTGGGGAGTTGATACCAATGGAAAATGTGATGAACGGATTGCTGAAGAAGGTCTTTCTAAAATGGAAGGCTGGATGAAGGAATTGGGTCTTGTAAGGAATCTTCGTGAACTGGGAGCAACAGAAGATATGCTGACCGGCATTGCAGATGGAACATTTATAATGGAAGGGGGTTACAAGGTGCTGACCCATGATGAGGTATTGGATATTCTAAAAAGCTGTTTGTAAGTATAAAAGTAGTCTTTTATCAGAAAGTGAAAAAGTACAGAACAAACATTCGAATTTGCTCTGTACTTTTATTTTGTTCTTTGGTATAATACCAACAGATGTTTTTGTGAATAACATAATGATTTTTTGATATGTTAAGAAGTAGATAACGCGTAAGATTCATAAAGGAGGAGCCTCTCGTGGATCATTTTGAATTAGTATCGGAGTACAAACCGACTGGCGATCAGCCCAAGGCAATCGCAGAACTGACAGCCGGATTCAAAGAAGGGAACCAATGTCAGACGCTGCTGGGAGTTACCGGTTCAGGGAAGACATTTACGATGGCGAATGTCATCAGGGAACTGAACCGACCGACGTTGATCATCGCACATAATAAGACGCTTGCCGGACAGCTCTATGGGGAGTTCAAAGAGTTCTTTCCCAATAATGCAGTGGAATACTTTGTCTCCTACTATGACTATTACCAACCGGAGGCATACGTACCGTCATCGGACACCTACATTGCCAAGGATTCTGCGATCAACGATGAGATCGACAAACTGCGCCACTCGGCAACAGCAGCCCTCTCAGAGCGGAGAGATGTGATTATTGTTGCAAGCGTATCCTGTATCTATGGTCTGGGTAGTCCCATCGACTATCAGGACATGGTGATCTCGCTGCGCCCGGGTATGGTGAAGGATCGGGACGACGTGATTCGCAAGCTGATTGATATTCAGTACAACCGGAATGATATGGATTTCAAGCGTGGAACATTCCGCGTGCGGGGGGATGTTCTGGAGATCTTTCCGTCCGGATCGGATGGAGCTGTGGTTCGGGTGGAATTTTTCGGTGATGAGATTGATCGGATCACCGAGTTGGATGTCCTGACGGGTGAGATCAAAAATTCCCTGAATCATATTGCAATTTTCCCGGCGTCTCACTATGTGGTATCCAGGGAGAATCTGGATCGTGCGACAAAGCAAATTGAGAAAGAACTGGAGGAACGTGTTCTGGAATTTAAGCGGCAGGACAAGCTGCTGGAGGCCCAGCGGATTGCGGAGCGGACAAATTTTGACATTGAGATGATGCGGGAGACGGGATTCTGTTCCGGGATCGAGAACTACTCACGGTATCTGTCTAATCTGGAGGCAGGGCAGCCGCCTCATACACTGATTGACTACTTCCCCGATGACCTGATGATCATGGTGGACGAGTCTCATATTACAATTCCTCAGATTGGTGGAATGTATTCCGGTGACCAGTCCAGAAAATCGACACTTGTGGACTATGGATTCCGCCTTCCTTCTGCGAAGGACAACCGACCATTGAATTTTCAGGAATTTGAATCCAAGATCGACCAGATTCTGTTTGTGTCGGCAACGCCCGGAAAGTACGAGCATGAGCACGAACTTCTGCGAACAGAGCAGGTGATCCGTCCGACAGGGCTGTTGGATCCTGAGGTGCAGGTGCGTCCGGTGGAGGGGCAGATCGATGATCTGATCGGCGAGATTAATAAAGAAGTAGAGAAGAAGAACAAGATCCTTGTCACCACGTTGACAAAGAACATGGCAGAGGATTTGACAGATTATATGCGGGAGCTTGGGATTCGCGTGAAGTATCTTCACTCGGACATCGACACACTGGAACGGTCCGAGATTATCCGTGACATGCGTCTGGATGTGTTTGATGTCCTGGTGGGAATTAATCTGTTGCGAGAGGGGCTGGATATTCCGGAGATTACCCTGATTGCTATTCTGGATGCGGACAAGGAAGGATTCCTGCGGTCTGAGACCTCTCTGATCCAGACGATTGGAAGAGCAGCGCGTAATGTGGACGGACATGTCATCATGTATGCGGATAAGATCACAGATTCCATGCGTCTTGCCATGGACGAGACAGAGCGGCGCCGTAAGATTCAGAAGGCGTATAACGAAGAGCATGGAATCACACCGCAGACAATCAAGAAGTCTGTGCGCGACCTGATTACCATTTCCAAAAAGCTTGCGGAGGAAGAGTTCCGCATGGAGAAGGATCCGGAATCCATGAGTAAAAAAGAACTGGAAAAACTGGTGAAGGATCTCGAGAAACAGATGAAGAAAGCGGCGGCAGAGCTGAACTTCGAGGCGGCGGCAGAGCTGAGAGATAAGCTGGTGGAGCTGAAAAAATATCTGAACGAAATGACAAAATAAGAGAATGGCAGATTGTAGAATAACCTTACAAAAGCTGCGTAAGGTTACGGGAAAGTAACAAAGTGGATTCAGAATATCCGCTTGACTGAAATAAAGATGAAGGAGCAGATTGGAAATGGCCGAAAAAATACGTAGCAAGCAATATATTAAGATCAGAGGAGCCAAGGAGAATAACCTCAAAAACATTGATTTGGATATTCCGAGAAATGAGTTGGTAGTACTGACCGGGTTGTCAGGATCCGGGAAGTCCTCGCTGGCATTTGATACTATTTACGCAGAAGGGCAGCGCAGATACATGGAGTCACTGTCTTCCTATGCAAGACAGTTTCTGGGACAGATGGAAAAACCGGATGTGGAAAGCATTGAAGGGCTGTCACCGGCCATTTCTATTGACCAGAAGTCGACCAATCATAATCCAAGATCCACAGTCGGCACTGTGACGGAGATCTATGATTACTTCCGTCTGCTCTATGCCCGTGTAGGGATTCCACATTGTCCACAATGCGGAAAGGTAATCGAGAAGCAGAGCGTGGATCAGATGGTGGACCGGATTATGGGACTGCCGGAGGGGAGCAGAATCCAGTTGCTGGCGCTGGTCGTGCGCGGAAAGAAGGGGCGTCACGAAAAGATTCTGGAGAGAGCGAAAAAGAGCGGTTATGTCCGTGTCAGAATCGATGGGAATCTGTATGAGCTGACGGAGGAGATTACATTAGATAAAAATATCAAGCATGACATCGAGATCATCGTTGACCGTCTGGTCGTGAAGCCGGGGATTGAAAAACGATTGACGGATTCGGTGGAGAGTGTGCTGGCACTTTCGGATGGATTGCTGCAGGTGGATGTGATTGACGGAGAGCCGATCAATTTCAGCCAGAGTTTTTCCTGCCCGGACTGCGGAATCAGTATTGAGGAGATTGAACCGAGAAGCTTTTCTTTTAACAATCCGTTTGGTGCCTGCCCGGAGTGCTTCGGACTGGGATTCAAGATGGAGTTTGACGAGGACCTGATGATTCCGGACAAAAAGCTCAGTATTGATGAGGGTGCAATCATCGTTCTGGGATGGCAGTCCTGTACAGACAAGAAGAGTTATACGCGCGCAATCCTGGATGCACTGGCCCAGGAGTATCATTTCAGTCTGGAGACACCATTTGAAAAATATCCGAAGAAGATTCACGATATTCTGATATATGGAACCAACGGCAGGACAGTGAAGGTCTATTACAAAGGGCAGCGTGGCGAAGGTGTCTACGATGTCGCTTTTGAGGGACTGATTAAGAGTGTAGAACGCCGTTACCGTGAGACCCACTCCGAGATCACGAAGGCGGAGTACGAAACCTTCATGCAGATTACGCCCTGCCGGGAATGCGGTGGACGAAGACTGAAGAAATCAGCGCTTGCGGTGACGGTTGGCGGGAAGAACATTGCGGAGCTGACAGATATATCTGTAGAAAAGCTGCAGCAGTTTCTGGAGCAGCTGGAGTTGAATAAGACTCAGCTGACAATCGGAGAGCAGGTATTAAAAGAAATTCGCGCAAGAATCCGTTTTCTGATTGATGTGGGATTGGATTATCTTACCCTGGCTCGCGCGACCGGAAGTCTGTCGGGAGGAGAGGCGCAGCGTATCCGTCTGGCGACGCAGATTGGTTCTGGTCTGGTCGGTGTGGCTTATATTCTGGATGAACCGAGTATCGGGCTTCATCAGAGAGACAACGACAAGCTGCTCGGAACATTGAAGCGTCTTCGTGATCTGGGGAACAGCGTGATCGTGGTGGAACATGATGAAGATACCATGATGGAGGCCGACTATGTGGTGGATATCGGGCCGGGAGCAGGAGAGCATGGAGGCGAGGTGGTTGCAGCCGGAACGGCACAGCAGATCATGAAATGCAAAAAATCTATTACCGGTGACTATCTGAGCGGCAGAGTCAGGATACCGGTACCGGAACAGCGGAAGAAACCGACCGGTTTTTTGAAAGTAGTGGGAGCGAAGGAAAACAATCTGAAGAATATTGATGTGAAGATCCCGCTGGGAGTAATGACCTGCGTCACGGGAGTGTCGGGGTCAGGAAAAAGTTCTCTTGTAAATGAAATAGTTTACAAAACACTGGCGAAAGAGTTGAACAGAGCGAGAACGATTCCGGGAAAGCATCGGAGAATAGAAGGCATTGACCAGCTTGATAAGGTGATTGATATCGACCAGTCGCCAATCGGGAGAACACCGAGATCAAATCCGGCAACGTATACAGGCGTGTTTGATATGATCCGAGATCTTTTTGCGGCAACTGCTGACGCGAAAGCGCGCGGCTACAAAAAAGGGCGTTTCAGCTTCAATGTGAAGGGCGGAAGATGCGAGGCCTGCGCGGGAGATGGAATCCTGAAAATTGAGATGCATTTCCTGCCGGATGTCTATGTTCCATGCGAGGTGTGCGGCGGAAAGCGCTATAATCGCGAAACGCTGGAAGTGAGGTATAAGGGAAAGAGTATTTACGATGTGCTGGATATGACGGTGGAGGAAGCACTGCGGTTTTTTGAACACATACCGACAATACGCCGCAAGATGGAAACGCTCAATGATGTGGGCCTGTCCTACATTCGTCTCGGTCAGCCGTCAACGACCCTGTCGGGCGGAGAGGCGCAGAGAATCAAGCTGGCAACGGAACTGAGCAAGCGCAGCACAGGGAAGACCGTATATATTCTGGATGAGCCGACGACAGGGCTTCATTTTGCCGATGTGCACAAGCTGACGGACATTCTGCAGAGACTGGCAGAGGACGGCAATACAGTGATTGTGATTGAGCATAATCTGGACGTGATCAAGACCGCAGACTATATCATAGACCTGGGACCGGAGGGTGGAGACAAGGGCGGCACGATCGTGGCGACCGGAACACCGGAGAAGGTTGCAGAAAATGAAAATTCATATACAGGGAAATATATAAAGGAAATCCTTAATAAAAAGTAAAATTGCAAAAAAAGTCTTTCCATTTCGGCTGTTTTCTTCTATAATATGGTGCAGGCCCAATTATAAAACAGGCCCATCATACAGGTGAAAAATACAAAAGAAGACGAAAAGTATTTATTATAGAAATAAAAGTTCGGGAAGGAGTTTTTTATGGCAGTAGATATTGGAATAGATTTAGGTACAGCAAGTGTATTGGTATACGTAAAAGGAAAAGGCGTTGTGATCAAAGAGCCGTCTGTGGTTGCTTTTGACAGAGACTCAAATGTAATTAAGGCAATCGGTGAGGAGGCGCGTCTGATGCTGGGGAGGACGCCCGGGAATATCGTGGCAGTCCGTCCGCTGAGACAGGGCGTTATCTCGGACTACACCGTGACAGAGAAGATGATCAAGTATTTTGTACAGAAGGCAATCGGCAGAAGGACCTTTAAGAAACCGCGTATCAGCATCTGCGTACCGAGCGGATGTACAGAGGTAGAGAGAAAGGCAGTTGAGGAGGCTACATTTGCAGCAGGTGCAAGAGAAGTACATTTGATCGAGGAGCCGGTTGCGGCAGCAATCGGAGCCGGAATCGACATTGCGAAGCCATGCGGAAACATGATTGTTGATATCGGCGGAGGCACTGCGGATATTGCAGTGATTTCACTTGGCGGCACCGTGGTGAATACCTCTATCAAGATCGCAGGTGATGATTTTGATGAGGCAATTGTACGTTTTATGCGTAAGAAACATAATCTTCTGATCGGAGAGCGAACCGCAGAGGATATTAAGATAAAGATTGGGACGACCTACCCGCTGGTCGAGGATGAAACGATGGAGGTCCGCGGGCGAAATCTGGTTACGGGACTGCCAAAAACGGTCATGGTGACTTCTTCAGAGACAGAAGAAGCACTGCGTGAACCATCCAGCCAGATCGTGGAGGCTGTAATCGGAGTTCTCGAGAGAACCCCGCCGGAGCTTTCAGCGGATGTTCTCGATCGGGGAATTGTGCTGACAGGCGGCGGAGCTATGCTTCGGGGACTGGAAGAGCTGATTGAGGAGAAAACCGGAATCAACACGATGACGGCAGAAGACCCGATGAAAGTTGTTGCAATCGGAACGGGACAGTTCGTTGAATTTATGAGCGGAAGAAAAGATTTTTAAAAAGACTTTTAGGAAAAATAGAAAATGTACAGCGTAAGGAAATGAGACTTTGGAAACAGTGACAGGATATGTAGAACATATCGTCTACAGAAACGAAGATAATGGATATTCCGTGTTTAACCTCTCCAATGATGAAGGAGAGGTTACTTGTGTTGGAAATTTTCATTATCTGGGAGAAGGCGAGATGCTGGAACTGACCGGAGAGTATATCAATCATAATATTTACGGCACACAGCTGAAGGTCAGCTCATCAAAAGAAAAAGAGCCGGAGGACCTGGTGTCCATCGAGCGGTATCTGGGATCGGGCGCAGTCAAGGGTCTTGGCGTTGCACTAGCCGGACGAATCGTGAGACGATTTAAAGAGGATACCTTCCGCATCATCGAGGAAGAACCGGAGCGCCTTGCCGAGGTGAAGGGAATCAGTGAGCGCAAGGCAAGAGAGATTGCAGAGCAGGTGGAAGAGAAAAAGGACATGCGTAAGGCCATGATTTTCCTTCAGAAATACGGAATTTCGACAACGCTGGCTGCAAAGATCTATAAGTATTATGGACAGAAAGTGTACCGGGTAGTGGAGGAAAATCCGTATCAGATGGCGGACCATGTGGAAGGCGTCGGATTCAAAACGGCAGATGAAATTGCATCCAGAGTGGGAATCCACACCGATTCAGATTTCCGAATCCGCAGTGGTCTGTTCTATGCACTGATGCAGAGTGTGAATCAGGGACACATTTATCTGCCCCAGAGTATTCTGCTGGCGAGAGCAAGCCAGCTGCTGGGAGTTTCGGCGGACGCGATGGAAAAGTATATTATGGATCTGGCGATGGAGAAAAAAGTGGTGTTGAAGGAAGAGAGCGACACACATGTGGTACGCGTGTATCCGGCGCATTATTATTATTTAGAATTAAACACGGCAAAGATGCTTCACGATTTGAATATTGATTGTGAGATGCCGGAGGATATGATAGAAAAAAGACTGAGATCGGTGGAGGAGCAGGAATCTCTGTCTCTGGATGAGATGCAGCACCGCGCAGTGCTGGAGTCCGTCAAACATGGACTTCTTGTGCTGACAGGAGGACCGGGAACCGGCAAGACAACGACCATCAATACCATGATCCAGTTCTTTGCTGCGGAGCATATGGATATCTTTTTGGCAGCACCTACCGGACGTGCTGCAAAGCGCATGACGGAAGCGACCGGATATGAAGCGCAGACGATTCACAGACTGCTGGAGGTCAGCGGCAATCCGGAGGAGGAAGGCAGCGCAAACGGATTTATGAGGAACCGTGAGAACCCACTGGAGGCAGATGTGATCATCATCGACGAGATGTCCATGGTGGATCTGCCGCTGATGCATGCACTGCTGTCTGCAATCATGGTCGGAACAAGGCTGATTCTTGTAGGGGATGTGGATCAGCTCCCATCGGTCGGAACAGGGAGCGTGCTGAAAGACATTATTGATTCCCGGTGTTTCCCGGTGGTGAAGCTGACGAAAATCTTTCGCCAGGCGGGGGAGAGCGACATTGTCATGAATGCTCATAAGATCAATGCAGGAGAACACATTGTTCTGAATAACAAGGGCAGGGACTTTTTCTTTTTGAAACGGCAGGAGGCGGATGTGATCATCAGTGTGATCATCACTCTGATTCAGAAAAAACTTCCCAAATATGTGAATGCGGCACCGACGGAGATTCAGGTGATGACACCCATGCGGAAAGGGCTGTTGGGGGTGGAACGGCTGAATTCCATTTTGCAGAGATATCTGAATCCGCCGGATAAGAATAAGACCGAGCGGGAAGCCGGAAACCGGATCTTCCGCGAGGGAGACAAGGTGATGCAGATTAAGAATAATTACCAGTTGGAGTGGGAAGTCTGCACGAAATTCGGACTGACTGTGGATAAAGGACTGGGGATATTCAACGGAGATATGGGAATTGTTACGGAGATCAATACATATACAGAGATCATGGAAGTAGAGTACGACGAGGGGCGGAAAGTGAAGTACCCCTTTGCCATGCTCGATGAACTGGAACTGGCGTATGCAATCACAGTTCACAAATCTCAGGGGAGCGAATATCCGGCTGTGGTGATTCCGCTGCTCCCGGGACCGAAGCTTTTATATAACCGGAACCTGCTGTACACGGCAGTTACGAGAGCAAAGAAATGTCTTACAATTGTGGGGAGTGAAGAAACATTTCAGGAGATGATACAAAACGAAAACGAGCAAAAGCGTTTTACAAGTTTAGACGAGCGTATTCGGGAATTTTAAGGCTGGTTTATCCGCCGGTCTGTCCATGCTGTGGCAGGATAGGGGCAGACGATATCTGTGAGGAATGCAGAGAAAAGATCGAATACATTCACCAGCCGCGCTGTATGAAATGTGGGAAACCGATTCGAAATGAGGAAGAAGAGTTCTGCCCGGACTGCAGAAAACGAAAATTCTCATATGAGCAGGGACGAAGTCTGTGGCTGCACAGAGAGCCGGTGAGCAGGGCGGTCTATGATTTTAAATTTCACAACAAACGGATTTACGGAGACATTTTCGCGAAGGAATGTGTACGGGTGTATTCGGGTACACTAAAGAAATGGCAAATCAAAGAAATTATACCGGTACCGCTGCACCCGGCAAAGAGAAGAAGACGTGGCTATAATCAGGCAGAGCTGCTGGCGGATGGTATCGGGAGAAGAATGGGGATACCTGTGAATGCTGAGTGCATATACCGTATTAAAAAGACAATCCCGCAGAAGAAGTTTGACGGGAGGGCCAGACGGAAAAATATAGCATCTGCATTTGCAATTGATGCGGAGTGGGAACCTGCGGGGAACGTTCTGATCGTGGATGACATATATACGACGGGAAGTACCGTAGAAGAAATTACAAAATTACTGAAAAAGAGAGGAGCGCAAAAAGTCTACTTTTTGACTATAAGCATTGGACAAGGGCTCTGAGTGTATGTTATACTAAAAACGATGTTTAAATTAGAAAAAATCGCGTTGAGGTGATAGAATGTTAAATGAAGACAGAGTACGGCTGATGACACAGATGGCGGCAAACGAAGGGGAGCTGGAGGAGGAAGATCTGAAAATCAGCAGCTATTACAGAAAGGATTATTCCAGCCTGCATACATTGATCACAGTGCTTTGGCTGACCGTAGGATATGGGATAATTGTGGGGCTGGTTGCATTGGGGAATATGGATGCGATCATGAAAAATCTGACGATTAATAAAACAATTA
The DNA here is from genome assembly GCF_900142165.1 of Hespellia stercorisuis DSM 15480. Lineage (GTDB taxonomy): Bacteria > Bacillota > Clostridia > Lachnospirales > Lachnospiraceae > Hespellia > Hespellia stercorisuis. The sequence goes on from NZ_FQZY01000064.1 coordinate 10,949, forward strand.
CGCTCTGCGTGGGCGTTGTGGTGGTATATGTTGTCCTGGTGATTATATACGCGATCGCCGCAAATCAGTTTTACAAAGCAAAACACAATAAAGCGAAGCAGCGTGTAAAAAAATATTACCGTGATTTATCCCGTCTGGGAAAGCTGTATATGAAGGAGAAATAATCAATGAGTACAATACTTGTCTGGAAAGAAGAACTACAAATGTTATATGCCAAACATGCGGTATATGTCGAAAAGGCGTTAAAATTCATTTTGGGATTGGCGGTATTTGGACTGATTAATTCCAACATCGGATTTATGAAAGCAGCCGCATCCATGCTGTGCACGATAGGATTATCTGCGGTCTGTGCATTTCTGCCCTTGACGGTGATGGTGATCGCCGCATCTGTTCTGATTCTTGCTCACTTTTACGCATTGTCGCTGCCGGTTGCAGCGGTTGCGGGAGCAATTTTTCTGGTGATGTATATTTTCTATTTCCGTTTCACACCGAAAAAAGCATGGCTGGTTCTTCTTACACCGATTGCATTCGCATTTAAAATTCCTTATATTATACCGATAGCTTTTGGTCTTGTGGGAACTCCAGTCTATGCAATACCGGTAGCATGCGGTTCAATTGTGTACTACATGCTTCATTATGTAAAGGGATCGTCGGCTGCACTGAAGGGAACCAGTGCGGACAGCATGGTTAAGAACTTTACCGCTTTTGCAAAACAGGTGCTTCAGAACAAAGAGATGTGGGTGATCGTGGTGGCATTTGCTCTCTGCCTCCTTGTCGTGTATACGATTCGAACAAAGTCTGCAGATCATTCGTGGAAGGTTGCAATCGTGACCGGTGCAATCATCAATGTGATTGTGATCGTGATCGGAGATGTTACATTTGATATACATATTGCGTACGTGGGGCTGATTTTTGGAAGTATCTTTGCGATCGCACTTGGAGCAGCACTGGAGTTTTTTATCTTTACAGTAGATTATTCGAGAACAGAACGTATGCAGTTCGAGGATGATGAATACTATTATTATGTGAAGGCAGTGCCGAAGATTATGGTTCCGGCACCGGTGAAAAAAATCAAAAAAATCAACGAGCATAAAGAAACCACGACGATTGATACCGACGCGATCAGAAAAGTTGCGATGAAACAGAAGATACCTGCAGCACAGAAAGAAGCGGCATCAACGTGGAAACGTAAAAATGCGGATGAGATTTTATTCAAAAAAAGTCTGGATAAAGATCTTGGAATATCAACACAAAGCACCCCGGGAAAATCAGGAAACAGAAATACATCCCAGAATGCGGCAAACAGAAATAACGGAAACCGGACAAACAGCGCGAATGGAACGAACAATAGAGCCGGCAGAAAATAAGAGGAGTATTCTTATTTTATAGTATTTATAACAGCATGGAATATGGCAGACAGGAGGGGCAGGATGGAACAGCGTATCGCACAGTTTTTTGACAATTATATAAAAGTGATGTACTTTCCAAATGTGCATGTTACGGATGTTATTGAAATCATCATTGTTGCCTTTATAGTATATGAAATTATGCTCTGGATCAAGAACACCAAGGCGTGGATGCTATTGAAAGGAATGATTGTGCTCGGCATATTTATTTTGCTGGCGGCAATTTTCAGAATGCATACAATTTTATACCTTGCAAGGGGGTCCATCGGTGTGCTTGCAACGGGAGCGATTATCGTTTTTCAGCCGGAGCTTCGTCGCGCACTGGAGAAACTGGGCGAAAAAAATCTTTTGACCAATTTTCTCGTCTTTGACAAGGGCAAAGACAATCAGAGATTTACGAACCGGACACTGGATGCTCTGGTAGAGGCATGTTTCGAGATGGGGAAGGTGTGTACCGGTGCTCTGATTGTTGTGGAGCAGGCAATCCGACTGACAGAGTATGAGAATACAGGAATTGAGTTGGACTGTGTACTTTCGACGCAGATTCTGCTCAATATATTTGAGCACAATACACCACTGCATGACGGGGCAATTATTGTTCGGGGAAACCGGATTACTTCGGCTACATGCTATCTGCCACTGTCAGAGAACATGCAGATCAGCAAGGATCTCGGAACAAGACATCGTGCGGCACTTGGAATGAGTGAGGTGAGTGACGCGTTGATCATCGTTGTCTCAGAGGAGACAGGACAGGTATCGGTTGCGATGGGCAGACAGCTTGCGAGAAACATCACACCGGAGTACCTGGCGACCAGACTGGAACAGATTCAGTATAAAGTTCCGGATTCGAAGCGGTGGTCAAAGTGGAAAGGAAGGCAAAAAAATGAGGCATAAATTGACCGAGAACCTGGGTCTGAAGCTTATAGCTATATTTTTTGCCATGCTTTTATGGCTTGTAGTTGTAAATGTGGATGATCCCGTAGATAGTATGATTTACCGGAGCGTTCCGGTAACTGTCAAGAATGAAGAGGTTGTCACCAACAAAGGAAAAACGTATCAGATTAATGATAACACACAACTGGTCAGCGTCACGGTTAATGCAAAGCGCTCGGTTTTGTCTAAAATAACAGCCAGTGATATTATTGCAACGGCGGATATGAGTGAGATGGAATTGTCATCGCTGGTACCGATCAGTGTTGCGGTACAAGGATATGAGGGGAAGTATGTATCTGCTACATCCAGTCCGCATAATCTGCAGGTGACAATTGAAGACACAACGAAAAATTCATTCCCGCTCACAGTCAGTACGACAGGAACACTGCGTGACGGATATGTTCTGGGCGATATGAAGACAAATCCGGAGTCAATTACCATCGGAGGATCTGAATCCCTGGTGAAGCAGATTGATAAAGCAGTCGCGAAAGTGGACGTGTCTGGACTGGGAAAAGACTCTACACTGAAAGCAGAATTGATTTTATACGATGCAGAAGGAAATGTACTGGATCAGACGCTGTTGAATAATAATCTGGACGAAGAAGGCGTGACTGTGAATGTCCAGGTACTGAATACAAAGAAGCTTACGATAGCTGCAAGCGTTTCGGGAACACCGGCAGAAGGCTATGTTTATACAGGACTTACCTGTGAGCCGGAAACAGTTCAGGTGGCTGGAACACAGGAAGATCTTGCTGAACTGGATACTTTGACAATTAATCCGGATGAAATCAATCTGGATGGTCTGAGCGGAAAGCAGCAATTTGTAATTGATATATCCAAGTATCTGCCGGAAGAACTGGAGTTGGTAGATAAGACAGCCAATAATGTGATCGCCACGGTGATGGTGGAGGCAGCAGAAGCAAAGACGATAGAGCTGCCGGTGGAATCAATCAAGGTCACAAATCTTACAGATGGGCTGAAGTCACAGTTTGAAACAATGGATGATCTGACGCTTGAGTTTACCGGATCACAGGATGTGCTGGACACCCTGAACATTAAGAATGCAGCGTTTATCAATCTGAAGTCGTATACAACGGCTGGAACTTATGAGGTACCTGTTGAAGTGGAAACACCGACAGGCGTCACAATAAATGGAACACCGACAGTGAAAGTGACACTGACGAAAAAGTAGCATTAAACAATAGGAGGAAATCATGATTAAACAGACAGTAACGATTAAGAATCCGACAGGATTACATTTGAGACCGGCAGGATTATTCTGCAAGACAGCTATGATGTATAACAGCAAAATAACGTTTGAGACTAAAAATTCCATCGCTAACGCAAAAAGTGTACTGAGTGTTCTGGGGGCATGTGTAAAAAGCGGAGATGAGATTGATCTTATTTGTGACGGAGAAGATGAGGAAGCGGCCATGAAAGGTATGGTTGAAGTGATTGAGGAAGGATTAGGAGAATAGTAGAATGAGCAAAGCGACATTGGTAATTATGGCGGCTGGTATTGGAAGTAGATTTGGCGGAGGAATCAAACAGCTGGAACCGGTAGGTCCAAATGGTGAGATCATTATGGATTATTCTATCTATGATGCAATGGAAGCTGGATTTGATAAAGTTGTATTTGTAATCCGCAGGGATCTGGAGAAAGATTTTAAGGAAGTAATTGGGAACCGGATAGAGAAAGTTATTGATGTGGCGTATGCATATCAGGAACTGAATGATATTCCGGCAGATTATCAGAAAAAATTTGAAGGGCGCACGAAACCGTGGGGAACGGGACAGGCGATCCTCTGCTGTAAAGACGTTGTGGATGCACCATTCCTGGTTATTAATGCAGATGACTATTATGGAAAAGAAGCATTTGTGGAAGGGTATCGCTATCTGACTTCTTCCCACGAAAACGTGAAAAAAGAAATCTGCATGATCGGATTCGTGCTTAAGAATACTTTGAGTGAGAACGGCGGAGTGACCCGCGGTGTATGCAGCGTAGACGAAGCGGGAATGCTCGCGGATATCGTGGAGACACCGAATATTGTAAAGACAGAAAATGGTGCGGTCGTGGAAACTGAGGCCGGATCAAAGCCAATCAATGTAGAATCGCCGGTATCCATGAATATGTGGGGACTGCAGCCGGATTTCTTTGAAATTCTGGAGAACGGATTCACAGAGTTTCTGAGTGGTGTAGAGGAAGGCAATTTGAAAGCGGAATATCTGCTGCCAACGATTATCGGCGGCCTGTTGGAAGAAGGAAAGCTTGGAGTAAGAGTTCTCAAATCAAATGATAAGTGGTTTGGGGTTACTTACAAAGAAGATAAAGAAGCAGTTGTAGGTGCGGTTCGCGGACTTGTGGATGCGGGCGTGTATCCGTCTGTGCTGTATAAATAAGAGAAGCGTGGATGTCGCTGAAAAAAGAGTGGGGAAATCCTTTGAACAGGGGTTTTTTCCACTTTTTGACTTTGTTGAAAATGCAGGCACATTGTGCTATCATGACTTTAGATGTTTCAAAAACAAAAGATGCGTTGCGGAGTAGAATACAAAGGAGAGTGGAGTATGAAAAAACGAAGTAAGAGGCTGGCGGCTTTCATGGCAGTGATGCTGTTATGCACATCTATGGGCACAAATGTGTCTGCAGTTGAAGGGGAGAATCCAATCAGCCAGACAACAGTGACAAAAGAGGCGGGGCAAAACGTCGGGAGCAGTGTGAAAACACAGTCGGAAGAAGAGCAGAGCAGTATAAATGAAGAAACGGATGCCCCGGGAAAATCAGAAGTGTCAGATGATCAGAACGGCCAGACGGATCAGAGCGGTCAGACGGATCAGAACGGTCAGACGGATCAGAACGGTCAGACAGATCAGAGCGGCCAGCCAGACCAGAGTGGTCAAACAGATCAGAGCGGCCAAGAAGGTCAGAACGATCAGGAAATGGCTTCGGGGACTGGGACAGAAGAAAATGTATCAGAGAAGACAGACACCACGAAAGCAGAGCAGGCAATGCCAGAAGAAGAGAACAGCGCATCGCAGAGTTCTGAGGCCGAAAAAGAGATTGCGTATATATATGTAGATGAGCAGATGGTCAATATTCCGGAAACACAGAATATTATGGTTGCCTTCTCGGATGAAGGGATAGAACTGGAGTCTGCCAGATTAAGCATGGTATCTGAGCGCACAGGCCAGACTTATGAGATGGATGCAGAACAGATCTGTGACAATACAGCGCTGTTTACCAGGGAATACCCGGAAGGTTCGGATGAAGACAGCTATCAACTGACCGGTATTACATATAAGCTGACCGGCATACAGGAGGAGATAACGACACAGTTTAACAGTCAGGAGCTGCAGGCTGGATTTCAGGTGACAGCGGAGCCTGAAACAGAAGAAAAGGCAGCGGCTGATCAGGCAGAGGATGTTCCAGAAGTGACGGCGTATTCAATTGATGGCGATGGAAATGCGGTCGAATTATCTGGGGATACGGCGGACATTGAAGATGTGGTGAAAAGCACTGTGCAGGAAGCGGGTGCAGGAGAAGCGGATCCGGGAGAAACGGATACAGGAGAAGTGGACACGGATGCGGAAATCTCTGTGAATGCGCTTGATGATGTTGGTGCAGGAACCGCGCGGAGCAATACAGTGGTGGCGATCTGTGCCGGACATGATGCCACACATACGGGCGCTGCGGCGTATGGATTGCATGAAGAACAGCTTACTTTGAAGGTTGCAAACTACTGCAAGCAGGAATTGGAAAAGTACGCAGGGATATCCGTCTATATGGTGCGTCCTTCGGAGGCGTGCTCTTATCCTGGATCGACAGTCGGTGATTGCCTGAATCAGAGGGTGATCTCCGCCGCGCAGCACGGGGCAAGTATTTTTGTAGACCTTCACTTCAATGCCGGCGGAGGCGGAGGCGCAACCGGTGCGGAGGTGTATTATCCGAATAAAAGCTATAATTCTGACATCAGCCAGCAGGGAAAAGACATGGCGGAAAAAATTCTTCAGCAGCTGGAAGCACTTGGTCTGCAGAACAGAGGTGCGAAAATCAGGAACTGCACAACTGGCGAGACAGATTCAAATGGGAATCTGGATGACTACTACCTGACAAATCGTTTGAGCAAGGAGTATGGTATGACGGGGCTGATTGTTGAGCATGCGTTTATCGACAGCGCGAATGATGCGGAAAGGCTGAAACAGGAAAGCTTTTTAAAACAGCTCGGTGTTGCTGATGCAAAGGGAATCTATGCATCCATTCAGAAGAATGTTACGGTTCCCACTGTCTCATCCGTTACATCGTCACACGAGAATGATTTTTCTAAAACATTTCGCGTGAAGCTTTCAGGAGTATCGCCAGTCTACAATGTGAGCAAGATATATATACCGACCTGGAGCGCGACGAACGGACAGGACGATATCGTGTGGTATCAGCCGAAATATGCAGGAAACGGAGTGTACTATATTGATATTAAGCTTTCCAACCATAACAATAACACGGGAGAATACTATTCACATGTTTATATAACAGATATGAGTGGACAGCAGCGCATGGCTGGAAGTGTGACAACGAATATGCGGGGCTCCTCGGCAACAGTAAAAGCCGCGAAGACAACCTCCAGTGAGAAGCAGTTCAAGCTGACAACTACGATCAAAAGGAGTCCTTCACAGTTAAAGGGAGTAAAGATTGCTGTTTGGAGCGATGCAGGCGATCAGGATGATCTGATCTGGTATGATGCAAAAAAAGGCAGTGACGGGAAGTGGAGTGTGACGGCTAACATCAGCAGACACAAGACGACCGGGCGGTATCAGGTCCATGCTTACGCCGTGATCGGCAGCAAAAAGAGCATGGTCTTCATGAATAAAACAACATTTAATGTGACGCCGTCAAGTGCGTCCATAACCGTGAGCAATTATGTGAAAAACTCCGGGACATTTCTTGTGAAGATTAATAAAATTGTGTGTCCGTCAGGCGTATCAAAGGTATATGTTCCGGTCTGGTGCGCACAGGATCAGAGTGACATCAAATGGTATACTGCAGCAAAACAAAAGGACGGCAGTTACCAGGTGAAGGTCGATATGAAAAATCATGGATATGCAGTCGGGAAGTATAAAATCCACGTTTACATCGCTTCGGGCAATGGGATACAGCAGAATGTCGGGGCGAAAACACAGAGCGTGCAGCAGCCGAATGTGATAATCTCAGGAGGAGACAGCGCAAAAACAGAAAAAACGTTTTGGCTGAAAGCGAGCAATGTGAACAAGCTTGGTACGGTCAAAGCAGTTTCCTTTGCAGTCTGGAGTGAAGAAAAGGGACAGGATGATCTGGTCTGGTATAACGGAACCAGCCAGTCTGACGGAACGTGGAGAACGTCTGTAAACATTTCAAGGCACAAGAGTGTCGGGAAATACAATGTGCACGTCTACGCCACCAAATCGGATGGAACACAGCAGAATATCGGCACAAAGACATTTACCGTATCGAAACCGACCGCAACTGTAAAGACAAGCGGATACAGCAGTTCCACCGGGAAATTTAATGTTACGGTATCCAATATTGTCTCAAAATCCGGCGTGAGCAAGGTACAGGTTCCGGTCTGGTCTACAAAAAATCAGAGTGATATTAAATGGTATACGGCTTCCAAACAGTCAAACGGGACATACAAAGTCACGGTGGATCCGAAAAATCACAACAATAATACCGGGACATATCAGGTACATGTATATGTAACTGCCGGAAACGGATGCAGGAGTTTTGTTGGGAGCAAGACACAGAGCGTAAAACCGACAACAAATTATACCATTATGGGAAGTACGACAACGACGGTGGCGCAGATGGTAAAATATTTTCAGGCATCAGGGGCAAAGTATCCGGCAGCAGCGTTGTCGGCCGGCGGCGCAGGGGATATCACAACCTTCTGTCAGATGTATTACGATGAGGCAAAGGCGGAAGGGGTCCGGGCGGAAGTCGCATTCTGTCAGGCTATGACCGAGACGGGATGGCTGAGGTTCGGCGGACAGGTGAAGATCAGCCAATACAATTTCGCGGGTCTCGGAGCAACAGACGGAGGAGCGGCTGGAGCATCCTTTGCGAATGTCAGAACAGGAATCCGGGCTCAGATCCAGCATCTGAAGGCATACGGATCCAACAAGGCACTGAAGAGAGCATGTGTAGATCCGCGCTTTAGTCTGGTGACAAGAAACTGCGCACCGTATGTGCAGTGGCTCGGTATTCAGGAGAATCCACAGGGACGGGGCTGGGCGACAGCAAAAGGATATGGTTATACGATTGTGGGAATGATCGGAGTATTGAAGACAAAATAAGAATATGAATGAGGACTATCAAATGGAAAAGAAAGAAAGTGGGAAACAGTTACAGGAATTGACAAAAGATATCAAAGGGTTTCTATCGTATTTGGAGCAGAACCGGCTGCTGCTTATCTGTGTGGGGTTCTTCACACTGCTGGCTTACGGCGGCAAATTGTTCCATCAGGATATACTCATGGATACGGCCGTTCTTGCGTGTGATCCCGACTCTCTTTTGACACAGTGGATCAGCATAGGACGATTCGGCCTGGTGGTAACGAAAAAAATCTTCGGGTTAGTGCCCTATTGCGATTATATTGCGGCATTTTTAATGGTCTGCGGTATATATTTCTTCTCGCTGGTCTGGAGTTACATTCTGACTGTGGCCGCAACTGGAAGACACGGGAAGAGTATTACCAGTTGTATTTTCCCAGTGATCTTTCTCACATCACCCCTGTTTGCGGAGCAATTTGTATATATGCTGCAGAGCTGTGAAATTGCATTCCTGATGGCAGTGTGCGCGGTGTCTGTGGGAGCGATAACTAAATGGATCTGCAAACCGGACTGTTGGATATATCTGGTACTGGGAATGGTCTGCATGGTCTGGAATATGGCATCGTATCAGGCATTTATCAATATTTATATATCGGCAGTGCTTGCCGTGTATATTCTGCTGTATGTCGGACATGTGAGAGGAACACGGCAGTATGACCGGAAGTTTTTCCGGATGGCAGTGGTGAAGTACCTGGTCACTTTTGTCAGCGGATTCGCAGTATATTTCGTGCTGAATAAAATCATAAGAAAAATATACTGTGCGACCACATATCTGGATGAGAAGATCCTGTGGCGGAGCGAGGACGTAAAAACATGTATTGCAAATATAAAAAATTATATAAAGCTTGCTATCTTGGGAGAAGATATCTTTTACAGTAAATGGTTTCTCGTAATGGTAGTGATGGCGGTGGTATGCATTGCATTTGTGGTCGTGAAGTATAAAAAGTCAAATACATTGTTATTCCTTATGGCGTTTGTGGCACTCGTGATCTCCCCGTTCCTGCTTTCTGTGTATCTGGGGGATGCATTGAGCCCGAGGATGCAGTTCAGTTACCAGTTCACAACAGCATTTTTGCTTTATTTTATGGTCTGGCTGGTCGACAGGCAATGGATCAGATATGCAGGAGTAATGATCGCATTTGTGATCGCCTTTCAACAGGGCTGTGTGACAGCAAGGCTGTTTGCACTGGAAAACAGGAAGTATGAGCAGGACTTAAATATGGCTTATAAGATCGAAACAAGGGTAGAAAATCTGGGGTACGGAGAAGTGCCGGAATATCCGGTTGTCTTTGTGGGAAACCATGGACCATATGCTGCTACGGCCGTCAATGAAAGTGTGATCGGAATCTCGTGGTTCCAATATGGCGGACAGGGCCAGCTGGCCACCTATCTGTTCCAGTATCTGGGATACCCATATATTTTTCCGACGGAAGAAGAGTCGGAGAAGGCGGCAGAATTAGCCGGGAAAATGGAATGCTGGCCGGATGAAGACTCTGTAAAATATCAGGATGGATTAATTATTGTAAAACTCAATGATGTCCAGTGACGGGAGACAATGTTAAATTCAAAATAAATAGGGGGGTTGCCTGTTGAATTGACATGATGTAGAATAGATGGGAATAAAAAACGGGGAGAATAGATAAATGGATAAAATAGCAGTATTGGTGCCTTGCTACAACGAGAGCAGGACCGTGGAGAAAGTGATAACGGACTGGAAAAGAGAATTACCGGAAGCCGTTATTTATGTATATGACAATAATTCTACAGATGATACGACACAGATTGCAGAGCGGGCGGGAGCCGTTGTGCGACATGAATATCAGCAGGGCAAGGGCAATGTGATCCGGCGGATGTTTCGCGAGATCGATGCAGAATGTTATATTATGATAGATGGAGATGACACCTATCCGGCAGAATACGGGAAGGAGATGGTCGCAAGCGTTTTGGAGAGACAGGTGGACATGGTGGTCGGTGACCGTCTGTCTTCCACCTATTTTGAGGAAAACAAAAGACCGTTTCACAATTGGGGAAACAGTTTGGTGCGGGGGACGATCAACCGTCTGTTTAAGAGCAACATCAGAGATATCATGACGGGCTACAGAGCATTCAGCTATCAGTTTGTAAAAAGTTTTCCGGTTTTGTCAAAAGGATTTGAGATTGAGACAGAAATGAGCATTCATGCAATTGATAAAAACATGCTGGTGGAGAATGTGATCATTGAATACCGCGACAGACCGGAGGGAAGTGAATCAAAATTAAATACATATTCGGATGGTTTTAAAGTGTTAAAAACGATCGGAAGACTGTATAAAAATTATAAGCCGATGAGTTTCTTTGGAGTGATTTCACTGCTCCTGTGTATCTGCGCTGTGATTTTGTTTGTGCCGGTGCTGGCAGCTTACATGAAAACCGGACTCGTACTGCGTTTCCCGACACTCATTGTGAGTGGCTTTATGTTCATTGTCTCGATTCAGTCCCTGTTTACCGGATTGATCCTCTCGACACTTGTGGAAAAGAACAGGCAGGATTTTGAGGCAAAATTATGTATGATCGAGATGATCCGGGGAAAAGAAGAATAAAAAGCAGTATAAGAAGCAGAAATACAGCGTTGAGGAATAAAAACTTTTCGCAATAAAATAACCAGAATCTAAGCAGGAGTACCTCTTGTGCGGTAAAATATAAGTAACAAATTTTTCGCACAGGAGGTTTTTACGAATGACAAAGAAAGAAAAACGTGAACGAAAGAAACAGGACCGTGGAATAGTTGATTTTATGATGGTTGCAAATCATTTCTTTCATTATTTGTAACTGTTCAGAACCCCCTTGGGGAACTAATTAATTTTTGTACAAAACAGAGAATTTTTAAAACCTGTTTTGCGATATTATTTCGGTAATTGGT
>NZ_FQZY01000080.1 GCF_900142165.1 Hespellia stercorisuis DSM 15480
CAATAACCTTTGTTGCCTCAGGGATGGTATTGGCGGGCTTACGGCCTTTGTTACCGTGTACAAAGTATTCTTTCCCTGATTTTGTGTAACCAGCAAGCATGCGGTTGATGTGGCGTACTGTGCAGCCAAGTGTAAGAGCAGCTCGTTCTTTGTTTGGACTTGGATGGTCAGCAAGCCCTTTAATCACTTCATATTTCTTTTGTTCGTCCATATCTAATATAACCTTTCTGATAATGAATTCCTCCTGTTCTAAATTATAAGCAGGAGTCAGTATACCATACTTGGGACATTTCCCCTTGTGGTATATAAGGACATTATCATAAATGGTTCATATTTTTTTCAAAAAAATAAAAAAAAAGCTTTCCACACACCCTCTTTTGTGTTATAATCTTTTTTGTTAGCGGAAATGTCGGAATTGGCAGACGAGCAAGATTCAGGTTCTTGTGTGGGTTTACCACGTGAGGGTTCAAGTCCCTTTTTCCGCACTAACACAAATGGCTGAAGCCCTTAGTTTTAAAGAGCTTCAGCCATTTTTATTTTGAGCGGTTTTTGGTGGAATCTAATGGAACCTGATAGAACCTGATGGAGCTTTATTTAGAGAATGCTGTCTCTGTTCTGACGTTTTTCGCTAAATTTCCCCCAAAGATAAATCCCAGGAACCGGATCAGGGTATAGACCACAAAAAGCACAGCGATCACGGTTTCAATCAGTACCAGAACTTTCAATGCCGGCATCGGACTTCCCATATTCATCAGGCAGGCCATGGTCTGTTTGGTTGCGATGGCACTGATGACAAACGGGAATGTAAAGGACGCATAACTCGGGTAGAACGGCAGCTTCAGATATCCGACCGCCTTCACCAGCGCGAATACATAGATTGCCGTTGCCACTGCCAGCATCGCCAGAAGAAATCCCCTGGATTTTGGCGTGACAGACTGCACATATCCTGCAATACACAGGCTGACCGGTGCGGCATAGATACAGATCAGTGGTTTCGCCGGATCCGGAATCTCCTTAAACTTCACGTAACGAATCGTGACTAGAACCAGCAGCGCAATCAGACACGCAAATCCAAACCAGAACGCCGCTGTCCCGATCCCCGGCTTGTCATACGCCGGTGCCGTGATCGACGCCGTCACAATGCCCACATACACAATGTAATAGCTTGCAAACACCTTCGGCATCTGAAGCTTCAAAATAAACTTCACTGTAAAATAAATGATCAAAGCAGCGTGAAGCAAAATCGCCAGCAGCCAGATTACGTACGCCGCCTGTCCGATAAACGGTTTCACGTAAGTACTAAGTATCATAAGTGCCATGGAAAATGTCCCGGCAACACTCGCCATGATCGGATTCCCCATATCCTCTTTGACCATCTGCGGAAACAGGATCAGCTTCAGCAAAATCAGCACCAGTAAAAATGCCGCCACAATTCCACATACATACCGGATTCCCTCCGAATAGCTCTGTAACAGACTGCTTTTTTTCCATTATTTTCTTTGAACCAGTCATGTAATTCATGTGTCAGCTCCATACATTTGTTGACCTTAGGATCTTTTGGTCCGTTCGGCTCTGTGCGTCCGAAGAATAAGCTGAGTGCCAGGATTCCCCCGTTTAATGCCCCGCACATACAGCCCGAGCGCCCTGCTCCGACAGCCATTCCAGATGCCATTGCGATCACGTCATCCGATACATTCAGTCCAAAATTTTTTCTCACTGCATCCATCACTGCTTCACTGCAGAAATAGCCGCCTCTGAATGCTTCTTCCGCATCCTTCTGTACCTTTTTCGGACTAATTTCTCTTGTCATGTTTGTTAAATCCATTGTTTTCTCCTCCTGCAATTTCATTTGCAAAACGGACACTCGCAATCCGCTTCGCCGCTTATTTGTGAACGTCTCAATTATAGCACGCAGAAAAAAAGCCAACAAATCGAAAGATCTGATAGCCTCTGCTGTCTCATAGATCATTTCTATTTGTTGACTTTCCCACACGATATTATGCTATTCTTCACTGTCGAATTTGGTGCTTTTTTTCGCTATATGCTCTCTTAACGTCTGGTACAATACCTCCGGCTCGATGGGTTTCGTCAGATGTGCATTCATGCCGACCCGCAGAGATTCCTGCACATCCTCATCAAAAGCATTTGCGGTCATGGCAATGATCGGTACCTCCTGTGCATCTTTCCTCGCCATTCTCCGGATCTGTCTCGTTGACTCCAAACCGTCCATCTTCGGCATGCGGATATCCATCAGCACCGCATCAAAGAAATTCTCCGGCGCCTCCTGAAATGTCTCACAGGCTTTTGCGCCATCTGCAGCCATCACAACTTCCATCTTCTCGTGTTCCAAGAGCTTCTTCGCGATCTCCCTGTTCAGCGGGTGGTCATCTACCAGAAGGATTCGTCTGCCCTCCAGATTCATCCATTCTCTATTCCCGGCAACCGTCTGCTCCGGCTCCGCCAGTCTGGCCTTATAAGGAATCTCAAATGTAAATGTGGAACCCTTTCCAAGCTCGCTCTCCACCCAGATTTTTCCGCCCATCGCTGTAATATAGGATTTCACCAACGCCAGACCCAGACCTGTCCCCTGTACATTCGCTGAAAATTCATTCTCTTCCATCTCAAAAGGCAGGAATATCCGCTGCAGAAATGCTTCGCTCATACCGCACCCGGTATCCCGGATCTTCATCTGATCAAGTCCACTGTGACCGTCATTCCATATATTTCTTATGCTCAGCTCAATGGTTCCACCCTCCGGTGTAAATTTCACTGCGTTGTTCATAAGATTCATGTAGATCTGCTGGATTCGAAGCGGATCCAAATAAAAGCGGACCCGGCTTTCTTTGTTGATCCCCGGGTAAATAAAATGAATTTTCTTTTCCTCGATAGACGGTTTCAGCATCTCAATACACTCCAGTACAAGTGCGCCTCCGGCAATCCACTGCGGATGCAATTCCAGCTTTCCGCTCTCAATCCGACTCATATCCAGAATATCATTGATGATTCCCAGCAGATACTGACTCGATGCACCGATCTGATTCAAATATCTGCTCCGCTCCTTCTCATCCTCCGTCTGCTGTGCCAGCTTAGCCATGCCTACAATGGCATTCATCGGTGTCCGGATCTCATGGCTCATCTGTGATAAGAACGCGGTCTTCGCATGGCTTGCCACCTTTGCATCCGCCAAAGCCTTCTCCAGCACCATCTGGCTCTTCATCTGCTCGGCCCGCAGCTGTGTAATATCACTCTGGATAAAGACGATGCTGCGCTCATCCTGATGGTACTTCAAATACCGCACTTTTTTCGCCCTTATCTGCCCCTCTTCCGTCTTCATACTGAAATAAAACTCCAGATTATCATGGGTTTTCAAATATTCTGCCACGCTGCTTAAATCTGCCAGCTCCAAATATCGTTCTCTTTC
The DNA here is from genome assembly GCF_900142165.1 of Hespellia stercorisuis DSM 15480. Classification (GTDB taxonomy): domain Bacteria; phylum Bacillota; class Clostridia; order Lachnospirales; family Lachnospiraceae; genus Hespellia; species Hespellia stercorisuis. Next base: position 3,422 of record NZ_FQZY01000080.1, read on the forward strand.
TTCTTTCACAACAGAATTTTCCGCAAAATCCATCAGCGACTTCTGATAGTCATTCTCCAGAATTGGCTTACGATGTGGATTGTAGCTGTTTTTCCCATAAATCATAATCGCTTTCTGATCCTGCATATTAACAAACCCCATGAGATCATAGTCATCATTGACCGCAAACTCCATCAAGATGTTTATGGTCTTCTTCAGATTGATATCATAGCAGTATTCAAAAAGTAACAGATCTGTCCCGTTCGGATCCGTCATCAGGTGAAGTGCCGTGCGCACCCAGATGCACTTCCCGCTCTCCAGTGTTCTCTGGTATTCCAGGGAAAATTCATTCTCTCCCTCAGCAAAAGATTTCAACAGAAAACTGCGGTCATGCAGCTTCAGAATCTGTTCCCTGATGCCCGGTTCTATCGCATCTTGCGCGATCAGCACGCCAATCCGATCCACAGTTACATTCCCGCCGCCATTATCAGCCACATAGTTTCCGACATAGTCAACCATCTTCCATTCGCTCACGTTCATGCAGAAATGCATGAGCAGATCCTTATCCTCGGCCGCATGCCTTTTTTCGATCTCGTATCTGTGCTCCAGTTCTTTTATGTCATCGACAATGTGCATGATGCCCACCGCCTCCCGGGCGACATGGTTCTCGTCAAAAATATTAGTCAGCTTGAATTTCATCCAGTGGATTGTACCGTCAGCAAAACGTCCTCTCACCGTCGCTTCTGCCTCTTTTTCTCCCGCCGTGATTTTATCGCACATTGCCTCGAACTCCGCCCAGTATTCTTCCTCGATCACATGATCACTGCACATCACACTGCAAAAATCTGTAACCTTTTCCGGCAGCGCAAAATCCTTCTGAAAACGAGCTCCCATATGTGCCACATTTCGTCTCCAGAGGCAGTTCCAATACCACACTCCGGCATTTCTTGTCGCCGCCTCCAGGATCTGCTGATTCGCCTGTAGATTCTTGATCAGTTTACGCAGCCCCTGCTGGCTCGCCATCTGCTTCGTCACGTCAAAGAATGTGCCAAACAGAATCGTCGTGTCGTCGTCCCGCCTGTCCGGATTCAGTCTCAGCGTGCACCATTTCTCACTGCCACTCACACAGACGGCCTGATAGGTCACTTCCTGTTCTTTCCCCGTTGCAACTGCACGCGCAATGGCTGCCTCCACTTTTTTACGATCTTCTTTGCGCACGCCAAACAGTCGATCTTCTTCGTATGCCTGATAAATGCTTTCTTTATCACTCTCACAGATTTTGCAGAAGCCTTCCGTCATGTACATCATGCGTGGCCTTTCCCCCGCCACCATCTTATATGCACAGATTCCACAGCCGGCATGGCTGAGAAGTGCGGCAAATTCTGATTTTTTTATTGTACGCCCATTGAAAACTTCATCCTGTCCATTCATACTTTATCCTCAGGTTTTCCGCCCAGACAGATCATCCTAATCCCCTGCGCTGTTTACTTGTAAATTGTACACTTCAATCCGCTTCGCTGTTTGTTGGTGAACATCCAGCTTATCATCTTATTCTATTTTACCTTGAGACATTATTTTTTTCAATTCATTTGTTTTTCTTTTTGTTTGCCGCAGCGGGTATTCGGTTACTGTTCACACGCAAGCTTGACACCTACTGTCAAGCTATGCGCCAATCAAGTAAATATAACTATGAGCCGGTCCCATCATCGAAGATGATTTAAAAATGGACCGGCGACGTTACTGGAACAGATTTATCTGTGAACAGTAACGGTATTCGCAGTATCCTGTAAAATGAGGATTACACTTTGTCATTTTCCTGAAACTATGGTAAACTATACCCCATAGAGTAAATTGATTCAGGAGGACAAGAACGATATGCCAAAAATTATTTTAACTGGTGACAGACCTACCGGCAAGCTCCATCTCGGACACTACGTAGGCTCACTGAAAAGACGAGTAGAATTACAAAATTCAGGTGAATTTGATAAAATATTTATTATGATTGCAGATGCGCAGGCACTGACCGACAACGCGGACAACCCTGAGAAGGTAAGACAGAACATTATCGAGGTCGCGCTCGACTACCTGTCTGTCGGCCTTGATCCGACGAAATCAAACATCTTCATACAGTCACAGATTCCACAGCTCACCGAGCTCACATTTTATTACATGAATCTGGTCACAGTTGCCAGACTGCAGCGCAATCCTACCGTAAAGTCAGAGATTCAGATGCGCAACTTCGAGGCGAGTATCCCTGTTGGATTCTTCACTTATCCGATCAGCCAGGCTTCTGACATCACAGCCTTCAAAGCAACCACTGTTCCAGTCGGCGAGGATCAGGAACCGATGATCGAACAGGCCCGCGAGATCGTCCGCAAGTTCAACTCCGTGTATGGCGAGACACTGGTCGAGCCGGATATCCTTCTTCCAGACAACAAGGCGTGTCTCAGACTGCCTGGTACCGACGGCAAAGCCAAGATGAGTAAATCCCTTGGCAACTGCATCTACCTGTCCGACTCTCCGGCAGATGTCAAGAAAAAGGTTATGAGCATGTATACTGATCCGACTCACATTAAGATCGAAGATCCGGGCAAACTGGAAGGAAACTGCGTATTCACTTATCTTGACGCATTCTGCCAGCCGGAGGATTTTGCAGAATTTCTTCCTGACTACAAGAATCTGGATGAACTGAAGGCGCACTATCAGCGCGGAGGACTCGGCGATGTCAAAGTCAAAAAGTTCCTCAACAATGTACTGCAAAAACAGTTGGAGCCGATTCGCGCCAGAAGACACGAGTACGAGAAAAACATACCGGAAGTATACAAGATTCTGCAGCGGGGCACAAAGGTTGCTTACGACGCAGCAGAAGAGACATTGAACGAGGTAAAACGTTCGATGAAGATCAATTATTTTGACGATGAGGAACTGATTCGCGTTCAGTCGGAAAAATACAGCAGCTAATACAGCGATATGCGGTGGGATGACGGGTACACCGCAGGTTGTCACCCCGCAGTGATGGTCATCAAATAAAGCCTTATTGGAAATTTGTAGAGAACTGCGTTATACGAAACAAGGCTGCAGAAATTGAACGTCAGCTTTACTTATATCCCGAATTTATCTTAATCTCAAAAACACATCGAAAGGATTTTTATATCATGAAAAAAGGAGTTATTTTTGACCAGGATGGAATTTTATTTGACACAGAACGGCTTTACGTACAGGGCTGGAAGTACGCCGGAAGTACAATGAACGTTGATGTACCTGAAGTTTTTTTTCGCGCGATTGCCGGCAGCAGCGGCCAGCGTATGCTCGATATCATCCACGAACATATTCCGGGCGTGGATCCATCTGAATTCCGCCATCTGTGCATGGATTGGACGCACCGGGAGCAGGATCGTTTTCTCCCTGAAAAGCCGGGGCTTCATGAGATTATCACTTTTTTCATAGAAAACGGATGTGAAATCGCAGTTGCCAGCAGTTCTCAGCTCGTCCGCATCGAAAAAAACCTGCGCACTGCCGGAATCCGCGATTCCATCTCACACATTGTCACCGGTGACGATGTCGAACACGGAAAGCCACATCCGGAGATTTTTTTGAAAGCCGCACAGCTGCTTGAATTGGAGCCGGAAGAATGCTATGTCTTCGAGGACAGCTTCAACGGCATCCGCGCCGGACACGCCTCCGGCTGCTTCACCGTCATGATTCCAGATCTACAGGAGCCGACAGCGGAAATCAGCCAGCTTTACGATGCTTGCTGCAAGGACTTTTTTGAAGTAATTGAATGCATTCAGCGCGGAGCGTTCTAATTCTAATTGACGACGAATTAATAGAACTCTCCTGATGATTTAGCAAAAACCGGCATACCGGGCTCCGACGGAGCTCAGTATGCCGGTTTTAACTCTTTAGATCAATTTCAGTTTTTCAAATGCATGATACAGGCCATCCTCCGTCACGTCATTCGTGATAAAGTCTGCGGCTGCCTTGATCTCCGGTCCGCCATTTCCCATCGCGACACCGACTGCGCAGCACTCGAACATAGACAGATCAATCCTGGCATCACCGAACGCGATGGTATCTTCCACTGACGCCCCAAGATGGTTCAAAAGATGTGCAATTGCGTTGGCCTTTGTGATGTCCTTGACTCCAAGATCCCCGAAAAGTGCCGTCTCTCCCGCTCCGCCCCAGGTTCCTGACTGCAGATTAGGAAACGCCTCTCTCGCACCCAAAAAATCCTGATACGAACTAAGAATAAAACTTACTTTGTTCAGATCCTCTCTGTACAGCTCTCCTCCGAATATCATGTCTGGAAACGCCTGCCTGACCGTCAGGCGGCACGCATCATCTTTTCCCTTCCTCTTCGAGTATTCCTGAATAACAGGCTCCCCCATCGTCTCAAAATTTTCGCTCGCAAAAAGCCCGTTATTGCTCTCCAGATAGAACTCCAATCCTCTCCCGTGCAGCCAATCTACAATATCTCTACATTCTTCTGCTGTGATCAGCTGATGGAAGATCACCTGCCCCCGGTCCTCCACATAGTTTCCGTTTCCGCCGATCATCCCATCCAGACCGATGTCCCAGATGTCCTGGTACACCTCTGCCTTGCTGCGGCCCGTGCTGATGTACACCCGGTGTCCATTTTCACGGGCTTTTCGAATTGCTGTGACTGCGGATTCCGGAAGATTATTCTCATAATCCACCAGGGTTCCGTCCACATCTATAAATAATACCTTTTTGTTCTCTGACATTACCTTTATACCTCACATTCCGTTGCGTCAATTGTCAATTGGGGACGTAGCAAAATGTCATTTTGCTACGTCCCCAATTGAACACCACTCTGTCCCTTTTTACAGCATATGTGCACGCAGTTCTTCACCACTCTGTGCACTCAGATATGCCGGTGCGATATCAAACACGGTCCTGCATCCTGTCTGGCCTTCCTGTGCCAGTCTGTAAGCTGCTCGCGCGTAAGCCACCAGTACACAAGATGTAAATTCCGGATTGGAATCCAGCTTCAGGCTGTATTCGATCACGTGACTATGCTCTTCCTCCCAGCCTGTCTTCCCACTTCGGATCACGAATCCGCCGTGCGGAATCCCACTGTGTTTTGCCTTTAACTCCTCCTCGGAGATAAAGTTCACCGTGGTATCATAGTCTGCAAAATAGTTCGGCATCTCCACGATTTCTTTTTCGATCTTTGCAAGGTCTGCACCTTCCTCGGCAACAACAAAGCACTCTCTCGTATGTTTCTGTCTTGTTGACAGCTCCGGATTCTCTCCTGCCCGTACCGCTTCCAGTGCGCTCTCAACCGGAACCGTGTACTGCTTCGCATCTTTGACTCCCTCCACACGGCGAATCGCGTCTGAATGTCCCTGACTCACACCTTTTCCCCAGAATGTGTAGTCACTGCCATTTGCAAGAATCGCATTGCCATATAGTCTGTTCAGTGAGAACATCCCCGGATCCCAGCCCACGGAGATGATTCCCACGTGGCTGCCTTTCTTGGCCGCCGTATCTACATTTGCAAAATGTACCGGGATATTCGCATGTGTATCAAAGCTGTCGATTACGTTAAAATGCTCTGCCAGTGCCGGTGTCTGAGCCGGAAGGTCTGTTGCACTTCCGCCGCAGAGAATCATAACGTCGATCTGGCCTGCCATGCCGACTGCCTCATCCGCATGATAAACCTTTGCGGTGTCAGTTAAAATAGAAACTGTCGCCGGATCACGTCTCGTGAATACTGCTGCCAGCTCCATATCCTTATTTTGTTTAATAGCGCACTCTACGCCTCTTCCCAAGTTGCCATATCCATAGATACCTACTCGAATACTCATTTTATAATTTCTCCTTTTCCCCAATTTGAATGACTATCCCAAATCAGCTCTGCTGCAAAACAAATACCGCAATCCATCACACTGACCTGCAAGCCCTTCGTGCTTTATGTAAATCATGCTCGAAAGCATAAATTTCCTGATTATTATACACCAATGGCATTCCTTCGTCTATATTTTCATGCTTTGAAATCGTCGCCTGAACCGCCGTCGGAATACGACCTTCCGCCGCCCCCGGCAGCACTACATGTACCGTCCGCCGGTGCCGAAGCACATGCCGCTTCCTCCGCAGCACAGATTACAGACAATGTTGGCAATGCAAAGCTGCAGACAGAAACTGCTGCCCCCCATAGTTGGGTAGCCATATTCCCTCTGCTGGCTCTGATACCATCCACCGCCGCCCTGCAGACGCTGGTAGAGCATCTGATACTGCATATTGTTTGGCTCCATCTGTACCGCCTTTTCCGCGTGTTCCAATGCAATCACATTGTTTCCAAGTCCTGAATTGGCCGATGCGCTGTAGAAGTACCAGAGCGCGGACCGCCCCGCAATGCCGCTCAGTACATTCAGTGCCTCATCATAATGACCACTTCGAATGTAGTTGCCCGCCGCCTGCATGTGCATGTCCGCCTCACTTTGTTCTGCACCGCCCTGGCTGTTCTGACTGTTCTGATAACCGCCAAAACCTCCAAAACCGCCGAAGCCACCCATGTCTCCATAGGAATCTCCGTCATGGGCTGCCCCGCCATAAGAGCCGCCGTATTCTTTTTCTTTCATAATCTGGTTATAGGCGGACTGCACTTCCTTAAACTTTGCCTCCGCCTGATCTTTATTTGGATTGTTGATATTCGCATCCGGATGATACTTTCTGCTCAATGTCCGGTATGCCTTTTTTATTTCTTCGTCTGTTGCTCCTCTTTGAAGCCCCAGCACGCTGTATGGATCGCCCATTCTGATTGTTTCTCCTCGTCCTATCTATATTACTCTCTACGCTTAATCTTTATTTGCACTACCTGTTCTTATCTCCGGAACCTTCGTTCTGCGCCTCACCGCCGCCATCCCGCTTCAGACGGGTCTGCGCATATTTACACCAGACACCAGAATACAAAACATTCCGTAAAATATCAGTATACTCTATAATTGGCAGTTTTTCAAACTCTTTTGAACATTCCGCCATCATCATCGTCAGTACCTTCTCAATCCGGTCCTCGAATCCCGGCTCCTGATAGATCTTGGAAAAAGGATTGTAATTCTTCTTTTTAATATCCTCTTCTATGTCCTCATAAGCGTCCATAATGTAGATGAATTTACCAAGAAAGAATCCCATCCTGTACAAATTCTCCTGCCACTCGTCCTCACGGCACAAGAAAATCTGCCCCATTACTTCACCGAAGTAGCCGGCCATCTTATCTATGTTCTCCTCTTCCTGCCGCTCTCCTTCGGAAATGTCGTTCAACGCCCTCACAATCACCTGAATCTTCTTCTCATATCTGGCGCGGATATCCCGGCTCTTTCCCTCCAGCAGCTTCGCGTACAGAAATTTTGTGTATTTTTTTTCGTCGTTCCAGTCATCCTCACATTTATAATAGGAAAGGATTATATTCATGGCTGCAACATATTCCGTGTATTCATTGATTCTTGTCTCATGCTTCTCAAAGGGATGTGCGATGCACTTGCGACTGGACACTTCTGTCTCCGGCTCATACAATGCCGTCAGAAGAACCTCCAGAAATGTCATGTCAAAGGACAGTGTCAGCTGCCCACGTTTCCCGTAATTTTTCTGAAGCACTGCACACAGACCACAATAAAATGAATGATAAAGATCAAAATCCTTGAATTTCATCTCTGATTTGTTGATGCTGATGTATCCAAACATATTAGCTCCTCTTTACGAATGATGTTCCGCACTTTGGACAACGGACTTCGATTTTTCCTTTTCCTCTCGGAATGCGGATCTTCTGTTTACAGGACGGGCATTTGTAGATGTGATATGTCCTGCTCTGCGTCATCTGGTTTTTCTTTTTTGCAATAAAACAGCGTATCTTATAGGTTCTGTCGAGATACCACTGATTCTCCACCGCACGCTTTGTAACATTCCGGGAAAACATTCGGAAATAGGAGTATATGATTGCAACCCACCCGATGTAGTAAAACAGATTCCCCTTTATAAACATGGACAGAACAACAGATACCAGACCGACTCCTACCAACAACTTCGACAGTGAAACGACACCATATCTTCCCTGCATAAAACGAACTAATTTGTCTCTCATTTTCATCATCCTCACTTTTTTTCGCTATGTATAACGCTATGTATAAATTCCATTTTCACTTATTTGCTCCCGGATGTCAATAAACTCCCTATTAAATCTGAGCAGGTCACATTTAATTCATAAAATAAGTATAAACTTGCAGACTGACACATCCACTGGCCTCGTCACCAATCGGTCCGTCTTATTGCCGCTTCTTCTTAAATAATCCATCTGTGAGCCTCTTTTGTAAGATTGGAACAAGGAATTTCCTATTATACATAAAAGGAACATACGGATTTGACTCTCGTACTCCCGTATGTTCCTCTTTCACTATTCTCCCTGATTCAGTACATTGCTGCACACCGCCGTCGTGATTGTATACACGATGTCTGAGTCCTGCACCATCAGATACCGGTTCCCGGCTCCATCCTCACTGCCGATATAAAACGTATAGGTCTGTTCTTTGTCATCGGAGGTGTAGGTCACTTTTTCCGTGATCCGTTTCGCCTCATCCAGACCGTACTTTGCCAGATCCAGCTCCTGATCCGGATACACTGCCACCGTGTCCAGACTGACCGCTCCCAGTCCGCCTGCCACCGCCGCAATACTCTCCGTGTCATCATCGTTAGAAACGTCATAAACAGTTGTCTTGGCATTTTCTGTGATTTCCACCTTCGTCAGATTCCCACTGCCAATGGTTGGGAAGGTGTCAAGCTTCGTCATGTCCTCCAGCGTGTGCTGAATGTCGGACACCACACTTGCCGAGACAGTATAGACTTTTTTCGTGTCATCCACCGTCACATAATAATAATCTCCGGTTGCATTTCCGATATAGACCACGCTCTTCGTACCATCACTGCCCGTAAGCTGCACCTGATAGGCCGGCTGTTCCAGCCCGTAGTCCGCAAGACTGTCACCGTCTGTCAGTTCCCGATCTGCCTCCAACTTTCCGAAGGTGTCAGCGATGGTCTTCACATAGCTCTGATCCAATGGATAATCCTTGTTATCCGCATAATGCCAGTCATCGTCCTCTTTTGCGAAGGACAGTGCACCGCTGCCGGCATCGTAGGTCACTTCTGTCACCTCCGCCACGTCCGTCACATATATTTTCTCAGCCTCAGCCTTCGCATCCTTCTTCTCCTGCTGTTTATTATTCCAGGCAGTGATTCCGAAATACACAACCACCAGCAGGATCAATGCTCCGAGAAGTCCGGCCATGACCTTTGTATTTTTATTCCATGTCATTTCAATCACCTCAACTTTATTTCCAATCGTCTATGCTAAGCCTTTCTTCGTCTGAACCACACCACAAATCCTGCAATCAGCACCACAAATGGTACCACAAAGATCAGCACCAGACTGATCACTCCACCGTGCTGCATGGTGTTCGTCTCGGTTGTCAGGCTCTTCGCCTCAATAGAAATGTTGGATGCACCCTCAAAGTTGCTGGTCACCGCGTTCATAAACAGTGTTGTATTTTCCAGTGTGGTAAAGGAATCCGTCACCTGCGCATCGATCATGGATGCACTGGAAATCACCGTGAGCCGCGCCATTTTGTCGTCCGTCTTCTCGGTCGCCACCGCGCCAAGTGTGTAGGTTCCCTGCGTCTGTCCATCCTGTGTCACCGCATAGCCACTGGATGATGTGGTCATAAACGGTGTCTCCGTAATTGTATCCCGCTCCGGTGTCACATCGGTCAGACCGTGTGCATTGATCAACAGTATCATCTGCGATGAAATACCACTCGCCATCTCATCTGACACAGAAAGCAGTGGGAAGATGTAGTAATAATTCCCTTGGTAGCAGCGCGTCGTATCCGCAATATATCCATCTGTCGGCGCCATTCCGTAGGTCTTCATAATTGCATTAATATTCGGTGTATCCACGCTCTCCGCATCCGCCATGATAATCATAACTTTTCCTCCTGCTGCCAGATATTTCGTAACCGCAGCGGCCTCATCATCTGACAGATCCTTTGTCGGTGCATACATCAGCAACAGGTCGCAGTCATCCGGAATCGCCGCATCCATCACCAGATTCACTTCATTTACATTGTAACTGGCTTTGGACAGCAGATCGGAAACCGTCGTGGAAAATGTTGCTTCCCCGTGTCCCGTCGTCCGGTAAATGTTATAGGAAGTATCATTTGTCACATAGTTTACCGCGCTGGTCAGTTGACCTTCCCCGTCAAAGGATGTCTCTGACGCAGTTCCTGAATAGTATGCGGACATCTGGTCGGTGACGATGATATCTGAAAATGCCACCGTCGTCGTCTTATCCATATCCGGGCAGGAAACCACGATCGTATTCTGTTCTGCATCGTATTCGTCCAGCGCCGTCGGATGCAGGGTCGGGTCGATCCACTCCACAGAAATCTTCTTGGACAGCCCGGCGTATTTGCTGATAAATGTCGTGATACGCTCGTCGGTACTGCTCTTGGTCGCAAGTACCGTGAACTTGATCTTGTGATCCAGATTCTTGACCAGTTTTCTGCTGGTGTCTGTGATCTCATACAGGTTGTTGCTGCTGATATCGATATTGCGGATTTTCTCAGGCAGCTGGCCGACGATCAGATTTGCAACCACAATGATCGCGATGACGATTGCCACCAGCCCCACACTGAAACTCCCGTTTTTTGTCTGTGATGTCTTAAATATATTTTTTATTTTTTCCATTTTCTCGTCCCTCCTAGCTCCAGCGTCTCTTTTGAATCATCTGTACCGTCAGGAACACAAAAAGAACGATCAGTGACAGATAAAAGATGATGCCACTTACATCCACAATGCTGTTGGATGCGATTCCGCTGAACACATCCGTGACTGCCAGCTTGGAGAACCACTTTGTGAGCAGGTTCTCAAACAGGCTGGACTTGACAAAATAAGTCACCACACACGCTGCAATTCCCGCGACTTCAATCACCGCACTGATCAGCCAGTTGTCTGTCATATGGAAAATGTAAAATACCACGATGGTCAGTACAATGATCAGTCCGATCAGACTTCCGATTGCTGTAGATGGGAACAATGTCAGGATTCCACTCCACAGGTACAAGACGAGAAGCACACCAAAGGTGCTGATGGATGCAATGATCTGGCTCTCTGTCATAGCCGAAATAAACATTCCGATTGCGATGAACACGCAGCCCAACAGGAAAAATGTAAAGATCGACATGTAATCCACCATAAGGTACGCCGTTCCCTGCATCTTGATGATCAGCGGATACAGACAGAAGATCAGGTTCGGGATCGCCAGAACCGTGACCATGGCAAAATATTTGCCAAGCACTACTTTCGTCAGGCTGACCGGTGCCGTGAGCAGCAGCTGATCCGTCTTACTTCTGCGTTCCTCTGCAAAGCTTCGCATGGTCAGCACCGGAATCGCGATCAGAAGCACGATCAGCGTGCCCGATAAGGTATAGGAAAAATATGGATACCCTCCATTTAGATTGTATGCAAGGAAATAAATCCCTGCGAATCCCAGTAAAACCGCGATGAATACACAGCCGATCATGGAGTAGAAATAAGATTTTAATTCTCTTTTATAAATTGCCAGCATCTTCGTTTTCCCCCTCTTCCATCTCCTGTTTTACAGCATCCGATTCTTCTGCCTCCAGTTCGTCGGTCTCCAGTTTTTCGGCCTCCGCGTCGTTCTGAGTCAGTTCGAGGAAGACATCCTCCAGGGAAACCTTCGTGTTCTTGAGCAGCAGAAGCGGCTTCTTTTTCTCCGCAAATGCCATGAATACAGATTCCCGGATATCGGCATGGTTTTTCACTTCGATCACAGCACCGGTTGTGTTGTCCTTGTTCACCTGGGTTGTGATTTTCTCCACATTGGCAACGGGGCGCAGAATGTCGCGCACTTCCGTCTGGGTTGCCCTGGTCGTGATCTCCACGGTCTCAGAGCCTGCCATCAGCTGCTCCAGATTCACCGGTGTGTCACTCGCCACCAGCTTTCCTTTGGAAATGATCATGACATAGTCGCACACCTCCTGCACCTCTGCCAGAATATGGGAACTCAGTATGACCGTGTGATTCTTTGCCAGCGTGCGAATCAATTCCCGGATCTCGATGATCTGCTTGGGATCCAGCCCCACTGTGGGCTCATCCAGAATGATGATTTCCGGAAATCCAAGAATGGCCTGCGCAAGTCCGACTCTCTGTCTGTATCCCTTGGAGAGATTCTTGATTAGGCGTTCCTGCACATCGTAGAGCTTGGCGAGCTTTACTACCTGTTCCACTGCCTCCTCCCGCTCTTTCTTTTTTATCTTCTTCAGCTCCGCCGCAAAATCAAGATATTCCAGCACCGTCATATCCGTATACAACGGTGGAATCTCCGGCAGATAGCCGATACATTTCTTTGCCTCCTCCGGATCCTTCAAAATGTTATGCCCGTTGATGAGCACCTCTCCCTCCGTCGCTCCCAGATACCCTGTCATGATATTCATGGTGGTAGATTTCCCGGCTCCGTTCGGACCTAAAAAACCGTAGATTTTTCCTTCTTCAATAGTGAAATTAAGGTGATCTACGGCAATATGATTTCCATATTTTTTTACTAGATTCTTGACTTCTATCAATTTCTTTTGCCTCCCTATAGATTAATATTTTAAACATTAGCAATAAATTGTGTTAAATGTGTGACGCAATTATGGCAGTTTTGTTGCCTGCGTTCCCACTTTACTTCATTTGATGCTTATTGTATAATTTCTTTATAACTTATGCCATCGTCCGTAATGGCATTCACTTGGGGATAACGAAGTACCGGAGGGATTTCTATGAATCTAAATCAATTATACTATTTTCAGTCTATCGCCCGGCTGCAGCATTTCACCCAGGCTGCCGAAGAACTGCACATTTCCCAGCCCAGTCTGAGCTATGCCATGTCCAGTCTTGAAAACGAGCTTGGGACCAGATTGTTTGAAAAAAAAGGACGCAATGTCGTCCTGACCAAATACGGAAAGATCTTTCTGGAGCATGTGACCCTGTCACTGTCCGAGCTGGAAACCGGGATTCATAAGCTGCAGAAATACACCAGCTCCGAGCAGGGGCAGATTGATATCGGATACGTCTATCCGCTGGCGCCGCGCTATATACCGAAGATGGTACGATCCTTTCTGGATATTCCGCGGAACCAGGACGTGAATTTCACATTTTACCAGGGCATTACCTCTACACTGATCGATGGACTAAAGGCCGAAAAGTACGATGTCATCTTCGCTTCTCAGGTGTCCGACGAACCGGCAATCGAGTTTGTCCCCCTGCTCAGACATTCCCTCTCCGTCATTGTTCCGAGGGATCACCCGCTGGCAGAACGTACCTCCGTCTCCATTCAGGAGATTCAGCCCTACCCGCTGGTCGTCTACAACGAAGAGACAGGGCTGGGGCAGCTGACCCTGAAGCTGTTTGAGATTTCCGACATGACACCGAACATCATCAGCCGCGCCGAGAATGAGCAGGCGCTCTACGGACTCGTCTCCGAGGGATTTGGTATCTCCATCGCCGCGGTCATCCCGGAGATCAGCCTCTACGAAATCAAGGCAATTCCAGTGGATGAACCCTACTGCAACCGCCATATCCATATGGCATATCTAAAAGACCACTTTCAGCCGCCGGCGCTGGAACGGTTTATACAGTACGGGAAGACACATACCTTCGAGATGTAACATACAGCGGAAGGTATGTCAAAAAGGGACAGGGTAAGAGGGAATGGGGCTGTCGCACTAAGTAATTAGTGCGCAGCTCCTTTTTTATGCAAAA
>NZ_FQZY01000067.1 GCF_900142165.1 Hespellia stercorisuis DSM 15480
ATCCTTTACCAGAAGTCACAACCAAAAAGCGTGGTCGAAAGAAAAAGACCAAGGTACTAAATCTAATTGACAGACTTGTGAATTACAAGGCATCAGTCTGCTTATTTATAAAGAATCTCTGTGTTCCGTTTGATAATAACCTTGCGGAACGTGATTTGCGCATGATTAAGGTTAAAACCAAGGTCTCAGGATGTTTTCGCAGTGAGGAAGGCGCACAGGAATATCTTACAATCATGAGCTATATTGGGACTGCTCATAAGCATGGAATAAATGCTTTTACAGCAATCAGAGAAGCCCTTTTAGGGAATTCCGATATCATCTTTAACTAATGGAGTTCTGAACAGTTACTATTCTTATAAGAATGAAATGATGGATGAGATTACGGATGATGAATTGTTGGAATTTATGAAGGAACAGTTTGACGGCGTGTGCTGTGGAGATCTGGATTATCTGGAGGGCACTTGTCTGGCTGTCTTTGCGCAGGCAATTCGCGCAGGCTATCAAGGTCATGTCCGGTCCGGGGGGCAAGGAGAATTTCAACAGTTCGATATTGTGGAACGGTGGGACCGGGAAATGTACATGGAGGCACTGAAGGAGCTGTTCTGGGAGTAGAAGTAAAGAGGAGAGAGTGTATGGGCAGATGCAACTATAAGGAAGAGGAATTAGTACCGATTGTGGCAGACCTGGCAACAGGTTATACCGGGTATGAGCACACATCTATTACCTACGAGCGGGCACAGGCGCTTATGGAGGCGGTGATTTACTGCGTGAATGAGGTCTGGGACCAGAAAAACGGAAACCTGGATTACCGGGATCTGACACAGCACGATTTGAAACATCAGGATGCTAAGAACGCCGGGGCTCCGGATTTACTCCGTGCTCTGCCGGCAAAATCTGAAATGAGTGCCAGAGAGGCTTACGAGAGCGGACTGCACATTGTAAAAGAAAAAGCCAGCCGCCTGCTGGAACTTCACAATGATCTGATGACACATTTTTCCGATTATGGTCTGGAATGTCTTTGGGATACGATCCGTAAGGGAATTCCGGCGTTTTTGCTGAATTATGATGTCAAGTACGCACCCCAGGAGACCATCCTCACGCTGGACTATCCCATATTCATGAGTCTGCGGGAAATGACAGGTGTGGATGCCGTACTGAACTATGTGCAGTGCGTCAGTCTGGAACAGCAGTTTCTCGGAATGTTTAATGAAAAGTATGTGATTGCGGTTCTCAAAGAATATGATACGGGCTATGCAGGATTGATAGAAAATGTGTGCGGAATTGTCCTCCAGAATACGCTGGGACATATGCTTTTGAATAAGTCTGTGTACGCAACAGGCTTGTGCGCGGAGGAATACAAAGCACTGGAGAAAATACTGGCGGGAAAAACGATCGGGGAAATTGAAGAGCTTGTGGATCAAATGCTCCAGTATCTCACAAAACATTTCGTCGAAAATGACGGGCGGCTGCTTTCGTATCTGCGGTGCGCCAGCCGGGATATAGCCGTCCGGACACAAAGCAATTGTGAGAATCATTGTCTGGAGCGCGTGTTTTTGCTGTGAGTTATCGGCGTGCTTTATTATAATTAGAAAATGGGCTGTGAGAATATAAAAAAGCATCGGTTGGATTCTGCTCGATGTTTTGTATAAGAGAAATTGTCTGGATTTTATGGGGGTGAAGTGGTATATATAGAATGTGGGGAGAAAACAAAATAAGTGTTTCCCGACAATTATGGAAAATCAGACAAATGTACCAGTTGTATTGTGACAATTGAGAAAAGAGGAAAATTATGAGCAGATTAGTAAAAGGGATTCACCACGTAGCATTAAAATGTTCTTCTGTAGAACAGTATGAAGAGGCCGTTGCCTTTTATCATGAAATATTGGAACTGCCTGTTGTAAGAAGCTGGGGAGAGGGAGAATCCGCAGGCATTATGATTGACACAGGCTCCGGTCTGATCGAAATCTTTGCGCAGGGCCAGGCACAGCAGGAAACAGGATCGGTGAATCATTTTGCATTCGCCACGAATCAGCCGGACATGTGTGTGAAAGCAGTCAGAGAGGCCGGATATAAAGTGACGCTGGAACCAAAAGAGCTTACGATCAATTCTATTCCAGCCTTCCCGGTCAGAATTGCATTCGTAATCGGACCGGTAGGGGAGGAAATAGAGTTCTTTGAAGAGAAATAAACTGTAAATATATCTGAAATGAATAAAGGGATGCGCTAACTTTTTATTGCTTTCTTTGGGCAGTTCTCCAAACAGTGGTAACAACGATGGCAGCGATCAGTATTGATGCTATAGGACTTATCTTCATTTTGAGTGATTGCGCCATGAGTGCATGTTTTATAGCATTTTCCGCATTTGATGCACAGTTCTTTATCTATATGCAGTTCTTTGCGGCCAAGTATTTTCCATGCGATTTTAAAAAGTATATTATTCATGGCACACCTTCCGTTCTTTCAGCAGAAGAATAATGTAAATAATGTCAAATACAGAGCAGAATAATCCAACGGTCAGGACCACAATATTGAATTGAATCACACCCATTAAGATAGTGGGAGCAAGGGTTCCAATCCATTTGGCGACAGCAAGCAGCAGTGATTGTCCTTCCATGCTTTTCCTTGAAATGAAAAGGTGAATGAACAGAACTGACATCAGCAGGTTTTGCAAAAATGCAGAATATTCAGCTGCAAGGAAAAATCCAAATTCTTTGATAAAAGCAAGCTGAAGCACGGCACTGCAAACAAGGACGAGCAGGCTCCATGGAACGAACAGCTTGCCGGATATTTTTTGGGGCCATTCTTTCTTACCATATTTGAAGTAGGTATAGAGAATGACGCAGTCGAGGCATACCCAGAATACATTGACAACGGCCTGGGCAATTGTGATGCCTTCCAGGGGGCCATGCGCGCCAAGAAAAATATCAGAGTAGCTGTAGATGGCCTCCCAGGTGAGATTTAGAGCCAGCGCCCAGAAAGGCATGGCGTAGGTTTTTTGCTTAATGCCAAGTCGTATACACTCCTCATATACAATCATCCATCCGATTCCAGATAATAATGTCAAAAAAATAGTCATAAAATTCCTCCTTTGAAAAGTTGACATGTGTCAGTGTTTGGAATAGTATAAAATAAAGTGTGGCATGCGTCAATATTTCGAGAACAAGTCATACAGATATAAAAATATGTAAAACTTTTGGAAGAGGTAACTATAAATCAATATTTTGTGGCTTGACAATATAGGGAGGAGACATATGTATCGGGGAAATAACCCATCCGCAATGAGATCAAGAGAGTGGATCCGAGAAGCACTTATCCGCTTGTTATCAAATCAGCGCTATGCGAAGATATCGATAAAAGAGATCTGCTCTGAGGCAGATCTCTCCAGACAGACCTTTTATCAGATCTATGAGTCAAAGGATGAAATAATGGCTTATCATTTCGAATGCCTGTTTTTGGCATTTAAGGAGGAGTGTGCAGATTTTAAAGATATATCTATCAGAGAAATAACTACGCAGTTCTTTACATTTTTTTATGAAGAAAAAAGTTTTGTAAAGATATTGATAGAGAACAAGCTTACATTTTATTTGGAAGAGATGTTTGAGCAGTATCTGCCCAGGATTGACATATTCAAAAAGTATAATGAAAAGGAAGCAAATCCAGATTATACTATTGCTTTTGTCAGCGGAGCACTGACACAGATTTTAATACACTGGTTTGATAAAGACTTCAATCTGACGATTGATGAGATAGCACGAGAGACCGAAGAAACTATCATGGCAAGGGTGATTGGGCAGAGTATCATTGTTTCAAATACAAATTGACTGAGCTGAAAGCAAAACTACAGGACGTTCGCGATTTCCCAAAAGAATGGCTCATCGTGGATCATCAGGTATGGTTTCCTTTTTAAAAGCTGAGTTTCTGAAGCAGCGAAAAAGACATTTGACACATCATAACAGGCAATGTAAAAGACTTTTGACAGACAAATAATTACATTTCAGCAATAATGTTCGTGAAAGGAGAACTCATAATGAACATTGGACCGAAATTAAAAGAGGCAAGAATGAAGTCAGATCTTACACAGGAACAAGTGGCAGAAGAAGTTATGGTATCCCGCCAGACGATTTCTAATTGGGAAAATGAAAAGTCGTATCCGGATATCATGAGCATCGTCAAATTATCCGACTTATATTCAGTGAGCCTCGATGAATTGCTGAAAGGAGATCAGAAGATAATGAAACATTTAGAAGAGAGTACCGACATTGTGAAAAGCAATAAAAAATTAATTGGAGCAATCGCTGTAAATATCGTTTTGTTCCTTGCACTTTTTATTGTTGTGGCAATGATGCCGCAGACATTTTACATGATGGCGGGAGTATTTAGTCTGGCAGTAATTGGAATTGCGTTTCTTTTGTACGAAATCGTACAGAAAATATGAGGTGAAAAATGATGATGAATTTTATGATGATAATTGGGTTTGCATTTTGGCTTGTAGGAGCTTTGTTCTGTGTCTATCAAATCTACCGGATGGTAGAACTGGATGCGAGATGCCGGGGGTTAAAACATCCGAAATTATGGGGAGTGTTCTCGGCAGGCGGAAACAATCAGTCGGGACTGATTTTGTATCTTATCGGACGAAAAAGATTTGCAATTGAATCAATGACAGTGCAGCAGCAGAAGGAGATGGACGGTAGAAAAAAGAAAATCGGTGCAGGGCTTGTGTTCCTGGTGCTTGGTGCAATCATTTGTGTGTGGTGTATTATGTTGATGGAGTAAAATAGCTGCAGCAGCCGAAAAAATATAAAAAAGAACGGGGAATAAACATTATGGAGATTAGAAAATCAAGGCCGGAGGAGTTAGAAGCTATCATGTCTGTCTATGCGCATGCCAGAAAATTCATGGCGGAGCATGGCAATGCAGGGCAGTGGGGAACGACATTTCCGCCGCAGATATTGATAGAGAAAGATATTCAGGAACAGAGACATTACGTATGTGTGGAAAATGAAAAGATTACAGGCGTATTTTACTTTGCGGAAGAAGAGGATCTGACCTACAGTGTAATAGAGAACGGGACCTGGTTGAATGACAGGCCATATGCTGTGATACACCGTATTGCATCAGCGGAAGGAGCAAAGGGAGTCGCTACCTTCTGCATAAACTGGGCATACGAACAGACCGGAAATATTCGTATTGATACGCATGAGAATAATGTTCCAATGCAAAAGTTATTGAACAAGCTGGGTTTCACATCCTGCGGAAAAATTTATGTGGAGGATGGCTCACCACGCATTGCATTTCAAAAATGTGAACGTCCGCTTTACCTGGATTAAATTGGAAAGAGACAGAGACGGGATTTCAGAGATTTGCTTTATCTCAATTACCTATTTTATTTTGACTTACTGATTTTTTGTTGCCAAAGTGTTGTCACACTTATAATACAACACATCTATCTTTTCCAGTAATTGCACTTTCATAGCCTCTTCTCGACGAACTGAAATTTGCAGTACTATTTTTGTTATTTTAAACTAACCATGATATAATGGCGAAAGAAGAATAAAAGCGGAGGCAAAGCCATGGACATTAAGATAAACAGAAACAGTTCAACACCTCTATACAGACAGCTGAAAAAGAATATAAAAGAAATGATAGTTTCAGGTGAACTGCCAAGTGGATTTAAACTTCCATCAGAAAGGCGTCTGGCAGAAAAACTTTCAGTTCATAGAAATACTGTAGTTAAAGCATATGAGGCTTTAATTGCAGAAAACATGATATTTTCTTCCCGGCAAAAGCCATGTGGCTATTTCGTGGGAACAGAGCATCAGGATAACGAAAAAGCGGAGGCACAGAAACAACGACTTTCCTTTTCTTCATTGGACAAAAACTTCTATTATCATTTTATAAATATGCAGAAGCGGTTTGAAAAACTGTATCACGCATCTTATGATACGGAGAAAATTCCTTTTGCAGCGGTACTGACGAATCGTAAAGCACTTCCTGTCAAATGTTTAAAAGAACTAATGCAGGAGATTGTTGATGGAGATGACATAGAACCATTTTGGTGCTGTGACCCACAGGGGACAGAGCGGCTCCGCAACTGTCTAGTTGAAATGCTGTTTTCCAGACATATTTATGTAAAAGCGTACAATATACAAATTGTAAGTGAAACATACGAGGCAATAAGTAATATCGCATTTATGTATTTAAATAAAGGGGACTACGTGATTATCGAGGAACCGGCATGTCCTGCTATAGCTAATATTTTTCTTCACGTGGGAGCAAAGCTGCTTTCCGTACCTATTGAGGATAACGGTATCCGCATGGATATTTTAGAAGGATATGTGTTACAGTATAAACCAAAGCTGATATATACCATGCCCAATTATCAAAATCCTTCCACCCATACAATGGAAATGGATAATAGAAAGCGTTTGTTAAAATGTGCAGGGGCATATAATATTCCCATAATTGAGGATGACTCTCAATATGACTATTGCTACAGTGAGACAAGGTTCCCAAGTCTTTATTCTTTGGATACAAGTGATTCTGTCATATATCTGGATACGGCAGGATTATCTATTTACCCCGGGATACGGCTGGCTTATATTCTAGCACCGGACAATGTACTGAAAACATACCGTAGTATAGTAAATAAGGATCAGCTTTTTTTAAACAGTATGGGCCAATATTTATGGATGAGGTTTTTGGAAAAAGGATTTTATGAAACACACTTTAAATTTTTAAAGGAATTTTATAACAGAAAAAGAGAAATTATGTGTACTGAACTTTCAAAAATACCGGAAATATCATTTTTAAAACCAGACGGAGGGTTGGTAATATGGGTAAAAATGGAGCGGAATATTAATGATTTTCAAGTGGCTGCATTGTGTGAAAAAATGGGTGTTCTGCTTATGCCCGGAAGTATTTTTTTCCCGGAAGGAAACAAGGGGGAGAATTATCTGCGGATTTCATTTTCTTCTGCAACGGATGAGCAGATTATAAAAGGCGCAGAAGTACTTCAAAAAGCTATTTTGATATGCATGCAGGATAATGCTGAAAAATAGGGGCAGACATGTACAGATATTAAAAATGGTACACATTAAAAGTAAAAAATGGCTTCTCTTTTTCATCACAAAATTAGAAAAACATGTAAGAAACGGACATTTTTGTTTAAGAATTGATTCTGAAAACAAGAGTGTCTCTTTTTTGCGTTTGAAATGGCATATTTGAATCTATATGTTTGGAACTTGGTTTTCTATCTATTAACACATAATATGTAATTAGAAATAGGGCGCTCTTATTCGCGAAGTATTAGAAAATTTATAAAAAAAGAAAGATGAAAGGGAAAGATATTTATGGAGACAAAATCAAAGCTTAAGAAAAATATTGTAAGCTTACTGGTACTGACTTTGTCAGGGTCATTTATTTATACTCTGCCATATTTTCGGTCTTACTATTACAGTGCTTTTATGGATGCGTTTGGAATGACAAATACTCAGATGGGATTGTGCGGTACGGTTTTTGGTCTGGTTGGTTCTGTGTCATACCTGTTTGGAGGAGTCATTGTGGACTATTTTTCAGCAAGGAAACTAATTCCCATATCCATGCTGATGACGGGAACTCTGGGATTAGCATTATTGTCATCTCCCCCAGCCTACATAATCGTATTGATTCATGGTTTGTGGGGGATCACAGCTCTGATGACATTTTGGCCGGCATTAATGAAATGTATCCGTGCCTTGGCGGCATCCAATGAGCAGGGAAAAGCATTCGGCATTTTTGAAGGCGGAAGAGGAATTTTTAATGCAGGATATCTGGCAATTGCGGCTGCAATTTTCGGAAAAATGATTGCTGCCGGGAGCGAAAAGATGGGTGTGAGATGGATTATTATTTTTTATTCCGTTATGACCATTGGCCTGGGACTTTTGAATATTTATCTGCTGCGTGATATGGAAGATGAAAGCGATAAAAAAGAGGCATTTGAGTTTAAGACAATAATAAAACCATTGAAAATGCCGGAAATTTGGTTGATGATTGGCATAATCTTTTCCACACTTACAGTAAGCACCGGATACTATTATATTTCACCCTATGCAACGAAGATTCTTGGCGCAAGTGCGATGCTGGGAGTAATTTTAACCTCATCCTCGCAATATGTCAGACCTGTAGCATCATTTTTTGCCGGCGTGCTGGGAGACAAAATCAATGGTTCAAAAGTAATGCTGATTGGACAGGCGGGATTAGTAGCCGGACTGGTTATAATTCTCTGCAGCCAGTCAACAATGGGGATTGTACCAATCATTATAGGGGGCATCATCGTATTTGCAAGTATGTATATTTGTGTCAGTATGCATTTCGCGATCATGGTTGAAATTGATTGTCCGGCAAAGTGTGAAGGTGCAGCAATCGGACTGATTTGTTGTCTTGGATATCTGCCAGAGGCTACCTCACCATTTATTGCAGGTAAACTTTTAGATCAGTTTCCGGGGGCATTGGGATATCAACTGTTTTTTATTTATATGCTGGCAGTTGTAATATTCGGGATTATACTAACACTAATATGGTTCAGGAGAACAAAAGAGAAACGTATGCGCATACTGAAAAATAATCGAAAATAGAAAATATGAGGTGAATAAATGTCGAATGTATTAAATCAGGAATTATTATATGAAAAATATTTTGAAGAAATTTGTCAATATCCACATGGTTCCTATAATGAACAAGTGCTGAGTGACCACATTGTGGAATTTGCCAAAGAAAAAGGTCTTGAGTATAAGCAGGATGATTTGGGGAATGTAATAATTTATAAGAATGGAACAAAAGGACTGGTTAATCATCCTGCGTTGATTATTCAGGCACATATTGATATGATTTGTGAAAAGCGTTCAGGGGTGGAGCATGATTTTGAGAAAGATCCGCTGAAGTTATATCTGGAAGACGGCTGGATTCGTGCCAATGGTACCACGCTAGGAGGAGATGACGGGGCCGGAGTTGCGTATATGATGGCAGTGCTTGCTGATGAAAGTTTGAAGCATCCGCCGTTGGAGTGCCTGTTCACCGTTCAGGAAGAGGTGGGGTGTGCAGGTGCTGCACAGTTGGAGGCGAGCTCCTTTCGGGCGGATAGATTGCTGAGCTTGGATGAAATGAGTGGGAATGCAACTACGGTTTCAGGTGCCGGAATGAATCGTATTATTTTGACTTATGATGCAAAGAAGGAAAGTAGCAATAAACAGTTTTACAAGGTGACTATAGGGGGACTACTGGGAGGCCATTCGGGAGATGACATCCACAAGGAGAGAGGAAATGCCAACAAATTGGCAGGGCGTCTTTTATTTGGCCTTATGAAAGAGGAGTCTGATTTGCGATTAGCTGCCATAGAGGGAGGGTCTGTAGACAATGCAATTTCAAGAACCTGTACAACTGTGTTTGCGTCACAACGAGATATAGAGCAGATTCGTGAAAGCATAGATGGTATGACCAAAGAAATGCAGGCAGAGTTAAAGTACAGTGATGGGGGATTGTGGACGGAAATAAAACCCTGTGGATCACAAAAAGTTTTTTCTTTACATGATACTGAAAATATTGTAAAGCTTCTGTTTGTTTGTCCTGATGGATTTCAGCACCGCAGTATGCACCTTGAGCTTACCAC
Organism: Hespellia stercorisuis DSM 15480; assembly: GCF_900142165.1. Lineage (GTDB taxonomy): Bacteria > Bacillota > Clostridia > Lachnospirales > Lachnospiraceae > Hespellia > Hespellia stercorisuis. The sequence goes on from NZ_FQZY01000067.1 coordinate 9,644, forward strand.
GGCATCTTCAAATATAGGAGTTCTTAAAATGGAAAATGAAAAACTTATTGTATCCATTTATATAAGAGGAGCTTCACAGTCATTTGTAAATAACACTGCTAATGAAATTAAGACTTTAGCGGAAATTTTGAACTGGAAAAGTGAAATATGTGTAAGTCTCCCTTCCTGGGAGTATCGTGAAGATTCACCGCTCCGTAAAAAGCTTCAGGCAGCTTATGAACAGGTTACGGGCAGGGAAATGAAAGAACATGCAGAGCATGGATGCTTAGAAGCCGGTCACTTTGTAGTTATGAAACCGGAGATGGATATTGCAACATTGGGACCATTGGTCAGAGACTATCATACATTTGACGAATGTATGAACAGAGACTCTTTTAAAGAAATATATGAAGTTTTTACCATATTGCTGGAAAATTTATAATATTTTGCAATGTTATGATACATATAAAAGCTTCAAAACTATTTTTTGCAATCCAATAGCGATACCCTTGAACTGCTTTCTATGTGGCCGCGCCCACGCCACCCGCTGGAATAAGAGGAAAAAAAGTGGCTATACTATAGGTACCGACGGAAAAAGAATAGAGGATACCGGCTGATGCAGCTTACTTAACTGTCAACCGGTATTTTTCTGCCCTTAGAGATATTGATTGATACGGTCGCCATAGAGAATCACTAGCTGGCTTAATACCAAATCCCAGTTACGGTATCGCTGCGTCCATTCCTTTTTTACATTTTGTGTCGTCAGATAAAGCATCTCTTCCAGTGCCTCGTCTGTAATGTCTACAATGTATTGCTTCATCCGATACGTTTCTCCCTAGCCTTTTTGAATGCCTCTTCTGCGTTTTGTGTTCTTCCGGCAATTGCACTTTCATAGCCTTTTTGTAATTTGGCATGAAGTTCTGCATCAGTCATTGCATCTGCATTAATTTCTGTTGGAACTTTTGGTAATGTAACAGCAAACGGAATCCCACCTGTCATAGAAATCTGTTTTAAATACATATCAATTGCAGTAGACATCGGTATACCCAATTGAGATAAAACTTCTTCTGCACGTTGCTTCACTGTTGGATTGATTCTCAAATTCAATGTACTTGTTTTTTCCATTTCATCAACTTCCTTTTTTACAGTGTAACGCAGATGTCGTTACTTTTCAATTAAAAGCGAAATTGCACTGTGCCGGAGACCGTGAATACAGATTCGCTTTATGTGGCAAAATAAGAAACAGAGAGTCCTGAACGAGGAACTCCCTGTAGAAACCCGGATGTATTTCATTAGTCATCTAATGACTTCACTTCGGACTCAGATAATCCTGTGAAATCAGCAACTTCGCCGATGCTCCAATTCATGGACAACAATTTTTGAGCGGTGGCCAGTTTTTCGGACTGAATCCCCTCCTGATATCCGTCGTCCCGTATGGTTTTCATATGTCTCTTTTCGTTATATTCTGTAAGTATCAAATTTAACACCTCCGCCCGATTTTTGGTCAGGATATCTGCCAGAATATCATTCTGAATACACATGTCTACGGCTAGATTAACAGCAGCCTCCAACTCCATATTCAAGTCCAGGTTCTGCCGGACAGTCCTTACGAAAATAGAGTATTCCTCCAAACGCCGGCATTTATGAAATAAATCTGTATTACGACCAGAGTTGATATTCAACATAATAGCCGTGCATTCCAGACAGGCAGTCTGCCCGTGGGTATTCTTAAAAGAATCAGAAAATTTCTGCTCCAGACGATCCGGCATATCCTGTGTTCCGTTGTAGAAAACAATGTATTGTGGAAAAGGAAGTTCCTGCAGGTGCCGGTGGTAAATATCCAAGTCGTGTTCTTCAATATAAGCGCGATACAAATCGGCAAAGTAAAGGATCCCCCGAAGCGGCATGTTGGGATTGTACGTGCTCTGATGTTCGTATAGATTCAGAGTGTCCCCTATGATGAATGACAGATCATTTTTCATGCCCATGTAGACCACATCATCAATGGTAGTGATAAGCAGATTGCTTTCGTCTGTATAATTGGTGTTGCTGACTGCGTTATACAGTTGGAGCAAATCGTGCTTATCCCGAAAAATCAACCGGAAAAGCCCGTCCTTATACTTATGATTTATACCGTACCGTTGTCTGAAAATATACTGTTGAATTATGTTTTTCCACTTCATTATGCTACCTCCATTATAACATGTTTCACAGAGGCTGCAATTGTTTCTTACAAGAAAAAAGAGAGGAAGACACAAAGAAGAGGACTCTGGAAACATACTGTTGAGACATGATTTGCAGTTACGAAATCTTGAATAAAATGACCGAAACGGCCAGAATAAAATAAATAGAACTTTTACAAGCAGAAAGCTTGTGTGAGTATTAAGATAACATGTCGGAGAAGAGAAGTCAATCACTTACCACGATTTCCCGCAGCACATAATTGTCACTTGCAGCAAGTTAGTGTATAATAGTCAAATGAAGAAAAGCGGAGTCGAACGGCACTGTGGATGACAGGAGAACAGCAGATGGATGCAAGGAAGGCTGCTTATTCCAGGGAAAAGAAAAGTAGAAAACGAGGGTAGTTATGAGTCGTGACAGAAATCCCAACTGGGAGAAATACTTTGTGGAACAGGAGATTTTTCTGAAAAAACAAAAGAAAAAGAGATGGATTACCGGAGGTGTGATCGGCGGAGCCGTGGTACTCTGTCTATGTCTGCTGATTCCATTTGCATTGAAGCGGCAGCTGGAATATGAAAACAGCGAGTATGCGCAGGCGCTGAAGGATGCCGAGACCTATGATTATGACATTGTGGAGCAGAACATGGCAGATTATCTGAATGAAAAATATGGCGCCGGGACGGTGACCGTCGATCAGCTGAACACCGGGATATGGCATCCGGACGCTACAGACAGCGAGTTGGGGTATCAATGCTTTAATGCTGAGCAGAATGACGATGTCGAGAAGGTCGTATATGCAATCTATCTTTCGGCGGATCATGCCGTTTACTTTGATAATTATCAGTGGCCGGAGATTAAAAAGGCACTGGAGGAGGACGCGGTGGAGCGCTCCGGACTGGACGGGGCTTTTGCGCGGCCACTTATTCAGGGGGAGGGAACGTATGAAAGTATTTATCAAAAGAATCCCTGGCTGATCTGTCCGGCATATCAGGTTTACTTTGACGGGGATCTGCAGAGTCTGTTCGACGGGGAATATGCGCTTCGGAAAAAACTTGCCGATGCGTCACAAATAGAAGGACAACTGCGTCTCTGTGGTACGACAGCACTGTTTTTCACAGATAAGGAGCACGCGGACATGCGTGCACGTATGAAAAATCCGGAACTGGAATATCAGAAGATATATGAAAAGACGCTCAGGGACATGGAGGATGCGTATCATCTGGACATTTTCTCCTGCGTGCTCCCGGATACATATTATCAGAGACTGAAGACCGAGTATATCGCAGAATCTGAGGGAGTGTTTCCTCGTTCACTGACCTATAGGGATGATGGGAGAGGGAGTGAATTTTTCTACAGCGGCTACACGCTCCTCAGCTTTGCGTATGATCAGCTATACCGCCCGATTGCGGAGGAGGAGACGGAAGGAATCTATCTGGTGTCGGATGACGGGACAAAAAAAGCGGAAACGTATACATACAGGAAAGTAGAAACACCGCCGGATGCCAGACAACTTGCGGAGACGGAGTACAGCGACTGGAAGATTGCGGAAAGCTTCTGCATTACAACGGAGACACTGGATGAGTCAGGGGTTGCGCTGATTCTTGACATGGAAGGACGCTACCCGGACAGTAAGGTGAAGCTGATTACAGAATCCCGGGACAATCCGGTGACAGCGGCAAGAATGGGAGCAGATGAGGACATGTGGCTGTTCTATCTGGAGGAAGTATTCCAGAGGGATGGATATCTGTTTGTTCCGCCAATCTATGGATGGGATTCAAATTGGGGCTATACATTTACAGTTTTGATCAGGTGAGGGGAAGATTATGACAGAGACAGTAAGAAAATTTCATCCGAATGAACCCGGAAGTGTTTCCGGTATTGTATACAGTGTTCTGGGATTGATGGATATACAGGGTGGTCTGTCCATCGCAGAGATGGAGCGTAAGATGTTCTACTCTACGGGAAATCTGAGGGGCGCATCACAGGCGGAGCACACGGTTGCCATCGTGGCCGGATACCTGATTGCTCTTTTTGGACTGGGGCTGCTGCTTTTCGGTCTCCATGCACTGAAGATGATTCGTGATTTCCATAAAATCAGGAAATACCTGGGAGACTGTGAACTTGCGGAAATCAGAGAAATGGCAGAACAGCTGCACTGGAAGGAAGTGTCCCTGCGCCGCAGGCTTAAAGCGATGATTCAGAAAAATCTGTTCCTTCAGGGACACATCAATGCTGAATCTACGTTTTTTCTTTTGACGGACGATCTGTATGGACAATATCTGGATGCAGTAGTGCTCTGGAAGGAGCAGCAGAAGGAGTGGGAGAAGCTGGGATTCCAACAGGAACAGCAGATTCTTCTGCAAAATGCATATCCGGTTCAGGAGCGGATCGGGCAGGCGGCTCTGCGGGAAAAGAATGAGAAGATGAAAAAATGCATGGAGCGTATGGAGCAGTCGGTGGAGCGGCTACTGCATGCTGCGGCTCAAAATCCATCGAATCTGGCCAATCTGCATACATTTTTGAATTATTTTCTGCCCACGGCAGATAAGCTGGTTGAAAGATATCAGCAGTTACCGGTGGAAGAAAGTGAAATGGAGAACATAAAACAGCTGCAGACGGAGTTGTCCGGGGCACTGGAGGAGCTGGCAGAAGCATTTGAAAGGCTGACGGCACAGCTATGCGAACAGCTGGAAATGGAAGTCACCAGCAATCTTTATGCCCTTCGCATCATTATGGAGCAGCACCGCAGATTGGGGGTGACAGCGTGAAAGACAAATGGTTCGTAGTGGAAGTCGTTGCCATTTTTATTGGAGGGCGAATCGCATTTGACAAGCTGCTGTTTTTGGTCACACTTTTTTCCGGCGGTTTTTATGATGGTACTGTGTACAGCAGTTATGTAGGAGACACTTATATAAAGGAACTTTTTAGAGACGGGCCGCAGCTTTTGTTTGGTCTGGCGCTTGTGCTTTTGGGGATGACCGGAATTATGCGCAGCCGGCGTTACCGTTTTTATCAGAGCCTTGTGACCACAAGGGACTACGTGACAGTAGAAGAACTGGCGCGGGAGACCGGATATGGCAGAAGACTGATTGCGCGGGATATGCGTGGAATGATACGCGCAAAACAACTTCCCGGAGCAAAGATGGATGCCCTGCGCGGATGTGTGATGTTGAAGCCGCAGGTGTGGCAGGAATATGAAGCAGAAAGAAAAAACTGGGAGCTCACTCGCCTGAAGCTCCGTGCGGCGGGAGTCGGGCTTGAAGACTATCTGGCTTTTACACAGACAGTGGAGCAGCTGGCAGATGTCCGAAAATGGAACGGAAAGATTCAGGATGAAGAGATGAAAAAGAAAATCGCAGCGGCGGTGGAACGGTTGTCTGCGATAAGAGAAGAGATTCAGGATGCACCGGATAAATTTTATACGTATGGCAGAGTGTACCGGTTTTATCTTCCGCAGCTGCTGTTGCTGACCAGGCAGTATGCACAGCTGGAGACGCTGGGGGTAAAGGTGCAGGATTCAGACTGCGCCGGAGAAATCAGGAAAGTGCTGACAGCATTTCCGTAAAGATATATGCATCTGCCGAATCGGTGGCACAGAACAGACAGGAGGAGATGAGAGAATGGCGATCATAGGAATTGATCTGGGAACGACCAACAGTCTGGCGGCTGTCTGGCGGAATGGAAACAGCGAGCTGATACCGAATGCATTTGGAGAATTTCTGACACCCAGTGTGGTCAGCGTGAATGAGGAAGGCGATATTTTCGTTGGAAAGGTTGCGAAGGAGAGGCTGATCTCACACCCGGGATCTACGGCATCGCTGTTCAAGCGATTCATGGGAACGGGAAAGACGTATAAATTGGCGGGAAAATCCTATAAACCACAGGAACTCTCGGCTCTGGTGCTGAAAAAACTGAAGGAAGATGCAGAGAATTATCTGGAAGAACCGGTCACGGAGGCGATTGTCAGCGTGCCAGCTTACTTCAGCAACGCGCAGCGGGACGCGACGAAGCAGGCCGGGCAGATGGCGGGCCTGCTGGTGGAACGGATCATCAATGAGCCTTCGGCGGCTGCGCTGGCTTGCCAGCACCTGTACCCGGAGGAGGAATGCATGGAGATGGTCTTCGACTTTGGTGGTGGAACGCTGGATGTGTCGGTGGTGGACTGTTTTGACAATGTTATTAATGTGGTGGCAATCAGCGGGGATAATCATCTGGGCGGCTGTGATTTTGATCAGGCGATTGCGGAATTTTTCTGTAGGGAGCATGGCATCCGGCTGAAAGATCTGACAGAATCAGAGCAGGCGATCTTTGTCAAGAGTGCGGAGAACTGTAAGAGCGCACTGTCGGAACAGGAAGAGGTGGAGATGGCCGTACATTACGGAGGGAAGACGTGGACCTCTGCTTTTGACACGAAGAAAATGATTGAGGCATCGGCGTCTGTTTTTGGCCGTATGCTGCAGCCGATGGAGAAGGCGGTCTCCGGTGCGGAGATTGGCTGGGAGGACATCGACCGGATCATACTGGTGGGTGGTTCCTGCAAGATGCCGGCTGTGCGGCTGTATCTGCAGCATTTCCTGAAAAAAGAAGTGATATTCTTAGGATCACCGGATACCATTGTGGCACTGGGAGCCGGGACGTATGCCGGAATCAAGGAGCGCTGTTCAGAGATACGGGATATGCTGCTGACAGATGTGTGTCCGTTTACGCTGGGGGTTGCAATCCGGGATGGAATCATGTCGCCGATTATTGAGCGGAATACGGCACTGCCGGTCAGCAAGGCAGAGATTTACCAGACCGTGTACGACGGACAGGACAAACTGAAGCTGGAAATATATCAGGGAGAATCCATCCGTGTGGAACATAATATCCAGCTGGATGATCTTGAGATGCAGGTGCCGCCTGCACCGGCTGGCAGGGAGACCGTGCTTGTGCGGTTCACCTATGATATTAACGGAATCCTGGAGGTGGATGCGGAGATCACGAGCACGGGAAAACGGGGGCATCTGGTCATCGTGGAGGATGGAAATAAGATGAACGGGCAGCAGATCGAACGTCGGCTGCAGGAATTGAAGAGTCTGAAGATACATCCCCGGGACAGGGAGGAGAACATGTATCTGATTTCCAGATGCGAGGCACTGTATGAGCAGGCCGGTGAGCGCCTGCGGGAATTTCTGAGCTATGAGATGCAGTATTTCGAGTTTGTGATGAACAAACAGGATGATATCCGCATAAAAAAAGCGAGAAAACGTTTTTCCAGAGCCATGGATTCTGCGGAGGAGCATATGGATGCGTTTGGTGTGGAGAAGAATCTTGATGCTTTTTCCAGCGCGTGGTACGATGAGGCAAAGGAAGAAGAGATGGAGATGGATGAGGAGTTTACGGACTTGTTTGGGAAAGGACATTTGACGAGCTGATATGAGGGAAATAGAAGAAATCTGGGAGGTGCTGGAAATCGATCCCACCGACAATGTGCGGGAGATCAAGAAGGCTTACGCGAAGCTGATTGCCAGATACCATCCCGAGGAATATCCGGAGAAGTTCCAGGAGATATACAGTGCCTATGAGATTGCACTGAAGATGGCGAAGGGGAAGAGCGTGCGTGGAACTGAAGAGCTGGGAGAAGAGCCGGGGGAAGAGCAGCGGCAGACAGGGGCAGACCTCGAATCAGGCTCCAGATTTAGAGGAGCGGGCAGACCGTGGGATGAGCCGGAGACGGAGAACCCGGAATGGCTGCAGGCGGAAGAAATCAGCAGACTGGCAAGGGAATATGAGATTAAAAACGCCGCCAGTCGCAGAAGAGAGCAGTTGTATGCCGCATTTGTTCAGGATATGGCAAAGGAACAGATGCCAAAAATCATCAGGACGGATCAGCTTCAGGATCATGATGCCTGGTGCAGATTTTTTGAAAATAAGGTCGTGCTGGAGGCAATCAAGTATGAGGGGTTTATGACGACTCTTTATAATCGGATTCTGCCGCTCCGGTTTCGTGCCGGAACACTTCAGATGATGGATGCGGTACTTGAGGAAAAAGTTCCAATGATCTACGCAAAGCAGGAGAAGCTGCGCCGCATGCTCAGGGAAGAAGGACAGAAGAAAGCCAGAAAGGAACTCCTGAAACACAGGCTGGCTCCGTTTGTGGTGGCGGCGCTTCTGATCCTTGTGTGTGGATCTGTATATTTTATTTCGGAACATTTGCGGACCGCCCGTGCGGTGCAGGAGTACCATTCCGTGAAAAATATCGAGGCATACATAGAACATAAATATAATATTAAATGCACATTGGAGCAGTCGGTGACAGACGGGATGAACGACAACCTCAGTTACACGACGAAGAGTGATCAGGACAAGGTATTCTATACTGCGACAACCTGGGAACCGGTGGCGGGAGAGATGGAGTTTCATCTTCGCTGGACCAGAAACGGGGAAGATTATATAGACATCGAGGATGATTATGCATATCAGCTGAAGAAGGCGTATGCGCCGGTATATGATCTGGAGCTTGGAATGTCGCTTACTGGGGCAAAGGGAGTGCAGATCGGAGATACTCCGCTAAATGAATTTACGTCCAACTTTTTTGCCTATCTTCATGCTCTGTCACAGAGCGATTATGTGCAAAGCGGACACGATATATCAGTGAGTGTAGAGACGACACATCTGGGCGTCGGCACGGTCACCGTAAAGCTGAACAGATATACACCGATCGACGAGGCCGGGATACGCGTGCAGCTGGAAGAGGCAGTCGAAAAGTATAGTACTCTGGACACACAGCAGGAAACGCCTTAGGAAACAGAAGCGTTCGCCTTACATGAATTGTGCGGGGGGAGAGTATCAGGAGAAGAAGGATATGAAAATTGTAAAAAAGATAATAGGCGTACTGCTTATCATAGTGGGCATACTGGCTGCACTGTTAGGTGCACTGGGCATCGCGGCGGTGCTGCACGATGCTGTACTGTGGGGGAGCGACAGCTCGGAGATGGCGCAGCTCATTGTATTTGCAACGATATGTGCGATTGGCGTGGGTGTCATCCGTGGTGGGTGGATCCTGATCCGCGGAAGGAAACGGAAGGCGGCGGAAGAACAGAAAATGTCCGGTCCGCAGGAGAGCCGTCAGGACAGCCGTGAACCGGGTCCGCAGGAGGACCGTCAGGAAAGCCGTGAACCGGGTCCGCAGGAGGAACGTCAGGAAAGTCAGGAACCGGGTCCACAGGAGGATCATCAGTACAGCCGTGAACCGAGGCAGCAGGAAAATCAGCAGGAGTGGTGGGCGAAAGATTACGAAGCGCGGTTTACATTACTGGTGGAAGATGTTTTCCCGATCTTTACGGATGGCATCGTGGCATCGGGCGTCATCATCGGCGGCCCGCTTGCGGTGCATGAAGAGGTGTGGGTGCTTTCGGAGGACGGAGGACAGTATCGTCTGCAGACTGCACAGATAGAAGCATTTCAGGATGAGATCGTCAGAAAAGTATACCGGACGCAGAACAGGGAACGTGTTGGTCTTCTGTTTCAGGATCCGAAGGCGGCAGCCATGAAGCCGGGGGATGTAATCAGCAATGTCCGGCCAAATCTGGAGGACGTGAACATTCCGATAGAAAATCCAAGACTGAAGGGGCTTATAGCAGGGGAGAATTATGCACTCCTTGACAGGATGAAGGAGTGGATCAACCAGGAAATGAAACAGCGGACCAGATTTCTGGTCGTAGTGGAATTGGATATTCAGCCGGAAGAAAACGGGGATGGAACAGCTGTATTTCAGAAGAACAGCCATATGAGTTTTCCGTATCTTACAACACGGGAAGGAGAAAACTACCAGCCGGTATTTACAGACTGGGCAGAACTCTCAAAGTGGAGAATGGAAGAGAAGCCGCAAACGATGATGATGACTTACGAGGATGTGAGAGCAATCACAGGTCACGATGAACGCATAAGCGGATTTGTGGTGAATCCATTTTCGGATAATTATATGGAATAAGAAGGATGTTTGTGCTATATTCAAGGTAAGACAAATACACCGGGCTGCCCACATTGAACGAAAGCTGTTGAAGTGGTCTCTGCCCGGCCGCAACTGCGCAGACGGTGAGGCGCGCCTGGCTTCAGGCGGGAGAACACCAGGCATCAGTACTGCGTCAATGGAAGGAGGAAGATCCATGCTGAAAAAAGAAAACGGAAAAGAAGGACAGAAAAAGCTGCAGAATGAGCAGCCGGTAAATCCGGAACTCCAGAGGGAAGAGGACGAGAAAAGAACGGAAATGGGGAAGAAAGATTTTCATGATGTGGGAGGATTTCCAAGGCCACCGCTTTCCGGCGGAATTGTGTGATCGTCCGCTTTTCTGAAAGCGGCATTTCCGACACAAATTAAAGGATAAAAAAGGAATCGACAGAATATGTTTGTCAGACATGTTCTGCCGATTTTTTATATCATAGGAAACTCTTTGTTCTTGGCCGTAAATAATTTTTTTATTCCTAATGTGAAGAGAAAATGGTACAATTAAAAGGTATAGATGTATTTGTCATCTGGATGTTTGCTTTACAAAAAAAGTAGAAAGTTTGATGAGAACCTTATGAAAAAATATAACAAAAAACGTAACTGTTCAGAACCCCCTTGGGGAACTAATTAATTTTTGTACAAAACAGAGAATTTTTAAAACCTGTTTTGCGATATTATTTCGGTAATTGGTGGATAACCAATTGTTTGTGATTGAATAATTTAATTCATTGTGGATTACTCTTTCAATCTTTCAAATAACTCTGATTCAAAGCCAAATTCTATGGCTTTTGAATATATTTAACAACAACTGAACATTGAAAAACATTACTTATCCACAGTCATTTTCACCATAGGTGAATCTATGTGAATTCGCTTTTTTCCTGAGTTTTTAGTACAATGGAGACATAAAACACAAGGAAGA
>NZ_FQZY01000015.1 GCF_900142165.1 Hespellia stercorisuis DSM 15480
CGGCGCATCCTTTTTGGCGAAGTCTTTTTACCCAGTTGTAAAATGTCCCCGGCTTGATATTGTGTTGTACACACCACTGATGATCCGTGAGACCACTTTGGCGACATTCCATAATTAATCGGTATTGTTCCTGTGCAGGTGTTCTGGTACTTTTCATGAGCAATTCCTCCATAACATAATTAGAGTAAAATACTCGCATCTATCATTTCTATCAAAAGAAAATGAAGTGAAATGCTTGCATTCTCTAACAATAATTATGAACTGGATTTTGGGGCAAAACAATCCGTCGAATTATTTTGCGCTTACAATAAAAATTCAGAAGAAGCATATAATCATGCTTTAATTTCATTTTTTAATAAATATGGTTTTTTTCTACGCGAAGGTCAATCTGAACTCACTACAATTGATCGTACAGTGATTGATTCGTTTCTTCGTTTGATTTATGTAATAAATGATATTTATGAATTAATTGCTTTACCAAGCCCACTATCAAGTGATACATGTAATACATTGCTAAAATATATAACCGAGTTAACCTTTATTGAGTTTGACGATTATCGTTTTGGGTTAAAATCATTTCCACTAATTAATTATTTGAATGTCACTGACTATAATGGTCACGAATATGATCCAAATGAAGAACTCTTCTATCTTTTAAAAAACATTCAAGTAGCATACTCAAAACAATTCGATGAATATGCTTCGGTTGAAAAATATAACGGAGGAGATATAATTGTTCAATTACATGACTACTTTCAACAGCATTTTTCAAAAGAATCTATGAAAATAGTGGATTTTTTTTATCATCATATTCAAAAAAAAGAGATAAATATCTTAACTAATAGCAGTGATGGACATAGTTATTTATCTATAAACGAATTTCCGTATGAAAAGTATGAGCAAGAAATTATTTCAATTGCAGATCAAATATGCAACTATTATTTATCCCAAGCTTGCGAATCATCACCACTAATAGTAAAAACCTCCTTCAAAGCCGGTTACTATACAAGAAATTTAGAATATGAAGTAAAAGATTTAGCAAATGCAATTTTACTATCCCTTTTATTCTTTGACCCGACCAAGCAAGAATTTCGAAAATGTCAACTAGAGGGATGTAATAACTATTTTCTTACCAATAGATCAAATATGAAAAAACTTTATTGTTGCAGATCTCATACGAGAACAGCTGCAACGCATCGCTTTAGAGATACAAAATAATTTTCTTTTAAAAGAGGGATGCAAAATTCTGCACCCCTCTTCCCTTACTCCACAATCAAATACATCTGTACTCCCCCATACACAACTGCCAGGTTAATCTGTTCCACTTCCTCATCCGTTACATAGATGGTAAAGGAAGTCGCAATCTCTTCCGGTGTGCTGACCTTATTGCCAGCATTATCATATACATCTGCCACATACACATTCTCTGCCATCAGTGTAAGTACCTCTGTTGCCGGATCAAGGGCGTACACATTCACAATATCCCCTTTTCTAAGGCTACCATTTACACCACCCGGAAATGATTCTGCTGCAAAGGATGTTACCTGATACCCATTTAAGTATTTGTCCATCACTTCATCTGTCTTTGTGATGTCATCCGCTAAGACCATTTATGATTTTCCCATTGCATTCTCAATATAGAGCCCATCTTTTGGTAGCTCCTTTATAGAATGATAGGCTGATTCTGGAACTGCGGTTAATTCCACAGACATCTCCACAAAATACTTATCAAACTCATCTGACTTAATCAAGGTATTTTGTGCTACATTCTCCTTCATCACGACCACCTTGGTCTTAAGCTGCGCTTCCTCTGCCTTATTTTCCATTGTCATGAAGATTATCACAGATACAATTCCTGCAAATAAAGCCGCAATTACCAGAACCTTCACAATGGAAAGAACCGATGCTCCAATGGACTTGCCCCCCTTCTTCTTTGCCACCTTTCCCTCTCTTGCTTCTTTTTTTACTCGTTTTTTATCTACATCATTTACTTTTTTCTCAAACATATTCTTTCTCTCCTTCCGTTAATTGTTGATTTCTAAGGTACAGTAGATGTCCTTAGATTTTGTCAGTAAACTCTTATCAATGATATTCTCAATATCAAACTTCACTCTTCCATAGGCAGAAGTTTCTCTTACCACTTCTCCATTCGGAGTTCTTACACTTCCTACACTTCCGCTTCTTACATTTCTGGTTCCTGCCGCTCCTGAATAACTGGTAATTCTGATACTGCCACCTTCTACTTCATAACAGATGAATTCATCAAATGCAAAATTGTAATAAAATCCATTGGTATCTGCTATGGCATCATTCATACAGTCCATAAAGATTCTATGGGATTCGTCTACACTTTGGAATCTGATAACTGGCGTACCGGTCATCTCCCCTGTCTCAAAATAATACACATCATCTGCTACAAGACTTGCAAGCACAGCATCTGCCAGCGAATCATCTATGTGATGTTGGTGTGTCATAAGCTTTGCCACTTGAGCTAAATACAATGTCAGCACCACCATCAGTAATGCTACAGTAAACATCACTACATAACCAATGGCACTTCCTGCCTCTTTCTTTTTCATCATTTCATTCATGTGTCACCTTCCTATTCTGTTTTTTTCTTACATAATGTATTTGGGTTGAAATTTTGCTGATTGCTAAACTTTTTTGAATTTTTCTTTCAGAATTGAAATAATTGATAAAAAATGAAAATAGAGACAGGTTTTGGAATTATTCTTGTTAGTTGTGAGTAAAGAGATAAAAAAAATCTCCTTGTATCATAGGTGTATCACCCAACAAAAAAACAGCCCGAAACAATGCATTTCTGCAAGGTTTCGAGCTGTAAATAGCTTAAAATATGGGGGTTGAATTGCACCCGTGAACCACTTAAGTCTATTCCAACTCAATCTTCACTTTTTAATTTTCAATTTTTTTTAGATATTGACTATATGAGTATATATTTTTTTCTCCAACCAAATCCAAAAAAAACTTTTCGAAAGACGAGTCCATAGGAATCGTAACCAAAAAAATCAGTCTTTTCTTTGCTCTAGAACAGCAAACATAAAAAAGATTTCTATTACGTTCAAACGATGACTCCTTTCCTCTAGGTATCGGAATTACACCCGTTATCATTGGTGCATAAACCTCAAATTGATATTGATTCCAGCCTTTGCCGATCACAAAAATAACATTGTCGTATTCTTCTCCTTTTACTCCATGTTCTGTAGAATACTCCGCTTCTGGATACAAAAAATAAATTGCTGATAAAAATTGACTATATTCCAGCTCTAGAAAATCTTTAATTGTAACACCATTTGAATATACCAAATCCGGCGTTGTTAAATATTCTTGATAATACTCTAATATCTGTGGTGGTACTGGAATTAGTTTTGAATAAATTACAGTTTTAAGAACATCTATGCACCTTTTCATTCGATCTCGTTTAATACATTGTTGTAACTTTTTCCATTCTTTTTTCTCGTTTTTAGATGAGATAGGATAGCGTTTTATGCCTAGTGCATCAAAAAGTGACTTCATATCCGACGATTGAAGTGCCTTAAAAATTGGTTCTACTGTATTCATAAAATACATCAAAAATAAATCTTGTTTATCTCGTAATCCATCGTCCAGAATGCTCAAAAGTTGTTCATACCCTTGTTGCTTTGCAAGTACTTTGTGTGTAATCATCAGCACCTTCAATTTTTCTTCAGCAGGAGTAGATGACTTAATACAATCTGACACTTTATTCAACCGCTCTCTCAGTTCGTCAGAGGGCAACTCCCCTTTAAAATTTCGTTCAATTCGGCGTTGACCAATATAATCATCACAAGTAATTACTGTCACATCTCCGTCGAAATCATCTATAGCTGACTGCTGTGGTAGCTCTGGACGAATATCATTTAGCAATTTAACAATTTGGGGTGCCGAACGAAAATTTGACACCTTTTTTATTACCTCAATATTTTTATGTTCTATTAATCCACAGGCTTTATTAGATTGATAGATGGTTTGCCATGCATCTCCAAAAAATCCAAATTGCGGTCCCTGTCCTGTTGAAATAAAATAATCTATAAACCGATCAATAATTGGTTTGTATGAATCTTGGTACTCATCAATTAGAATTAGTGGATATTTATCAGCAAACACTCTACGAAATTTCTTATTATCTAATAAGATTCCAAATAATTTAAGCACATCATCATGGTAAAGATATTGTACTCCGTTATCCATGTACCGATGTCCCAATGTATAAGCCACTTCGGCAAGATTTGAAAAGTCACCCTCATCAGAAACAAATTCTGGATCACTTTTAATTATATCTATCAAAAAACTTTGATACTGTTTAATTGCATTCCACGCAAATGAATGAATTGTAGATGGGATAATAAATGAGTCTTTAGATAATCGTTCTAAAATCACATCTACTGCTGCATTTGTATATGTAATACAAACTACATTTTGCTTTTTTTGACTAAATTCATTCCACTTATTTTGCTGAATCCATTCAATTGCTTTATTCAATGAATATGTTTTTCCTGAACCAGCACCTGCTTCAACGCGAAAACTCTGACCGCATTGAAGCGTATTCATAATTATTTTATCAATCCTATCCGCTTCCTCTTTGGCTGTATTATAATTACTATTTTCACGACATTTATTCATAATCTATCACCCTCTTACTCAAAAACTTTTTGATTATTAAGCCATATCAAACCACTTTTTATATAATCCGGAATGATATAATTGGGATTATCGCAAATTAGATTAAGTGCAAAATCGGTTTTGCATTTTTCTTTGAATTCTAAATTTTCTTCTGTACTATTGGCCTCTAAATTATAATATATCCTATTAACGTTCCGAATCGCTTCTTCTAACGAGTGTCCACAAAGTCCATTTTCTTCTGTTTGAAACTCAATATGACATTTTCCTCTTGTTTTATCTTTTAAACTCAACGAAGTAATGTCTGTTAGTTTTATTTTAACTTTATCTGATTCCTGAAGTCCCATGTGTTTTCTCATCCACCATTTTATTGTTGCATTTGACGTTGTTTCTCCTTGGCTCACTGGAACAGATTTTTTATTTAATACAGAATCCAAATCCGTAAGAATAAGACAGGGAATATCTAAAAAATCTGCAAAAGGAATGAATTTGTATGCATATGCACCACCAATCTCAATCAGTGCATAGTACTGCGCTGGCAACCTGCAAATTTGTGAACCGAACTCACCATTTTTATCACATTTATCAATCATATCTGGCAATAATATACGCTCAGAAGCACCTTCTACAAAAATTATTTTATCAGCAAAGAATAAATCACATCGACTAAGTGTAAGATATTTCTTAATAAAATCCATACTTTCCGCATTATTTTGTGCAAATACATTTAAATTTTTATAGACTACACCAAATTTTGATTTCTGTGCATAGCGAATTTTACTAAAGTCCATTGTGTTTGCTATATGAGCAGAATGTGAAGTCAAAAACGTTTGAATACTCACATTAGAAATAGTGGCTAAAAATTTTTCCAAATACTCTGCAAATGTATGCTGCATTTGTGGATGCATATGTGATTCTGGTTCTTCAATCAATAACAATGGAATGCAAGTAGTACCATATTTTTCAATATCCCTTGCAAATGCTGCAAGCATAAATTCCATTTTAATTAAATTTTTGTATCCCAACCCATTATACTTGCTTGGTAAACTTTCCATATCCTTTCCCAACGAATACGAAAGAATAGATTGATTTTTTATCTGGTCATCTATTTTCAATTTGGTAGTTACTCCTAACTGCAACTCTTCCCCGTTAGGATATCCAAATCCAACCGCCTTACTAATAATTGCACTCAGAAGATTATCACTACGCTTTTGAACATCTTTATTAGCTTTTCCCACTATTTCACGTAATTTTTTGACTTCTCCCGCAACAGTAGCATCTAACTCATCTTCGCTAATATCAAAATAATTTGAAATTAGTTTTCCCAGTGAGTTGCCATTTTGAGAACCATCTTCACCAAGTGTTCTCTCTGCTGGAATAACATAAAACGGGAATAGTTCATTTAATTCTTTATGACTTTTAATCTGTACATCTGTTTTGCTATTAGGATTTATAGCATAAATCGACATTTCAAACATCTTATTAAATCCACTGCTAATTATATCATGTACTTCCTCATCGTCTGGTGCAAAAACTCCATCTTTATAATAACCATTCTCAAGGAATTTCCATAATGATTTTTCATCCATTATCAGTCTGTTTTCAGCTCGAATTATTGCTACCGCTGTATTCTCATCAACGTCGATAATGAATGGTGACAATGCCCCAAGATTGTCTTCTGGTTTATCCAATGAATAATCAACCAAGAACTCAAGTGATATCTTTTCTAACTGTTCATATAGCTCCTCATAATTGATTTTTTTCTCCATGAATTGCATTATTTTGCTATATAGTTCATCTCGTTTTTGCAAGGGATAATCATCATATGAAAAACCTCTTCCTGTCAATACGGTCGCAAGGCATTCAAAACACGATGTTTTCGCAGTATTATTTCTACCAACTATCAGTGTGGTTTTTGCATCAACATCCAATTCTGCATCAATAAGCAATCTATAATTTTTGATTCTAATTTTTGATAATTGCATATTTTGTACCTTCCTTTATTCGAATGTAAAATGGTATTTACATTTTTTCTACATTTTCTCATTTATATTTTATCACTATAAGGCAGTGCTTTAATATAATTCTCCATCCATTGCCAATCAGGAATATATCCCTGGTCAGAATAGTCATATGACTCATCAATAATCAATTTACCATGTTCGTCATGTAAAACTGGAAGCTTCAACGTAAAGTCTTTTCTAAAATGTGAATTTAATTCTCGCCCAAACGCTTGATACTTAGTTTTACACTCATTTCTTATTAATGTTGCAATAAATAGTTTTGTATAAATAGACAGTGGTACTTTTTCTCGTAACACAGCAACATTTTGTGCCGTGTAAAATGGTTTGTTTTGAACAAAACAAGATCCTAAAAAACTTCCTCCTAAAGCTAATGACATGGATCCCGCTGGAAAGGGTACTTCACCATCAATTTCATCAACAAATGCAACAACACCATTTCCATTACTGTTGCGAGAAACATAGTTATACTTTGGATTATCATTTGTTGTTTGCACCGCATCAATTCCATTTCCCATCTCAGAATTCAAAATGCGATGTAAATTGAATTCTTTCCACTTATTAAAATCCATCATTATTTTTTTCGAGTTACTATTTTTTGTAGTCACTCTTTTATGATGAAGAGAATTAATAAATTGGTTCATATAATTGTAATCTGGCGTCTTTTCATCCAATGCTGGTAACATTATTACTTCCGAAAGATATAATTGCTCTGTAACTTTCCTTCCGAAATCATATTTATACTTAATTGCCATCAAAATTGTTCTTAGAAATAAATAAATATTTGTTTTTCGTTGTTTTTCATTTTTTAATAGTAATATTTTTGCGGAATCGCCTACCACACAGCCAAATGGTTGAAAACAGACATACCCTGCTGTTCCTGTTCTCGCCACAGTAAGACACGGAATTTCAACCAATGTATACTTCATTTCCATACAATATGACTTATCAATTTTTCCAATACACCCGTTGTTTTCCGCACCACTCTGAATAGCATACATTTCTCCAGGATTATTTTCTATTTCTTCTTTCGTAATGCCTTTTCCATTATAAATACAAAAAATATCTGACAACACAAAAGGTTTCCATGCAGAAACATCAAGCTTCATATATATGCCCCTCCTTAACTAAAAACGCTAAGTAATCATTTATGACGTTTTGAAAATCAGTCTCCGTTAGTGTACTATAATCAGTCTCCATATAGGCTTCTGCAAGCCATTCATCTTTCCATGTTACCCTGTGCATTACAGATAAACCAGGGACTTCACGTTTATTTTTATATAATTCAAGCCACTGTTCCTTTGTTTTTACCCAAAGACTATTTCCATATGTATCAGTTTTTTCGATCCTCCCTAACCCCTTACGCTTAATAAACTTATCATCTTTGTAATAGCCAAAGAAAGTGTCTCGGTTTGCCTTTTCATGTTTTTGTGAAAGGTCAAATATCATACAACAAGCTACCGCCGCAGCTCCTGGATAGAACATTTCTGTCGGAAGTGAAAACACTGCATCTAAAGTATAGTTATCTAACATTTTCTTTTTAAAAATCTTTATATCGCCACTGTTACCAATAGCAGCTTGCATTGGAAGCAAGACTGCCATTTTACAAGTGGAAGGGACATGCCGAGCAACCCATTCAACAAAATGCAAGCCTTTAGAGGGATCTTCTTTTTTCTTTGCATCCCAATTTTTAGTATAATCAAGATCACAGCATTTTTTTGTAGCATTATATGGTGGATTCATTAAAACAACATTTATGTTGTTTTCCTCAATCCACTTTGCACGATTGAACATAGAATCTTGAACAACATTAGAATTACCATCACCGTGAATAAGCATATTAGTTGATGATAATCCGAATGCCCCTTCTTCGTATTCAATACCAAATATCTGATTTTTCTTTACTTGATCACGCTCTTCTTCTGTGTCACAATCATCCATTGCATCCGTCATTGCTCTTACAAGAAAAGCACCACTTCCACAGCACGGATCTAAAACTCTTGACTTTTTATTAACGCCAACAGCTTTGCTCATAAAATCACATATATGATCGGGTGTAAATGCCTGATTTTTATCGGACTTTCCAACATATTTGTTAAACGTCGTAAAAAAAAGATTCAACAAATCCTGCCCAGCAGTACTTCTATCATTAATATATGGGACAACATTATCATCAATATATGCCAATATCTCTTTAAGTTCAACGTATGTAAGACTTGATACATCTTGATCTCCGAGCACTTTATTATTGAGAATTGCAAGTTTGCTGGCTTTATTCAAGCTTCCGCTTTTTGTAAGCAGTCCTTCTAAAATATCTTTCATGTTTTTTAAAACTATTTTTTCTGGTGGCATTTTCTTACCCGTTTCGGGATTTATTGACTCTTTAATATCCTTGTACATCAAACCATTCTTGAGAGAAAGAAGACAAGTCCCAACAAATTGACTTCGAAGTTTTTCATTAATTCCGTCTGAATGTAGTTTCTCATTAAGTGCTTTAATAGAATCTACTATTTTGATTTTATCATTGATTTTTCCAAAACATAAATTTTCATACTCTTCAAAAGTTTTTATCACCGATTCATCTGATTTGTGTGTATCATCAATAATTACGGACTGTCCATACCACGTCCAAACATCATCTCCGTCTGTTTCTGCGAGAATAGCAACAATCTTTTTTTCTGAGTAAGCCTTTTCAAAGCGAACGTAATCCTGCAATTGACTTTGAATTTTTTTCTTGTCCCAACGACTAAATTTATTCTTAGTTTCTACTAAAATGGCTAATCTGTCATTTTCAAATCGAATATCTAGGAACTGATGTTGTGTACCAGATGTGGATTTCTGATATTCTTTAATATCTTTTCCTACAGACTTCAGTGCTTGAGAATAACTAAACTCTCCATTTTCTGTATTTCCGCGATGATATTTATCGCCAATTCTGCTAATAATTTCAAATCTATTCATAAATTCTCCTTTGGATTCATTTTTTATTTCCTATAAAATATACTGCATAGGCTGTCCAATAAAACTCTCTCATATCCAGTTATTTTAAATAAGATTGTTAACTTTATTTTGCTCCAATATCCATACCAATTTTAACATAATTTATTTCAAATAACCACCGCTAATATTTGAAGTTTCCCCGTTAATATTTGAAGTTTACCCGTTTTCAAATAAACCACCATACACTGATTCCTTCAGCACAATTTCTTCCGCACAGGATTTCAGATTATTCATCAGCCCAACCCATTTCATCTGATCGGTTGCCTTCAACTTTTCTGTAACTCCTGCACCTGCTTTCATCTGCTCCACAAGAAGCTCCAACCTCTGATAGCATTCTTCATCTACTCCATGCAGATATTCGTTCCATTTCCCTGTAAATAGCAGTTCCAGATACATGGAATGATGATGCTTTTTGATATAATCAGCCCTCATTCTCCCATATCTGCCTATCCGGTAATCTGTCCCTTTCGGGAGCACGAAGTCTGGATAATAAAGACCATCCGCTCCCAATGTGTAGCTTATTCCGTTTTCTCCTACAATGTGTTTTTCCATCATCTGCTCCTTATCTGCCACCTCTGTCCTTTGGTCTGACAGGTGTGTTTTGTTTACTGTTTTCTCGTTCCTTAACCTCTTTGTCATATCGTTCCAACCTTTCCTTGATACTCTCTGCTGGCTTTCCATAAACACCTTTCTCATATTTCACTAACGCCTGCTGATAGGCTTCATACTCTGATTTAGAAGCATGGAAGTCTTTCATAAACTCCTGTATATTCTTATATCCATAAGACTTCACAATGGCTGACCTACTCTGTTCCATGTTGGCAAGCTGTACCTCTGCTTTTTCAATCTTTCCTTCTACCTCTTTCCGCTTTCTGCCTTGCAGAATACCTTTCAGCTTTGACTTTTCTTCTTCCAGTTCTTCAATATCAATCTTCTTGCTTTGAATGACTTTGGACTGTTTTACAAGCTTCTCATGGACTTCTTGCAGTCTTAGATACTTGGATGCCAAAACTGATTGTTTTGGTCGCTCTGGGGCTTGTATTACCACCTTTTTCTCTGCCCTATGCTCTGGGTTGACATTTTCCTTTTTGCCTTCTGGAACTGTCGGTTCTGCCACTTCCTTAGTTGCCTTTTCACCAACACTTGCTCCTTCTTTTGGAAGTAGATTTTCCTTTGCAGAAACTATATCCAGTATTCTTCGGATAAGCATTTCCAACGTGCTGACTGCCAGCTTTATCAACTGCGAAAACAGTTCTGGGTTTCTACCATTCTGCTTTATGGATTTACTCGCTGGCTGTGAAATCTGTGTTCTTTTAACCTCCATGATCTGTGTCTCTGGAACACCAACCACCAATGCACTGTCTACGGTCAGATTCCATTTGGTTCGTATCTGATTGTCTACTACTATCTGCTCCGCTTTTGGGTTGTTCTTGCCAATCTTTTTCATTGGCAGATACACACCAGTTCTATCAAATACCTTTAGCTTCTGCTTATCATCTTTGACATAAAGATTGATTAGGTCTGTGTATGACCGCTTCACTTCGTCCAGAAAGCCCTCATTCTTAAAACGTGCATTCTTTGTTGTGAATAAATTGCGTTCATAGACCTCGCCCTTTGTAACAACCTTACACCCTGCCCTTATCTGTCCATCTTCTCCCAATATCTCTTTCTTGGTTCTGACGTGCTTACCAGTTTCATCATAGAACATATTTCTGGTAGCAATCTTTTCTATCGGTTCTTCTAATGACTTTCGTTCAGAGAAGATAAGATGGATATGATAATTGGTCTTGCGTTTGTTATGGTGCAATGCTGCGATGCACTCTGTCCCATAATTCTGTTTCATGTGTTCTGTGAAAAGTTTCAGCAATGCCTTTGGCTCATAATCCACGAAACTCTCTGGTAAGGCAATAATCAATTCTCGTGCTTCAATGCACTTTCCCTCTGTACCGCTTTTCACAAATTCTGCTTGATTGCATTTCGCCAATTTCGTCCAAAATTTTCTGTCGGTAGTCTCGTAAACTGCATATAGATTTTCCTGTCGGACTGGACTGGATATATAATAAATTCTGCCTTTCACTTCTGGCAGTTTTGTCATTTTCACAAATGAATTTCTCTGCAATAGGCACGTCCTCCTTCTTTTGTTTTTTGTGAGTGGATACCATAGGGTATCCGTTTACGAACTCATTCGCCTGTCGGCGATAATGCTCCCTGCAAGGGCGAAATACCCTGAGTACAAACGAAGTTTGTGCGATGGGTGTATTTCGCTCTCATACGCCGAGGGCTTATAGAGTGCTTCCCCTGCAGGAACTGATAAAGCTCTGATTGCTACCACTTTTTCATACCATTTTGAAGAATGTCTTACATCTTTCATACCAATCTTCAATTTGTATCACATTTTTCATACCAAATCTTCGGCTCGTTTCCGAGCCACCTTTTCAATCACTGACACCAGATGGTCTACGGTGCTTTCTTCCCATCCAGCTAACCATATCAATGTTTTTTCTTCTGCCTTGGTCAGTTCAATATCTCCCATGACGGCATTCATTTTTTCTATCATTCTTGCTTCAAATTTGTAATACGCATCGTTCACATTCCGAGTTCCATACGCTGGCTGTTTAATCATAAGTGCTCCTTTCTGCCGACAAACTATCGGCTTCACAATCAACATTTCTCCTTGGCTACATAGACAGGGGCGTGCCACGCTCCTGTTAATATCACGAAGGAAAATTACCATCGAAAGCTTTCCGGCACTCCACGTTTATCCAGATATTCCTGTCTTGCTTTCTGCTTTTCTTCCTCGGTTGGTGCGGTCTTATATTTTGAGTAGAGCAGTCGCATGGAAATTGAATCCATCTTATCCTCTAATCCTTTTTTTATCTCTGGTTCAACTTCCTGCATATTAAGAAAATGGTATTTCATAAGTGCTATAAATAGTTCCTCTGGTATCTGTATCTGCTTCATTTTCAATCCCTTTCTGTGTATCTGCGTGACGGTTGCGTCGATTGCGACGGTTATTTACCTATATAGAAAATACCGTCACAACCGTCACCAATCGTCACGCACTTATTGTTTTTGTGCTTCGCTTCTTGGTTATTCGCTGATTATTCCTGTCGTATAGACCAGTGTATAATCTTCCAAAACTCTGCTGATAACACGTTCCACATCTATCTGTAAATTTGCGATATCGTATGCGTCAGCTTCGTTTAACAGTTCTTCATCTAACAATGCCTTAAATACCTTTGTACATACTTCCTGCTTTGTCATAATCTGCTCCTATTCCTCTGACTTTTGTTGCAAGGTCAGCGTTATCATTCTGCCATCATGCTCTCTGGAACTTTCATAGCGGATACCATATTCCAGAAGTAGATTTTCCACGCTGATATTCAATTTTCTGGTCAGAATATTGGGTGCAATATCAAGTTCTGGTAGCAGGAGCAGCAACTCCGATGCTGTGCCTTTCCATTGTGGCTGTTCCTCTGTAACTACTTTGACTATGGAGTCCAGCATAGGATCTGCTGGCTCTTTCCACAATTCTGTTTCTGCCTTGATAAGTTCCCATACACATAACTCCCGATTGAAGTTCAGTTCCAGTCTCTGGTCTTGCTGGTCACGTCCTGCAACTTCCAGAATAGCCTTGTTCTCGGTTCGCTTTTCTTTCTGCATGATGAATGCTCCGTCCGAAGCCCCCAGCAGACCATTTGTCCCCGAAATCATATCGAAGCTGTCAGAGGATTCCATCTTCCTTGTGTGATGCACTACCAGCAGACAGATACCATGCTCGTCACTGAACTTTTTCAGCTTGGTTACAATGTCATAATCGTTGGCATAGCTGAACTTGTCTCCGCCAATTTCTCTGACCTTTTGTAAGGTATCTATGATGATAAGCCTTGCGTCTTTATGCTCTTTTACAAACTGGTTCAGTTCTTCTTCCAATCCCTCATTTAAGTTCTTGGACTTGGTAGCAAAGTAGAAATTATCTGTGCTGTCCATGCCAAACATTCTTGATAAACGCTTTTGAAGCCTTGCATAATCATCTTCCAACGCCAGATACAAAACTGTGCCTTTCTGCACTGGGAAATTCCACAATGGAAGCCCCTTGCTGACGTGATAACCTAACTGTGCCATGAAGAACGATTTGCCTACTTTGGGTGCTCCTACAAAGAGATACGTTCCGTTGTATATCAATCCATCTACAATCGGTATCTTGGGTGGATAAACTGCATCATACAGTTCATCCATTGAGATAGTTTCCAGACCACTCTGCCCAGAATTAACTGGGCTTTTTGTGGCTTGCAGATTGTTTTGTTTCGTGATATTTGCTATAATTTGATTGGTATTTTTTGTTAGTGGCTGTTCCACATCTACGCCAATAGATGGTTCTGGAGCAGTCGCTTTTTTAGTTACTCCCATTCGCTTTCCTCCTTTAGTCCATTCAGTGTTTCCGCTACAAGCTGGAGTGTGTATTGAAATTCATCGCTGATTTCGCTTTCCTGTCCAATCCTCTGTAGTTCTGCATAAATGCCAGCCATCTGATTTCTAAGTGCCTTATAAACCCTCGGATTGCCCTGCACCACCACTTCTCTGTGAAGCAGTCTGCGGATAATATAATCCTGCTTGGTAAGCCCTGATAAGCTAACACAATCATCTAAGAGCTTTGCTTCTTCCTCTGATACCCGAAAGGCTACAGTTCTGTTTCTCCAACGTCCTTTACTGTCTAAATTCTTATCCATAGTTTTCTTCCTTTCCCATTCGTTCAATCTCCAACTTATCAGCCATTTCCGTCTGTTTTGTTGGGAATAAGTGTGCATAGCGGTATGTGATATCAATACTTTCATGTCCCACACGCTCAGCGATTGCCAGTGCTGAAAATCCCAATTCGATAAGGTGCGAAATATGCGAATGGCGCAGGTCGTGAACTCGAATTCTTTTCACACCGCTTTCCTTTGCCCCACGATCCATTTCATGGTGTAGGTAGGACTTCGTAATCTGGAACAGCCTGTCCTTCGGATTAACTCCGTAAAGCATTCCGATGAACTCCTTCATTTCATCACACAGGAACTTCGGCATCTTGATGGTTCGATTGCTCTTTGGTGTCTTGGGCGAAGTAATCACGTCCCTTCCCTTTAATCGCTGGTACGACTTGTTAATCGTCAAAGTGCATTTGTCAAAATCAAAGTCTTCTGCGGTAAGTGCCAGCAGTTCTCCCATTCGGATACCGCACCAGTAAAGCATTTCAAATGCGTAATAGGATTGTGGTTTATCCATCATGGCATCTGCAAATTTCAGATATTCCTCTTTCGTCCAGAACAGCATTTCCTTGTGTTCCTCTGAACCCATTGTGCCTGCTTTCTGGGCTGGATTACTGGTAAGGTGGTAAAACCTTACTGCATGATTGAATATGGCACTTAGCTGTGCATGAATGGTTTTCAGATAGGTGGGAGCGTATGGATTGCCCGATGCATCCCGATATGCAAGAAGTTCATTCTGCCATGCGATAATGTCCTTTGGCTCGATTTCTTCCATCTTGCGTTTCCCAAAGTAGGGAACTATCTTGGTTCGTATCACATGACCTTTCGATTCCCATGTGTTTTCTTTCACACGTTTCTTCTTATCTGTCTCATAGATTTCAAAAAAGCTCTCAAAGGTCATATCCAGTTTAGAACCTTTCTTTAGCAATTCCTCTCGTTCCCACATCTGGGCTTCTCTTTTGGTGGTAAAACCACGTTTCTGTGTCTGTTTGCGTTCGCCCTGCCAATCTGTGTAGCGGAATACGACACGCCATTTGTCTCCATCTTTATATACAGCCATCTAATCACTCCCTTCTTATTCGCTGTAACATAGTTTCTTCTGAAAATACTGGGTGTTTACCCTGCCATTTACAGTTAGATACCCTAACTTCTGCATCTCGGTATTAAGCTGTTTTACCACCTTATAGGCATAGGACTTTGAAACGCCCAATTCATCAGCTACTTCCTGTACTGTCATAAATGTTTTGTTTTCCATCTTGTTTCCTCCTTTATTATTCTTAAACTTATTTGTTTAAGTCTTTGTGTTGGTATCATACTAAACATTTTAAGTTAAGTCAAGAGGTTTGCAAGAAAATAATTAACTTTTTTTGTTTAAGTTCTAATTGCTATCTATTTTCTCCTGTGTTATACTAGCCATAGCAAATATGTTTAACATGTAAAGGAGAATAATTATGGCAATCGGTCAACGCATCCGCTTTTTTCGTAATAGAAAAGGAATGACACAAAAACAGTTAGGCGAAATACTCGGTTTTCTTGGAAAGACCTCTGACGTGCGTATGGCACAGTATGAATCCGAAGCCAGAACACCCAAACACGACTTAGTAAAAGAAATGGCAAACATCTTTGATGTCAGCACTCACGCACTCAGCGTTCCTGATATAGATAGCTATATCGGGCTTATGCACACTCTATTTGCCATAGAGGATATGTATGGTCTGAAAGTCGGCACGATCAATGGCGAACTTTGTCTGCGTATTGACCGGAACAACGGTTCAACTTTTTCCTCTATGTACGATATGCTTCATGCATGGCAGATACAGGCTGATAAACTGAAAAATGGGGAAATCACACAAGAAGAATATGATGAATGGCGGTATAAGTACCCAGAACTTGATACTACACAGCATTGGGCTAAAGTCATTCCTCAAGGTCTTAGTGATATGCTTATGGATGAAATGAAGAAAATTGAAAAGCAAGAAAAAAAAGACGCTAGAAAGAAAAAGAAATAAGCATAAAAATAACCTTACCGATATTCAGTTTAATCTGAAAATCAGTAAGGTTTTTCTTATGCTATATTAAGATAAAATTATTCTTTGAATGAGAGCCAAATGTTGCCAAATTGTTGCCACGACTTAAACATATTTGTTTGGAAGTCGTATAAACACTTGGTTCTTTGAAGTGTCTAAATCACTCAAACTCCTTTGCGGACTGCGTTTCATGACACGCAAAGGCTGTTATTAGAGGTTTATATTTCGAACGTGCGTTCTGTTTTTGTGTTTTTCGCACCGCTTATGAAGAAATAAACTCCAAAATAACTCCATTTTACTCTTTATTATTTTGTTGTTCTTCTCTTGCGTAAAGAATGTCCAACGCCTGGAATATTACATTACTCATAGTCTGATAATGTCTCTCTGCATAAGATACTAGCTTTTCTTTTTGCTCTGGTGACATCCTAATTCTCAGACTAGAATCTTTGCCGTCTAATGATGGTTTTCTAGGCATCTTTCTCTCCTCCTTACATTTCATAGTTTAACACGAATTGATACAAGTGTCAATCTCGTTTTGTTAATATCACCCATTTCCCTTTTTGGCTACTTCCCTGCCTCTTCAGATAATTCTTTTCCTTCAATTTGGTTATATAATACTTCACACTAGCAAGATTCCAATCTAACGCATTAGCCATTTCTTTCTGCGTGATTGAAGGTTGCATACGTACAAGATTCAGAATTTCTATTTCTTTCTCACTCAGTACATTTTCATCTTCCACTTGGTCTAATCTCTCTAAATCTTGGTTAGCTTGGTTAGTAGCTTGGTTAGCTTGGTCAGTTATTGGATTGACTCGGAACAACTCTACCCGAAACATATTATCAAATTCCTGAAATCTCGGCTTTGGAAGTCCATACTCTTCTGCAGCATTAAGGATTCTTTTTATTCCGCTTCCCCATGCCTCTACAAGTCCCATCTGACTGAATATATTGGCAATGCCTTTATTCCTGATCTTCGAATGACCATTCATGACTTCCTCATAAGTTAATCCGTTATATAATCCACCCGGAGATGTCACCTCCAATCTGTCATCATAAACTGCGACCTGAATACAGGATTCATCTAATAGGTTACGGTGACAATGGGCATTAATAATCATTTCCCTGATTGCTTCCGGTGGTAACTCATATTTCTCTTTTCGCACCAATCCGTCAATTGTTGCTCCAAGCCGAATATTTCTCAATACAAAATCTACTGCTTCTTCGATTTGTGTATAGATTGGTCCTGTAAATTCTCTCTTATCCAGAAACATTGCACGATCTGTTCCCTTGAATACCGCACATTGTGTTTTGGAGAATGAAAAATAATCTGATGTCAGCAACGCATAGGCATTCGTTGCCAGAAGCTGTCCCTCGCTCTGCTTCAAAATTTTCCAGTTTATCAGCTGCTCTTTCTTTACAGAATGTTCTGACATTCCTGCTTTCTTCCGGAACTTTTCAATATCCTGACAAAGTTTCTCTGTTGCTTCCTCTGAAACAGGATAACCCACACAAGTAAGCTCATCCCATGAGATTCTGGCCCCTTCCATTTCCAGTTCTTTTATCTTCTCCGGAAATGCCTGTCTTGATGTACCTGCTACACGGATATAAGTGCCATTATCTTTTCCCTTTGATTTTAGATAATACGGTCTGTTCTTTCCAGCTTCTACTGATACAACAATGACCGTTTTCCCGTCTACTGTCTGTGGCTCAATATCAGGAATGATCTGTGGCACACAGGAATCAGAAACTGCATTGGCAATTCCATCCATCAGCTGAAACAACACATCATTTTCCACACCAACAATCTGGTGTGTTTTATCATCTACTCCAACAATCAGCTTGCCACCTTGTGTATTGGCAAAAGCTACGATTGTCTTCATGTACTTTTCACTTTTATCAGGTAAGGATACCTTGTACTCAATATTTTTCGATTCCCCGGAAAACATAGTATCTTCTACCATTCTTTCACTCCTACTCTATACTCGCACCACTGGTACGAATAATTCTATTTCCAGAGCAATCTTCTCTGGATCATTAACACTATTATACGTTCTATTCTTCTTTTCTATCAAGCAAGAAAACAAAACAGTTCATTTCTTCTTACCATTTTCTTCTGTTCTTTTTTGATGCCAGATAAAGTCTCGTCATCTCATCCATGAAAATAGTTTTGTCCTCATTGGTCATAGTTCCACTGGCAAATAAAGCAGCTACCTGTTCAAGAATCTGCCTTGCCTGTTTAGCACCAGCATATTCACTTGGCTCATCATTACCCAAGCACACGGTTTCATTATCATTCATAAGATAAGAAACCTGACACTGAAATGCATCTGCCAGTTTTTGATATAAACTACTCTGCTTCGGATATCGTCCTTCAACTTCCCAAGATCGAATTGTTCTATGAGAAACGCCCACCATATCACCCAGCTTTTGTTGAGTCATTTTTTTCTCTTTTCGCAACTTCCTAATTTTATCACCAAATGTTGTCATAAGTATACATCTTTCTCCTATGAGTTTTGTACATGCTTTATTTTTCTAACCACAATAAAAGTATATCATTATGCAAATAAAAAGAGAACCCGACATCACAAGCAAATTTGATGATGCGGGTTCCCTTCCCTCTTTATAGATCAATACCTTTTATTTTTTCATCTTATGATCCGATGGCAATCTCACTTCTTAATGACAACTGTGGCTTCCACATCCATGCTCGCCACATGTATGTCCTTCCCCGTGGTTGTGCTCGTGATGAGAACATTTCACATCCGGATTATACTCAAGTGTTTCATTGATAAAAGCTTCTACTGCTTCATCCGCATCTCCGGAAACTCCTCCGAAAAGCTTGATGCCTGCTGCCGCTAACGCTGTCTGTGCGCCGCCTCCAATTCCGCCACAAATCAAAACGTCTGCATTCAATGCATTAAGAACTCCTGCCAATGCGCCATGTCCACTTCCATTCGTATCTACTACTTCTGAATGTACTACTTTTCCTTCCTCTACATCGTAAATCTTAAATGTCTCTGTGTGTCCAAAGTGCTGGAAAATCTGTCCATTTTCATATGTTACTGCTATTCTCATGATACCTTCTCCTTTTTCTGCTGCATATTTTTTGTAAATTTCCTGTTTGTAACATCCTCCAAAGCTGCAGTTGCCGCTCTGACCGTCACAGATTCTGAAATCTCCGCCCTCAATTTTGAGTGGATGCCCGTCGATAAGTGCATCTGCGATCTTTTTCCTGGCGATCTCGTAAATTCGCTGGACCGTTGTTCTTGCGACTTGCATAGATGCTGCACACTGCTCCTGACTGTAACCTTTCTTGTCCAAAAGACGGATTGTCTCGTACTCATCTACCGTTAGAACAATGGGTGTTTTTTTCTCAGTATCATCTGCCGGAAGAAATTCTAAAACATTGGGGAAATGACAGACTTTTCTGCATTTTACTGGTCTCGGCATAAACTGCTCCTTTCTCGCTTTTCCTATATAATAGCCCTATAAAAGGCATATGTCAATAATGTTTTTGACATATGCCTTTTATGAATCACCTTATAGTATTACTTCTTTTCATTATTTTTTAATTTACAGATACCCTGCGTCATTGTTCCCATTGGACAAAATGTACACCAGGTTCGTGGCTTATATAACACCATTACGATCAACCCTAACAACAAAGATGTAAGCATCAAACTATAAAATCCAAAACTAAACTGTGCCACCCAATCAGCTACTGTTCCGGCAGTGTATGTCCATCCCCACGGAACACGGAAGGTCCAGAATAATTTGATGGCTTCACGCAAGGATGATGATCCGGCACCAACTAAATATGTCTGAAATACCATATTCCCAAACATTGTAAGGAAAAATATCAAAAAGCCGTATCGGAACCATTTTGAACTCATCCATCGCGGGGTTGGTTTATTTCTTGAGCATTTTAAATCCCCACCGAGCTTACTAAAAAGCTGGCCACGTCCACACAAATGATTACAGAAAAATTTATTTTCACCGAATATCGCTATTCCTAACGGCAACAGGAAATCAATCATCCCAAACCAAGCAAACAAAATATTAAAAAAACCGAGAGCAAAATAAAGGATCGCCCATATCCATAAATAATCATACCAATGTTTCTTTTTCTTCACATCGCTGTCCTCTCTTTCATTTCAATACAACCTGCCGGACAGGACTTTGCACATTTTCCACATCCTACACACACTGTTTCTTCTACCACAGCATAACATCCATGGTAAACTTTGACAGCTGCCAGCGGACAAGTATTTTCACATACTCCGCAGGCAACACATCTTTTTTTATCGACACTTGCCATTCTTTTTGCCAATGCTTTGTTCCCCTTTCAAATTTTGTATCTCTATTGTACCTGAAAAAGGTAAATCCTTCTGTGATATTATTACATAAGAATTTACCTTGAACGCTAATCATTACAATGACATATTTTTATTATACATTACCTTTATATTTATATATGATGTTTAGAATTTCCTCAGTTGTTCGAATAATTTCTTTTTGTTTTTCTTTCATTGTTATAGATTTGCTTTCTTCTTCAGCTAACGAAGAGTAAAGGTGAATGGTATTAGCATGATTCCATATCTCATCGTAAATTTTCTCGATTTCATCAGCACTCCGAAATGCCTGGTCTGTTTGCATTTGCAAGTGTTCTCGTTGCTCTTCCAGATGATTCATCCGTTCTTGTAACTGATCCCTTTCTTTCTGCAATCGATCATGTTGTGCTTGCAGTTGATCTATTTGTATTTTAATTTCGCTCATCTTTTCTTTCTGTCTCCGCATAAGCATCATCAAATATACAACTACAACTACAAATACAAATAATAGTATTATGTACAGCATAAACTTCTCCTCACGACACATATATTTCGACGGTTTTCCGCAAATCAACTATTGATAATGGCATAGAAAGAACAGTTAGTTTTCCTGAATTCTTTTTAATTTCAACAGCATCAGGATTGCCTGTGATTAAAATTACAGGTGTTGTCCTGTCCGCACGCCATGGCTGATTCGGTTGGCTCGTCATATCTTCGGTAACAATCCAAAGATCCGGCTTATGTCTGCCTAATCTTGTTTTAGCACTTTCCGGTGTGTAAAACAGCATGATCTGATCTGAAATAAATTGCAATGTTTCTTTTAATCCTTTTGCATAACGTTCACTGCCACAGACCAGTGCAATAATAGAAGCAGCTTTCTTTTTTTGTGTTACCTGAATAAAATCCAAAACTGGTGTATTATAGAGACTAAAGTCTTTTTCCAAATGAACTTTATCATAATAACTCTTTGCTGCCTTGCACATCCTCAGACAAAACTGTTCTATGTCTATACGAATATCGTTTCCGTTCTCCTGTATGTTCATACTTTCCAACTGACAAACTGACATTCCACAGTTTAGTCCAAGATGAAAGCGTATATTATTTTCATCATTCAAAAATCCTTTATTTTGATGAAGATATTCACATCGAAGCTGCCAACAGCGTTCTCCGCAAATATATGGCTTTTCATCGGATTGAGATAGTTTAAAGTAGTCCCCTGCATATTCATCAAACCAGCGAATATACTGGGTTCCCACATCACGGGTCGGATTCTTTTGCCGATCCAGCATAACCCGGCCATCTCGATAATGTTTAACAATTTCCGGGAAAGCAATACCTCCGCAAATATCTGGCAAAGTCAATGCCAATGCCAGTGCAGACTGCCATCGTCTATCTACAATATTCAGTTCTACTTCTTCAATTCGGTCCAAAAATGTAAAACTGACATCTCCCTGCATTATTTATCCCTCCCTCATATTCACAACAGTCATGTACTATAGTCAGTATATTTTTATTTATGGCATATGTCAATTATATAATTGACGCATCTAAAAAAAGTAAGTATACTATGTTCGTAAAGGAGATAACTGTTATGAGCTTCGAAAATTATTTTCCACTATGGAATGACTTAAATACAGCACAGAAAAAAGTAATTTCAGACAATTTGATTACACGGGATGTAAAAAAAGGAACGATCATTCACAACGGAAACCTGGATTGTACTGGATTATTACTGGTTAAATCCGGGCAGCTTCGAACTTACATACTTTCAGATGAAGGACGAGAAATTACACTTTACCGCCTGTTCGATATGGATATGTGTCTTTTATCCGCCTCATGTATCATGCAGTCCATTCAATTTGAAGTAACCATTGAAGCAGAAAAAGATACTGATCTTTGGATCATCCCTGCTGAAATCTATAAGGACATCATGAAGGAATCGGCTCCCGTCGCAAACTATACCAATGAATTAATGGCTAGCCGTTTTTCTGATGTCATGTGGCTGATTGAACAGATCATGTGGAAGAGTTTGGATAAGCGTGTTGCTTCATTTCTTTTAGAAGAGACCTCTATCGAAGGAACAAATGAACTGAAAATCACTCACGAAACTATCGCAAACCATCTTGGTTCCCACAGGGAAGTGATCACTCGAATGCTTCGATACTTTCAGGGCGATGGTCTCGTCAAACTCTCACGCGGCAAAATCACCATCCTTGATTCGAAAAGACTGGAAACACTACAAAGATCATAAAACTGTTTTTCTATGACATCTAAAGAATCCTCCATTTATCAGAATTGTGAAAGTCATTCTAATAAATGGGGGATCTTTTTACGCTACAAGTAAATTATAAAATTATTGTGATTATTTTTTAATAATCCATACCACATGCATATGCCCTTTCAATCAACGCACGGTCATTAACCACTGCATCATAGAAGCGGAATCCACCGGAGAAGTTGTATGTTTCATAACCGTTTCCTTCCAGAATACGGCTGGCAATGTAGCTGCGCAGACCACTTTGGCATATCAAGTAAACAGGCTTTCCCTTCTCAATTTCATTGATACGTTCCCTTAGTTCATCTACAGGAATATTTCTGAATCCATCCATATGCCCCCTGTTAAACTCACCTACAGTTCTCACATCCAGCAATACAACACTTTTATCTTTAGAAATCTTATCCATATCTTCCAGATGCCATTGTTTTAAGGTACCTTTTGCTATATTGTCTATCATGAATCCTGCCATATTTACAGGATCCTTGGCAGAGGAATACGGCGGTGCATATGCAAGATCCAGATCTTTCAGCTGGGTTGCCTTCAGCCCTGCATGAATTGCTGTTGCCAGCACATCAATACGTTTATCAACTCCTTCATATCCAATAATCTGAGCACCAAGCAAACGATAAGTCTCTTTTTCAAAAACCACCTTCATGGTCATCACTTTTCCACCAGGATAGTAACCGGCATGACTCATAGGAGAAAGAATTACTGTATCTACATCTAATCCTGACTTTTTGGCATTGGTTTCATTGATACCTGTAGTGGCTGCTGTCATATCAAATACTTTGATAACGGAGCTTCCCTGACTGCCCAGGTAACGGCTGTCACCACCACAAATATTATCAGCGATGATCCTGCCCTGCTTGTTGGCTGGTCCGGCCAAAGAGATCAGCGCATCATCACCCGTAACATAATGTTTTACCTGAACTGCATCACCTGCTGCATAAATATCCGGTACAGAAGTTTCCATTCTGTCATTCACTACGATACTTCCCTTGATGCCAAGTTCCAGACCAGCTTCTTTTGCTAATGCTGTGTCTGGTGTAACTCCGATTGCCAGCACCACCATATCAGCCTGAAGGGATGGATTATCTTTTAATAGAACCTCTACTCCATTGTCCTTTTCTTTAAATCCTTCTACTGTATAGCCCAGTACCAGTTTTATCCCATGCTTTCTCATTTCATTATGGATCATGGATGCCATATCCGGGTCAAATGGGTTCATCAGCTGCTTAGGCCGCTGGACAATTGTAACATCCATGCCAAGCTCCCTCAAATTTTCTGCCAATTCCAGACCAATAAAACCGCCACCTGCCAATACAGCCGATTTTGGATGATTCTTATTTATATATTCCTTTATCCGAAAAGTGTCTTCTACAGTACGAAGTGTAAAAAGTTTATCCATACCTACTCCGGGAAGTCTCGGCTGTGTTGGCTTTGCACCTGGAGAGAGGATCAGCTTATCATAGTTTTCTTCAAATATCTCACCATTCTCTAAATTTTTCACTGAAACCGTTTTTCGTTCCGGATGTATGGAGATAACTTCATGATGAATTTTCATGTTAATACGGAATCGTTTAAAAAAACTCTCTGGTGTCTGTAGTGTAAGTTCTTCCGGGTCTGTGATCACGTCTCCGATATAATATGGAAGCCCACAATTCGCATAGGATATGTATCCGGATCTTTCAAACACAGTAATTTCTGCATGTTCATCCAATCTTCGTATTCTTGCTGCAGCTGTAGCTCCTCCGGCTACACCGCCTACGATTATTACCTTCATCTTATTTTTCCACCTTTCCTGAATAAGCAGCAATGCCACCAATATTATTTACTTTAGAATATCCCATTCGTTGCAACATCCCAGTTGCTTGACGACTTCGGGCTCCGGAATAACAGTATACAAACAGCGGTATTTCTGTATTCTTCACTACCGAAACAACATTGTTAAGTTGTTGCAATGGCACATTTTTACTTTCTGGTATATGCCCTTCCTGATATTCCTGCGGCGTACGAACATCCAGCAGAACTGCACCAGCAGTCTTTTTATATTCCTCTATCCCTTGATTAATATTCGCCTGTTTTAAAAAATCAAAAAATCCCATTAACGCACCTCCTTAAAGCATCTCTAAGATTGCCTTCTTAGGTCTTGCCCCTGAAACTTTTGTTACAATCTTCCCATTCTTCATAACCACCAAAGTTGGAATACTCATAATACCAAATTTACTTGCCAGTTCTGGCTGCTCATCCACATTGATCTTTCCAACTTTGATATCAGGGCGTTCACTTGCTATCTCCTCTATGATAGGAGCCACCATACGACAAGGAGCACACCAAGGAGCCCAAAAGTCTAAAAGAACGGTTTTCTCGGAATCCATTATTTCATTCTGAAAATTATTTTTATTGATATTAATAGCAGACATTTTACAGTCCTCCTTGTTTTTTCTTTTGTGGCTTTATTATAATCTGAAATTCATTTGTTTTCTGTGATATCATCACATTATTATCATGATTAATTTTTAACTAATTTATTTTTTCATCTTATGATCTGATGGCAGTCTCACTTCTCCGGTCCTTTTCTTCATAATCGAGTTCTGTGTCTCCATCTGTGTTGGAATATAATCGCTTTCCTGCAGAAATGCACCTGCCGCCTCAGCATATGATTCATATCCAGCTGCTTTCATCCTCTTCAACATTTTTGCCAAAGCACTGTTCTTGTCTCTACTCACCTGACGTGTGCTGATGCCCAGTTCCTCTGCTGTTTCTTTAACCTGTTTTCCCATGATAAAATAATCGCTCACGATTTTCTTTTCTTTCTCTGTCAGATCGCTGAAGAGTTCTTTAAAGAAGATCTCAGTTGTAATATCCGATGCAATGTCACGTCCACTATCTGCGATAAAGTCTGTCGCACAACCGTTTTCTGATTCTAATCCACAAAATAATACTGTATTATTTCTCTGATGCTGCTGATCAAACATATAATGTTCCTTATTATAAAAAATATTAAGAACTTCCAGCTCTTCTGCTGTAATATTAGCGTATTTCACCTTCTGATATCTGTCGTAAAATGTGTATTTTCTTTCTTCCATGATTGTTTCTCCGATTTGTCGTTTTTGTTGATTTGATTTGTGACAAATCGAAAATCATGGATATCTGGCATAATGCCTGCCTCTTCCCTGCATCTTGATATGCTCTTCCTTTCCGGCATCTACCTGTTAAAAAGGAAGCTTTTTCAAATCTGCAACCTGTTTTTGGGTATAAAAAAAGGCCATGCCCTTCCGGGCACAGCCTGACGCCTTAAAATTTGAGAAAAGAAAAACCTCCGCAAACATTACGTCTGCGAAGGTCTATTTCTCTCAGCATATCAATTCTAACATGCACGTATTTTCATTGTAATACCATTCACATGCCAGTTTACTGTCAGTTCACTGCCACTTTACTTCCACTTTTCTTCCAGTTTATTTCCTCCATCTTATTCTGTATCTTTTCCGGACGTGTAAATGCCCAGAGCATTGTTGCATACAAACGGATTGCTTTCTTACGGTTTCGATAATAAGTAGTGCTTGGCATATCATCCAGCATCAGCATCACATCTTCATTGGTATTTCCTGCTTCAAAATATCTATATTTCAAAAGCCGATAATACAGCTGTCCATTTTTTGGATAATCCCTCAAAGCTATCAGGGAATCTCTCATGATTTCCAGCAAACAGAGATTCATATCATTATTCAGAAGCTTTTCCTGGATTCTGCGTTTCTCTGCAGTCGCATCGAAATCTACCAGATCATATAACATTTCCTTCAGATGCTTCCCTTCCTCTGCATACATTTCATAATCTATATCCACAAGGTTCTTCTCAATACGGAACATTACTTTAGTATACTGACTCAGCAATAATTCCGTATTCTTATAAGCATCCTCTGCCACTTCTTCCATATTGATAAACATATCCTGTATTCTCTGCATAATTGTCCTCCTTCCCGACCGCTTCCGCAGCCAGACCAATCATTGTATTGTTTGTTCCATTCACAGTCTGTCACTGTCCTAACATCTCTTCATGCAGATTCCGCAGAAATATCCGCTGTGGGATAGCTTCTATTTCTGGCTGATCGGCAACTGTATGATCTATTGAAAGCAATCGGTTCTCACGGGAAAGGATGTATCCCCGACTGCTGATGTTCTCATCGAATATCTATCTCTCCAAAGGGGGCCCTGATTCAGGGCTCCCTTTTAGGACGCCGTTATTTACGTTCCATAAACCATTTATAATTTTCTTCATAAGTCAGATGACAGATTTTTCCACCCACCTGACAGGTATAACGATATCCGGTTCCGCCAGCTTTTCGGCTGGCACAACGCTCCGGTTTTGAAACCTTATCAATCGCATACTTACGTCCATCTTCCCAGACAAACGCTGTAGGGATCAATTCTCCTTCCCGGCTGAATACTGCCAGGACATCTACATACACTTTAGCTGTCATTACAAAACACCTGCTCTCTCCTATCCATGAAAATATGCCTGTGGATGAACCGTATGTTCCTTAGCATTCAGCTGTGCCAGTATCTTATCCTGATACATAAATGCTCTCTGAATACTCTGATAGCCAAACCTTCCACGGATCTCATCTACCACCTGGTCCATCTTTTTGATTTTTTCTCTCTTCGTTTCATCCATAAATAAATCAAGCTGATACGGCATCTCTTCTGATACCAGATCACATCCTCGAACACCAAGACTACGAATTGGATGTTCCCAATTATAGTTTTTCTGGAATAACTCAAATGCAGTTCTGGCAATTTCTTCTGTAAGATTACTTGCCCTGTCCAACTTGCACTGTCTCGTGAAATGATACAATCCATTATCCCGAATCGAGATTTCTACTGTCCTGCATTGAAAACCATTTTCACGAAGCCTGGCTCCTACACTTTCTGAAAGAGCCATCAAAATAATCTTCACGTCCAATTCACTAACAAGATCTCTTGGCGTTGTTGTACTGTTCCCGATAGACTTGATCGGTACTTTATATCCTTCTACCAAAACTGGAGTTTCATCCCATCCATTTGCAAAGGTATGAAGTACCAATCCTATCTTTCCAAGATATGTTTCTAATATAGAAGGTTCTGCTCCTGCCAGATCTCCGATTGTACAAATACCTAGTTTCTTCATCGTCCGTTCAGTGCTTCTTCCGACCATGAGTAAATCACCTACTGGAAGTTTCCATGCAATATCCTTGTAATTGTCTTTGGAAAACTCTGTAATGGCATCCGGCTTTTTATAATCAGAACCGAGCTTTGCAAATATCTTATTCCAGGAAACACCAATACTTACGGTAACCCCCAGTTCATATTTAATCCGACTGCTGATCTCTTTTGCAATCTTCATTCCGTCTCCCTTGATAGAAGTACTGGCGGTCACATCCAGCCAGCTTTCATCAATCCCAAATGGTTCTCTCTGATCTGTGTATTCACTGTAAATCTCCTGTGCCATTCTGGAAAACCTCAAATAAAGATCCATGCGAGGCGGTACAAAGATTATTTCTGGGCAAACCTGTCTTGCCTGCCACAATGCCATGCCTGTTTTTACTCCGGCTCGCTTCGCAATATAGTTTGCAGTCAGCACAATTCCATGTCTTGCTTCCGGATCACCACCGACTGCCATCGGCTTCCCGGCAAGTTCTGGATGATGCAGCATCTCAACACTTGCGTAAAAGCAATTCATATCTGAATGAAGAATTGTCCTGCTCATAACATTCACCTACCAGTCTTAAAAATCATAATAAAAGTTCTTTGCTTCATATTGACTTTGTGAAGTTTATAGATTATAATTTCTACTAACTTCACGAACATTTGTTTGTATTTTATACGTGATAATGAACTCTGTCAATAGTTTTTATAAAGTTGATGAAGTTACGATTTCAAAAACTTGGAAAGGATCCCACTATGAATTTTTCAGACAAGATTAAATATCAACGAGAACAAAATCATCTGACACAAAAAGAACTTGCAGAACTGGTCGGCGTATCCCAGCGTGCGATCGCAGCTTATGAAAGTTCCGGCACCATCGCACGAATCTCTACTATGAGAAAGCTCGCTCATGCATTGAATGTCTCTTACGATTATTTGAAACATGATGAGATCACAGATCCTTCTTACGGAATTGAAAAAATGGATTATATTGATGAAGTCAATGGACAGCTTGGTGAAAAAGGAGCCAGGGACATCAATGAGATTCTCGAAGCCAACCGTGCTCTTTTTGCTGGTGGCGAACTCGACGAAGAAGCAAAAGATGCTTTCTATCAGGCTGTAACCAAAGCATATCTTTCCTGTAAGATGGAAGCCAAAAAGACATTTGGACGGAAAAAGAAAAACACTGAAATGGAAAGTGATTCATAGGTGTCCGTATTTTCGTACAGCACTTTTGCTACTCTATACTTGCAGCAAACTATCTTATGAAATATCGAGGTGTTTTTATGAGTTCAAAATGTATAAGAGACACTGTTAATAAAGTAAAAGCAAAATATCAGGAAAGTGATCCGTACCGCCTTGCAGCCGCTATGCATATTATTGTTAAAAAGCTTCCGCTTGGAACTGATCCAAACTGTTGCAAAGGCTTCTGTATGCGGGAATGTCGAAAGACCTGCATCGTCATTAACTGCGACCTACCGGAAATCATACAGCAGATTATCCTGATCCACGAGATCGGTCACGCACTCCTTCATCAGAAACCCCTTCAGATCAAGTGTTTTCATGATTTTGAATTATTCGATGGAGTGTCACAATGTGAATATGAAGCGAATTGCTTTGCCGCTGATTATCTTCTGGAAGATGAAGATGTCCTGGAGATGCTTAACGCTGATATGTCCTTTTTCCAGGCTGCCGCAGAACTGAAAGTTCCACCGGAACTTCTTGATTTCAAATTCCGAATGATGAAACGAAGCGGCGTTCAGATTGTAGATTCTCCGATTACTTCCAACAGTGACTTTTTAAAAGATATCCCTACTTCGGGAATAATAGAAAATTACTAAATATGCTATTTTTGAAAAAGGAGATTTTTGAAAATGATCAACTTAAATAAACATAGAATAGACTTTGGAAAAGGGGATGTAGGCATTGGTGTCATCGGTAACACTACAGATTCCGCACAACTGGCATTTTATAATCAGAGTGCACGTCCCATCCATATACTCAAGAATCCAGATCAGAATCCTGGGTTCGAACCCATGGAATTTAAAGAAGAACCTTTTATCATGAGCTTCTCCAATCCTGAAAGCATTGATGCAGTTATTTCAATTTTACAACGTGCCAAATATATTAATTTCACTTCCAAAAACGAACCGCAAAAAACAGAATAGATGAATGATGTATCTTATAAAGAATGGCTGTCTTTTCTCCAATGAGCAGGCAGCCATTTCTCATGTAATTCTTTAATACAAGTCTCCCACATATCCATCTGCTTCCAGATGCATATAGCACTCGTCCACCTTCTCTGATTCCAGAATCCGCAAAACGTGTTCCATACCTGTAGCAAGTTCTTTTGTTTTTAACTCTTCCAGCGGAATCCAATAAACTCTTCCTTCCTCAGAACTCTTTAATTCTCCGGTAAACTTATCCGCTTTATACAAGGTAATAACATAGTGCACTCCGCTCTTATGCCAATGATATAATCCTCCAAGCTTCGGTGCTTCAACCGTAAGTCCTGTTTCTTCCCAGACTTCCCGAATCATAGATTTCTGAAAAATCTCATTTGCTTCTACGTGACCGCCTGGAAAAGTTGTACCGGTATAGCTATCATTTACTTTATCCAGAGCCAGTACATTCCCTTTATGATCCTGAATCATACACATATTCATAAAACAGACCTTCTCAATCTGACTCTCTTCTTTTTCATTCAGAGATTTTCTGACACGTTTGTTGATATCCGATCGTTTGGATTTATAATGCTTGAAGACCTCTCCATACGGAATCCAGATTTCTGCATCTTCAATTTTTTCATAAACAGAATCCACCACTTCTTCCAGATGTTTGTCACTCGGAAAAGTACATTTTTTCATATAATAATCTCTGGTTGCCTGAAACATCCATTCCGCAATCTTTTCTTTCTGCTTCATTTTTAACTGGGAATACTTCTTATTCGTTTGCAGTAATCTCCCATCTATCATCTTATGGTTTTTCCGTGACATCGGTTTGACCTCTTTTCTTCTTTTTCATTCAGATTTTACTATACCACAGAATCATGCTTGCGTCATACTTCTGAGCTTCGATGTCCTCTTTTTCTTCTCTCAGTACCTTATTTATAGAGGGTTCTTTTTTAAGACTCTCTTCCGGAGGCTGTGCCACCGGTAAATAGCAAGGACAGGAAGTGTATATACACTTCCGGAAAACCAGCAATTTAGGGAACCCTGCCCTAAATTAAAAACACAGAAGTCACTACTTCGAAGAACCAAAGAA
The DNA here is from genome assembly GCF_900142165.1 of Hespellia stercorisuis DSM 15480. Classification (GTDB taxonomy): domain Bacteria; phylum Bacillota; class Clostridia; order Lachnospirales; family Lachnospiraceae; genus Hespellia; species Hespellia stercorisuis. The sequence continues at coordinate 31,510 of NZ_FQZY01000015.1, forward strand.
AGGAGAATCTGCCTATGGCAAAGAGAAAAAGAAATATACAGATTTTGTTTTGTGTTTCCCCAGAAGAAAAAAAGCTTATTCGTAGAAAGATGATTGAATCAAAGACAAAAAATATGGGAGCTTATCTTCGTAAAATGGCAATCGACGGTTACATCGTCAACACCGATACCACTCCACTGAAGAAACAGTATGAGGAAATGCATAAGATCGGTGTGAATATTAATCAGATTGCCAAAAAAGTAAACAGCACCGGTGATCTGTATCCGGAAGAAAAGCAAGAATTAAAAGAGATGGTGAAAGAATTATGGCGTATCTTAAGATCTTCCCAATTAAAGTAACAGACAAGAAAGCTCTGGACTACATCACGAATCCAGATAAAACAGAAGAAAAACTGTTAGTTTCCAGTTTTGGCTGTTCCCCGGAAACTGCAGATCTTGAATTTTCTATGACAAGAGAAATGGCAAAAAAGAATGGAATGGACAAAGGTGATAACCTGGCATTTCATCTGATCCAGTCATTTAAACCTGGAGAAGTTGATGCCGAAACTGCCCATCGCTTAGGGCAACAATTTGCAAACGAAGTACTGAAAGGAAAATATGAATATGTGATAAGCACCCATGTTGATAAAAATCATATCCATAACCACATCATCTTTAATGCAGCAAGTTTTGTTGATCATCACAAGTATGTTTCCAATAAGCGGAGCTACCATAAAATCTGCCGGATCAGTAATCGTATCTGCCATGAAAATGGACTTGCCACCAGTATGCCAACCGGAGAAAAAGGCAAAAGTTATAAGGAGAACATGGAATATCATCGTGGCACCAGCTGGAAAGCCAAGCTACGTGTTGCAGTTGATAAAGCAATCTGGACTTCCATCAACTATGAGGAATTTTTACAAAAAATGCAGTTAGCCGGATATGAAGTCCGACAGGGAAAACACCTGTCCTTCCGTGCACCGGAACAGAAAAACTTCACTTATATGAAATCTCTTGGAAGCTATTATTCAGAAGAAAATGTCCGCATCCGTTTGGCAAAAAACCGTAACAAAATAAAAGCTCCAAGGCATCTGTCCAGAGAAGCTCGCCTGTATATCAATATCTCCACTTATGTTACGACCGGCAATCGAGAAGGATTTGAACGATGGGCAAAACTAAATAACCTGAAAGAAGCGGCACGCACCTTCAACTATCTTTCCGAAAATAACCTGCTGAATTATGAAGATTTCCAACAGCATGTTTCTGATGTTGATGCTTCTGTTAAAGCGGCTGATCAAAGAATAACGCAAATCAACAGTGAGCTGAGCACACAGAAAATCATTCAAAAACACTGTGATTCTTACCGTCTCTGCCGAAAAGTGATTGAAGATTGCAAATCTGCTAAAAATCCAAAAGCATACCGAACCAAACATCAAGCAGAATACCAACTGCACGATTCACTAAAAAAAGAGCTTCAGGATCTCGGTGTTACCAAAATCCCAAGCTCTAATAAAATCCAGAAGAGGATAGAAAATCTTGAATCTGAACAAGCTGCTACTGTCCGGGAAAAACAAGAATTGCAGAAAAAGCAGAAGACACTGAATATCATTAGACAGAATTTCACAGCACTACTTAATGCTCCGGAGATGCAAATTCCCATATCAGAAAAAGAGCTAACTCTCTAAAAAGAAGGAGGTACCTACTTTAACGGTGCCTCTTGCTTTTCGTCTAATCTATTTATATCTTCCTCTTTATGCAATTTCCCATATTACAGTTGCCGTATCAGTAACATTAATATCGTCTGCCTCAATATCTATATCATATGCTCCCGGTGCACTCATTTCACATTCCGTACACTCCATTAATCTCATTTCATTCAATGGCTTTGTTACAAAATCTATCTCTCCCCAAGAATAATCAATTGCCTGTATTTCACCCAATTTCACATTTGCTGCTGTTGTAAGCACCTGTGCCTTTTGAATGGAATCCTCGATTGCTTTATGTAACAGCTCATTTTTACATTTTTCTACATCTGCCACTGTATACTCAATAGAAAACTCTGGCCTTAATGAGCTATGAGCCAAAGCGTAAAGGACTTGCCCTAATCTTTTATTATCAGCTGCAAACTCTATTTTCATATGGTGATTATACTTATAACCTTTAAATCTTCGCTTCCAGCTCTTATCTCTGTCCTGATAGCTTTCATATTCTGTATCGACATTAAAATATACTGTTTTAAGGTCTTTTCTCTGAAAACCAAGTTTCTCAAACAAATCCTTGAGAAGCTCTGTATCTTCTGTTGACCTTCGGAGAGTATCTTCATATTCTTTGCAAAGTTCTTCCTTGTTGACATATAACCGGATTTTATCCGGCTTTACTGCTATTTTCCCTTTTCCTGTAACTTTAATTGTTCTCATCATCTTTGCTCTTCCTTTCATTCTCATTATATTCATACCCATTGATTAAAAGCTCTATCATCTTCTTTGTCATCTGAATATACTTACCAAACGGATTAATCACAATTCCATTCACCTGTTCCCAATTAAGTGCCAGACGAAGTATTGATTCAATAGACTGATTCATCTGCACATTTCCAGCAGAACCCTTATGCATCTCTTCAGAAGATGTAAATACTCCAATCCATTCTTTTTCATCAGCATCTTTTACAGTCTCTATTTTAAGTCTTACATCATGGTCAAGCGAAATCGTGTCACCAGCCTTTACTTTACTTATCTGTTCTTCCGACATAAAAGGATTTTCCGTGATATATGGAACAATAACTTCTCCTGCCTGCTGCATTCTTGTTACCATAACTTCCATAAATAACAGCATTCCATTTTTATCCTGCTGAATATAATACTGGTCGATTGCTGCCTCAATCATCTGATTTGCCTGTGTCTCATCCACTTCATCTGAATAAGTATCCACGCTCCTGCCAAGTACATGATCAAATTCATCAAGAACATCCGTCATCAGTCCCTTATCAATCCGGCTTTTACACTCTGCAATCAGCACAGCTGGGATCCCATAAAATGCTTTCGGCGTTGACTGTCTGTAACTTCTGCATGGCTTTCCTCCTTTCGGGCGGTGTCTTTGTTTTCGTTGCACATAGGCGTTGACCTCCTTAAAAATAGATTTACTCCCACGGAAAAAAGTGAGAGTATGTAATGCCGCCAATCCCACACAAATAAAAAACAGATTTCTTTTTCGGGCGGTGTCGGTCACGGTTGGAGATATTTCTTCAATTTCCGCCTTTACTTTCTCCTTTGCAATCGCAACAGATTTCTGTATTGCCGAAGCGGTGCAATGCTCCATAGCGGCGATTTGGTAAAAATTGAACTCATACTCGTAGTAGAGCAGGAAACGCCGCCTTTGTATCTCTGGAAGGCTCCCAACCGCCTTATAGAGCGTTTCATTCCGTTCTTCCTCAACCATGCGTTCATCAAGGCTCTTAGGCACACGCAACGCCCGTCTGTAAAGGGTTTCGTCCCATACCTCGTTAAACTCCCTGTGCCGCTCGTCCCATTAGAAAAGATTCCTGTTCCTGCGCTCCATCTGCCGAAACTCCATAAAGAACTGTTCCGACACTTCCAACTCGTGGGATTTGCCCTGCCCGTCCTTAAAGCTGATAAAATACCTTGTGCCGCTTTCCGTGGATTCCTCCCGAAGCGTGTATGCCTTAACCCTGTATGCCATCCTGTTGTCCTCCTGCAAAAAATGAGTGAGGGGATTTCCATCCCTCACCCAGTAGCCCGCAGGATGGCAGGCTGTTTTAGAAGCTATAAAATTTTCCGCAGCTTCTTCCGCAGATGGTCTAACCTCGCATAGATGGCACCAGTCGTCAAATGCACAAGCGGGGCAATCTCCTTTGTGGAATACCCCTGCATTTTCAGCAGGACGATTTTCAAGGTACGCCCGTCCACCGTGACTAATACTTGATAGAGATTTTCGCTCTCAATCTCTTCCAGTAACTCCGCAACCGTACCCACTTCCGCCTGCCGCTCCCTGCCTGCCATGTCCTCAAGATATTCCGCAACGTCATTCGTCCATCGGTAAAACCGCCTGTTGGAATTGAAGTCTGCCCTGTCCGCCATGCGTATCTGCTCAATGGTCGCTTCATCAACGCCGCACTCACGCAGCAGCTTTTCCTCCGCTTCTTTCCAGATACGCCATTTCCTGTCCTCCCGTCCGTGGTTGTATGCCATTCTTACTTCCTCCAATCAGAATTGATTGAGAGGGCAGAGAAAAGCCCCCTCATCTTCCCAAAGGAAAAAACAAGGGGGCTGAACGCCTTAAATTTTAATTTTCTATTATCTTTCTTAGTTTTATTAGGATTCTGGCTTTGCGTTTGTTTACAACGCTCTGGGTTATGCCCAACCTCGCCCCGACTTCACGCTCGGAAAGTCCGTCAAAAAAGATTGCCTGTATCAGCTCCTGTTCACTATCCGACAGCAAAGGCAGGGCGGCTTTCAGCCTGTCCACCATGACCGCATTGACAACGGTTTCTGCAATGTCCACCGCTTCATCAGTGATAAAGTCCAGAGGATTCCCCTCGCTGTCCGTAAATCCGTCGAGAGATAGCAGTCTATTCTTTGTATCTAATTTTTGCAGATAACGCCACCGTTCCTTGTCACGGTAGAAGTCTGTGTATTGCTCCCTCACGACTTCAAGCAGACAGCCTTGAATGGGGATAAACAGCTTGTCCATATAGGTCTGGTCGGATTCCCTGCAACGGCAGAACTCCGTGTAGGATAATTCCACATAGCCGCCACTTTCTCTGATATATACCTTTCTTGGTGCATATTTCACCATAAATACCTCCCATCTGAATTTTTGAAATGTAAAAAATCCAGATGGAGAGGCGGAGAACGACACCGCATATCAGAAACAGCCCTACGGCACTTTCCAACAAAAATCGACAAAAGAAAAACCGCAAAGGCTCTGTGACCTTTACGGTTATAGGAAATAGTAATTCTATTGTATGGAGATTGTACTTCTACTTTCAAGGTGAGAAGTACCGTTGCACTGGCAGAAATTTTTTTAACTGGTTTCCTGCCGTTCTCTGATATGCTATGTATTGATAAATTTTGCTTCGTATGAGCAGATAGATAACTGCCCGAAAAAAGGACATAAAAAAATCCCTCCAAATTTAAAAACAAATTCAGAGGGTAATTTAGGGTATAACAAAATAACCCACCCGAATATCGTTTTTTTTATTTGGTGAGTTTGTTCTTTCAAATACGAAACAAAAAGAGCCGATGATTCGTGAATTGTTCCACAATTTCATCGGCTCTGCGTCTTAAGCGTCTGGCTCTTTGATGACAGTTATCTTCAAGTTGTCAACTTTAATCAATCTTTCTTGTCTGCATTTTGGACAATAAAGGGGATAATTCTCCAAAACAGTGTCCTTCCTAATTTTATTACGGGTTTTGCTCCCACAAACAGGACACAATATCCATTCGCATTTCATCATAATTAGTCTCTAATCCTTTCAAATCTCATTTTATATGACTTTTGCAAGCTGTTAAGCTAACTTGTGGAACATATGCCGAACCTTATCTATACGGCTATTCGGGCGGCGGGGTTGGCAAATAAATTTACCAATAGCTGGCTGGTATCCTTTTAACTCTGTCAAGCAGACTCCCTGCCCATTTGTGAAATAAGTTAAATCGTTCCTGTATTCTTGAATACATCTAGCAGGGATTTCTCCTTTCAGAATGACCTCGTCATTCTTTATCTGAGTACTTACAATATCTGCACAATACCTTGGAGCATCATGATACGCCCGTGAGAGATATTCCTGCGGTGCATAAATTTCAAAGTGGAGATATGGCTCTAATAGTTCTGTCCCTGCTTTTTTTAAAGCCTGCTCCAATACGATAGGGGAAAGCAGCCGAAAGTCTGCGGGGGTACTTACAGGACTATAATACAATCCATATTCAAAACAGATTTTACAGTCTGTCACTTTCCATCCATACAGCCCCTGCTCGCAGCCATAAAGAACCCCCTCCATAACCGCATTTTGGAACGATTGATTTAAATATCCAAGTGAAACTCTGCTTTCATACTGCACTCCGCTTCCAATAGGGAGCGGCTCTATGGACAACCCGACAGAAGCCCAGAAAGGATTTGGCGGGACTTCTATGTGGATGGTATATTCTGCTTTTCTAAGCGGTCTTTCCATATATATAACAGTAGGCTCTTTTATTTCTGCCTCCACATGATATTTTTCCTCAAGGATGGCACAAATGACTTCCATCTGCACATTCCCCAAAAAAGAAAGTATAATCTCATGTGTAACAGTATCAATGTCAAAATGCAAAAGAGGGTCTGTATCAGCAATCTCTGCGAGGGCATTTAACAGGGCTTCCCTTTGCTCCGGCTTTTGCGGCTCTACCGTTGTCCGAAGTAATGGCATGGGATTATCAATCCATGTTTTGTGAGGCAGGAGTTTTTCATTTCCCAGAATGTCGTTCAGTTTCAAAGTATCATCAGCTAAAATAACAATTTCTCCCGGACAGGCATGGTCAGCCGGGACGATTTCACCATTTGACGGAACACACATCTCTGTGATTTTTATTTTCTCTTTTTCAGATATTCTAATAACATCCCTCAAATGCAATGTTCCGCTATATATACGCACATAAACAAAACGCCGCCTTTTCTCTGAATATTCAATCTTAAAAACCTGCCCGCATAGTTCAGATTGACCTTCAGGCGTTGATGAATAAAATTTACTGGCAATTACTTCTATAAGCTGCCGAATCCCCAGATTGTTTTTAGCGCTTCCGTGATAAACGGGAAATAACGTTCCGTTTTGGAATCTCCTGTTTTCTTCCTGTTCCAGTTCTGACATTTTAAACGGTTTCCCTGACATATATTTCTCTAATAGTTCATCGTTTCCCATAATTACCGCATCCCACTGTTCCATATCGTCATTGTCCGTTACATTTATATGGGGATGCTGCCCAACCTTTTGCTTCACTATAATTTCCGAAGAAAGCTTTGCTTTCATTTCCCGATATACCATTGGCAAATCAATCCCCTCTTGGTCAATTTTATTGATGAAAAAAATTGTCGGAATCTTCATTATCTGTAGTGCATGAAACAGTATACGGGTCTGTGCCTGTATGCCATCCTTTGCAGAAACTAATAATACTGCTCCGTCTAATACGGATAAAGAACGGTATACTTCCGCCAAAAAATCCATATGGCCTGGCGTATCTATAATGTTGACTTTTACATCCTCCCACTGAAAAGATGTCACTGCTGTCTGGATAGTGATTCCCCTTTGACGCTCCAAATTCATTGTATCTGTCCTTGTTGTGCCTTCATCTACGCTCCCTAGTTCTGCAATTGCACCACTGGTATACAATAAACTTTCCGTTAATGTTGTCTTTCCTGCGTCAACGTGAGCCAGAATGCCTAAGTTAATTATTTTCATGTGATTTTCCTCCTATCAACACCCAAAAAAGGGCATAAAAATACCCAGTGATAAATACTCCTATCACTGGGTAAATAACTCCAATAGCCCCAAAACACTTATATGTTTTCGGGCATATAAAATTACATGATAAAAGTATTCTTAAACTGGGTACAAAAAACTAAGCCCCATATTAAAAGTGAAACGGGACTGCTACTTTTTGTTCCCACTATCAAATTGACAGTTTATTTAAGAATACCTTGCCGCATATTTATTAACTCCTTGTATAATACTGAATCTAATTATATTCCTTAACCCTTTATTTGTCAAGCTGACAAACTAAAGCAGAAAAAGCGGCAGGATTTCCCCCTGCCACTAATCATCTGTTTATGCAAAAATAATTTCCTTTTCCACAATCTCCCTCGCACAAGCCCTTATGTTATTGAGGCATCCTGTCCATTCTAAGGCGTTTTCTGCCTTTAGCTGTTCCGTTATGCCCTGTGCCTGTTTCATACCCTCTATGAGCCTTTCAAAGCGTTCCTGTGCCTGTCTGTTGATGTCGGCAAGGTAGGCGTTTAGCCTGCCGCTTGTAAGAAGATTGGTGTATGTAACTTTACGGTACTGTTTTAGATAATCTAAATGCCGTTGCCCCCAGATGCCTATTGCCTGTTCTTCTTCGGCGGGTACAGTTAAGCACGGTATCAAATAATCCCCTTGCCTTTCGTATTTGCCGCCCAGTTCCTCAAATAATGATTTTGCCATTGTCTGTTACCTCCACATTCTTTTTTATTTTGAATGTCCGCAAAATCCGTCCTACATCTATGGGATTACTTGGAAGATTCCAGTGCATAATCACACGACAATAATTATGAAAATCCAATCCTTCCTGTCCGATTGATGTTGTAGCGAGCACAAATGGACGCATTGGTGAGTTAAAGGCATTTCTGATATTTTCTTTACGCATGACTACCTTGGAATTATCTCCTGCATCCTTTGTAAATCCAACTGCATAACTCGACCTTATTCGACATCCATCACTCTTCCTGTCAGCTCCGTTAATACGTTTTTTGAAATCAGGATAAGTATCAGCGATATAGGTGGCTGTATGTATCTTCAATGAATCCATCATCATGTCATGCACAATCTGATACTGATTTCCATCCGACTGAAAACCTGCTGTTTCTTTCAGCATATGGATATATTCATCAATCATTGCCTGAAAACAGCCATCTTTACAGTATTTAAGTACATTCTGCCAATGGGAATTATCATCCCTGCATCTGCCATAAGCAAGATCAATGATAGCTGTTGACTCCGGCAAATTGAAATTATTGACAAATACCTTTGCAAGCGATGTTGCTCTGGCTGTGCTTCTTCCATTAGAACGATAAATGCATATTGCTGGCGAACCCAGTACCATATTTACCAATGTTTCCAGAAGATCCTCCGGCTTTCTTCCAAGATGAATCTCCTCCGGGGCATCCAAATAACTTCTTAGCTTATCAATATGAGCAATAAAGCCCTTATTTCTCTTATCCTTTGAACTGCTTCTGACCTCAGATGTTGTATCCTCTTCGTCTGTATTCATTTCCCACACAATATCCTCTATCCAATGCTTTGCATAGATGACTCCATCCATGAGCATCGGTGCAAGATAATACCACCTGGCATCTTCCTTATTGTTACCCGAATCACCATACTTTTCTTCGATTATCGCAAGCTTCTCTTTCAGTTTCAGCCGTACAGATTTCTCTATTACTTCTAATGATTCATGATTATTCAATGACTCAATCGGTAAATACATATCAGAAAGTGTCTTTGAAGGATAAAGCAGTGCAAACAGGCTCATGCCTCTTACTTCTCCATTTGAAACATTAAACCTGAGCCTTGCCACCGGGTATCGTCTCGAACCATCCGCAAAATACCCCGTATTCTTCTTATCCTGATTCTTTATCTGATGTACCAGTTTTCCAACTGTAAGTCTTTCCGCCTCATAGGAAACAAGCGCACCTATCATTCGTGGAACCATCTCCCATGCAGAAAATACAAGTATTTTTGAAAAGCCTTTGCTGTTTTTATATGCTCCCTGCATCTCATAATATGGCAGTGATGGAGGAATCCACAGATATTTTTCTGCACCGCCGGTAAATGCTTTTTCTTTCAGTGCCTCAAGCCTTGCATTGGTTTTCGGCAGTTCATCATATTTATTGATTTTATTGCGATTCAGCCACAAGAGACATTGTTCTCTTTCACTTCCAAATTCATCTGGATGTTTTATATAATATTTTTCAATCTGCTCTTTAATCTTATATTTCTTCATAAAGGACATAAGATACGGACAGCTCTTTGCATAATCTACCGGTAAAGAATGATTTGAATCCGTTTTTGACAACAATCGTGACATCTGTATATAGGAGTTTATGTCATTTTCATCTATCTGCAAATGATGCTTCACGCTGCTGTCATCCGTATAATCACCGGAATCCATGACAGATATACGCTCTGTCCTGCTGACTCCCTGATACATGGCATTTTCTGCCAGCTCCTTCATACGGATAATTGCACTGTCCCCTGCCTTCAACTCACTTAGAGCATGGGAATAATTCTTCCACACTTCCTTAAATTTAATGTCTTTGACTTCATCATCAAAAAGAAAGTTCATAACCTGAAAAAACTCTGCATAATGCTCATCAAGCTGATTTTCATCTATCTCTTCAAGGGTAGAATACAATTTATATGGTGTAGCCGACAACAGAAGTACCCTTGTATCATGTCCACTAAGGAAACTGTGTGCAAGAATACCAAGCTCACTGTCATCGGATGACAAAAGAAACTTAAATCTCTGAAACTCATCCATGATTACCAGATCCGGCTCAAGCATAGATACACTGATTCTCGCAAACATCACACGAAGCTTATTCATCACATAGTAATTGGAATATGTAAGCTGTTTATTGTATCTTCTTTCATGCAAATGATTAAGCAGCATGTCCCTTATACTTTCATACTCCTGATAATTAAGGATTTTTTCTATCACATTTTGTGGATAGACACCCTTCGTCATCTTTTCGCATTCTGCCACACGATTTTCAAAGTTCCATTTTGCCCATCCATCCCATGCTTTTACAGCATCCATTATCATAAATTTTTCAAGAGAAGTTACATGTCCTTTAAAGTCCGGCATTCTCCTTAAAATGGCATACATAAGTGCTCTTTCCTGCACACTTCCACCTCCGGTGGTCATGCGGAAAGATGTTTCCGGTGTAAGTGGGATAAGCTGTATAAAACCTTCCTTTATCTGCGGATCATTTTCCTGCTCAGTAATCTTTAAATGCTGCATAGACAGTCTGGTATCTGATACTGAGCCGATGGCATTCTTTCCTGTTACATCAAGTTTTCTGATATTCTGATTTGCTATGTTCTGATTAGAGCAGATATAAATTACCTTAAACAGATCATCTTTCTCTTCGATTCTAAGTCTTGCTGTCTTTACAATTGCTCCTCTGGCAATAAGAGTTTTTCCCATACCCACTTCATCTGCTACAAGCACACGATTCTGATTATGCCGGAACAGATAATCCACTCTCTCCACAGTCGCTCTTTGAAAATCCTTCAGACCGGAAAGGGTACGCTTTTCAATTTCATCTATATTAAATTGTAACATGACATCACCTCGTTATCTTCTGATTTTCAAAGTATTACAAAAAGTCTCATACAGTTCACGGAATTCATCCGGTATAATATCCTTATCTGTAACCATCTTAAGCACATATCCAATGTCTTTTATTCTTTCCGGCCCTTCTACAGATGTCTTTAACATCTTTTCATAGAGTGCCGGCATTGCATCACTCGAATTGGCAAAAAAGCCGGATTCTCCCATCTGCTTTCCTTCAAGCATAGATGCTACATAATCATCACCAAGTACAAACGCTATGTACTCAACAAATGATGCCCTATCTTTTACCACACTGTTTACTGCAGCACTTTCTCTGTCATCCGGGAAACCACTTGTAGGGATCATAATAATTCTGCGAATTGTATCATCACCTGATCTTGCAGTAATCTCATAGAACTCTGATAACTGCAAGATCTCAAGCTCTGAAAACTCTATATGTTCTGACAATGTCTGCTCCTGCTTTGAATTAAATGGTGATACTGTAACCTCACTATCAGATTCAATACCACTGAACTCAACCTCTATCTTGTACTTTCCAGCATTCTCATTATCTTCTGAAATTACAGCCTGCCTTTTCACTCGGCACAAGTCCTTAATTTTCTGCTCCAGCAGATTTCTATTGTCACTTTCTGTTTCCAAAACAGCATCCGCTACTGTAACCTGCTCAAATGGATTCTTTGCATCTCCTACCGGTCCACAGAATATATCCTCTAAGAATTTATCCCCATTCAGATACATATTCTTTGTACCAAGCCACAGCATCATTTCAACATTTTTATTAATTGCAGAATAGGAAGCATTCATGGAACCAAGATACAGGTCAACATCTGAATATTTCCTTCTCAGATAGATTTTTGCATGAATATCCTGTTTCTTTTTATCTGCGAGTTCATCTGAAATTTCTTCCTCACCATCTATAATCTCATCCTTTAATGCATAGATGGTAAAATTATCTACATCTGATGCTTTGAGTTTTCCAAGCTCAGAACGTCTCGTAACAAGTGTTCTCTTACAGTCCGACAATGCCCTGTCTGTCAGGTTAAAATCTGCAATCACACTTTCTGATAAAAACGGAGACATCACTACAAGCTCATTAAATGTCGAATTGGCATTTCCTCTTTCCTTGCAGAATAGGATATCCTCCTGCATCCGGTAAGCATTTTTTCCAATACCAAGTGGAAGCACTTCAAAATCCTCTCCAAATATTTTACTATCAAGTGAAAAGGATACATCCTTAATGTCTGCACATAATCCACGAATCAGGTTTCTTTTCTTTCCGGCATTATTGCTGGTATTATGCACATTCATTACAAGATAATCCAGAAAATCACAGATAGGCTGAGTCTTTTTCTTCTGTCTGACATTTTTACTGCTATCCATTGCAAAGCTGATATCCCAGCTCCTGTCAAAAGTCAGATTTCTGCTCATTACCACAAAACGATATTTTTTATCTCCATCAGCGTTTACATATGCTAATACCCATGTTTTCGGATGAAATGACGGATATCGACCAAGCTGTCTATCTTTTGGCAGTGCGACCTCTACTACCATTTTCTCTAATAAAATAGATAGTGCAGTCGGTTTTGTTGGCACTTTAATCTGTCCTGCTTCACAAAACAGCACGATTTTATCTGATACCTTCTGCAATGCATTCAGCATACCAATTGGATTTTGCATAAGCTTACTATCTGTTTCTTCAGATAATCCAAGACATATCGCCACAGCTGTGAGTGCTTCCAGGTCAAGTGAATATGTAGTGCCTACTGCTCTGTCCAATCTATATCCGTCCGGAGGCATCAAAATACCGCTGTAATCCGTTCTATCTCGGTTTGAATCCGGTCTAAACATCAGCACTCACCTCCCCGGCATAGATGTCATTCACAATTCTTCTGGCATTCGAGAATCTGTAATCGAGCATTCCACCGCCTACCCATTTTGAATGATCAAATTCCTTTGTTCTGCTTAACTTCGCTCTGGCTGCTCCTTTCAGGCTCCGTTCCCTCTTGCGAATCAGTTCATCAGCCATATCAATATCTAATGTAATAAATGCTGCTTGTATCCCACATAGAAAGCTCTTTGCCCTTGGATTGATCAACTGGAATTCTCCAAACACTGCATCCAGATCTACTGTCGCATTATGCCTTATATCCGGAAGCAACCTGCTCCATTCATCATTTGCGTATGTATTCTCGTCTTCTGAAAGCATGACATTGTATCTTACTCTCGCCATATACACCAGATTATTAAAATCGCAGGCAAGCTTCATCATATATGCCAGCTTTTCACCTACTTTTTCCGATAGTTCAGCCGTTAAAGAAGCAAAATCATCATATTCATTCAAATCAATACGATTTTTCAATACATATTCCAAAAGAGACCCTTTCGTTGACTTCTGAATCTGCTTATCCAGATAGAATGCTTCCTCCTGCGTCAGCTCTATTGTAAGGTTGTCTCTCCAATCATCATGATAAATCGGAAGATTCCAGAATCTAATATTGCCGATGTCTCCTGCATCCGAATCATCCTTATCATTTTCCTCTGCATCATCATTCCTGTTTCCCAACCGGCTGACAGACTTCTGTTCTTTTAGCTTTACCGCCAATGAAACATACTCCGGTATAGACAGACCATAATCACAGAATATTCCAAAGGTACGAATTCCATTCCAGTAGATATCTGATGGTTTTCTTGCCACCCAGCCCTTTGGCAATACACGACTTCCAATAACACCTTCTGCCTTGGGATCTGCTTCTAACAATCTGATGCCACAATCTTTTTCAGCAGAATCTATAGCTCTTAAAACTCTATTTGCATCCTTTCCATACCTGCCATCAACAGCCTCCCTTAACATATATGGAACAATAAGGAAGTACTTTGCTCTAGTCTGGATGGTAGATGTCCCCGGAAAGAAATAATTGGCAAAAGCATCACGAATAACGCCGATTCCAAGTTCATCGACTGCTCCCTGTTCACTCAGAAGGTTAATCACATCGAATGCCTTCTGCCGGTCTTCTTTTGAAAAATCTATCCATCCTAACTGCATGTTTTCACTTCCTTATTTCTTCGTCAAATATGTATCTTCCACATAAGTCTCCGGTGTCGCCTCTTCAATTACTCCCGACTTTGGATCAAAGATATATTTCTTCTTCAATCTCTCATACAATACAGAACCTACAGTCTCCATTACCTGCCTCATCATATCAGGATCATCAAACAGTTTTCTGAAAAACTGGTCATTCTGCTCATATCTGTCTGCTGCCATATTCGGAAAATCCTTTTCAAATAACAGCATAAATGTTGCCCTGTCATTGTTCTTTGCGTAGCTCTGCCATTTCTCCTGATTGGCATAATCATTTTCCATCTGAACAAGAACTTTATCCATCTCTGTAAAATGAGTGCCATACTTTTCGTTTATCTTATCAATGATTACTGTCAACGGGTCTTTCTTAGGCTCTCTATGACCGGAATCACCGGAGATAGGTGTATATCCGCCTTCTGTGCTTTCAAGCTCTATCGGACCTTCAAAGTCTTTTTCCAGCTTATAGTATTCAAGAAGAACTTTGTCATCAATATTTATCTTCTCTCCACCATGTCCCTTAGGAAGCATTGTGTATAAGAATTTTGAATAAATACTGAATCTATGAATATCCTTGTCAAATAATCTGCATACCTGTGTAATATAGGCATACACACGGTTAAAACTTGCCAAGGTAGACTTAAATATATCCTGTTTTTCAACCTCAAGCACTTCATATCTGTCTATTGCTGGTCTTAACTGTCCCTGAAGCTTTCCAAGATCACCAGCTGATTGATTCTCATTCTGATAGAAAATATCCGCAAATTTATCCACTTCTGATTTCTGATATACCCTGAAATCATCCAAGGTATTCTTCATATCATATACAACATTAGGATCTGTTTCCTCCAAGAGCACAGTTTCCTCATAGAATGGCTCAAAAGATGCTTTGATATCCTCTGCTGAATTCACAAAATCAAGTACAAAGGTATCTACTTTTCCTCTTGTAGTACGATTCAGTCTTGATAAAGTCTGTACTGCCTTTACACCGGACAATTTCTTATCCACAAACATGGTGTGAAGTAGTGGTTCATCAAAGCCTGTCTGATATTTTTCTGCAACAACAAGGATTCCATAATCATCTGCATGGAATGTTTCCGGCAAAGCCTTTTCTTTTATTGTCTTGCCTTCTTTATCCTTGTTCATTCCCTCTTCGGTAAACACATCATCGTTATCTTTCACTTCACCGGAAAAAGCGACTAACACTTCAAGGTCATTCAGTCCTTTTTCTTTTATCTGTCTCTTAAATTCCTGCACATATCGTACTGCATGAAGTCTGGATGGTGTAACAACCATAGCCTTCGCTCTGCCACCTATCTTATGTCTTGTGACATTCATAAAATGTTCCAGCATAATGGCAGTCTTCTGAGAGATATTATGTGGATGCAGTGTCTCATAATTTATAATTGCCTTTGAACCAGCTGTTGTATCAAATTCCGGATTATCCTCAATAATCTTGGCAATCTTATAGTACATTTTGTAGGTCATATAGTTCTGCAAAACATCCAAGATGAAATGCTCCTCTATTGCCTGTCTCATAGAATAAATATGGAAAGGTCTGTAGATTCCTTCCGCATCCTTCTGACCAAACAGCTGCAATGTTTTTCCTTTTGGCGTTGCTGTAAATGCAAAGAATGATAAGTTCTTATGCATCCCCTGTGCTGCCAGTTCGTCTAATAGCTTGTCCTCATCATCCTTGCGGTTTCTCTCGTCCTCATCTTCCATCTCGGCATACTCTTTCAGAATTTCTTCAGTATCAGCTAATGCTCTTTTTAACTTTTTCGCTGCATCTCCGGTCTGCGAAGAATGTGCCTCATCAATAATAATCGCAAATCTTTTTTTTGCAGAATCCACTTCTTTATAGATTACCGGGAATTTCTGTAATGTAGTAATAATAATGCCTACACCATCATTGATTGCATCTCTAAGCTGTCCCGAATTTTTATCTACTTTCTTAACCACACCTTCCACATGGTCAAACTGATATACTGTAGACTGTAACTGACTGTCCAACACTCGTCTGTCAGTAACGATGATTACTGACTGGAAAATCTTATTGTCTTCATAATCATGGAGTCCGGTAAGTCTGTGTGCCAGCCATGCAATCGAATTGGACTTTCCTGAGCCTGCACTATGCTGGATCAGATAACTCTTACCTGAACCATTCTTTTTTACATCTTCCAACAGCTTTGTAACAACATCAAGCTGATGATACCTTGGGAAAATCATAGTCTCTTTCACAAGATTTCCATTTTTATCGTACTCCTGCTGCAAGTGCATATATTTCTGTAAAATTTCCATCAGACTGTCTTTGCAGAGTACTCTTTCCCAAAGATAAGCTGTATCATATCCATTTGGATTTACCGGATTACCTTTGCCACCTACTTTTCCGGCGCCATTACTTCCCTGATTAAATGGCAGGAAATAAGTGTGTGCGCCCTCAAGTCTTGTAGTCATATAAACATTGGTAAGGTCTACAGCGAAATGTACCAATACCCTTTCCTTAAAGGCAAAAATCGCATCCTTACCGGCACGATCAAACTTATACTGATTAATCGCATTTGTTGTATCCTGTCCTGTAAACTGACATTTCAATTCCATAGATACCACCGGAATGCCGTTTGCAAAAAGAACAATATCAATGCTGTTTTCATTATGTACAGAATAATGAAGCTGTCTGGTACAATGAAGGATATTCGCATCATACTGCATCTGTGTAGTCTCATTCAAAGAGGTCTCCGGCTTCCAGAAAATCGGATAAAACTTGATTCCTCTGTCCATAAATCCATGCCGCATCACATTCAAAAGATTCGTTGTCTTTACTTCTCTTTTAAAACGTTCGATGATCTGTTTCTCGGAATTCTCCGCATAAATTTTTACATATCTTTCCCATTTCTTAGGCTGACTTGTCTTAATAAACTCAACAAAAGTATCTTCTTCAAGTCCTGATTCACGATTAAATTTCTTTGGATCACCTTTGGTATATCCACCATGATGAGTCAGATAGTCTTCGATATCTTCCTCAAATCGTTTCTCTTTTACATCAAAATCAGACATGAGCTACACCTCCTTTTTGCCTGTGACAACTTCGTAAATGAGGGATTTTTTGTATTCTTGATATTTCTTAATAAGTTTATTTCTTTTATCAATCTCAACTTCAATATGATTTACCTTATCAGTTATGTAATCAGCTATTTTCTTCTGCTCATCATATGGTGGAATAGGAATATAAAAATTCAAAAACTTATCTGCTTGTAGTCTCCATCTTCCCATACCACTTACACCTTGTCCTAATCCATAAAAAATTCGTGCACTATAACACATTTGCATCATATACAAATAATACTTTGGACACATACCATTCTTATCATTTAATACAAAAACCCTATAATCAGGACTTGTAACTCCTTCGTACTTTGAAATATCTACCCAACCGGTCAGCAAATCCATATGATTCATTGCGAAATCACCTTTATGGACTAACTGATAATTTGCATAGCTATTTGCAAACTGTCCTTCATTGTTAGAAAAATCTTTAGGAATTATTCCTCTTTGTGTAATTGACAAAACAGTATGTCCTTCTTCTCCTGCAATATCTTTCTGAATATGGAATACATACTTTAATCTTTTCATTTCCCAATTTATAGGAATATTTCCAAACCATACACTTCCGCTATCCTTCATCTCTACATCTGGATTTATTCCACTGGTTACTGCTTCCGTAATAATTGATAATTTGTATTCCTCTAATTTTTCAATTATCACCTTCTGCTTTTCTACAATTTCATCAATCTTTGAACACTTGGCATCCAGATATTCAACTATTTTATTTTGTTGTTCTATATTTGGTCTAACCAACGGAAGTAAAAATAACTTGCTTGATTTTATTCCAGTTGCTGTTGAACCAGTAGATAATGAATGTAAAAACTGCTGGAATCCCTCGTTCAACATCCAATACTTCAAATAATAGTTATTAACAGTACTTAATGCTCTAAATTTTATAATACGTTGTGCTAAGGCAATATCAGTTCTATCTACATTAGCCACTTGCCCCAATGGAGCCTCTGTAGTAAATAGTATATCGCCAATTTGTGGTATTCCTCGATGCATTATCTCCTCATAATCGGCTTCACGAACGTATTCTTTTGATAACTCATAGCATATTTTCCCATCTTTTATATTCTTTGCAGTTACTAAAAAAGTTCCTTCTTCTGTTTTTTCTGGTGTTTTTCCCCTATAATCGACAATTGAATCTAATTGCTTTGTTAAGGGAACAATCTCCCAATCTTTTGGTATCTTCCCAATCCATTCCACTCCACTATCCTTCATCTCTCTCATAGGTCAAATACCTCCTCAAGACTTCCAGATAGTTCTGTCTCTAAATCCATAATCTCTGCCATAATTTCTGCTGATGGTCTTGGAGCTTCATACTTATAGAAATATCTCGTAAACGGAATCTCATATCCCACCTTTGACTTTTTCTCATCTACCCATGCATCCGGTGCAAATGGAAGTACTTCTCTTTCAAAGTACTCTTTGATATCCTCTTTTAACGGAACATTTTCTGTATCACGAAGACTGGTATCCGGCTGTTTCTTTCCCTTTTTCAATACCAGATTGCCTTCTTCATCACGAAGCGGTCTTTCTACTGTAATCTTGGTATAACCAAAATCCTCGTCATCATAAATCTGGCTGATTTCACTCTCTTTAAAATCACCATATATCTTTGTAATCTCTGCAATATCTTCCTTAGAGATATCATTTCGCTTATTTCCTAATGCCTTTCTTCTCTTCACGAACATCTCATTGGCATTGATCAGCTGCACTTTTCCTTCTCTGACTGTACCTGCCTTTTTATTTGACAATACCCAGATATAGGTTGCAATTCCTGTGTTATAGAAAATATCATTCGGTAAAGCAATGATTGCCTCAAGCAGATCATTTTCAAGAATATATCTTCTGATTTCAGAAGGTCCGCTTCCTGCATCTCCTGTAAAAAGTGGGGAACCATTATGAATGATTGCAATTCTGCTTCCACCTTTATCAATATCTTTCATCTTTGATATTGCTGTCATAAGAAAAAGCATCTGTCCGTCACTTGTAGCCGGAAGTCCTGCTCCAAATCTTCCTCCGAAGCCAAGCTTTGCCTCTTCCTCTACTTTTGCCTTTTCATTCTTCCACTCACGTCCAAACGGAGGATTTGAAAGGATATAGTCAAATGTACTGCCTGCAAACTGGTCATCCGATAATGTGTTGCCATCCTTAATGTAATCAGCATTGTTACCCTTAATCAGCATATCAGCCTTACAGATTGCAAATGTCTGGTCATTGATTTCCTGACCGAACGATACAAGCTCTGTAGATGCATTCAGACTATGTAAATATTCCTCTGCTACAGAAAGCATACCTCCGGTTCCACAGGCAGGATCATAAATCGTCTTTGCCACATTATTGCCAGAAAGGATGTCATTATCATCATAGAAGAGAATATTAACCATAAGTTGGATAACTTCTCTTGGAGTGTAATGCTGTCCTGCATCTTCATTATGAGACTCAGAGAATCTTCTTATAATTTCTTCAAAAATATATCCCATTTCAAGGTTAGAGATTTCATTCGGATGAAGATTTCCTCTGTCTGTTGTATATTCCTTTAAAACAATATACAGAATCCCCTTATTTGCCATCGTTGTGATGTGTCCATCAAACTTAAATTTTTCCAGAATATCCCGCACATTTGCTGAAAATTTATTCAGATACTCTCTAAAATTCTCCTCAATGTGGTCAGGATCATCCATAAGTCTTTCAAATGTATATTTACTTGTATTGTAAAAATCCTTTTTTGAAGCCTTACGAAGTAAAATATCTTTCATTGGAAGATTCTTTACTTCATCGTATTTCTGTAATACCGCATCCTTCGTATCTGAGAGAATACAGTCAAAACGTCTGATTACTGTAAGTGGTAATATAACATCTCCATATTCATGTGGTTTATATACACCGGTAAGCTTATCTGCTATTGCCCATATTAGGTCTGCTTTCTGATCTATTTTTGCACTTCTCGTAGCCATTTACATTTTCCTCCATAAGGTAATTTACTTTTCTTTGTTATCTGGTACATAGTCAATCAAATCTCCAAAGTTACAATCCAACTCTTTGCAGATTTTTTCCAAAACAGATAGTTTCACCGACTCGCAGTTTGTCATCTTTGCTATTGTACTGGAGCTAAGACCAGTCTTGGCACACAAATCTCCTTTTTTCATTCCGTGGTCAATTAACTGTTTCCATAATCCATTATAACTAATTGCCATCCTCTTTTCCTCCGTTTAATGTGCAATCAATATCAAAATTATTTTATCACACAAAAAACTCCTTGTACAATTCGCATTTACAAATATCACATATCTTTTTTCAAATATTGAATATCTTTTTTAATTTATTCACAAACCTTTTGAATTTATCTGCTACAGATACTCTTTTCCTAATTGATGTGGTTAGAAGAAAAACATCTCCAATCTGCTTTCATTATAACGTTCAATCCATATTTACGCATTAAAAAAGGATGCAGGGATTGACTCCCTACATCCTTCATTAGAATTATAATATTATACTTATCTCACACCCCGATCAGCCCCTCTCTCCGGCTTATCTTTTCCCTGCTTTTCTTGAATAATCCTCTTATTAATCTCAAGCCGTTCATGAATGGATAATTTCTTATCTTTTCCAACTACCGCCTGCTTCTGTTGTACCTGTTTCCTATCTGCTTTTCCTGCATCCTTGACCACTGCATTCGCTTCGGTACTTGTTCCCCGCTCATCTGCTCTTCCTTCATTTCTTTCCGTTATCTGCTGTTCTCGTCTCTCTTTCACACCTTTTTCTTCCAGATTGCAAAAGCTCTGCAGATACGGAAGCACATGATTCTGCATGTCTGTCAGATCTTCCATATATTTTTGGAACTCTTCACTTCCTTTACCTTTCTGGTAATTGATCCAATACTCATCTGTAAGCTTCATTTCATTATCATACTTCAACTGACTCACAATACCGCCATGTCCATTTCCAATATCTATTGACTTCTTGAAATGATGCAGCATCTGTTCACCTTTTTCCGCATAATATACAGTCACATATATCTTTGTGATTTTTGTAGGTTCCTCTGTCTTCGAATCACGTTTTGCATACCATTCTTTATCCATTTCTGCTGTTTTTGCATCCAGCTCGGATAACTTCTGACATCTTGGATTCATGAGAGCACTTTCTTCACAATAGTTTACATACACCATTGGTTCCAGATTCTTTGGAAACTCCGGCTCATAGACTTTCAGTCTTTCAATCAATACACCTGCACGCACAGACTGGTCACATTCTTCGTCTACAATATCCTTCAGATAAGAAATATAAGAATGTGTATTGCCACTCTGCAAATCCAACATCACCTCTTGTACCGTATTTTCTCCCGTCTCCACATTATCTCGATACTCATACGGATCAAAAGCTTCTGCAATCTCATCCAATGCCTCTGCCAACTGTTCTGTGGTCATCTTCTCTGGATACATTGCTTCCCGAACATCCCGCATTGGTACATACTTATAGTCCGGCAATGCATCATGAATTTTCTCAATCCCTTCCCGTATCAGTGCAAGTTCTCCATAAAATCGAACATCGTCCATCAGATTTCCAAGTACTGTATTTCCTTTTACGATTGCAAATTCAGCATCATCATAGTAACTGTCTTCCGGATCACGATAGATAATCCCCATACTGCATACTCGATAGGCATTCTCAGGATTCTCCCTATATTTTTCATAAACCGCAGCAATCTGATTAACATCGGTACTTTTTTCATAAGCTCCCATATCATGGAACTCATCACATTCTGCGGCAAAGTATTCCAGATACGGTTCTTTCTTCGGTGGCATATTATTGAGGACATTATCAATCATGTTATAATTTGCCTCTTCCAGTTCTTCTACCTTTGCCAATGGCTTATATTCGCCCTGGCTTTTCTGAATCTCTGCCATTACAACCTCATCCATTTCTTCTACCTTTTCCATCAACTGATCATAATCCCCACGGATGCGTTCTCCAGTCCATCCTTCGTCTTCCAAAA
Source organism: Hespellia stercorisuis DSM 15480 (assembly GCF_900142165.1). Taxonomy (GTDB): domain Bacteria; phylum Bacillota; class Clostridia; order Lachnospirales; family Lachnospiraceae; genus Hespellia; species Hespellia stercorisuis. The sequence continues at coordinate 53,770 of NZ_FQZY01000015.1, forward strand.
GTTCCTCTGCCGCTTCTTCAATAGAAATTTCACCATTTTCATAGACGCCACCATCCATCAGGCGGAAATCTTCATCGTAAAAGGAATAATCATATCCTCCTTCTGTTCTCTGAATAGCAAAGTAACGTTCTCCTACCTCATATGCCAGTTCACTAAGAACCTGTTCTTCCAGATTCAGGAAAGAATCTAGCTGTTCAAAACTGATACTGTCTACAAAATGAGCGGTTACCTTTCCCCCCTCATTCAGAACTACGATATCACTGACAGACAGGGAATGTCCTCGAAAGTCTTCTGGTCTGTCGATGTTGAATCGTTCAAATATATCATCTAGCGACATATTTCCAAATAATTCTCCCACATAGACCAGTTCATAGTCTTCTTTTTTAATCTGCATCCCGTGACTTTCAATGAAGCTCATATTCATAAACGCATAGTTTTCACCTGGCAAACCATCTCTTATTTGATAAATACCGAATGTTCGTCTTGTCCCTAATAGCAGATTTGCCTCTTTCAAAGACTGAATCTGCGGATATTTCTGCATCTCCCATTCCAAATTGCGGAATCGTTCCAGTTCTTCTGTAGACATCTGATAATGCTCCGGACCTCGTTCAATCTCCATTCGCTCTGTAACATAGATTGGTGATGAAAAATTGGTAATCAGATAGATATCTGCTCCGGCATCATATAATTTCAGAGCTTCTTCCTGTCCAATCACATTCATCGGCTCCTGAAATGCTCCAAAATCTTCATCTGCATAATCCAGATCCTGATCCCTTATCCGTTCCCACATCTGTGATTCCATGCCAAACAGCCCTTCATGTGCCTGTATCATTTCTTTACTTGCATACTCTCCCTTGCTGCCATCACTACCCAGGCAATAGATTTTAGAACCCATTCTGTGATAATCCAGGGCTGCTGCTTTTCTAAGCGGCACCATATCCTCTGCTGTATATCCATAATCCCGAAGTTCCAGCTTGCCTATGGTTGGATCTGGTAAGTCCTGAATATCCATTTGGGCATCATCCAGAAGTTCCTCTACTCTATCTTCATCTGACCGATTGACTGCATCTGCCAGATTTCTTACCAGCGTCCTTACTTTCTCTTCTTCGCCAACCAGATTTGCATATTCAAAAATCTGTTCTTTTACGTCCGCTGGAATTGCTATTCCCATGTGTTCTGCACGGTCTATTTGTTCCTGTGTATATTCCTGCATTTTCTGCGTTTCTATTCCTGTTATCATGTTTCTCGCCATATAAGTTCCTCCTGTATTCCCAAAAGTGGCATAACCGGCAGAACATTCTTTCTACCAAATTATGCCATCTTTCCTGTTTTCTTATTCCAGACCGAAGTCCCTTTTTCTATCTTCCCTGCCATTCTCGCTTTCCCGCTGGCTTTTTTCTTTATAAATCTGCAATTTCTCATGGATAGAACCACGTGCCGGTCGTTCTTCTTTCTCTTTCGATTCTGACTGCTCTGCTTCTGTGTCTTCCCGTTCATCCATATTAAGAAGGGCATTTAGTTCTGACAGTCGCTCCAGTTTCTGGTTCAGTTCCTCTTCTTTTGTGAATGGCTTTCCAACTTCCTCTTTGGCATTTGTAAGCTGCTCCTGTACCGTTTCCAATCGTTGCTCCGCTTCTGCCAGTTTCTCCGGATAGCTTTCCAGAAGATTATTGATACGGGTGATATTTCCCAGGGCATCTGCTCCCAGATGAACTTTCGATACCGATTCATGCTTCACAGACAGGATAAACTCCTTACTCCAGCTGTCGAACTGGATTCTCATGTTGAATCCCTGATAGTTTCCGATATCCATTGCTGCATCGACTGCTTTCATGTCCTTGCAGACTGCCAGTAGTGCCGCTCCTGCTTCTTTCTTTTCTGTAAATACTTTGCCGCTGATCTCCATGGAAAACTGTTCTGGATCTGTGATTTTATGCTCCTGATAATGGGCAATATCCGCTTTGTAGCTATCAATAGTCTCGGTCAATTTTGCAATCTGCTGTGGAAAATTTCTTGCAATATCATCTTCCAGACGGTACTGGTTATTCATGTGATTGGCTTTTAAAAGTTTCAGTTTTGCCACATCCACGTCCAGTGCCATCTTTTCTTTTACTGCCGGATTTCCAGTTGCCAGTGCCTTAACCTCTGCATAGGACAGTGCCGCTTCGTCCACATCTTCGCAGCTTCTGACCGGTGCTTTGCTCGTCATAATCTGGGAGATGAACTTCTGTTTATTTTCGATCAACTGCCACATGTAGCTGTCGAAGGTGGATTCTGTCACATACCGAAAGATATGAACCTTTTTATTGTGATTTCCCTGCCGGATGATACGTCCTTCCCTCTGCTCCAGATCAGACGGTTTCCAGCCAATATCCAGATGATGCAGAGCAATCAGACGATCCTGCACGTTGGTACCGGCACCCATCTTTGCTGTTGAACCAATCAAAAAACGAACCTGCCCAGATTTTACTTTTCCAAACAGCTCCGTCTTCTTTGCTTCGGTATTTGCATCATGAATGAATGCAATTTCTTTTTCCGGTACACCTTTCGCCATCAGCTTCTGTTTCAAGTCATCGTAAACATTGAAACTGCCATCGCCTTTCGGTGTGCTCAAGTCACAAAAAATGATCTGCGCCGATTTCTGTACAACTGTATCTTTCCAGATTTCATAGCTTTTTTCTGCACAGACCGACACTTTACTGCCCGGATCGTCTGGCAATAGTTCATTGACCAATCGCTGATCCAGTGCCAGTTTTCTTCCGTCATTGGTAATTTTCAGCATATTGTCTACACTAGCATCTACGCCACCGTTTCTTACCACTTCCGCACGCTCTCCTAGGCTTGCTACGATTTCTTTCTGCTGTTCTGTTGGTTTCAATACTACAGTTTCGTATTCCGCTTCCGGTACTGGAAGATTCAACTGATCCGAAGTCTTGATATCTGCAATCTCCTTGAACATATTCATCAGTTCCGGGATATTATAGAATCTGGCGAATCTGGATTTTGCTCGGTATCCGGTTCCTTCCGGTGCAAGTTCAATGCTGGTCACAACCTCTCCAAACGTGGATGCCCAGGAATCAAATAATCCCAAGCCCATATTCTGTAATTTGCTGTTCTGCAGATATCTCTGCATGACATAAAGTTCCGTCATGCTGTTGCTGATCGGTGTGCCCGTTGCAAAGGTAATGCCTTTTCCACCGGTAATCTCATCCAGATACTGACATTTATTAAACATATCTGCTGATTTCTGTGCTTCGTTCTGGGCAATTCCGGCTACATTTCTCATTTTTGTATAAAGGAACGCATTTTTATAACTGTGTGCCTCGTCTACATACAGATGATCCACTCCCAGTTCTTCAAAGGTAACTACATTATCCTTTTTCTCTTTCTGATTCAGCTTCTCCAGTCTTGTCATCAGCGTTTTTCTGGTCTTTTCAATCTGCTTTACCGTATAGCGGCCGCCATCCTGCTCATATCTTGCACTCTGGATTGCGATTTCCAGATCGTCAATCTGCTTCCGCAGCATGGCTTCCTGCCTCTCATCAGAGATTGGGATACGCTCAAACTGGGAATGACCGATGATAATCGCATCATAGTTTCCCATAGCGATTCTGGCACAGAACTTTTTCCGGTTCGCCGGTTCAAAATCTTTCTTGGTTGCCACCAGGATATTGGCTCCCGGATATAACTGCAGGAACTCGGCTCCCCACTGCTCTGTCAGATGGTTCGGCACGACAAATAGATTCTTTTGTGATAATCCCAGACGTTTGCTCTCCATTGCAGCCGCTACCATCTCGTAGGTCTTCCCAGCTCCTACTACATGAGCCAGAAGCACATTATCCCCGTAAAGCTGATGTGCGACAGCATTTTTCTGATGTGGGCGAAGTTCAATTTCCGGGTTCATTCCTGGGAAAGTCAGATGACTGCCATCGTATTCACGGGGACGGATACTGTTAAACCGTTCATTATAAACTCTTACCAGTCTTTCACGTCTCTGTTGATCTTTGAAAATCCAATCCTTAAATGCTGCTTTCATGGCATCCTGTTTCTGTGATGCCAGCATAGTTTCTTTTTTATTGAGGACACGAATCTCATCCCCATTTTCATTGACACTCTTATCATAGATACGAACATCTTTCAGATTCAGTGTATCTTCCAGAATCCGGTAAGCATTTGCCCTCTCGGTTCCATACGTTGCATAGGCAAACGCATTTCTTGGACTGTCTGCATTTTTCCCGGTAATCCGCCACTCACCATTCACCTCAGAATATTTTACCTGTATCTCCTTCTGTGCAAGATACCACGGAGTATGAAGCAGTTCCCTCATAAAGTCCTGATAATCCGATGGTTCAATCCAGGTTGCCCCAATCCTTACTTCGATTTCAGATGCTTCCAGTTCTCTTGGCTGAACTGCTTCCAATGCACGGACATTCGGTGTGAATTCCGGGTGATTCTCTGCAAAGGTTCTTGCTGTGTTTAACTTCTCCCTGACATTTCCAGATAAATACTCATCTCCACTCTCCCACTGGTCTGTCAGTGGGTTCTTAAATATAACTCCAACCAGTTCCTCCGTGATTTTTTCTTCTGTCTTTCCTGTCAGCTGTGCCATATAGGACAGATCCACCTTTGCTCTTTCATTCAATGATAATGCTAAGGCTTCTGTCGCAGTTTCCACACTGGTTACCGCCACTGCCTTTTTGATGGTTCGTTTCGTAAACATGTCTGCTTTTCGCTTCAATGTTCCATCTTCGTTCAGGTCTTCCAGAGAACACAACAGACAATAAGAAGCGTCATCAGAAAACGCCCGCTTGTTTGCATTACTTCCGATGACTCCATACTTTGCTGTGTAAGCATCATATACTTGATTCAATTTCTCCTGCTGTTTGTGAATTTCTTCATCTGTTACGGATTCTTCCATCTGCATGGCAATCAGTTCACGCACCGTGTCTCGGATCTCCACCATACCTTTTACACGTTCTGCAGTAGCGGCAGGCATCTTTACCTGATTCATCAGAGAGTTAACACGGTAATATACCTGATCATCTACAACCGCATAACTGTAATTACGAACATTCGGATCTGCCGGGATACTCTCTGGTACATCATCCAGTTCTGCATCCACATCAACTGCAGGTGCCATATTTCCATGAATATTCCTGACAGCTTCTGCAAGCTGGACTTCAAGATCAGCACCTTCTATCGGCATACAGGTTGTTTCCATACCATACGGACCGGATACCTCTTTCATCTCACCCAGAATCATTTCCGGATGGTCTGCAAAATACTGATTGACCGTAATTCCATTGGCATCACTTCCAAGATTCACCCACTCCGGCATCTCTTTTGTCATGCTGTCACGCTTCTGGAAGAATAAAATATCTGCACTGACTTCCGTTCCTGCATTTGCTTTGAATGCTGTGTTCGGCAGGCGGATGGCTCCAAGGAGATCGGCACGTTCTGCCAGATACTTTCGGACTTCCGGTGATGCTTTATCCATGGTTCCTTTTGTTGTGATCAAAGCTGCCACACCACCCGGACGCAACTGGTCGATTGTCTTTGCCAGAAAATAATCGTGAATCATAAAATTATAGCGGTCATATTGCCTGTCATTCACTTTATAAGCTCCAAATGGCACATTTCCGATTGCCACATCGAAGAAATCATTCGGATAATCTGTCTTCTCAAAACCTTTAATCTGGATATTGGCATCTGGGTAAAGCAGTTTTGCAATTCTACCGCTGATACTGTCCAGTTCCACACCATAGAGTTTTGACTGGTTCAGCTTCTCAGGAAGCATTCCAAAGAAGTTACCAACACCCATGGATGGCTCCAGGATATTTCCTTTTGTAAATCCCAGATTTTCCAACGCCTGATACATACTTTCAATCACGATTGGCTGTGTGTAATGGGCATTTAAGGTAGAAGCTCTGGCTGCTGCATATTCTTCCGGTGTAAGGACTGTCTTTAATTCCAGATATTCCGTCTCCCATGCGGATTTTGTTTCATCGAAAGCATCAGCAAGACCTCCCCAGCCTACATATCGGGATAAAATCTCCTGTTCGTCTGGTGTGGCATTGCGGTTTTCTTCCTCGCATTTCTTTAAAAGCTGGATTGCCATGATATTAGCACGGAACTTTTCCTTTGGTGTTCCCTGTCCCAGTTCATCATCTGTGATATGGAAGTTTGTTGCTGGAATATCAGACTGTTCTGGTGTTATATCTTCCTTTTTTTCTGCATCTTCTACTGCTTCCGGTTGTGTCTCAACCTCCGACGGTTCCTGATTTTCCTCTCGTATTTCCTGCTGATCAGAGCCTTCCTGCTCCACTTCCAAAGCCTGCTGAGCTCCTTCCAGATCCGCCTGTCTCTGTGCTTCCTGCCGTTCTTCATACTTTTCCAGTTCTTCCGGTGATAAGAAATCATCGGTGCGAATCAGCTGACGGACACGTTCTGCAACCTTATTCCACTTTAATAGAACTTCTACATCTGGACTGCCAATCTTCCCTTTCGCAAGTTTTAATCCTTTCGCATCATGGGAAGCATCGGATTCATACGCTCCCGGTATCCCAGGTGCTGCTCCACCTGTACCATACTCATTTTTCAGAAACTCAGCTGCATCCTTTATATCGTGATGTTCCATGAAATACTCATAGATCCGATTCCGTCCTCCGGCAGTGATCCCGCCTCTTCTAAGGACTGCATCTATCTCATCCTGTGTGATAAAGGAAAGGGCCGGACGTTCGACCGTAAATTTCTGGTCTACCCAGGAACGCTCCCTCTGGAGATCCTGAAAACGCTGGAAATATTCCGGATTATGCTGAATCTCCCACCTGCGATAATCTTCTGGATTCTCATCCATATCTTTCTGCAGCCATTCAAAGCGATGGGCAATTGCATCTGCTTCCGCTGAATCTGTCCAAGCTTCCCGCACGACATCCTGCCAATCCGAATATGATTGCTGCTCCTCCCGGTTTCTGCTGGTATCCCGAAAATGGAGTGCAAGAAGATTGGTCATTTCTTCCTGCTCCTGTTCAATGGCGTTATTGGAAATCAGATTATCCACGTAACTTCTATCCTCATACATATCCCGGATTCTGTCCGCCGCTTCTTCCCACGTAACCATGCGATCAAAGTTTCTTCTGGCGGAATCTCCCCGTCGGATACGGATACCATCATTGTCATACCAGATACTGATTTTCTGTCCATCTATGGTAAATCCTTTTCCACCTGTTTCATATTCCTCCTTCAGGAAGTTCTGCATTTCTTCATTATCCAGACCTTCAATCAGTCTTGCCGTAATATGAAACAGTGTATTTTTCTGTCCACTTCCCGTGCGGAGAATATCATCTACTACTTCATCAGAAATAAGAAAAGCGGCTGGCTGTTCTAATGCAGCTACCGCTTTCCTTATTTCTCCTAACTGTTCCTCTTCTGTCGGGAACAGACTTAATTGTAAATAATCTCCTGAATTACCAGTTCCTCTGCCTGTGCTTTGATCTGGTTCATGTGTCTGGTCCATGCCATCCCGTCTGCCATTTTGTCCGGTGCCGGGTTTTTCTCCAGAAGTTCTGACATCAGGTTGTCTACTCTCTGCCTTGCCTGGCTGTCGATTTCCATCAGATGACTGTCCAGACGGTTCTGTAAGGTCAGAATGTTGAATCTGGCTACTTTGTGGTTTCTCAGATACTCTTTCCTCATCAATCCGTACTTCCCGATCGTTCCTCTCGTCTCCTCCAGACTGATATCCGGAATCTGGTACTCTCCATTCTGGCTGTAAGTGATCTCTCTCATGCTCTGTTTCCTCCTTATTTTCTCCTCTATCTTCTGTGTTCCTTGTTTTGCTTTCACGAATTAACGTGTTAAATTCATTATAAGCTACTTCTTTTTCTTTTGCAACCGTTTTCAGATCTTTTTCCAAGTCATTCAACACATATCGTCCAATCTGCATCAATACCGGTCTGCTGATCTCATTCACAGAACTTCCAAGGTGTCCAATAACCTTTAACTGGTTAAAATCTGTAATATGACGAAAATCCTCTGCATCAAGATATTCCTGCACATCCAGTCCGCATCGGTTCAGTAACACATACCAGACACTGTTTGTCATCAGTTCCCGGAACTCCACTTTCTGATTCTGTTCATCCAGATCTTCCAGAAAAGTGCCGGCTACATCCATTTGCAGTTCGTCGAAAGCATCCGGCAACCAGGCCTGCACACTTTCTTCTGCCGCCTGGTGAAGAACCTCTGCTAATCCTCCCTCTGTTGCTTCCAGTGCCAGCCGCTCCTGCAGATAATCTGCCACCAGTTGTTCTCCTTCTGGATTAAGATTCCATAACTGCGGATCTCTGCCCAGATTTTTTACCTTATAAGTATCCTGCACATCAAAAACATATCGGAGTTTCGTTTTTGGTCCGGATGTGTTATCTATCAGGGCAATTCCTTTAGAACCCTTTTTAATCCATCGGTACATCTTCTGGTTCCAGATTTCCATGGATGCCACGGCTGTTGCTCCCGGACGCTGTGCATAGATCAAGAGCTGTTCCGGAAAAGTGTACCGGTACAGCCTGGATGCAGTATTTAGAAACCGCATCCATTCCTGCGGATTGGCAGCAACATCCTTTGCCACTTCCTCCGTCAGAAGTTCCATTGCATATAATTTATTTGCCATCTGTTACTCCCTTTCTTCTTCCCACTTTTCTTCTACAACATCGGCAATCCGTTCCATTGCCCTTGTCATAGAAGGAAAATTACTACTGTTACTTGCTTTTCCAATCTGATCAATAAGAAATTCCGGCATATCTGCAAGTGCTCCGGCAATCATAGCCTTTACCCGGATATCCTCCAGCATAAGAAGCTCTTTTACACCAAATTCTTCACCAAATACATCCTGATATCTCCGTAAGTCATCCAAAAGATATTCCGGTTTTAAATCTCTATCCATTTCCTTTCTTTTATCATCACCATATAAACACCAGTCCATATTCTTTTCTCCTCCATCTTCATAAAATTAGGGACTGCTCACACAGTCCCCTCAAAATCATCGTTATTTCTCGTTATAATACTGAGGCAAGGTCTTTCGCCCTATTCTTTGGGATTGTATCTGTCCCTTTTGCTTTGATCTCCGCCTTGGCTTTCTCCAGTTTTCCATGGATTCCACCTTTTGCTTCTGTTCTCCCAGTTGCTTTTTCTGCTGCTTTTTCTTTCTCCAGACGTGCTTCCCTGCGTTCGGCATTTTCCATAACTGCTGTCTTTCCATCACAGAACTGAACCTTATCCGAAAGCTGTTCCTGCCTCTCTACCTGCGTCTCATTGACTTCCTGTACCATGGCATTTAATTCCGGTACTTCAAACATTCCGTTATCAGGAAGAATCAGCACCTCATGAATTGAAGAGGGAAGAACAAAATAATCACTTCCCAGGCATTCACCGATCTGCTTACGAATATCTTCCTGCAGTAACAGTGATGCACCATTCATTTTTTGTGCATTTGAAAGACAGAACATTGGATTTTCCATTGCTTCAACATTCAGTTTTTCATTCAAAAGATTTTCTGCTTCTTCACCAAAAATCATGGATTTTATCATTTCATTCATGTCCATCAAAACAACACCACGATTTCTGTCTGCCGCCACTGCATCTGCCTGGATTTGTTCTGCTGTCACACCCCATTCATTCATAAGATTGACAGTAACCGGAATACTACCAATTCCTCCCTCGTTTTCTTCCACATTCACTGCGTAATATGCTGCAAAATCTCCATGTTCGGTAACAACTTTATCAGCCAGGCGTTCTTCATTCCATTCCCGGTCACAGATTCTCACCTGTAATTTGTCCTTCATTTTTTCATAATCCAAAATATCCGGAAGACCCATATTGATAAATGCCGCTTTGTCCTGCACTTCAATACGCATATCTGCCACATCACCCACACAGGAATCCAGATTTTTTCCATTGACATATTCCATATAAAGAGAATCCAGATATACCATCGGCACAGCTCTTTGATCACCCTGTGGAATTGAAATGCCAGTCAACCTTAATCCATTATTTTTTGCAACTTCTTCAATACGGATTTCTCCATTCTGATATGAATCCGGCAAATAGTCTTTTACATTATCTTTGACATATTCATAAAATTCTTTTCTGTTCATCATACGCTTTTACCCCTTTCTGATCATGTGATGGTTCATTCTTTTCCTGCTGACCATCTGCTCGGCTTTTTTCTGATAAGCCATCATTCTTTTTAAAGTTCTCTCCTGGTTCTTTCTTGCTTCCTGTCTCTTTTCCATTGTTTTCATCATATTTTTCTGTCCCTTTCTGTGAATTTTTGTATTTTAAAGGGAGCCCTGATTCAGGGCCCCCTTTACTGAGGATTACTGTTTTCTGATTTTCTTTCTGCTGATATAAAGTCCTGCCATGCCTCCGGTAGAGATAAGCAGAAGCAGAATCGGCAGCCAGATATTTGTGTTATCTCCTGTCTTCGGTGCATCTGATACCTTCGTCTCTTCATGGGACTGCGGCACATCTGGTGTGCTTGGTGTTTCCGGAACTTCCGGTTTCTCATTTGTCAGATTGAAAGTAACTTCTACAACCGGCGTACTGTCGTCTGCGTAGGCAAATGTCACTTCATGCTTGGTCTGATCCAGTGTGTATCCATCCAGTGTTTTTGTCTCCACCAGATAATACTTGATTGCTGTATCATATTTGCCGTTCTTGAATGCGGCAATCTCATACAGCTTACTCTCGGCATGACCGGCAGCATCTGTTTTTAAGGTTTCCAGGACCTTTCCTTTGCTGTCACGGAATTCAAATTCTACTCCTTTCAGCGGTTCCCCAGATGATTTATCTGTCTTATTGAGAATGACTTTTCCCTTGGCAGTATCATCTTTCATAACCACTTTCTGGATTTCTCCAGTATCCTTCACCTCAAATGTCACATCCGATGTCAGAAGATATCCTTTTGGTGCCTGTTCCTCTCGTAAGGTGTATCTACCAATTGGCAGTTTTTCAATATAGTGTGCCTCCTCTGTGGAAGTCCAGCTCTCTACTACCTGATCGTCCTTATCAAGAATCGTTAGTTTTGCACCAGGAATCTCTGTATCTCCTGTGATATCTGTCTTGCTGATCTGAACCTTGGTCACATCATCTTTCATCTCATGCTTCTGAATCTCAGCTGTATTCTCAACCGTAAAGGTAATGCTCTCTGCAGTAACATATCCGTCTGCCGGTTTTGTTTCCGTCATGGTATACTCATTACCTACAACAAGTTCTTTGATCACATGAGATCCTTCTGTAGAAGTCCATTCATCCACAACATTTCCATCTGCATCCGTCACTTTCAGGTGTGCACCTGGAAGTTCTTTGCCTGTGGTCAGGTCTGTTTTTGTCAGTTCCACTGTGGTCGGCTGATTTTCAAACGTAAAATCATAGCTTACTTCTGCCTGATCTTCTCCGGCATATTCAAAGGTAAACTCCTGCACTTCTTCCGTTGTCACAAATCCGTCCGGTGCACTGTTCTCTTTTACATAATATTTTCCATCTACTGGAAGATCTGCCGCAAAAGTGATCTGTCCTTTCTCATCGGTTGCTTTCTGCTCGATGAGGGAATCTTTCTCAAGCAACACATCTCCGTTTACATTTTTGATATCTTCACTGGTATAAAGGCCGAAGACGCCGCCTGCAAGAACACGGTCTGTATCTTTTTCTTTCTTCAGAACAGTAACCTTTACTTTCTGACGGGTATTCTGCCATTTTTCATCATAAGTGATTACCGGTGTGTCCTGATCACGGTAGGAAAGATCAACATATCTCGGTTCTCCATCCAATACATAGCCATGGGCAGTTTTAACTTCTTTCACATAGTATTTGCCTGCCGGGAGATTATCCATCTGTGCAATACCATTGGAATCTGTAGTAATAGTTCCTACTTTTTCATCTGCTTTGTAATAATCTTTGCTGACACCATCTGCCGCTTTGATATCTTCCGCAGCAAATACATCGAAAGTCACATCTGTAAGGCTTCCGGTTACATATTCGAAGAGATGCTCCACAGTGCCTTTTACATTGTCCAGAAGTGTCACTTTATCCAAAAATTCTCCATTTTTGTTGATGATTAAAAGTCCTGTCGGCACTTCATCTTTCATCTCTACCTTCTGAATCTCTGCGGTATCTTCCAGTGTGAACTTCACATCCGTTGCTTTCAGATATCCATACGGTGCGATTTCTTCACGAAGGGTATATTCCTCCCCAACGGTCAGTCGTTTAATCACATGTGGCTGGTCTTTTACAGAAGTCCACTGATCTACGACATTCCCCTCTCTATCAAGAACGGTGAGTTTTGCTCCATCCAGTTCCACACCTGTTGTCACATCTGATTTTGTAATTTCAACCGTTGTCGGCTGATTCTTCTTCACTGTTTTCAGTTTTACTGTCTTCACGTCCTGTCCCTGATAAGAAGCATCCAGATTCAGAACTTCATCGGAAGAAACGAATCCTGCCGGTGCCTTTAACTCTTTTACATAATACTGTCCGAGTGGCAGATCCAGCGTACAGGAAGCAATTCCATCTTTATCAGAAGTCATTTCCTGTAACAGGGTATCAGCGTTGACAATGACTTTGCCTTCTGCTTTGATATCATCTTTGTTATAAATGCCAAAGACTGCACCTTCTACCGTTGCTCCGTTTTCTGCATCCTGTTTTTCTACCTGGATTGCAACTTTCTGTCTGTCATCACCAACAGTCACTTCCTGTTCGATCACAGGTGTATCCTGATCTGCATAGACAAATGCTACATCCGATCTGTCATGGTTCAGAACAAATCCTTCCGGTGCTGTTTTTTCTACCACATAGTAAGAACCAAGCGGCAGGTTATCTGCAACTGCTTTTCCGTCTTCCCCGGTCGTTACCGTTGTTACCAGAGCATCTTTTGCATAAATCAGCTGTCTGTTTCCATTTTCATCTTTCTGATAATCCGGTGTGTAGATATTTTCCGCTGCATAGACGTTAAACTCTGCACCTTTCAGATATTTTTCTTCATAAACAAAATCCTTTTTGAATCCACTCAGCATCTCACCTTTTTTATAGATCGTCAGCTTTCCTTTTACCGGATGATTCTCGTAATCAACTGTGATAATGGCATCGCCGCTTTCTGAATCCATCTGATAAGCAGTGTTTGCATCAACAGCAATCTCCATATAATTCTTGTTGATTGTGTACCCTTCCGGTGCGTTGACTTCCTCAATCCGGTAATGTCCGATTTTCAGGTTCTTTGGCATGATCAGATAACCCTGACTGTCTGTAAAATAGGACTTGTGTGTGGTTGTCACAGGATAAGTAGTTACCTGCTCCACGTATTTTTTGTTATCCAGGTCATATACCTTAAATTCTGTTCCTGCAATCAGGACGGATTTCTTTGTTTCATCGTCTTTTTTCACAATTTTCAATTTTGCCTTGAACTCTTTGTCCAGAAGCACACGCCAGATCTGTGGCTCATTCGGATGGTTCTCTGTGATATTCACTTCAAAATCATCGACTGGCTTGTAATTGTGTGGTGTTGTTGTTTCACGGACAATATAGCTTCCAAATGGTAATGGAATACTGCAGGCATAACCTTTTTCATCTGTAAAAATCTCAGTAGCTCCGTTTTCTCCACTCACTACTGGTTTAGCAGAATCAAAATCATAGCTTCCATCTGCTTTCTTTGTAAGGGAAGATTTCAGATAAACTGTAAATCCGGCTCCGGATAACAGATCTGCATCGGTCTTTCCATTGTTGGCTGCTTTGATAATCTGGAACGGCTGCTTGATCACCTGTTCACTGGAAATGCATTCTCTTTTTACTTCTGCAGTCATATCACCTTCATAACTACATTCAAGATCATGTTCTTCTGTATCTGCCAGGTATCCGGTCGGTGGTGTGATCTCCTTGACGTAATATTTGCCAAGATATAAGCCATCTACAGAAGCCTGTCCTTTTTCATCCGTTGTAAGAGAAGCCACCTGTTCCCCTGCTTTATAAATCACACCGGTTGCTCCATCCGGATGCACGATATCTTCACGGGCATATAATCCGTAGACTGCACCTTTCAGTGTTGCATCGCCCTGCGGAACGGCTTTTCCTGTTTCTTTATCAACTTTGAATAAATTGATTTTTGCTGTCACACGGTCATTGCTGAAGGTATGGGCGAAAGATACGGTTGCTTCTTTATCATTGGTGTAAGAGAACTTGAACGTATACACGTCTTCTGTATTTCTTACATAGCCTTCTGGTGCCTGGTCTTCTTTTACGGAATAGGAATGATTGATAGGCAGATCTGCTGTGAATTTTGCCTTTCCATCCTCACCGGTAGTGGCTTTCTCAATCAGGGTGCCTTTCTTTACAACAACTACACCATCTGCATTTTTGATATCGTCTGCCGCATACAGGGCGAAAATACCACCTTCCAGCGGTTTCTTTGTATCTTTATCCTGTTTTACTACAGTGACTTCTGCTTTCTGACGCTCATTGTTGAAGGTGACATCCGCAAATACAACTTCTTTATTCTGTCCGGCATAAGTCAGCGTCACTGTCTTTTCTTCGCCGCCATTATAGAAGTTGTCCGGTGCTTTTGCTTCTTTTACCACATAAGTTCCTAGATGGAGATTCTTCAGGGTAACAGAGCCATTCTCACCTGTTGTCAGATTTTCTTTCACCAGATCACCTTTGCTGTACACTTTTGTACCATACGCAGTCACAATATCTGCTCCGGCATACACGTTGTAAACAGCATTTTTTTGTCTGCGGTTCTCATAATGGAATACGGTTCCACTCTCACTGACTTCTGCTCCGGTAAGCACCTGACCTTCTTTATAAACAGTAAGCTCTGCAAGCTGCTCCTTATTTTCCACGGTTACAGCTGAGGTCTTACTTGCTACCAGTTTTACATTTGTTGCCGTTGCATTTACTACATATCCCTGTGGTGCTGTGATTTCTTTCAGATAAACGGTATCCTGTGTCTTGATAATCGTAACAGAGGATTTTCCATTCTTATCTGTTGCAGGCATCTGAGTGATCAGCTTTGTACAAGCCTCATCGCTGTAAACGCCAAATACTGCACCTGCAAGATTGACATTCGCTGTATCGTCTTTCTTTACGATTTCGATCGTAGCCTGTTCAATCCATGACACCTTTAAGCTTACATATTTTTCATCAGCAACACCTTCTCCAAATACAAATGCCAGATCCTGAACACTTGCATTCGTAGTCAATTTATATGCTGAATAATCTTTTGTAATACTTCCCTTCATTTTTGCAGAAAAAGTATCACTTACATCTCTTGTCTGTGTCAGAGGAGCTGAGAGATAAAACGTGGTTCCTCCTCCAATTGTTACGCTTGCACCTGCCGCACTTACGGTTCCAGTAGATACATTATGGAGCTTTACTCCTTTTGGTAAGTCCATTGTGATTTTCTGCTGGGAAGATGCGTTGAACTTAATGTTCTCCGTTCTCTGAACATTTCTATCTACATAAGCTTTTACATCCGGCTTTGAAAATGACATCGCTACATCTGGTATTTCCGGCTTATTCACACAATAATTATAGAGTTCTTTTGCCAAAGCCTCTCCTGTAGCATTGGTTCCGTAAAATGCATCACTGCTTCCGTTGGCATATGATGCAGCCATGTGAATGATGATGAATCTTTTTCCTTCTGAAAAATCCGTGTGTTTATTCGCAAAAAAGCTTTCGCTCCCTGCGGCATCTGTGCCGTAATAACACACTTTTGCTAACGCCTGATTGTCTCCAATCTTTGTAATTGTATAATTTCCAGATCCAGGTCCTGGCTTAGCTGGCTGTACACAATACGCAATTGCTCTGACGTTTCCGTAGCTGATATAGTACGGCTCTGTCAGATAGGTTCCAAGATTATAATCTGCATATCTATACAGTGGTCCTTTTTCAATTGTTACCTGCTGTGTACTTCTTGCTGAATAAGCTGAAACTGCTTCAAATGTTGCAATCTCTCCCTCTTCCATAGCATCAAGATCCACACCTTCGTCTCCTGCCTGTTCCAAAACATCATGAAGCTCTAACCCTGATTCTTCATCATAGGTATCCTGATTCTGTGCCTGCTCTACTAAATCATCAAATTCATCAGCGTCAATATCGGTAATCTCCGAGTCTGCTTCTGAATCCTCCGCTTCCTCTGTCTGCTGTTCACTGCCAGCGGTTTCTGATTCGGTCACTGCTTCACTCCCTGCAGTTTCAGTCTGAGCTTCTGTTGCTTTCTCACGCACAATCAGTTTTCGGCTGATCTGGTACTTCGGATGCTCTTGATTTACCGGTTCCACATAATAGACCGCTTTGTAAGTGTCCGCATGATCTGTCGTAAAATCCTCATCCTTGTCATTCTTTGCTTCCTCAAATGTGACTTTGACCTTGTTATCATCCTTGATTTCCAGTCCCGTGTAATCTGATTTCACATCAAATACACTGCCTGTTTCAATTTCATAATCTTTGGCAGTCACCACCTCATCTTCATCCAGAAGGTCTTTCACTTCCTCATAAAGTGGAGGTTTTTCCTCTGGCTGGATCTCCGCTGCATATGCCGTCATCGGAGACAGCACTGTACTAAGCATTGTCATGCCTGCCAGCAAGCCAGATACTACTTTTCTAAAATTACCTTTTTTCTTCATGCTAAGGTCCTCTCTTTCATATATTTGTATTAAAACAGACAGTCCTTAGACTGCCTGCAATACACTACTTATCGTTGTGGAAAAATAAGATTGAACTGTACATTTCCCTCTCCGGGATCGACCATCTCCACAGTTGCTTCATACTGTCTCCCTGTTTTTCTTGATACCAGATCCTTATAATGGATTTTTCCTTTAGACAGGAACTTCTTTGCTGCCACCTTATCCATCTTTTTTCCCTGGCTTGCAAGAAATTTATCATTTTTCCATAAGGTAAAAGCACATTTCCGGTCAGAACAGTAAAAATTTACTTTTCCTTCCCTGACATCTGCTCCACAGCGGGGACATTTGCCAATGACTTCTCCTTTTGCCTTTCCCTGAAACTGATTTTTCTTCTCTTCTGAAATCCCCTGATACCTGGCAACCAGTTCCTGCATCAGCTCTGTAATCCCATTTAGGAATTCATCTGCTGTCTCTGTATTCTGGGCAATATGATTCAATGCCATTTCCCACTCTGCGGTCATCTTCGGAGATTTAATCTCATCCGGTAGAACCGTAATCAGCACATTTCCATCATCTGTCGGCACCAGATTTTTCTTTTCCCTTTTCACAAAGCCAGACTGAATCAGTTTTTCAATGATTGCTGCCCTTGTTGCAGGAGTACCAAGTCCTTTCTTTTCTGTATCTTCGGTCAGCTCTTCATTCCCTGCACGTTCCATCGCAGAAAGCAGGGTATCTTCTGTGTACTGTTTCGGTGGCTGTGTAAAATGCTCCGATACAAAAGAATCACAGGGACCATAATGCTTGCCTGCCCAGATATCCAACTCCGGCTCTTCTTTTTCTGCAATGATTCCAAAGAACTGTTTCAGTTTTTTCTCAATTGTCTTGAACCCTTCCTGTTTTGTTTTCTTTGCATTGAGATAAAACGTATGATAATTGCAGGTAATCTGACATTTATGACTCTCATAAATATAAGGATCTGCAGTTGCTGTCAGAACCCTGGCACTGATCAAATACAAAATCTTGCGGCTTCGTTCTTTCAGTTCACCAATATCTGCTTTGGCTACTTCCATGGTTGGGATAATCGCATGGTGATCGGATACTTTCTTTGAATTTAATACCTTACTCACGTCCGGTTGATATTCCAGACCTTCAGCATAAGGCATTTTCCCAAATAACATCTGAATCAGAGTTTCTGTACTTTCTCCCATCTCATCTGTCAGATACTGGCTGTCTGTTCTCGGATAAGTGACAAGCTTCTGCTCATACATCTCCTGCACAGCATCCAATGTCTGCTGTGCGGTATAGCCAAACATTCTGTTAGCTTCCCTCTGCAGGGTGGTCAGATCATAAAGCTTCGGAGGGCGGACCGTTTTCTCTTTCACATCATCCTTCTCCACTTCGCACATGCGCTCCTGACACTCTGCAGCCACTTTATCTGCATCTTCTTTTTTCTGAAAATTCTCTGTGACCGCATCCATATCGTCAAATTTGATATGAGCCATATAATATTTCTCTTTGGTAAATTCCTTGATCTTCTGATTTCGATCCACGATCATGGCAAGTGTTGGTGTCTGTACTCTTCCAACTTTCAGATTCTGGTTATACAGAACAGAAAAAAGACGGCTCGCATTGATTCCCACCAGCCAGTCAGCCTTTGCCCTGCAAAGAGCTGACTGATAGAGACTGTCATAACACGAACCGTCTTTTAATGACGCAAATCCATCTTTAATTGCCTGTTCTTCCATGGAAGAGATCCAGAGTCGCTTCATCGGCTTTTTACATCCTGCCTGCTCATACACCAGACGGAAGATCAGCTCACCTTCACGTCCTGCATCAGTGGCACAGATCACTTCATCTACTTTGGAATCTCTCATAAGTTTCTTTAAGATTCCAAACTGCTTTTTCGTACCTTCCAATACCTTATGTTTCCAACATTCTGGCACAATCGGCAGATCATCATATCTCCATTTTTTATATTTTTCATCGTATTCCGATGCATCACATAATCCAACTAGATGTCCTACGCACCAGGAAACGATATAACCGTTTCCCTCCACGTAGCCATCTTTTCTTGTTCTGGCTCCAAGCACGGAAGCCAGTGCCATCGCAACCGATGGCTTTTCTGCAATCACTAATTTCATTTACTCCTGCTCCTCTTCTTCATCTTCTAGTACCTCATCATTGAAATCTTCATCTTTCAAAACTTCTGTCCCTGCATTTTCCTGTTCTTCCTGCTCATCTGCATCGTCTACTTCCCGTTTTTCTGACTCTGAATCTTCGGATTCATTTTCATCCTCTTCCATCTCATCTTCATCATCATATTCATGTTTCGGTTTGTAGACTTTCAAGTAATAACCACCTGCCGCAGCTCCAACAGCAACCAATCCGATCAGTAGATAAGTCCCTGCCAAACTTTTGTCTTCTGGCATCTGAATTTCATCCTCTACCTTATCTTTCTCATCTGTCTCTGTCGTTTCCGGCTTTTCTTCTTCAGCCTGTTTCTCTGGTTCTGCATAAACAATATCTACTTCCGGAAGTGTCACAGAATCAGAAAGTGTGAAGTTCATCAGGTCTTTCTCACTGACTTCGGTAAGGAAATACACATTATCCTGAGATTTTGAATTGTCGATGATCAGATAAAAAATCTTACCACTCTTAGTTGAAATGGTATAAAACTCTTTTGTGCCTTCCGTAGCTGTTTTGGTAACAGAATCTGCTGTCTCGCCTTCTTTATTAAGCTGTTCCTCAATACCTGTCACTGTCCGATCATCCACAGTTCCTTTTGCATCTGTTGGCTCAGAAGCCTGTGCATCCTGCGGAAGTGGTGAAGTCGTTGTTTTCTCAGTCCCAGTTGCATCTGCACTGGTCGTGGTTGCCATCGCACCATTGCTGTCACCTGAAGTTTTCTGTTTCTCTGCCTGCTTCTTTGCCCATTCATAATAAGGATTCTGCAACACATACTTTTCAGAAGTATTTCCGGCACCATCCGTTACCGTGATTTCAATCTGTTTTGTTGTAAAATCTTTCTGTGTCAGTTGCACTCTCAGCATTCCATCCTTCAGATCTGTATAAGTGGTGCCATTAACTGTCACAGAAGTAATGCCGGAAACGGTATCATTTCCCTGAATCGTCAGTACACCATCTGTCAGAGATGCAGAAAGCGTAGGCTTTTCTGTGTCATAACACTTAATAGAGCGATTCTGCTCATAGACCTTCCCCTCACCATCTGTCACACGCACATAGACCGTCTGATTACCAGTAATGGAAATACTTCCATTCCCTGTCACATCCTGCCAGCTTCCGTCTTTCCCAGCTTTCGCTTCAATTTTTGTGATAGAAAATCCTTCTGGCATATGACTGGCATCCACAGTAATTGCGACTGCCGTTTCCCCCTGTCTCCAGCCATCTGGCTTTTCAATCGTAATTGCGGGTGCTGTATTCTCTGCCGCTAACACACTCTGTGTCTGCAACATAGGCGATGTCAAGCAAAGAATCGTTGTTGCCGCAAGCAATCCTTTTTTCACGCTATTTTTAGATTTCTTCTGTTTCATCTTCTCTAAATTCATCATCAGACCTTGTTTCCTCCTTCTGTATTTCTACCCTGCCGGGCAGTTCATTTTTCATTCTCTTTTTGAAAGCTTCCAGCTCTGGAATGCTCATATCCATTGCACGGATAATTTTTACAATTTCCAGATTTTCCGCTTCTGTTTTTGCTATCTCCGCAGCCTTGAAACGCTTTAAATCTGCTTCATATCTGGCTTTGGATGCTTCCATTTTTTCCTTGGCTTTCTCATAATCTGCCGTTGCTTTTTCAAGACTTTTCATCGCTTCTCCTTTCCGGACGGCTGTTACACCGCCCTTTTCCTTACCATCGTCCGAATCCATAGAAATGACTCTGCCAGTATGGAGAGTTGATGGACGTATACTGCACCGGATGCCCACAATGGATCATCTGACCATTGCCCACATAGATTCCGATATGCGTTACCGGAACTCCTGCATCGTAAGTACCTGTAAAGAAGATCAGATCTCCTGGCTGTGCTTCTGACTGAGATACCGGCGTACAAATGTCATACAATCCCTGTGCCGTTAATCTTCCTGTATTCCTTACACCTGAATGTGTCAGGCAGTAACTTACGAATCCAGAACAGTCAAATCCACTTGGCGAATATCCACCCCACACATACGGTGTCCCAAGATATCTCGCTGCTTCATTTAACAAACGCTGTGCTGCTTCACTGGTATATTCATTGCCGCCAAATCCTGCCCCTTCTCCTGTTTCCAGATAAAAGATCGGGTTTAACCGCTCTCCATTTTTCAGAAGTTCAATGTGAAGATGGCTTCCTGTAGAATTTCCAGTATTTCCTACAAGCCCTATCTCATCACCTTTCGTGACGGATGCTCCTGCAGATACACTCCGGCTGCTTAAATGTGCATACCGCAGTTCATAGCCTTTACTGTCCTTGATCACAACATAATTGCCATAGCTGTCGTTATAAGCAGAAGTTGTAACCGTTCCGGTCAGCCCTGCCATTACTTTTGTCCCTTCCGGTGCTCCGATATCCATACCATTATGAAGCTGATTTGCTCCTGATATTGGATGAATCCTGTATCCATAATAGCTGGTCACACTGGAATACCAGTTAAAATCAACCGGTGTTGCAAACATCTGCAAGTTGCCTTTTGTATCGTTGTAGGCACTGAACAGTTCTTTCTGGAAAAATCCCAACCTGTCCTGACAGATTGACATCAGGTTTCCACTATTTAAGGTGACATTCAGCACATCTACATCTCTTGTCCTGGTCACTTCCACTTCATTGCTTCCATTATCATCTGCCAGATAACATTCCCATGTTTGATGTCCATGTGCAGATGCTGCCGCATGACTGTCATAATAGACATCAAACTGTACACCGTATCTTGCGAAAGCTCCGGTATCTTCTACAGTATATTCGACACCATTCATAACTACCTTTGTTCCCATTGGTACAAACGGATTGGAAGCATCTACCGCTAAGGTATGATTGGCAGTTGGATATGCTCCACTGGCAGTCGGTCCTCCGCTCCAAATACCACAACAAATTGGGCAGTTACAATACCCACTGGTCACAACCTGTCCCAAAGATTCTCCAACTCTTACAGTTGCTGTCTCTGTCACAGTCTCATTGACTGCTTCTGTTTCTAACCGATACTGCAATGCAAAAAGAGCATCCAGTTCTGGCTTTACCTGTTCAAAGGTAAATTCTTCATACTTTGCTGACAGATAACTGATCAGGATAAACGGATCATGCTCAATAGGTCCGATGTTATATCGGTATTCCTCATGTCCCGGTTCTTCAGATTCCATGTTGTTGATCCGCTCCTGCAGATTAGCTTCCAGCTGTGTATAATACAATTCCACTTCCCGGATTGCCTGATCCGATGACAGATAACTGGTCCCTGTGTAAGTGATTACATTTTGTAAAAACACTGCAGAACATGACGTGACATTCGTTATGATCAGAAACATCAATCCGATCAGAACTGCTACACTGATATACACCTTCCGATTTTCTTTAAAGAAGTTGGTGACCTTACCGCCAATCTTCTTAATATAATCAATCGTACCTTTTGTAGCTGTTCCTACTGTCTGTTCACTTCGCTTCGCTTTGGCATAATCCCATTTGATCTGTTGCTTCTGAATCTGTTTTTTCAGCTTCTTCTGCTCCTGATGGGATGCAGCCTGTGCCTGTTTCTCTTCCTGTCTTTCAAGTCTGCTTCTTTTTCTGGATGCCCACTGTTTCCTGCGTCTGGCACTTCTCTGTTCCAGCCGGTAAACACCTTCGCCGCTTTCTTCTAACTTATGGGCACCTTCTACCGCCGCATTATCGTCTTCATTTTTGCTGATCTCACGGTGCAATGCTACGGAAGTTGCACTTCCTGCTTTCTTGACAACAGAAGTTTTTTCTGTTTTCACAGATTCCCCTTCACCAAACTTCAAACGGGATTTTTTCTTTCCAGGAGTTTCTCCTTCATTTGCCTGATAGACCTGTGCTTTCTTGGAATGCTGCTTTGCTTCCTTTTTCTTTCTTGCTTCTTCATAAGAAAACTTTTTGGCTTTTTCTTTCTGTTTCTGATGGCGGAAATTGACTCCATCCGTATCCATCTGGTTCAATTTCTCCATATCTTTGTCATTTTTCACAGAAGCACCAGTTTCCTCATAAGCAAACTTCAAACGTTGTTTTTGTTTTGGCTTTTTGCTGCCACCTGTCTGATTTCTCCGGCTGTCTCCTCTGTTTTCTGATAGATCAGCACGTTTTTCTTTCAGTCTCCCTGACTGTCCGGCTTCGGATTCTTCTGCAAGTCTGGATTCTTTTCCGACTTCAGCACGGATTCTTTTTCTATTTTGCTGTTTACTACTCTGTCCAAAATCCTCACTTTGCTTCTCTGTCCGTATCAGTTCCGGTGCATCTCTGGATTTTTGCACAGAGGGTCGAATATTTTTCCCACTCCGTTCAGACTGGCGGGGAGACTTATCCACAAGGTTTTCTTCTTTTTCCCCCTGTTTTCTTCCCATCTGCACATCACCGACACGGTTACTGACACGAACAGAAGATTTATCTGTCAGGTTTTCTTCCACCAGACCATCCTTGGTCATCTTCTGGACTTTCTTGTCCCTGACTTTCATTCTCTGTTCTGCCACTGATTACTCCTCCTTCTTCGGATACCCTTTCCCTGCCTGTAATAAACAGAGAAAAGCGATGCCAAAAACAGCACCGCCACTAAAAGTTAATACATATGAAATTGCTCGTAACATTGTTTTCTCCTTTGTTTTAACCTGCTTCAGAAGTCTCCTCCAAGCGGGTTGTCATGATTTTATAGAGGGAATTCTTCGGGAATCTGTCTACAAATGGGATAATGACATTTCCATAAAACAGAAGTCCTTCACCCTCATTACTGTTGGTTACATAGGACAGCTGGGTTGGTGAGATATTCAGCTGTTTTGCCAGAATCTGCCTGTCTCCGGAAGCCTGGTTCAGCATATAAATAAAATCTGAATTTTCAAATATATTCTCGATTTCCCTGGAAGACAGCAAATCCTTAATATTCTGAGTGATGCCAGTTGGAATACCACCCCATTTACGGAATCGCTTCCAGATCTCCACACTATAAGCTGCAGTCTGTTCCTCTTTTAAGAGAAGATGGAACTCATCCACATAGTATCTGGTGGACTTATGGGCAGAACGGTTCATCGTTACCCTGTTCCAGACCTGATCCTGGATTACAAGCATCCCGATCTTTTTCAACTGCTTACCAAGCTCCTTGATATCAAAACAGACAATGCGGTTATTGATATCCACGTTTGTCTGATGATTAAATACATTCAGAGAACCTGTAACATAGATTTCCAACGAAGTGGCCAGTCGCTGTGCTTCCGGCTCTTCCTGTTTTCTCAGAAGGTTATATAAATCCTCCAGGATTGGCATCTTCTCCGGCACTGGATCGGCAAGATATTCCTGATATACTAACCGTACACAGCGGTCAATGATGGTCTTTTCTACCGGCTCCAGTCCATTCTTTCCTCCAACAATCAGCTCACACAAAGACAGAATAAAATCTGCTTTCAGTGACAGTGGATTATCTTCCTCGGAATAGTTCAGGTTCAGATCCATTGGATTGATATACTGGTCAGATACTGGCGAAACCCGAACTACCTGCCCATGCAGTGCCTGCACAAGTGCCGAATATTCGGCTTCTGGATCACAGACAATGATATCGTCTTCCGTAATCAGGAAGCAGTTTGTAATTTCCCTCTTTGCTGAGAAGGACTTACCGGAACCAGGTGTACCAAGAATCAGTCCATTCGGGTTCTTCAGACGTTTCCGATCAACCATGATCATGTTGTTGGATAATGCATTTAATCCATAATAAAGAGCTTCCCCTTCCTGAAACAGTTCCTGTGTCGTAAATGGCACGAAGATCGCTGTTGAAGATGTGGTAAGCCCTCTCTGAATTTCAATTCGATTGACTCCCAGTGGAATACAGGACATGAGTGCTGCTTCCTGCTGATAATCCAGTTGTTTTAAAGAACAGTTATATTTCTGTGCAATTCCCTGCACCTGGAAAATATTATTATCCAGCTTCTGACGCTTCTTTGCGGTATTCATTACCAGAAATGTCACAAGGAACATTCTCTCATTTCTGGACTGCAGATCTTCCAACAGGTTCTTCGCCTCTTCTCCATAGGTTACAAGGTCTGATGGAAGCACGTCCATATCATAACCGGAACGTACCGCCCGTTTCTGCTCTTCAATCTTCATCTTATCCAGATCTGAAATCTTGCTCTTGATCATTTTGATTGCTGAACTCTGATCAATGGACTGGATATGAATGTTGACATTGATGCTGTCATCCACATCCAGGAAGTCTGCAAGCATCCGGTCTGTCAGCTCCGGTGCAAGAATCTGCAGGTAACTCACACTCCCCATCGTTCTTCCCATCATAAATGTCTGATTCTTGGAAAAGTTAAAGGAAGTCGGTGCAATAAAATCTTTGGTCTTTAATCCGGTTTCCGGCAGCATCTTATACTGGAACTTAAATGGTTCAATCCGATCCTGGTTGAACACATGATATAGAATCTCCAGCCTTTCCAGACCATTTAGTGAATGTGCCTGTGCTCCCAGGACCTTAAAGTTGTTTAAGATATCTGTTTCGATTCTTTCAAGCCTTGATCTTGCCACCTTCAGGCTTTCTGCTTCGATTCCAAAAGTGATATACTTTGTCTTCACCAGACCATTATTTCCTTTTGAAAGCTGATTTTTCAACATAGTACGGTACTCATCACGAATGGCATTGAAGTCATCGTTCTGATCAGGAATGTCAATGCTTTTCTCAAATTCTGCCACATCCACCTGCTGATTGATAAAGGACAGCTGCACACTGATGGAAGAATCAAAGTAATTTAAGAAATCACAGTAATTCTCAAATATCGTGGTCTTATCCTCATTTAAAGCAAGCTGATAGTTGATGTCATAAAACTGAATCGTCTTGGAGAAAAAGTTCTTTGTCACCTGGCAAATACCATCCTGCAGCATCCGAATATACGGAATACTCTGCTGCGCAGTTGTAGGAATATTTTTCTGTTTCCTGCGGTCCCGTTCCTGCTTCTTCCTACGCTTTTCCTGTTCTCTTTCTTTTCTGCTTTTTTTGTTTCTTCTTTCCTGACGGTTTCTTTTTTCCACCAGGGACAGACGCTCCTGCTGAGCCTCCTGCTTTGTCTTTTTTGCCATCCGGCACACCCTCCTTTTTTACAAGGGTGGAAATCTCCTGATAAAAATTTTCTGTCTTATATGGTCTTACTGACGGACAGATAAACTTCTGTCGAATGATATTTGCCACCACTTTTTCTAAGGGAAGCCCGTCTTTTTCATACATTGCCATGAAGAAAAATGGAAGCATGATCGTTACCATCAGGATGGCTGCGATACTGGAACCGATTGGTTTTCTCATGAACAGATAAAACGGAATTCCCACTACTGCGGCAAGTGAAAAGAAAATCAGCTGCCGTTTTGTCAGATTTAACGCTACTTTTGTTTTGACCTTGGTAAGGTCTTTTGGTACTGGTACATACGCCATGGTATGCGCTCCTTTCCTGCCCGCTAATGGGCATTGAATATTGATTTGCTAAGGCTTCCGGTCTTGAATAATGAAAATGCAAGAATCACGGTATAAGCCGCTACTGAAAACATTGCTGCATGAAGGTCACTGGATATGGTCATTGCATTTACTAAAACTGCATAAATTCCCACACAGACCATCATGAAGAATCCCTGAAATGCCAGTGCGAACAAGCCTTTTAAATAGTTGTTTCCGATATTGCCCCATTCCTTATTGGTCATGGTGGCAAACGGAATTGGTGCTATGGAAGTATAAAGGTAAATCTCTATCATTCTTCCGTATAAAATAACGGTTATAATGATCGACAGAATCCGCATGGTAATACTGATCAGCAGCGTTTCCATGGATAACAAGAACAAATCCCCCAGTTCCATATCTTCCAGTGCATCCACAATCCTTGTGATTGCTTCCGATGCGTCCACTGCTGTGTTTCCGGAAATTACTCCGGCGGCATTGTTGACCACATGCTGGCCAACGTCAAAGACCGCCATCGTGATATTGAACGTATTCGTCACCAGATAAATGGCTACATACGCCTTAAAGATCCAGAGGAAAATGTTGTAAGTCTCAAATTCATGGAAATTGTTTTTCTGCGTTACCATCGTAATCAGTTCATAGCACAGGACAAATGTGATGATCAGTCCCGCAATGGGGACAATCACCGTTTGGGAAATGTTCTGGATCAGATTGAAGATTCCGGCATTCCATCCCTGCGGTGTCTGTCCCACCTGCCCGGCTATGGTTCCCACCTGCTCATTGACAGACGTGAACATGTTATCCAAACAGGACTTGATAAGCCCGATCAGGATATCCTTTATCGCTTCCGTAATTCTCTCAATGATGGTGTTCATCTACCACTCCTCTTAAGAGAACAATGTTGCCAGCTGTGGAATCAGGGTAGTTCCCAGCAGCATGATTCCGGCACCAGCCATCAGCTGTTTGATGCCCTGGCTCTTAGCACCGGGATTGTCGTTTCCATATCCTTCCAGAAGGTTTACGACACCCCACACGCCAAGACCTGCGCCGATTGCGACTACAAGAGTTTTTAAAGTTGTAATTGCACTGCTAAAAAATGCCATATACATTCACCAAAACTGACTTCTTTCAGGTGTTTACGGGAACGAAAATACACCGACTAAAAAGCCGGTGCACCTAGTGTCAGTTATTCCTTTCCTCATTATTTTCTGTTCATTCCCAAGGTTACTCCGACAGTTCTACATGAATTACTTCCACCTCTTCTTCAGATTTCGGTGTATACTGCGGATTTAACTCTTTCTCAACTTTGTACCGGTTCTTCTCGTTTTCATCTGCAAGAAGCCGATAGTTTTTGTGTTTCGTGATATCATATTTGTCCGAGAAAAATGGTCTGGCACCACGGATCTGCAGGATACATTTTCCTCCATCCATGACTGCAATCTCATCTTCAGTCATCAGCTGTTTACCTGTTTTCTGGTAATTCAATCCAAAAGACTTCTGATTACTCCTCGTCTCCGAAGTGTTATACAGGTCAATGGTTTCCTTACCCAGAAGCTCGCTCATTTCCTTTAAGGTAGTTTTCTCTTTTCCTCCAAGAAATAGTGTGGTATCACAGTTACCCAGAATAGTATCTGCACTATCCTTATACATTGCCTTTAGCTGACTCTGTGACTGCAAAATAATAGAAGCAGAGATTTCCCTGCTTCGGATGGTTGCAATCAGCTTGTCAAACTGAGGAATTTGTCCAATATTGGCAAACTCATCAGCAATGACACGCACATGAACTGGCAGTCTTCCACCATATTCATCATCTGCTTTGTCACAAAGCAGATTGAAAAGCTGTGACTGTAACATGGCAATCACAAAGTTAAAGGTTGTATCTGTATCGGACATAATCAAAAACAAGGCTGTCTTCCTGTCCCCAATCTTATCCAGTTCCATTTCATCATAAGACATGATCTCACGAAGTTCTGCTATATCAAATGGTGCCAGCCTCGCACCACAGGAAATAAGAATACTTTTGGCTGTTTTGCCAGCCGCCATTTTGTATTTTTTATACTGTCTGACCGCAAAGTGCTGCGGATCTCTTTCTTCCAGTTCCTGGAACATCATATCCACTGGATTCTGGTAAGTTTCATCCTCTTCACGGGTTTCGCTTTCATTCAAAAGATCCAGAAGGGTATTCAGATTCTTTTCCTCTTCATCTCCTTCATACCAGATAAAAGCAATCAATGCCGTGTACAACAGCTTCTCTGCTTTCACCCAAAAATCTTCGGAAGCTTTTTCCCCTTCGCCTTTGGTATTAACAATAATTGTTGTAACCAGCTTCAGGATATCTTTTTCAGACCGTATATAAGCAAATGGATTGTAATGAAGCGATTTGGAAAAGTTGATAGTATTCAGAACCTTAATCACATATGGTTCGTGTACCACTTTTCCTGATTTATCTTTCATAATATTTCCATTCTTATCTTTCTTAGGTGGTCCCTTTGCTAACATCTTCCCGCACTCCTCGATCAGAGTGCCTTTCGGATCTGTAATGACCATGGAACAGTTCATCTGCATGACTGACGGCTTAACGAAAAATCGAGTTTTTCCGGAACCACTGCCGCCAATGACCACTATATTTTTATTTCTTGCATACTTTGGCTGTTTAGGTCTACTTTCCATAGTCAATGCTTCTGTTGCTGTTAATGGAATATTCATCCAGGGATCTTCCGACATATAAGGTTTAATATCCTCAGCGTTTCCCCATCTGGCTGAACCATACTCGATTCCTTTCCGGAGTTTCTTTGCATCTGACTGTTTCTGCCATACCAGTAATTTCAGAATGACAGCTGCTACAATTCCTGTCAGCATATCACGCCAGTTAAAACTTGGCTGCAATCCAGTAAGAATCCTGTCTGCATGTTCCATCGCATATAATAGCTTGTTCCCAATATCTTCTCCCAGACTGTTTCTGTAAAGAAATGATGCCCGATTTGTATAAAAAGCAGTTAAGATATATGGGATATTGGTAAGAACCAGTTTCTTTTTATCCAGGGCGGACAGCCTGACCCTGATCTTATTCTTCCATTTTTGCATCAGATTTTTACCGATTTGCTTTTTCATCGGCTCTGCTCCTGATGCCGGTTCTTTACTTTGTCCTTCGATTTCTTTGGCATCATTGCTCTGTAAGTTGCAAGACGCTTGTGAATAGAAGGCTTATTCGCTTTTTGAATCTGTTTCTGGGAAAACTCACGGAAAGCAGCATTGAGGGCATCCTGATCACGTCCTTTAAAAAACACCAGATACATCGGTGGATCTTTACTCTTATCTTTTTTCAAAGCATAATTGATCCCGTATTTTCTGGCATAACGTTCAAAGGACTTGATATTCTTATTTGTGATCTCGATATTGACCATCCCGGCATTTTGTTTTGCCAGCTCTTTTACCGTGACCTTTCCCTGTTTCGGCTGATTCTTCTTCGCTTTCTTCTCTACCGATTTCTGCTTCTGATGACGCAGATAAGCAGCAAGAACCTTTTTCAATAAATCTGCTGTTACTTTGGTAGTCCGAATGCAGAACGTGACCGTTTTCTGAGTTACCTCTTCCTGCATGATTTTCCCTCCTTTCAGCGATTTAACTGCTGTCCAGATCTGTAATCATGGCAACCACCTCCTTCATTCTTTACTCTTCCTCCGCACACAACGCTTTAAAAAATTCTTTTCCTTTTGGTGTAACCAATGTCTGTGAACCAAGATGTCCATTGTTAAAATAGTCTTTTACAATAAACAGATCATTGTTCTTCTCCACCGCATAGGGTAACAGCGTGCCGGATGGACTCCTATATAGAAATCCTCTATTTAAAAGAAGTTTCACAAATTTTCTTTCTGGAAATTCAATCTCTTTTGCCGTCGTTCGAATATTGGTGCATTCTCCTGTAATCATGAAATGATCATAATAATCTGCTTTTGGCTGCATATCCTTTACACGATTTTGCAATTCTCGATTTCGATTGTTTTCTGCCAAAAGTCTCTCGGCAAATTCCAAAAGAAGTTCCGGGTTATCTTTTACCCTGTCTAAAAGATCGGTCTCTAAATATCCGCCTGTTTTCCTAATAGCCGGAAGTACCTCATCAAATACCCACTTCTCAAAATTCTGTGCTGACTTTAAACGACTTTTTGTAATCAGCCGATATACATCTCCCTCTGGAATAAAAATCATTGGCTGTACCCCACCTGATGTAAGGACGCCCCGTTTCAGGGCCCCCTTGCAATGAACATTTATCGCATTTCTTGGTTTTGCATATCCCAAAGCAAATGCTACATCAATTCCAGAAAATAAAAGTCTGCCTCCATCTACAATCATACGGATGGAACCAAACTCCGAATTGTGAAACTCTGTGATTTTATAATCCGTCTTCTCCATCCTCTTCTCCATCCTCTTCTCCTCCTGAACCGGCAAGTAACATCAAACCATTTTCAATGATTGTGCTCCTAATAAACTCTGCTACATTCACGGTTAAATAACCAAGATATTCTGCAAGGAAACTACTATATTCCTCTTCTGTCAACAATTCCTCCAGTGCTTCCAAATGAGCTGTCACTTTAGAAGTCTGCTTTCCGCCAAGCAGCTTGCCTAATATTTCTGTAAATTCCTCTGTGTCACATGACTCAAACATACATAAGATCATCTCCATTGTTGTTTCCAAAACCAAACGATCCATTTTCATTTGCGTCAGCTCTTCCATTGTTTTCATGGCAGTCATAAGCGCATCACTTGTCATATGTTCTGTATTGATTCTTCCTTCTGAATCAACCAATCCTATTGCAAATAATTCTAAAAAGTATTTTCTCATAAATCTTGTCCTCCTATCGAAATGGCATTTCTTGTTCAAGTTCTTCTGGTATATCGAATGGAATCTTCCTCTTCTCTGCTGGTTGAAATCCGTCAGATTCTTCTTTTTTTGTTTTGGCTTCTGCAAACTCTACATTATCCATAATGACTTCGGTATAATAGGATGCAGTTCCAGTCTGTTCATCTTTGATCTGAGAGATTACCAACTCTCCGGAAAGAGCAATCTTAATTCCTTTTTCAAGATATTTCTCCACAAATTCTGCATTATTTCCATAAGCTGTGATCATCACTACAAATGCTTTGCTTGTGCGATTTCTTTTTACTACCAGTGGAAACCTAGATACTTTGGTTTGTCCCTTTTGCGTAGATGTCAGCTTAGTTTCTGGATCTCTGGCAAGTCTACCCATTAAAACAATCGTATTCATTCTTTTTGTCCTCCCTTTCTTCCTGCAACACCCTTCCCTGGTATTTCAAACAGGATAATAATCTGTGCATTTTCTGCACGAAAAAATGAGGAATGGATTCGAACCATTCCCCACTTGCTACAGGATTTCTCCTGTAATATAAATAAGAAAATCTAAGTATTCACATTTGGGCTTTGTCTGTACATATACATCTGATCGTTATCATTCCAGATAACCCGGCTGTAAAAATACAGTCACAGTCTCTGTTTCAGCAGAGGTCCTGTACCCTTCGGTGGTATCATTATTGCTTCGCTCTTCCCGTAGGAGTCTTCGCCTGCACGAGCCGGATTATCTCCGGTAAGCATGTTCCTCAAGATGTATCAGCTCCTTCAATTGTCAAGGTGCAATCGGAAGAACTGTCTGAACCTCTTTTACGTTTGTGATTTTTGGAAATCAGAGGATTTTCAATTTGCCTTCCATATACTCTGTATTGGGAGCGACAAAATCGGACATGATTTTAGAAATTTTTTGAAATTATTTTTTGAAGTGTAAAAAGATATAAAAAATAGTAGAATTTTTCTCTCTGCCGCAAGATGATTTTAGGTCGGTTGAGGGATTAGAAAACGCCGGAAACCCGCATAAACTCTATGTTTTTGCGCGTTCTCGGCGTTTCTTTTATCGCCTGTGTTAGTGGTGCTTTTTCGGTAAATGGTGCCCAAATGGTGCCCAAATCCCACGCGGGGCTATAAAACGGTATAAGAAGCGGTAAAGAGATACAGCGGTTAAAGCTCTAAATCGCTGCTCTTTTTCTTTGCCGCGCTCTTTGCTTTCTTCGGCTCGGCTTTCTCTGCCTTTGCCGGGTCTGCCTGTTTGACCGCCCCATGATAAGCGTCTAAGACTTCTTTTTTGCGTTCAAGCCGCACGTCCACATAACGGGCGGTAACAGCTTCAAAGTTCATAGACAGCCCAAGCGATACGCCGATACCCGCAAGTGTATGTCCTAACACTTCGCCTACGGTGTAGAAGTCGCCTGTCAGTTGGTGCATATTTGTAGCTGCTGTATGGCGCAAATCGTGAAAGCGGATATGCGGCATATCCAAATCTTCAAGCAGCTTTCCAAACTGGGAAGATACCCACGACGCGGAGATAGGGGAACCGTCCGGCTTCGCTACAACAAGGTCATTGTCATAGTAAGGCTTTCCGTCCTTTTCTGCCTGTTCGCGCTGCGCTTCCTGCATAGCAAACTGTTTGAGAAAGAACGGGCGGGCAAGCTCTGTGATAGGCAGCTTTCGCCCGTTGGATTTCGGCGGTGCCATTTCCTCAATGACTTTTGTTTTTGGCGGTACCTTAAAGGGTAGCTGCTCGGAAACGTCAAAGGTGTTGTTTTCCAAATCCACATTGCGCCAACGCAAGCCCAGGATTTCAGAACGGCGCATACCGTAAAGCCCGCCTAAGATAACGGGCATTTCCCAAACGGTACCCTCGACGCGCTGCATAAGGGCTTTTACCTGTTCCGGCGTGTACGGGTCGGGGGTCTTGTCGCTCTTTCCAAACTTCGTAAGCGTGTCCTTTGCTGCGTTTGTTTCGATATAGCGGTATTTCCGGGCATGGCTCAACGCCACGCTCAAAACACGCTTTGCCCCGGCTGCGGTGGACGGTTTCAAGCCTTTGTCAATAATCTGCTGAAACATTTTGTCTACCATAGCGGGGGTAAGCTGATTAAGGGCAACGCCGCCGATATATGGCGTGATGTAGTTTGCAATCGTTCTTTTGTACCCGTCGTAAGTAGAGGGGCGCAAGTTCACTCTTGCATAGCTTTCTACCCATTCATTCAGATAGCTTGCAACGGTCTGTTTCCGCTGTGAAGCGATAGACGCAATCTGTCCCGGATTATGGAGCTTTGCTTTCATCTCTGCTTCATGCTGCGTTGCTTCCTTTTTTGTTGGAAAGCCCTTTTTTGAATAGGTTTTCTTTTCCCCATTCGGGGCGGTGTACTTTATATTCACGTCGTAAACTGTACCCGGCCGCCCGGTCAGTACGCCGTTGCTGTCGCGTTTATTCTTAACCTGCCTTGTTGATATAGCCATAGCTTAACCTCCCTGTCGTGCCGGGGGCTTCGCTGTCGTCTTTGCCCTGTGGTACCAGTCCCAGATTGCAGCGTCAGCTATCAAACGACGGTTTCCATTTTGTATATATTCAAGCTCGCCACTATCCATAAGCTCGCGCAGTTTATTTTCCCCGATACCGCTAATCTTGCTCATTTGCTCAACGGTCTTTAACATAGGGAATACAGGGATAGCGGGGCTTGCTGTTTCCTTTTTTGCCATAGGAAAATACCCCCTTTCATAAATGGCTAAAAAGTCAAGTTACAAAAAGTGGGCTTTAACCGGGCGGCTGTTAGCACAACCTCGCGGGAATTGCACCCCTGCTCATTTAAGGCAGCTTTACCCATTGCCTGCGACGCTCTGAACGCTCGGACTGTGGCTGTAAAGGCTTATCTCCCCTCAATGCGTGTTGTCGCCCGCAAGCTGCTAACTTGCTTCCCGTCGCGGTGTGGTGTGGTATAAAAAAAGTTGACATCTTATTCTCAAGGATTTCATGATAGAATCAAGAGAATAAGGAGGTACTCAAAATGGCACGTAAATATGACCATGAATACAAAGTACAGGCAGTTAAGTTAGCAAAAGAAATAGGTGGTGCTAAAGCTGCTAAAGAATTAGGTATCCCGGAGGGAACTATCCATACATGGCTGAAAGCAGTTAGAGCAGGCACATTGGATATTGGCGATGGTGCACATACTCCAGAAAGTGCGATGAGTCTTGCTGAGGAGCTTGCGATGCTCCGCAAACGCGTTAAGGATCAAGATAAAGAAATCCGGCGTCTGAAAGAGGAAAATGAATTTCTCGAGGAA
>NZ_FQZY01000069.1 GCF_900142165.1 Hespellia stercorisuis DSM 15480
AGGTGTATTACGGCGAGATGGGCGATTGCTGTACAATACGCGGAAAGGTTCTTCATCTATATATGGAAAAACATTTTCCGAAAAATACTTAGCCCATGATTTATCTAACATTTTTAATTCGCGGGCTGTTAGGTTTGAAGTAGCATCAAATATGCTGATTTGTTGTGAGTTATTCGATGAGAAAGACATATAATCACTCCTTTTTTAATAACTCCATTGTAACATATTTGAAGATAATATATTAAATTTTCAAGGTTCAAATAGCCCATTTGTCGGGCAACTCATACTATCAAATAAGGATTGGAGGATCTTATGAACATCCACGAATATCAGCAGCTGCTGGAGAACAAAAAACACACTGGTGACAGTTTTCCCTACAACACATATCTATGCACGATCCCGTTGGATTTTTCCAATGTTCCCACACACTGGCACGACGATTTTGAGTTTATCGTCATCAAAAAGGGTGCGGGTACCGTTCACGTGGATCTGGTCGAGTACCCGGTCTTTGCGGGGGATGTGATTATCGTGCTCCCGGGAAAACTGCATTCCATTGAAGAGAAAAAAGGGTACACTATGGAGTACGAAAATATCATTTTTCGGGGAGACTTTCTGCTCTCCAAACATGAGGATGTCTGTTCCCAGGCCTTTCTGATTCCCCTGATGCAGGGGCATCTGACAACTGACTGCCACATTCACTCCTCCCTCTCCTACTATACAGATTTCACCACTATCATCAGTTCCATTGACCTGCTCTCCCATGATCGTCCCACAGGATTTCAGCTCGCCGTGAAGGGATATCTCTATCAGTTGTTCTTCCTGCTGATCTCCAATCAGCACAAAGATATACCCAATCCCACAGGGCAGAAAAACCTTGATAAGGTCAAGCTTGTCATCAAATATATCGAGGAGCATTACGCCGAGCCGATCACCCTCTCCCAGATGGCGGAGCTCTGCCACTACAGCGACTCTCATTTTATGAAATTTTTCAGGCAGCAGATGAAAGACAGTTTCGTCCATTACCTGAACGAATACCGACTCACTATGGCCGCAAGACTCCTGACCACGACCTCCTGTAGTGTCCTGGAGATAGCCGCCATGGTCGGGTTTGATAATCTTTCTTATTTTAACAGGCTTTTCAAAAAACGCTATGGCGTGACACCACGGCAGATGCGATAGCATCCCTCCAACGGCATCTTATCACCGTACTGTGAACCATATCATTTTTACAATTTTGGAGCAGAACCTACCCTTATGGATAGTTGACGTTTTCGCAATCAGAAGCTAAAATTAGTGTACGGGATTTTTTATTACAAAGGGGAGGTAACATTATGAATAAAAAGCCATCGTTTCGCCAGAAAGCAAGATACTGGTTTGACCGTCTTATGGGAAAGGGCACCATCGCCCTGGTTGGCATGCTGTTTCTGGTGACCGCAATCGTTGTTGTGATTGGCGGTATTCTTGGAAGCTTATGCAGCGGAGACCTGTCCGCCGGGAACTCTGTCTGGCAGAGCCTGATGCATGCCATCGATGCCGGCACACTCGCCGGTGACGACACGGCCAATGTCGGCTTTGTCATACTGATGAGTGTAGTCACACTGTGCGGCATTTTTGTGACTAGTATTTTAATTGGTATTATCAGCAGCGGGTTCGAGGAAAAGCTGACCAGTCTGCGCAAAGGATTCTCTGTAGTCATTGAGAATCAGCATACCGTCATTATCGGGTTTAACGACGGTATCTATACACTGCTTTCCGAACTGGTTGAGGCAAATGCCAACCAGAAACGCGGATGCATCCTCGTCATTGGAGAACAGGACAAGGAATTTATGGACGAGGAAATCAAAGCCCACATCGAAGACTTCAAGACTACAGAAATTATCTGCCGCTCCGGTAATTTTACAAACAACCACCTGTTGGAAATGGCCTCCATAGAGACCGCTCGTTCCATTATCATCAATCAGCAGAGTGATTTTCAGGTCATCAAGGCACTGCTTGCAGTTGTCGCTTATCTGAAGTCCCGGGATGCTTTTGACAACGAAGCACACATTACAACCCTGATTCATAACGAGGAAAATATCGATGCCGCCAGAATTGCCGGCGAAGGCAAAGCGGAGGTCATCTTCCTCACCGATGTGCTCGCGCGCATCATCGCTCACACCTGCAGACAACCGGGCATGTCTCTTGTACTTACGGACTTTTTTGATTTTGACGGAGATGAATTTTATTTTGAAGAATTTCCGGAATTAGCCGGAAAGACCTTCGGCAGTATCCTGAACTGGTTTTGTTCTTCAGTCGTGGTCGGTATCGACCGGAACGGCGTTCCGATGCTGAATCCACCTATGGATACTGTCATCAGACCCGGTGACCAGATCATTCATCTGGCCGCGGACGACGGTGTCTCACTTCCTGTGGAAGTTGAACCGGAATTACAGATGGACTGCGAACAGACCCAAGACGCACCGGAGCAGCCCTATCATCTTCTGGTTCTTGGCTACAACGGCTCTCTTCCACTCATTCTTCATGAACTGGATCAGTATGTGGCGGACGGCTCCACGGTGACGCTTGCCTGCACCAGTCTGACCGACGACATGGTCGAAGACCTTCAATCCAGTCATCACACACCAGAGCATAGTGAGCTCACTCACCTCCGGTTTACAGCCCGCCAGTGCAACATCTACAGTAAAGAGGTTCTGACCGAATTGCTGAAAAACGGTACCACCGATGTGTTGTTGCTGAATCAGGCTGACTGTTCTCCTGACAACATATCTGGAAGCAGCAACTCAAATACAGACAGCAGTTCTGTTACCAGTTCTGAAGAAGCTGATTCCAAGACCCTTCTGCTTCTGCTTCAGCTGCGGGATATCGCTTCCAGAATGCAGATTGAATTTAACATTACCAGTGAGATGCACTCCGTGGAGAATCAACGCTTATCCAAGGTTGCCAAGGTAAATGATTTTGTAGTTGGCAGCACCATCGCAAACCT
Source organism: Hespellia stercorisuis DSM 15480 (assembly GCF_900142165.1). GTDB lineage: Bacteria > Bacillota > Clostridia > Lachnospirales > Lachnospiraceae > Hespellia > Hespellia stercorisuis. Next base: position 2,984 of record NZ_FQZY01000069.1, read on the forward strand.
CATCCTGACCCAGGTATCTGAAAATCGTAAGCTTGTCGCTCTGTTTGAGGATTTGCTTGACGCCGACGGCTCAGAAATTTATATGAAACCGGCCTCCTCCTATGTTCAACTGAACAAAACAGTCAACATGTATACGCTGACCGAGATTGCTAAAAATCGTGGAGAGATTTTTGTCGGATACAAAAAGCAGGATAGAAACGGATTGTCCCTTATAACCAACCCTGTGAAAAATACTTCTGTCAGCTTCTCAGATGAGGATTATCTGATTGTGATTGCGGAGGAATAAAAGAAGGACTGTAGAAAAATCTATGACTTAAGAATCGCCAGAATCTGATGTGCCCCCTGTCTACTTGACAGGGGCACATCAGATTCTGGCGATTTTTTGTTAATGTGTTCCAGATCAAAGTGTATACCGAATCTCCTCAATATCCTTCTGACTCAGACCAGTATATTTTTGAATCTGTTCATCATCCATCCCGTCCCGCAGCATTTTTTCTGCTGTCTCACGTTTTCCTTCAATTTTACCTTCACGTTTCCCTTCAATCCGTCCGAACCGCTCTGCCGATGCCATGGTGTGTTCATACATTTCCCGTGCTTCGCACTGCAGCTGGATTTTTTCATCTTCTGTTAACTCTTTCAGAGTCAGAACAGCCTCCTGGATTCCTTCAGATTTTTCACTCAGCATCTGCATCTCCTCCCATGTTTTGGCGACAAAGAGTTTGGCCCAATAATAAAGTTCTGGCTTCTCTTTCTGCAATTGACCGGTTTCTATCTGTGTTAAGTCTAACACATGGATGGAGAACTTGTCACTATAAACTTGATGGGTTTTGGTGTTTGACAGGAGGTATTCGGCGTATGGATCCGCAGGTCCAGCACACAGGTTTTTTCATCGATAGAATCGCCTAATATGATAGGGTTGAGTATTTTGATATCAATTAGTTCCTCCTCCGGCAGATCAAGTAGGCAGGCAATCAGGGAGCGTAGTGCATGGATATTTTTCTGCAGAACCGCTCGGAACATGTAGTCATTCGTGAGCCGATATGGTATGGGACCGGTCAACATTTTCTGACTGGCAGTCGTGACTGTAACTTTTTCATTGGCAGTTGTACTTGTTTGATTCGATTTGATTTTAGATGTGTTGATTAGATTTTTAGACATGGTATTCTCCTTATGTGATTTTATTCAGACTTTTTAGAAATGCTGTAACTCGATGATTTTTGTGTTTTTTTACTCAATTTATATAAGTTTTTTAAGAGCTGCGAGAGATCTGGGACAATCATAGGCATCACTTCTTTCGTATAGGATTGTTATTCGGTATAAACCTGGTATTGACTGGAATCTTTGGCGATACGCCGGAAACCTTAGATTATTCTTCGAATAGAATGTCGAATGAATATGTGTTAGACTATAACATAATATTTTATTAAATGCAACATCTGTTACTTTGGAGGTGTTTTTCATGTCTGGAAATAAAAGGATGTGAGGGTAGGAAAACTACGATACGATTCCAGATTTATGGAAATAAAGTTCTTTTTTGAGAGCCGGAGCTGGGGCGTTAATCCAACTCCTTTTCACTGGAATTCCATATCCGCTACAGAAATATTTTTGTGCAATAGAATATATTTTTTCTTCATTATTTCTTCATTATTATTTTCAGCTCCCTGGCAATCATCTTTCTTTTACGCAGCACTCCCCGTATCGCTCGATACACAAGATAAAACGGCCTAAACCATTTGTGCCTATAAGCAAATGGTACAAAGTCCTGATAAAAGCTTTCGTCCGGGAACAATCGTTGTCGGATATATCTGCGCTTTGTAACGCCTTTAATCAGTTCATCATCCGGCTGGTATTCGCGCAGCTTTTTCTCAACCCTGTTTGCCATCGTTCCATAAGTACCTGCTCCGAGGAAATAGTGAAGTAACCCTGTTTCTTCCTCTGTCAGGTTATACTGCTCCTTGGAAAATACCTTTTCAGCCAGATTTCTGCTATTTTGTTCAAATTCCGCTACCTGAAGTTTTTTCAATTCATCGGAAATATACTTCCAGTCCAACGAGCTTTCTTTCTTCCGCAAATAGACTGCTATATCCAGAAGTGAACGGATACCGGTACCGCTCCCGTTATAGTGCTTATAGGCATGCGTAATGATATAGATATAAAAGTCCTCGTCTGTAAAATGATATCCGTATTGGTTTTCTCTGTCTTGTATCAGACGTTCCTTCACATCCTGATAATAATGAACCCAGTCCTCATTGTGCCCTTTCCCATATAACGAAGTATGCATTTCAAAATTATAAACAGGTTCTTTCTCATAGACATCATGATTCCCTTTTCCTACCATAATCGCCTTATAGCCGTGTTGAATCATCCATTGACATACTTCATTTTGAAATCTGCTGTCAAAGAGGATGTCATTGTCTGCCATCTGGCGCATTCCTAGTCTGGGATAGAATTCCTTTAACACCACACCCTTAAGCGGCATATACCAGATATGTTCCTGCTCCATAAAGCCGCAGATATTCTGACGTTCTGCATCCAGTAACAGATTTTTGCGGATTGCCTTTTCTTTGCATTCTTTCCACTTTCGAACAAGCTCCACATCTGTACACTGACGAAAAGCATCCGCTGATTCTAATGCCATACAGGTAATCGCTGCCAGGGTATGATATCTGGCAACTTTATAGATCATCCTCAAGTCCATCTGTTCAATCCGCTGTGGTTTTGGAGTAATATCATTTAAAACACTGCTGATTAGATATAACAGGTCATATTCCGACTGAGTCCTCTGATCTATATCCGTAGATTTCCACTTATTTACAATCATCTTGCTTCCTTCTCCTCAATGCTTTCTCTTCCACACCTGACTGTGAAAAACAGATTTCCTTATCGCAGATTGCAAGTACCGCTGGTCTGTGGGTCACAATTAATACCGTCTTATCGGTCATGGAGCGCAAATTATGCAGCAGTCTCGTTTCCGTATCCTCGTCCAGTGCGCTGGTGGATTCATCGAGCATCAGAATCGGATTGTCTGCAAAAACAGCCCTTGCAATTGCAATTCGCTGCATCTGTCCCTCTGACAGTCCAAGTCCCCGCTCTCCAAGCAAGGTATCAATTCCTTGTGCCAGTTCTGCTACGAACTCCTTCGCACAGGCAATTTCTAGTGCGTTCCAGATGTTATCGGCTTGCTTCATTCCTTCTTTGTCTGAAAAAGCCACAATCTCACGAATCGTTCCGCTCATGAGACGATTGCCCTGAGGTACATAGGCAAACAGTCTGCGATAGGTCTGATTCAGCGTAAGCCTTGAAGCCCCCATCCCCTGTACTTCCAGATCACAAGCCCCTTCATCCAGCTGATACAGACACATCAACAATTTGAGTACGGTACTCTTACCACAGCCGGAAGGTCCGGTAAACGCTATGTAATCCCCTTTCTGAATCTTCAGGTTCAAATCACGCAGCACCACGGGAAGCTCCTGTGCGGATTCTTCCGATAAGGGCTGATAAGTAAAGCTGGCATGCTCCAGGCAAATTGCCGTCATATGTTCTCTATAAAAGTCCTGAATCCCCGAAATACTCATGATGCTATGGTTTCCATTGCTCACATCTGGGACACTCGTCACTTCATTACCATCGGAAAACAATTCCACTTCCCGCAGTCTTTCCGCACTGGCAAGCATGGCATAATACTTGGGAAGATACCCTGTAATATTGGCAAATGGGGACTGTATCTGGCCAATCAGCTGCAAAATCGCCATAAGGGTTCCGTATGACATGGTTCCCGTCAGTATCCCATAACCGCATACCCCGGCACCAAGTACATAGGCTCCCTGCATCACTCCACCAAAACCGATATTGCAGACATTGGAAAAATGATTCTTCTTCATTCTTGCCTTCTTATGAGTTTCCATGAGTTCTTCTGCTTCCTGTATGGTCTGTTCTTCCTTCACAAAAGCCCGTACCACCAGCATACTGGCAAGGCGCTCCTGCAGGAACACCCGCAGCGTACCGTCTGCCTCTTGCATCTGCTTATGAAATCGTTTCAATACTTTGCGAAATCCATAGGTCAGAACAACCAGAAGTACACCCCCTGGAATCAGAATGAATCCAAATCGTGGTTCTAAGACCAGTATCATAACAAGCGCACCGCACATCTTCACCAGCATTCCTGCCACACCGGGAACAATCTGAGCAAGACCATCCGCCACAACTACGGTGTCAGAAGTCAGACGGTTCATCCACTCTCCCGAGTGAATTGCTGTGATTCTTCCATAATCTTCTCTTAATAAAAATGACAGCAAGCGGCTCTTAAAGCCATTCTCCATGGCTGCTCTGGAATATTCTTCGAAAAATCGGTTGATGGCACGAAGGAGAATCTGAAACAATACAAGACCCGCAAGCGCGACAACGGTCAAGAAAAATTTGTCCCTGTTCCCAGCCACAGCCGCATCAATGAGCGACCTCAGAATGAATGCATAGAAAACACTGCTGATGCCAAGAACGACCTGCACCAGCAGTAAGATTACAATATAGAGTTTTTTCTTTCCAGCCACATTACTAATCCAGCGCAAGGTGGAACGGTCTGTTTTCTGCTTCATCAATCTGTATTCCTCATCCTATGCTTATAAATTATTCTTTTTATCTTGTCCCGTATTCGAAACAGAAGCCTTCTTAATGGTAGAAAATCACACCATAGGTGCACATAGCACAGATACTTTTTATCTGTTACTGGAATCCATGCACCTTTGTGGAAAAACTGTGATGCCACCCCAACAACCGCCTCATGGGGAACAATCTCCCTCTGCCAACAATTATCGCCATAGAAGTAATAGCAATCCTGTTTCACTTCCAATATACGATGCAGCACATATTGGTTTGTTGTCTCGCGATAATACAATGCAACATCATATTTTTTCAAGAGTCCGTCAAAAGGAACGATGTCTACTACATTTTCTCTGCTTTGAAGCATCGGCTTCATACTAATGCCTTTTGGCACACTATAATAATGACCTTTTTCCTGTATTTCTCTAATCTTAGCTTTATCCATTAATTGCTCCAATTCCTTTTAAGGAATCAATAATTTTTCTTACATCTTGCTCTATCACATCTCTTGGGGCATCATACTTCGCAAATACAGCATCTACAATCTGCTCCAATGTTGTCTCTTCTTTTAATAGTTCTACAATAAAGGCTGCCGTCTTATTGTTGCGAACCAGTCCCGCAAATGCTGTGCTTCCAGTTGCTACCATCACCTGTTCTTCTCCAGTATTGTGTGTAATAAAATCACTGTTTAACTTCATTTCGTTTCCCTCCGTTCTTTGCTCGTTACGGTCTGCATCCCTTCGTATGCCACTTTTGCCGCTTCTGGTCTCATGTTACAGCCAAGGGAATAAATACTCGTATTCTCAATCATGCGGTCCAGCAGTTCCAATGTTCTCATTAGTTTTAAAGGCTCAGCACTGCGATAGGTCTGTTGGAGTAATAAGGGATATCCTTTTCTACCAGATACCTGTTCGATATGATTTGTTTCATCTCTATTCAGAATACAGATTGCCTTGAGGAGCACAGAAATATTATTGCTTAAGCGGTGCTTTCCATCCCATGGTGTGCCATAGATCGTGACGCCATCTTCTGTAATCTTTAACAACGGCTTATCATCATTAACCATCACCGCACGTTCACCAAAGTATTCCCTCCATAGTCTGGTGTGGGTAGATTTTCCCGTTCCACTTTTCGCGGTAAAGAGATATCCCTGTCCATCTACTGCTATAGCAGAGCCATGGAAAAGAAGCGTATCATAGTCTACCATCTGCTCTGCGATCTGGCGGTAAACAGCCAGAGTTTCCAGATATTCGTCAGAAAAATGGCGGATAGGAATGCACTCCTTGATGTCTTCGGATTCTGATTTCTGACGTTCCAGTTCAATATCTTTCTGCTCCACTGTTATTTCCAAGTCGAAATCACAACCACATATATCATTCGGCAGTAAATATTCCTTACAGAATTCCATTGTGGTTTCATAAATAGCATTTACTTTTATTGTATGAGCTGCCAATTTTATATAGCAAGATTGCATGTCTACCTCTTCTTTTTCCTGCGATAAAGCAAAACACCGCACACGATAATTATAATTGCGACAACTCCGATTGCGATTGCAACTTTTATTTTAGTTAAGCCTTTTTGCGATGGAATCTGGACATTTCCATTGTCATCCACTGTCACTTCATTGCCGTCTGCATCTGTAATACGGACCGTTTCATCCTTATTATCTGTCATGCTATACTTTTTTGAATCGTCCAAAATCACTATATTTCCCGCACCATCTATTGATATCAAATGATGCTTATCATCTACAGAAATCACCGTATCACTACCCTTAATATTGATACCTTTTAAGGCAGCTATGTCTTCCGGTTCTTCGTGCCCAGCTTCTCCAATTCCTTCCGAACCGCTTTCTATCGTAGTGTCCGAATTTGATTCGTTATCGTCCGGCTTTGTATCAGATGTGAGCTCACCAGAGAAATCATCTATGATTGTTACATTCTCTTTGACAACAATATTGACCCCTTCCGTTTGGCTGATTACTTTTTCCAGAGAATCTGCTCCTGTAAATGCACTTTCCCCAATACGGGTAACCGTATCTGGGACTGTAATGGACTTGAGCGTATTGCACCCGTCAAATGCATGGTCTTCTATCTCTGACACCGGCTTGCCAGCAATGTTGGACGGAATCACTACTTCCGTCTCTCTTCCCAGATAACCGGAAATAGACATATAACCATCGTGAACATGGTAATAAAAATGTCCTTCGGAATACGTTGTCTCAGCTGCCTGAACATTTGTTGATATAACAAATAACATGACAAATGTACATATGATCATTCCTATTTTTTTCATAAGAAATATCCTCTTTTTCTTTACACATTTTATAATAGAAAGAGGAAGGCCGCTGATAATCTCCTGCCTTCCCTTTCAAAATCTATCTAGTTAGTCAATGCGAAACACCTCTATTATATATCACCATCTTCGCTACCACCTTCACCCCAACCAGGAATACTGGCCATGATAACATCCTCCGTCTCAAATTCCACAATTTCACATACTGGCATTACATATTCTTCTTTCATTTTCTATTCCTCGCTTTCTTATTCGTTTATATTGTCTTGTGTCATGCTACCATATACTACGATTTGATTTCCTTCATTATCTTTGTATTCCAGATAAGCTCGCACATAAACTGTCTTGGTTGTCTTTATCGTCCAAGAATATCGGTATGCATTCCCCGACCAAGCATTGCCTCTCACTATAGCAGCTGTATCTTTATTAAATCCATCTCCACTGGTGCCTACATCACTATCCGCAGTTGCAATAACACCTGCCTTAAGAATTGTACATCCTACCGGTACGGTACTCATGGAAACGAAGGTAATCTTATTGTTTGTCGTATCTTTTACGATATCTACAATTTCTGTTGTTCCTTTTTCTTCTACTACTGTTGCTTCCTCTACAAAATTTGCCGTTAACGTAGTATCTCCAATTACATAGAACTGATATGTTTCATTATAACTTACAATCTTACCAGTCAAATCTGTCCAGTTGGCAAATTTCATTCCTGCTTCCGCTGCATTTGCTGTAACACTGGCAACAGCATTTACTTCATACAAACCTGAACCAGTTCCACCAATCACTGTTACCGTATATGATGCGGTTTCCTTTGTATAAACTGGTGTTACGGTAAGCTTCTCAGCTTTGCTCTCGATCTGAGCAGCAATGACCTCCTTTAATGCATCTTCAGTTTCGTATTCTGTACCATCTATGGACCAGCACTTAAAGGTATACCCATATCGTGTCGGTGCCTCTGCAATTGTTATATCCGCTGCATTTGACCACTGGTTTCTCTTCATTACCTGATTGTAAAAGCTAATAAAATTCACAATCGTTCCACCGGTTGTACTGTCAAACTCTGCTGTAATCGTATCCTTACCAGTTACTGTAAATGTATATTCTTGCTTCCGGCTAAGAATCATACCCGCTGCGTTTGTCCAATATGCAAACTTGTCACCATTTGTGGTTAATGTAATGGTGGTCCCCAATGTGTATGCTTCCGTGGTTGCATCCGATTTTGAAGTACCATTGATTGTATAGTTATAACTACCGCCAAGTGTCAACTCAACTGTTCCAAGTGCCTGGTAAACAGCAACCAAATCAATATCCTGTTCTGCTGTAAATGTATATGTTCTATTTGTTGATAATGCATTTCCCGTATAATACGGTGTTTCATTACGCTTTACATACCAGCCCACAAAGTTGTAACCACTGTTAACTGGAGCAGTCACGGTCGCCTTTGTACCTTTTGTATAGACTTTTAGTCCTTCCAGATTGACACTTACGTCGGCTCCATCCACAGTCTTGGCTGTAGCTGCCACAATGTAAGTAATTCCATTATCATATGTCGCATCGCCATTTGTATGTTCATTCTTATAAACAACCCCATGCGTACTATCCAGCACAGGCGTTGGATCCCCATTTTCGCCAAGATTCTGATACCATGCAAGTGTCTCACCATCTGCCGGAGTGGCAGTTTGGCCGTTCAGCAGCCACGTTACTTCGCCGCTGGCAAATGCCGCCGGGGTTTTGCCCTCGGCACTGCCCTTTTTATCATTCTTCATAATGCCCCCAATGGTGCATTTTTGATTATCGTAATAGCAATTCGTGATGTGTTGGTACCGATCATAGCCGCATACACCGCCAGCATACTTTGCGTTGCTCACACTGCCGCTGTTGGTACCGTGTGTAATAGTGCCTTCATTTTCCCCGCACACACCTCCAGCAGTATATGTGCTGCTTACGCTGCCGCTGTTGGTGCAGTTCGTAATGACACTATCCTTACGAGTAAGGCCGCACACACCACCAACAGTAGAGCTGCTGCCGCTGCCGCTCACGCTGCCGCTGTTGGCGCAGCTTGTGATGGTGCCGCTACTCCCATTATTGCCGCTCACGCCTCCAATCCATCCCTGACCGCTCACGCCGCCGCTGTTGGTGCAGTTCATAATGGTTTTTAAATTGCTGCCGCTCACGCCGCCAACCATTGTCTTTCCGTTTACGCCGCCGCCGTTGGTGCAGTTCATGACGGTTTCAGAATTGATGCCGCTCACGCCGCCGACATACTCGTTGCCCTTAAAATAAGAATCAGCCACAATCACATTATGAATGGTTCCTTTGTTATAGCCCACCAGACCTACATAACTGGCAGTGGTGTCGACATACAGTCCTTTGATGGTATGTCCACCTCCGTCAAAAGTTCCACTATATGGATTGGTATCATTACCGATTGGCGTCCACACCTGGAAATCTGTAGTGTTGCTGTTCAGCGTCCCGTCCTCATTCAATACCCCTGTATTCACCGTGATATCACCCGTCAGTATGGCACAGGCAGCTGTGTTCTGTGTTGCACCGTTCGTACCATTGACAATATCCCCAAACGCCATCAGCTCCTCAGCCGTGCCAATCTGATAGGGGTCTTCCTTTGTGCCTGTGCCTGTGAGAACAGTGGCAACAGTAATGGTATCTGTATACTCCGTTCCACCCATTGACACTGTTGCTGTCTTTGTATGATTTGCCTTATCTTCAGTTACCGTTGCGTCAACTTTCTCCATATGACTGGAATCAATCGTACAGATAAATTCTGCCGTTGCACTGGTTTTCCCATCATCCCATGTCCAAACTGGCTCACCGTATGTATGTGGTCCAAATATAGGCTCATTGGTATTGTTATATCCTGACTTTGAAGTTTCTGATACAATACAGCTCTCATATTTATCTACCTGATATACAACTGCACCACCAAGAACAGGATATGCATCTGCTTTATCACCGGATAACGTCTGTCCCCAAGCAAGTGTCTCGCCCTCTGCTGGGTTCTTGCTGCCGTTCAATAGCCACGTTACTTCGCCGCTTGCAAATTCCGCCGGGGTTTTGCCCTCAGCACTGCCCAGTACGTCTGAGCCGGCAATGCCTACACCATTGTCTCCACCGGTATATTTCTCCTTATCATAATAGCAGTTTTGGATGGTGTCAAAATTCTCACCACACACACCGCTAACACGACTGGACGTAGTGCTCGCGCTGCCACTGTTGGTGCAGTTCACGATGCTACCACTATCATTAGAGCCGCACACACCACCAACATCATTGGACGTGCCGCTCACGCTGCCACTGTTGATACAGTTCATGATGCTGCCGCCATTATTAGTGCCGCACACACCACCGACATAATACGCCCCGCTTACACTGCCACTGTTATTGCAGCTCGTGATGCTGCCGCCACTGTTATTAAGGCCGCACACACCGCCGACAGAATCCGTTCCCCCGAAATAAGAATCGGCCACAATCACATTTTGAATGGTGCCTCTGTTACAGCCAAACAGACCTACATAATCGTCGGTTGTGTTGAGATACAGTCCTTTGACGGTGTGTCCAGCACCGTCAAAAATTCCACTATACATACTGAATACACTGCTTGGATTACCGATTGGCGTCCACGCACGGAAGCCTGAACCATCGCCGCTTAGCGCCCCGTCTGTGTTCAGTACGCTTGTGTTCACTGTGATGTTATCTGTCAGTTTAGCACAGACAGCTGCATTTTGCGTACCGTCCGCCTCCGTTCCATTGACCTTAGCTGCGAACCAGTACAGGTTATCTGCGTTGGCGATTTGGTAGGGGTTCCCTATCGTGCCGTCACCCGCCGCAGGCTGCTGCAGACCATTCGTAGTTTCTGCCACAGGTTCTGCCGCCGGTTCTTCCGTTGCCTGCTCTGATGCTTCAACCGTATCCTCAGGTGCCGCAGCCTCATTTGCTTCCGGCTCCGTCATCTCGGCAGCCGAGACCGGCATAGGTGCTATCGTAAGTACCATGAGCAGTGATAGCACAAGACTTAAGATTCTTTTCTTCTTTTTACACATTTTTCTTCTTCCCTTCATTTTTTATTTCCTTTATATCGATTTTTATAAAATAACTTATATAGAAAGCTTACAATGAACCATCCTCCACCCCCAACTGACGGGCTTTCAGTCTTGCTTCGTCCCGATTTTCTGCGCCCAGCTTACGGTATATATTTTTGTTGTGATAGCGCACAGTGTTATAGGTGACGTCGCACATCTTTGCGATTTCCTCTATGGTGGCATCGGTACAAAGAAGTGCTAAGATCCGCTTTTCCCTTTCCGTAAGTGGTTCCTTTAAGCATACGGGTGGAACAAGGTATGCAGGATAATTTTTTGCCATGCTCGTTGTAGCCGCAATTATTTTTTTCAAATATGTTTTATCCACATCGATCTTCTCCGCCTGTTCCAGAAGGGGTAAAAGTGCAGTGCCATATTCAGCCACCACACGGATAAAAACATAGGCATAGGCTTTTTGCAGTGCCTTTTCAAGACTCTTTTTCCAGTCTCCAAGCCTCATCCGATACTGTATAATCGTGCGGAGCAGTCCCAGTTCGATCTGATTATAATTGCGATCATATTCCTCGCAATACACCGACATGCGTTCCGTTAATGTGGCAGCTTCTTCCAGCCTGCCCAGAGCAATGTAGGTTTTAATTTTAATCATATACTGGTATCGCTCTAATATATTAAAATCAATATTTTCATTTGGGGCCTGCCCTGTGAGCCACTTTTCTGCTGCCTGCACATTCCCCGCAAGCAGTGCCTGCCACACAAGAAATGCGTCAATATTTGGTATCAGCTGGTTTTGACCGCCTGCCAGCATCTTTTCACGAAAATCTTCTATTATAGATAACGCAAGCTGCGGCTGTCCTCTGCTTATGTGTACCCTTGCCATAATCCCCATAGCGGCGAAGCATATTTCGGGGTTGCCCTTTGTGTCTGCCTTTACATATGCGCTATTGAGCATAGACATGATCTCGTAGACATCCATGGAATCTTTTTCAAAGGCACTCTCCGCAAGGGATACATTCACAAGTCCCACGCTAAACCTGCCAAGCACCAGCTCCACAGGCTTTTTTAGCATACGCGCCATCTCAAGGCTGTTATTGCTCCATTCGCAAAAATCCTTGCCGCCACTCATGACGGAGGGTAAATTACTTGTGACAGAAAATTCCGGCATTTCAATACGCTGGTTGGCACACAGAATTGCTACACTTTTTAATATTTCCGAAACCTTTGTACTTCCTCTGTGGGGAAGTGCGATATCAAGATAAGCAAGGCGTATCTTCGCTTCTCTCTGTTGTGTGTCTAAAGCCTCCTGATCTTCGGAAAAGCTCTTTAGTTTTTCATACCACTGCTCACTTTCCATTGTCTGCATCATCAGAGAATGAAGCATCGAAAGTCCCGCCATCAATACCGGGGATGACTCGATGATCTCACTGGGAAGATGGAAGTAATACTCTCTTGTTTCAAAGTAATGGCCATTTCCCGGTTGAAGCATAGCATTTTGCACAAGCAGCTCAGCAATTTTTTCCTGATTATCACTCCGGCTGTAGCAAAACAAGGCATTTTCCATATCACCTTCTGACTCATAATAAAATCCTGCGTTGTTGTATATGTCATTTATCTGCGATTTGGTCAGTGTTATTTTTTGTTTATATCTTAAATAATCACGCAGAACCGGCCGCATCTGATAGGTTCCATTCCCATCACTTGTGATGGCCTGACTAATAGACAGTGCCTTTGCGACTATCTTTTCCCCGTTGGCGCACCCGGAAACCAGCTCCAGCATACGCGGGGTGAAATGCTCAAAGGGCGCTAAACAGAATAATGTGCGCTTTAATTCCTCGTCCCAGGTATCATAAAAAGCATGATCGCAATAGGCATACAAGTCCAACTGCACCTGCTCGATCACTTCCGCATCAAATTCCTTCCCGCCATCCATCCGGTGAGCGACCATCGCTATAGTCACCGGGTGGCCGATGGTCAGTTCTGCTATGTGCTGTGCCACCTCGGGGGATACCTCAACATGAAAAGCAGCCAGCATCTTCGCCGTAAGTTCTGCATTCATCGCCAAATCACTCTCGGTCGCCGATAAGATCCATTTTTTCAAATTTTCAGAATGAATCCATTTTGGTATGGGGGTCCGCCCGATCAGTACGAGCTGTTTGTCCGCTTTTTCTATTAAATTTCTTACATATTCCTGGCTTTTTGCATCCGTAATTGCTGATATATCATCAACAACCACAATCGACTGCTTTATATCCTGAATATTTGGCATATCGTCAAGCACTCCGCTGCAATAACTGCCCCTTAACACAAGGTGTGGCTTTCTGCGAAAATAATATTCCACCGCCGCCGTTTTTCCAAATCCACCAAGCGCGTGGATATACAGTATCGCACCTTCTTTCTCTGCCTTTTTCAGCATTTGGAAGATCGCGGGTATTTTTATATAAATATTTTCCACAAATGATTTCAACTCCTTTGCGTCATCTGTCTTTATTATCCTAAAATGTAGAAAAGGGCATAACCATTTACTATACTTTTAAAGATTATCAGATAATACTGCTCTTGTAACCTACCTCTATGGGTAGTCTTTTTAGCAAAACCTGCTAACAACCGACGATCTGATTACCAGTTTGAAAAATATGGATGTAGTAAACGTCCACGATGTTGAGTACATGGCACTTTACGATGGAAACAAAGCTCTTGACGCATTGACATATCTCACAATGTTGCCATAGACAGACTTCATTACAAGCCCAAAGAATTGAATAGCATGATAAAAAATTTTAAATAAAAAAGGGGACTGTTAAGTCCCCCAAACTTCCTTATGAATTGGTCTTATCAAATCGGAAACTATTCCAATAAATTCAGAAACAGCGATTACTGCACATAAACAATTGCTGTTCTGCGAAAAGCAGCTACAATATGCGAGACTGCGGAATGTAAAAGACCAACACCATATACAATTGCAATGATTTCTGCTGAATTGAGATGGAGCAGGCAGATAAATGAAATCACAACCTGAACAATGCAATTTCCAGAATGAGCAGTACGATCTGATAGCCCTCTGTCGGTACGAGAATCAGCAGCGCACTGCATAGCAGCATGATCACTCCTGAAAAAAAGTAAGACACCCGTTTTACGCTCCCCTTAATACCCTCCTACCTTCTGATCAGTTGTTTGAAATCACGAATACCGTGAAAACCATGCTTATTAAAGTCCACAGAATATCCTGCAAGAAGATTTCCGGACGTGTATATCTTATTAGTTACCATACTTTTCGTTTTTGCCTGCCCTCATATATTCCTGCTCGTATTTTGATACGTCATCATCTTTGATGATGGAACCGGCTCATGGTTATATTTACTTGATTGGCGCATAGCTTGACAGCAGGTGGCAAGCTTGCGTATGAACAGTAACAACCATACTGCACCTGGAACAGCTGATACAAAAGTCTTTTTTTATTCTAGCAGGGGATGAGAGAATCGAACTCCCACCAAAGGTTTTGGAGACCCCTATCATACCATTTGACCAATCCCCTACGCGATAAGATCGCTAGAAATATTTATACCATAATTTTTCATGGTTTGTCAAGTATTGTCGGCGAATCCTCCTTTCCACCTTGTAATTCATCTTACAATTATCTTTTCGCAGTACCGCGAAATCTCCGGATGCTTTTTACCACATTTATTTATTTTCAATCACTATATCACCGGAATCACAGCTCACTTTTATCTTCCCTTCGTCTCCACCGGTACTTCTGTAGTTCTGCCCATCCTGGCCTGAGATCGATACACCCGGTATTTTAATTTCTCCGTAATCTGTCTCCAGATCATAACTATACGCCTCCACCTTTTGAGTCAGATTCAATTCCACATTGCCATAATCGCTCTCTATCTGGCAATCACCGAGATCTGCGCTCTCTATGCTCACATCTCCTGACTCCAGATCAAAACGGCTGTCCTTGCAGCGAAATTCTTCAATATTAACATCCCCGTAGTCCGTCTGCAGCTCCAATCCTTCTGCTGTCAGATTCTGCAGCGAGATATCGCCGCACTCAGCGACCAGCTTTATATCCTGAAATTCTGCATCCCGGGGAATATAGAGTTTTACAATCTCCGTCTTCTCCGGTATATCTTTTCTCCATAGCCCCGAGAAATCAAAGGATGTAATATACATTCTTCCGCCGTTCAGTCCCATTTTGCTTTTAAATGTAAATGTATCATCCTTTACCTGATACGAAATATCCGACTTATTTTCGCTTAAACAATACTCCAGATAACAGTGCTTATCGTCGGAAGGCAGGATCTGGATATCACCGTAATCCACATTCATGCTGATGGTACTGAACTTATCCAGTTTCTTTTTTCCGAGGGTCTGATAGCCGCCTTCCTCTCCGTCACGTTTAAGAACCTCATTCACACTGTGGATTCCCGTCCGATCAATGTATATTCCCGGATTCCCTCCTAAAATCATTCCGATAAGCAGAAATACTGCTCCAACGGCAGTACAGATGAGTGCCGCCAGCAAAATTTTATGTGTTATTTTTTTACGCTTTTCCATGCTTCTTCCCCCTCCCTGCCCATCTTCCAAAGCATTTTACAGTTCCGCGAACCGTCCACCTTCCGACCAGCACCGTCCCCCAGCAAAGCAGGATTCCAATCCCGACTGACAACAGTGCACTGCCCAGCGTTGCCAGACCACACGCCGGATCGTTGAAAATAAGCCATATACCTCCAAATACTCCCACAATTCCCGCGAATACCACCGCCACTGCTGAGATCAGGAGAGAGAATATCAGGACACCTACTACAAACACGACACATAGTGCCAGAATCGCGATTGTAAATGCCACGGGCAGGGCAATCGGTGCAGCAAATATGGCAAGTATGCCGATCCATACCGCGGAAATCCCCTTCTTCACACTTTTCTGCTTTTCCGGAACAGCCGCATTCTCAATCGCCATATCTGTGATGATCTGATTTGCCGCCTCCGTTACCGTTCCCAGATTCTCTATCGCTTCCTGATCGTTTCCTTCTCCTGCCTCTGCAAAATATTCTTCAAAATATTCCATTGCCTCCTCATAAGACTCTTTTGGCAGGCTCTTTAGCCTCTTTGATAAAGATTCCATGTACTCTGTCTTAGTCATTCTCATTCCCTCCTTCTGCGCCGCCTTCATTTGCACAATTCGCAATCCTGTCTATTCCTGCGCGGTACGCACTCCACTCTTTTCTCCACTCATCACAGATTATACGCCCGTTGTCTGTAATCCTGTAATACTTGCGGTTTCGGCCCTGAAACTGTTCATCATAGGTTGTCACACATCCCTTTTCCTGCAAACGCTTCAGCACAGGATACAAGGTCGAATCCTTTGTATTGGAAACCTGTTTGATGGTCTGACTGATCTCATATCCATACGTATCATGTCGGTCTATGATTGCCAATACGAGGAAGTCAAACATTGGTGCATTTAAAGTAAATATCATTCCTGAACTTCCTTTCTTTTTATATTTCTTTTTTGCATTTCTTCTTAAACATATATCTTCTTTTTTGTATGTATTTCCTGCTTATATATACTTCTTTTTTGTATATTATATGTTGTATAATATACTTTGTCAATAGCTATGTTTAATCTTGTACTTAATCTTGTTTTTGAAGAACGACATTCCTGCAGGCACAATGCCGCTCCGTTCATTGTCGGCATAAGAAAGAGTTTCCTGTTATAGAACAAAGAGTTTCACAAGCGAAAAAAAGCAACCAATACGTATCGTATTGATTGCTTCTCTTAGCAGGGGATGAGAGAATCGAACTCCCACCAAAGGTTTTGGAGACCCCTATCATACCACTTGACCAATCCCCTAAATATAACTTATGCCACCCAAATATTATATCTATTAAGCGGCACTTTGTCAAGAAAAAGTACATTCTTTATGAAAAAAGCACCAACCCATCAGCTGATGCTTCTATATAAATATACCTTCAAAACTTCACACAAAGAATTAAATACTATCCAATCCATCCTATTACCTATTCCGTTTGGTTATGCCCTCGACCTATTAGTAACAGTCAGCTCCATACATTACTGCACTTCCACCTCTGTCCTATCTACCTTGTCGTCTTCAAGGGGTCTTACTAACTTGACGTTATGGGATATCTCATCTTGAGGGGGGCTTCACGCTTAGATGCCTTCAGCGTTTATCCCTTCCCGGCTTGGCTACTCTGCTATGCTCTTGGTAGAACAACAGATACACCAGCGGCCAGTCCAACCCGGTCCTCTCGTACTAAGGTCAGCTCCTCTCAAATATCCTACGCCCACGCCGGATAGGGACCGAAC
>NZ_FQZY01000070.1 GCF_900142165.1 Hespellia stercorisuis DSM 15480
GCATTTATTCATGTAAGCATAGAGCATAATCTTCAGCATCTGTTTTGGCGTTGCAGTATTTTTCCGAATCCGGAAATAAGTCCCTAATAAATCTGAAATATTCATCTCCTCCACGAATTGACTTAGCAAACGCACCGAATCATTATCTGGGATTATGTAATCGATATTTAGTGGCAGTTTTAGTTGATAAAAATCTTCTGCCAGAGTATAATTCTTTTGTAAGATTTTATTTATTAGCATAAGTATATTTTACACCTTTTGCCAGGCTTTTCGAAGCCTGGCATTTGTGTTTTTGCATAAAAAAGGAGCTGCGCACTAATTACTTAGTGCGACAGCCCCATTTTTATACCTAAAGGAATGAGAGTAAAGCAGGCATTTTGGTATGCCATACTTTGTGAGGGGGCGATAGTTTGTATCAACTATCTGATTACAAGTATAGGAAGAAAGTGTGTTTAATCTGTGTTTATTCAATAAAGGTAATCTAAAGTAAAATGCATATTCTATAAACTTCCTAAAAAGATTGAGGATGAATATTTTTGATTTCGTCAAATTTACTTCTTTGATACCGGTCAGTTTTGTAGTATACTTGATAAAGTTGCGGTAACAATCGAGGTGGGAATTGAGAGTGAAAATGTATCTCAAAAATGTACGAAAGCGTGACATTGATTTCCCTGATTTTACCAGTATGAAAAAAGCAAGAGGTGAACGAAAGTGAGAGTTATCAAACGAAGCGGAGTCGAGGACGAGTTCGACGAGAAGAAAATTGAAGCGGCAATTGAAAAGGCGAATAAAAGTGTAGCAGAGTCAGAGCAGATGAACGCCATGACGATACATTTGATTGTGAAGGCTGTTGAGGAAGAGTGTACGATGAAAAACCGTGTGCCAAGTGTGGAGGAGATTCAGGATATGGTCGAGAACCATATTATGGAGAAAAATGCGTTTAATGTGGCACGCAATTATATCACTTATCGTTACAAGAGAGCGATGGTCCGTAAGTCCAATTCTACGGATCAGCAGATTCTCAGCCTGATGGAGTGCAATAACGAGGAGGCGAAGCAGGAAAACTCGAACAAGAATCCGGTCGTCAACAGTGTACAGCGCGACTATATGGCAGGGGAAGTGAGTAAGGACATCACGAAGCGTTTTCTGCTTCCAGAGGATATTGTCAAGGCACATGAAGAAGGAATGATTCATTTCCATGATTCAGATTATTTTGCACAGCATATGCACAACTGCTGTCTGGTGAATCTGGAGGATATGCTGCAGAATGGAACGGTTATCAGTGAGACGATGATCGAGCGTCCGAAGAGCTTTTCTACGGCATGTAATATTGCGACGCAGGCGATCGCACAGATTGCGAGCTCGCAGTATGGCGGGCAGAGCATCTCCCTGTCACATCTGGCACCGTTCGTGCAGGTCAGCAGAGAGAAATTTCAAAAGGAAGTGCGCCGGAGAATGGAGCGTGCAGGAGTGGATGCGTCGGAGGAGATGATTGCGCAGATTGCGGAGGAGCGTGTGCGCGACGAGATCCGTCAGGGCGTTCAGATTATTCAGTATCAGGTGACGACACTGATGACGACCAATGGACAGGCACCTTTCGTGACGGTGTTCATGTATTTAAATGAGGTGGAAGAGGGGCAGACGAAGCAGGATCTGGTCCTTATTATAGAAGAAGTACTGCGTCAGCGGATTCTCGGCGTGAAAAATGAGAAGGGAGTCTACATTACCCCGGCATTTCCGAAGCTGATCTATGTGCTGGAGGAGGACAATATCCGCGAGGGGACCCCGTACTTCGAGCTGACGAAGCTGGCGGCGGAGTGTACGGCGAAGCGCATGGTTCCGGATTATATCTCCGAGAAGGTGATGAAGGAGCTGAAGGATGGCTTCTGTTATCCATGCATGGGGTGCCGTTCGTTCCTGACTGTCTACAAAAATGGTGAGGGAAAAGGACAGTTTTACGGCCGGTTTAATCAGGGCGTTGTGACGATCAATCTGGTGGATGTGGCCTGCTCCTCTGGAAAGGATCTGGAGAAGTTCTGGGACATCATGGATGAGCGTCTGGATCTGTGCTACCGGGCACTGATGATCCGTCACGAGAGACTGAAGGGAACGAAGTCGGATGTGGCGCCGATCCTCTGGCAGAACGGGGCACTGGCCCGTCTGGAGAAGGGAGAAGTGATCGACAAGCTCTTGTTCAACGGCTATTCGACAATCTCGCTGGGGTATGCAGGTCTGTGCGAGTGCACCCGCTATATGAAGGGGGTGTCCCACACGGATGAAGAAGGAAAAGCCTTTGCCTTGAAGGTGATGCACCGACTGAATGACGCGTGCGCCGAGTGGAAGGCAGAGCATAACATTGACTTCAGCCTTTACGGAACTCCGCTGGAGTCCACCACCTACAAGTTTTCCAAGTGCCTGCAGAAGCGCTTCGGAAGTATTCCAGGTGTCACGGATCGAAACTACATTACCAACAGCTATCACGTGCATGTGACCGAGAAAATCAATGCCTTCGAGAAGCTGAAGTTCGAGTCCCAGTTCCAGGAGCTGTCTCCGGGTGGAGCCATCAGCTATGTGGAGGTGCCGAATATGAAAGACAATCTGGAGGCGGTCATCTCTGTGATGCAGTACATCTACGAAAATATCATGTACGCGGAACTCAACACCAAGAGTGATTACTGCATGAACTGCGGCTACGACGGAGAAATCCGGATCGTGGAAGGAGACGGCAAGCTAGTCTGGGAATGCCCGAACTGCGGCAACCGGGATCAGGAGAAGATGAATGTGGCGCGCCGCACCTGCGGTTATATCGGAACCCAGTTCTGGAATCAGGGGCGCACCCAGGAAATCAAAGAGCGAGTTTTACACTTGTAGATTTAGAAATATTCTCGAACTACCATTTCAAATTAATAATGAAAACATTAGTAAAAATAAGGGCTTCGCACATTTTTTAAGCGGAACTCTTATTTTGGTTTTATAGTTAATAACTAATAAGTATTGTTGACGCCTATGTCTACTAGATGTAAAATATTAAATATATAATGCGTTTTAAATAGAAAACGATAATGAGAGAGTAAGGGGTACATAAAGATGGTTGATTACAATTTAGACATGGATGAAAGCATTATTCTTGAAACACCAGATGTTCAAAGACTCGGCGATAACAGAGGCAGAATAAAAGAGCTGGTACTTACAAATAAGCATATCTTTCTGGCGTGTATAAAGAAGAATGGGGTATTTGCAAAACCAACTATTGAAGTAGAAGTATATGCACTTAGTGACATTAAAATATATGATGAGAGAGTACAGATAGCACAAATCAAAAATGGAGAATACGGTACTTGCCTTCAGATTCAATTTGTTCAGGGTCGTGAAATATTTGCTTTTGAAGCTGCAGGAAAAAGAATTGCAACTGAATGGGTAAATGAAGTCAGTGAGGTTTTAGGATATGTGGTGCCTCAACCTGAAAAAAAAGAAAATCCGTTTAAGGGGTTATCGGGTTTGGCAGCAAGCCTGAAAAATGTAACGGACTCAGTGACAGAAACGGTAACTGCAGCAACGAAGCAGGTTATGTCTGAACCAAAAGCAAATCCTACTAATTTTTTTGGAGGAATTGTAAAAGCGGAACCTACTGTGATCCTACAAACTGAAGCTCTTTCCAATCAGAATGTGAGAAACCCAAAACCTAAGTTTTGCACGAATTGCGGTGCTTCATTGAATGAGGGTGCAAAATTCTGCATGGAATGCGGCACACTTGTTGGTATTGGTGGAGATGCAGAGCGCATTCCACCAATACCAACAGTAAGTCAAAGTCCATCCAATGGAGAAGAGAGACAACAGGAATATGCGGGAAAGATATTGAAATGTCCAAATTGTGGAGCAGTAATTTCTCAGACAATTGCAATCTGTCCAGACTGCGGAATGAAAATTACAGGACAGGTTGCTGTAAGTTCGGTCAGAGCATTTAGTGAACAACTGATGTCTATAGAGGCCACTAGAAAGCAAGCAGGATTTGGGACTATTTTTGCAGGTGCGATTGATCCCGCTGATCAAAAGAAACTTTCATTGGTAAGAAGTTTTCCAATCCCAAATACAGTGGATGATATCATGGAATTCATGATGCTGGCTGTTGCTAATATTGATGTGGTGTTGTCAAAAAACACAATGATGAATAAATGTCAGAAAAGTGCAAAATCAATGGAAAGTAATATAACTATAGCAAGAACAATCAGTGATGCGTGGGTTTCTAAGATGCAACAGGCGTACCAAAAAGCTGAATTGTCATTTCCAAATGATCTAGCATTTTTAAACATAAAACAGATGTATTTAGACAAGATGAAAGAGTTAAAAATAAAGATTGGTTAACAGGGGGACGAAGGAAGACGTTCTGCTCAAATTGTGGAGCAACACTTATTTCGTTTGCGGCAAACTGATCTTCATGGGATATGAATTAAGGCGTACAAAAACAACTAGTTCTGTACAGAAACCTTTGCAGGAATTGGAAAAGGCTGGAAGTATAGAGCGGAAAATAGATTTAATTAGTAATTTTTGCATTCTCAATACAAAAGGAGATATCTCTGAATTTTTCATTTTATATGGTTGCGTTATTAGGCATCAGTGTTATATGTGGCGGTATAGTCATTCTTGCATATGAGAAAGAATTAAAATAAAAAGATATTAAATTAAATAAAAGAGGACATAGGAAAGGAGCTCAAATAATTATGGCACTATTTGGAAAATTAAAAGCCGGAGGATTCATGGATGAGATTAGATGTGATGAGCCATCGTATTTGATTTGGAAATGGCACCCAAACGGCTCGCAGACAGGAGACAACAACAGAGAAAATGCAATCAGATGGGGCTCATCTCTTCGTGTAAAAGAAGGAGAGGTGGCAGTATTTGTCTATAATCAGAAGAATGGTGTTATGCAGGACTTTATCAAAGGCCCTTGTGATCAGATTCTTAAGACGGAGAACCTTCCGGTATTGGCAAGTGTTGTAGGACTTGCGTATGAAGGCGGAACTCCATTTCAGGCTGAAGTATACTTCATCAATATGGCAAGAGTCATACAAGTGCCATTCGCCGTTCCTTTCTTTGATTTATATGACCCACGTTTTTTGGATTTTGGAGTACCGACAGCAGTAAGAGGAAAATTGACTTTTAATATTGCTGATTACAGAGAATTCATAAAATTACATAGACTTACAAACTTTGACTTAAATGCATTCCAGACACAGATAAGAGATGCGGTATCTCGTTATGTAAAAGGGGTAGTGGCAAATGCGCCTGCTGAGAAGAATATTCCGGTTGTTCAGATTGAACGTGACATTCCTCGGATTAATGAATTGATTGAAGCAGATGTAAAATCACGGTTTGAAAATGATTTTGGAGTGAATATTACAGCAATTGACATCAATGCGATTGAGGTTGATAAATCAAGCGAAGGCTATATCCAACTTAAGAGCGTGACTCAGGATATTGCAGCAGCCACGGTTCAGGCTCAGTCTGAGGTGAATATCAAGAATCTTCATGATCAGCAGAAAATCAATGCAGAGAATATGGAAGAAACAATGCGTATCCAGAGAGAAGAGGCACAATATGCTCAAAGAAAAGAAACGGAAAGTTCTCATTTTGCAGCATATCAACTTGAAAAACAGGCAGAAGTCGGAATTGCAGGAGCGAATGCACTTGGACAAATGGGGATCAACGGAGGAACCGAAATGTCTGGTGGTGGAGGATTGAATCCTGCAGGTATGATGGCAGGCATGGCCATGGGCGGAGCAATTGGACAGAATATGGCAGGAATGATGAATAATATGATGGGAGGAGTTCAGCAGCTTACACAACAAGGAACAACGCCGCCACCGGTAGTTACAACTATGTATCATGTGGCAGTAAACGGTCAAGCAACAGGACCATTTGATATGGCAACATTATCTCCGATGATTTTGGCAGGTACTCTTACAAAAGAAACGCTCATTTGGAAACAAGGTATGGAAAATTGGGTAGCTGCAGGAACAGTACAAGAATTACAGAGTCTGTTTAATGTGGGGACAACGCCAATTCCCCCTGTACCACCAACTCTTTAAGGAGGATATGATATGAGTGATAATAATTTTTATTCCATAGATAAGCTTGTTGAATTCGGAATGGGTATCACAATTGCAAATCAGATGGCATCGTCAATGAATCAGTCATTAAATCAGATGGAAATTCCAGGAGCAGGAAAAGCAATGCCGTCTAGTATTGAAACTGTTTATTATGCGGTAATGAATGATACTCAGATGGGGCCATACTCAATTACAGAACTATCAAGACTCATTACTGATAAGAAAATCGTTAAAGAAACATATGTGTGGAAACCAGGAATGAAACAATGGGATTTGGTGGAAAATATTCCAGAGGTGTTAAGACTTATTGCGTTAACACCACCACCAATTCCAAACCCATAGATGTTGTATATAATAAACTAATCTGTTAGAATTGAGGCGAAGTATCAATAGACGTAAAATGATATTTTTGCATAAAAAATATAAAATCAAACAAATAAAATTGTTGCAATGCTTTCAAAGTGTTTCGAGAATATTTGGAAAGGAACAACATTTGTAGCATCAGAAAGGAAAATGCCATGCATTATTCAGCCATAAAGTATTGCGATATAGCGAATGGTCCGGGAGTCCGGACCGTTCTTTTCGTCTCCGGATGCCGCAACTGCTGTCCGGACTGTTTTCAGCCGGAGACCTGGGATTTTGAGAACGGGGAGTTGTTTGACGAGGCTGTGGAGACGGAGATACTGGAATCCCTGAAGCCGGATTATATCAGCGGTCTGACCGTTCTCGGCGGAGAACCCTTTGAGCCGGAAAACCAGCGGGCGCTGGTGCCGTTTCTACGGAAGGTGAGGGAGCGGTATCCGCAGAAGTCCATCTGGGCGTACACCGGATATATACTGGAACGCGATCTGGCAGCAGGTGGGAGCCGGCATACCGAGGTGACGGATGAGATTCTTTCTCAGCTGGATACGCTTGTGGACGGTCCGTTTCTCAGGGAAAAGAAGGATATCTCCCTGAAATTTTGCGGGTCATCCAATCAGCGGATCATAGAAAATCCCGGAACGCGGATCATAACCGGACGGTAACGGGTAACTGCGCGCCCGCCATTTTGGTGTTGCGTTTCTGTCTGTTTAGGCATAAAATAAGTTTAGAATCAAGGTCTGACCTGAAGAACCCCATAGGGTCTGACAGGACGGCAGCCAGTTACTCAGATATGTTGAAAAGTCCTCTGATTACCAGAGGACTTTTTTGATACTTTTATTATCAGGACAAACGAGGAAAACAGACATGGGGAAAATGAGAAGAATCAAAAAAATAGCAGTTCTGATGCTGGTTTTGGGAAGTATGACTCTGCCCGCCGCGCTGCCAGCTCTTGCGGTGGGAGATGGTCTGGCAGAACAAGCCGGAAACAGCACGGACAGTTCATGGAAAAGCGGCGGCAAAGCGTCTCAGAACGTGACCCTGACGAAGGAGGAAAGGAAGTATATCAAAAGGAATCCGACGATATCCATTGCGATGGATACGTCGTGGATTCCCTATGCATTTAATAATGATTCAACAGGAGAAGTGGATGGAATCATTCCGAATCTTCTCGACAAGGTGGCGGAAAATACGGGTCTGCGTGTGAACTATATTTCAAAGGATACATATGCGGATGCGATTGCAGCCGTGCAGTCGGGGGAGACGCTTCTGGTATCTGGAATCGCGGATGATCCTTCTGCGGCAGAGCGCAATGATGTGCTGATCACAGACCCTTATATGACGGTCAGTTATTCGTCCGTGACAAAAGGGCAGATCCCGGATCTCTATGAGAAGGGAGCCTCCTACCGGGTGGCAGTCTGTGCGGGCTCTTACTCGACCGTTGCCATGAAGGCGAAGATGCCAACCTACCAATTTGTGGAATATCATTCCAACGACGAATGTATGCGGGCAGTTGAGAAGGGCGAGGTCGACATTGCCCTGCTTGCGACATGTGCCGCAGAGTATTATGGGACGAGGCACGAATACAGCGCATTTAACATTGGCACGATCGTTGACTTTTCATGGGGGCTGTGTTTTGGCGTCAATAAAGAATGTGACCCCATGCTGATAGAGATTCTGAACAAGGGAATCGCAGGGCTGACACCTAATGACAAGAATCAGGCCAGCTACAATGCCATGATCGACGCGAATGGTGCGACAAAGCGGTTCTATGACTGGGTGTATGAGCAGCCGGTTCTTGCAGCAATGCTTGCAGCCGGAGGGACAGCCATGCTGCTGATCATCATTTTCCTGATCATTCACCAGAAGGGGAAGATTAAGGCATTGAAGCAGACGATGCTGCAGGAGAATATTGCTGTGTTGGAAGCCGCGATGCGCAGCGGTAATGTAGAGGTGTGGAATTATGACACGAAAACAAAGCAGGCAGTGCGGTATACGTCGGAAGACAATCTGATGGGAGCGGGCGAGAAGGTGGAGAATGTCCCGGACAGTATGATTGAAAATGGCATGGTACATCCGGACAGTGAACAGGTGTGCCGGGATCTGTATGTGCCATTTGAAAAGGATGACAGAACCAGGCAGGCGGATCTGCTGCTGCGCGATTCAAAATCGAGGAATTACTGGTGGGAGAGAGTCATTCTGGCACCGGTCAGAGACGAGTCGGGAAATGTGCAGCGTGTAATTGGAATGTCTGTCAATGTGACAGAGCACAAGGAAAAGGAAGCCAGATATCTGAGACTTCTGGAGCAGATGGAGGAACTGGAGACGGACAGTCTGATTGCCAAAGGGCGTCATAACCTGACGAAGAATACGGTGCTCTATTATCGCGAAATCCGGAATGAAGCGGTGTCTGTCCGGGAGGGCGGAAGCTATGATGAGATGGTAGGAATACTTGCGGAGACGGCGTTCAGACAGAAGAAAGCAGAGGAACTTTGCAGCAGATTGAGCCGGGAGTCACTGACAGCCGGGTTTGCGCGAGGGGAGACTTCGGGAGAAATCCAGTATAAGCGGGAAGAGCCGTCCGGCGCCTCCATCTGGGCAGCTACGGAATATACATTGTCGGAGGATCCGAATACAGAGGATCTGATCGCATTTATCTACAGCTACGATATCACAGAGCATGTGATTGAGAGCAAGATCGTTTCCAAGCTGAGCAACATCGAGTATGACATGCTGGGACTTTTGGATGTCAACACCGGTCTGTATGTGATACGTGGTGCGAAGCCGGGGCTGGAAGGGCCGGAGCTTCGCAGACAGGGAAACTTTGAGGAGGCATCGCAGCGAAGGTTTGCGGAGGTCGGCATGCCTGCGGAGAAAGAGCAGATCAGCCATCTGTTCAGCGTGGCGGACATATGTGTACATCTGGAGAAGCTTGAGCTATATTATTTCACGTATTTTGTTTTGGGCAGAGATGGGGAGAATCTGCGAAAGAAGATGCAGTTTTCGTATCTGGATGAGACGCGTACGACGATTCTGTTCTTTCGAAGCGATATCACGGATATGTATCAAAAGGAACAGGAGCAGCTGCGGCAGACGGAGAATGCGCTGGAGGCGGCAAAGAAAGCCAGTAGTGCGAAAACGGAATTTTTCTCCCGCATGAGCCATGATATGCGGACGCCGATGAACGGGATTCTCGGGCTTGTCGCTCTCTCCGAGGAGGAGACAAGCATGGAAATCCTCAGACAGAATATTCATAAGATCAGACAGCCGGGGGAGTATCTGCTGGGACTGATCAATGATACACTGGATTTTCAGAGGATCGAGAGTGGACGTATGACGATCGAGCCGCAGATCATCAAGGGCACAGAGCTTCTTGACAGCGTGATGGATATGGTGCGGCAGAACGCAGAGAAAAAGGGCGTGGAACTGCGAGTGATCACTGAAAATGCGGAACTTGACGAGTATGTGCGGGTTGACCCCATGCGTATAAAGCAGGTGTTTGTCAATCTGCTTTCCAATGCAGTTAAATTTACCCCGGCCGGGGGTACCGTGGAATTTATATTCGAGAGTGTCAGACGGAACGAAATGATTTCCCGCGACCGCATTCTGGTGCGCGACAACGGGATCGGAATGAGTCCGGAGTTTCTAAAGGATGGAATATTTCAACCCTTCTCCCAGGAAAACAACGGGGTATCCTCCCAGTTTGCAGGCTCGGGGCTGGGACTGTCCATCACGAAAAATCTGGTGGAGATGATGGGAGGAACCATCGAGGTGGAGAGTGAGCTCGGCGTCGGCACAACATTCCGCATGGAGATCGACTTTGAACGGGTCGACAGAAGCGTGGTGAAGGATACCAGACAGGCGGATCAGAAGCATCGTGCGGATTTGAAGGATCTGCTGAAAAACCGCAGGATTCTTCTGGTGGAAGATCAGCCGCTGAATGCGGAGATCGCCAAAAGACTTCTGGAGAGGGCCGGCTGCCAGGTGGTGTGGGAGCAGAACGGAAAGCTGGGTGTGGAGCGGTTTCAGCAATCACCGGAGGGTTGGTTCGATACAATCCTGATGGACATCCGCATGCCGGTCATGAATGGTCTGGAAGCGACGGAGACGATTCGCGGTCTGGACAGGCCGGACGCCGCGACAGTCCCGATTATTGCGATGACGGCCAACGCCTACGACAGTGACGTGAAGCTTTCAATCGAAAAGGGAATGAATGCACATCTGTCCAAGCCGATTGAGCCGGATCTGCTGTTTGCGACGATTGAACGATTCCTCAGTGAAAGGGAATGTGAATAAGAGCATCGCCGTTACTGGAACAGATTTATCTGTGAACAGTAACGCATTGCCATCAGGGCTGTTATAGAAAAATGTTATTAGCATTGAGTTTTTATTGTGATACGAGTATAATTCAAATAGATATACATATTTCGAGACTCGGGGACAGCAGTGTGGATACAGCGGGTGTACAGACTGACTGTTGCACGGGGAAAACAAAATCAGGAGGAAATGTGAAATGAAAATTTATGATTCAGTGAACAAAGTCGACGTTGAGGTTGACGGAACAAAGGGATTGATCCAGCTTATGGTGGACGGCCGTCAGGTGGACTTGTATCTGAAGGAGAAAAAATCTGATGAAGACGGATACATGACATGGGATGTTGAACACTGGTCTACCGTGGACGGCAGGAGATTTATCCGCTGCTATTCATTGGAAGGCAAGGTATCCAGCGAATTTACAGGACATAACATTTATGATCTGGAAAATTCTTTCAAGCCGGAAGAAGCTGAAAAAGTTGAATTGAGTTAATTGGGGGAATCGTTGAGAAGCAGATGATTGAATTATGAGCGTCCACTTTATTCAGCTGTGTTTCTGACAGGTAATGCAGTGGAGCGCAAATGCCCGCTTTATTAAAAATAATACCACGGCAACGGAGAGGTTGCTGTGGTATTATTTTTTTGATACACTTTATGATAATGGAATCAAATCAAGTGGAATAATCCGAAGTATTAAAGGGGCAAAATACTTTGTGATTCCAGTATCATGCCGGAAAGAACCAGTTTAGATTGTATCCCCACGTTTGATATATCCCGGAGTTTCAGGATCTGCAACGATTTCTTTTACTTGTGTCAGCTTCGCGCGGCGGTCGACAACCTGATTCTCCACGTGTACACCTTCGCCGATCAATACGTCGGTCAGGAGAATACAGTTTTTGACTACGGCGCCCTCTTTGATGACACAGCCACGTCCGATGATGGAATTTTCTACTTTCCCCTTGATCATGCAGCCGTTGGAAACAACGGAACTGGTGACTTCTGCTGTTTCAAAGTATCTGGTCGGGCAGGAGTCGTTGGTCTTGGTGTAGATTGGCCAGTCTTCGCTGAACAGGTTCTGTGACATCTTGATATCTTCCAGTGCCATGTTGGCGTCATAGTAGCTCTTGAAATCTGTGATAGAAGCAAAGAAGCCACGGTGTGCAACGCCACGGATATCCAATTCGCAGCACAGATCATTGAGGATGTCAGACATTGTGTACATGGAAGACAGTTTGTTCGCCTTTGTGATGAGTTCGATGAACAATTCACGCTTCATAACATAGGTGTCCATGAAAATGTTGCGGTTCTTGGCTGTTCCCTGATTCTTCTCAACAGACAGTACACCCTTCTGTTTGTTCAGATTCAGTGTATTACAGTTGAGGAAGGACTCTCTGGCATTATCCACTGAGTGATAGAGCAGTGTGATGTCGGCGCCCGATTCTGCATGTGTGTGGATCAGTGAGTCGTAATCCATCGCATAGACCATGTAACTCGGCGCGATGACAACATATGTATGAGTCAGCTTTTCAATCTCCTCCATATTTTCAATATATGCTGCGATATCAGTGTTATAGATATCATGTTCCCCGGTATTCTCCGAGAATAATGGCTGTAGTTTTCCGCGTTTTGAGTTGATATTGTAGTGACGCCCGCTTCCGAGATGATCGATCAGGGACACTGCTTTTCTGCGGATATATACCTGAATGCGGTCAATGCCGCTGTTGCTCATGTTCGAGATCGGAAAGTCGATCACACGATATCTTCCTAAAAAGGAGAATGATCCAATCGGACGGTAATCCTGTAATCCCTCTACCCACACATGGCGATTGGCAGGAGTGATGATTCCAAATGAACTATACATATTATTCTACCCCCTTCACACGTTTTGCGACAAGCTCGATGTTTTCACTGTCAGCGCTGCCCACGACAGCATCTTTGCCAATCTTTACATTGTCAGCAACCAGTGCACGCTGTACAACGGCACCTTCCTCTACAACTACACCAGGCATCAGCACACTGTCAATAACCTTGGCACCGACTCCGACTTTGGCACTGGTGAAGAGCACGGAGTGATTGACCTCACCGTCCACCATGCAGCCCTGTGTGACAAAGGCACCCTTTACAGATGCATTCGGTCCGAGGTACTGTGGAAGTGTGGTGACATCTTCCGTGTAGATCTTCCATGAAGGGTCGTTCAAGTTCAGATCGTTGTTGTCTGTGATCAGATCCATGTTTGCCTCCCACAGGGAGTCGATGGTTCCTACATCCTTCCAGTAGCCTTTGAATTTGTAGGCCTGGAGTTTTCTGTCGTCAGCGAGCAGCTGAGGAATGATGTCCTTACCGAAGTCATGGTTGGAATCCGGATCCTTCATATCTGCAACCAGCATTTTGCGGAGCAGTTTCCAGTCGAAGATATAGATACCCATAGAGGCCAGATTACTCTTTGGTTTCTCCGGCTTTTCCTCAAACTCGAGGATACGTCCTTCTTCGTCCGTATTCATGATACCGAAGCGGCTTGCTTCTTTTTTCGGCACTTCGATGACTGCGATGGTCGCATCTGCATTGTGCGCTTTGTGCTCAGCGAGCATCTCCGCGTAATTCATCTTGTAAATGTGGTCACCGGAGAGAATCAGAACGTGCTCCGGTGCGTAAGCATCGACAAAATCAATATTCTGGGAAATTGCATCTGCGGTTCCACGATACACATTCAGATTTGCGTCTGCCTTCTCACGAGGTGGAAGAACATACACACCACTGTCCTTGGCATCAAGGCCCCAACGGCGTCCTGCGGCAACGTAGCTGTTCAAAAGAATCGATTCATATTGTGTCAGCACACCGACGACGTCTATTCCACTGTTTGCGCAGTTGCTGAGAGGAAAGTCGATGATACGGTATTTCCCACCATATGAAACGGCTGGTTTTGCCACTTTATTGGTCAAATCATGTAGACGTGATCCACGTCCGCCGGCTAAGATCATAGCAAGCATGTTATTTTGTTTCATATAAAGCCCTCACTTTCAAATATTTATATGTCATATTATACAATTTATCCGCCGATTTCTCCATTGAATTATGCAATAAGTGCATAGATTATATGAATCATGCATTCTGTTTTTGTAAAGACGGAAACATTGTTGAATTTCGCAAGTAAAGAGGATACTCACGATCCGTTTCACTACATGTTTGTGGACGTCCAGCAGCTTCGCAGTTCAAGGATGTTCAATTCACGAAACTAATAAAATGTATAGTTTAAAACAATAAAAAACAGTCAGGCGAACCTGACTGGAATATTTGAGGAAGGGTATGAGCATCGGAGAACTGTCCGGGAACAATCGACAGTGACTGACGGGAACAGCTCGCCGATACTCATACGTTATGAAAAAGAAAATTTATCAACATTTGTTTTTGTTGATAGGTACAGTATAGTAAGGAAATGTGATGAGACTGTGATGCGAAAATTAAGTAATTGTGAACGTTCTGTTACAAACATGTGGACTTTATTTATGCTTTCTCTTATTTGTGGTACAATTTGGGACATAGCAAAACAGCAATTGGGGACGTAGCAAAGTTGCAACTTTGCTACGTCCCCAATTGCTGTTTTGCTATGTCCCTAAATGACGTTGTTCAGAAAATAAGGAGAGACAGATGGATATCAATGACATGATCATATATAAAAAGACAATCGATGCGAAGCAGGCGGAGTACGCTGCGCTCCCGGCGGATTTGAATCCGGAGATCGGGGAGTTTTTGTGGCGGGACGGGATCCGCGAGATTTACTCCCACCAGGCGGAGATGTTCCGGCTGGCACAGGAGGGGAAACATGTGGTCATCACCACGGCGACGGCCAGCGGGAAGACGTTGAGTTTTCTGCTCCCGGTGCTGCAGGAGATTCTGAAAAATCCGCGGACGAGAGCCATTTTTTTGTATCCGACGAAGGCGCTTGCCAGCGATCAGTACCGGGCACTGCAGCCTTTTCTTGAGTACTTCGGGGCAAACCGGATCGTAGCGGGAGTCTATGACGGCGATACGCCGCCCGCAAAGCGCAGGGAGATCCGCAAGAGCGCGAACATCATCCTGACGAACCCGGAGATGCTCAACAGTGCGTTCCTTCCCAACCACAGCAGCTATGGGATGGATTTTATATTTGCAAATCTGAAATATGTGGTGATCGATGAGCTTCATTCTTACCGCGGGGCTTTCGGCTCCCACCTGGCCAATGTGCTGCGCAGGCTGGATCGCGTCTGTGCCTATTACCAGGATTCGGTGCAGTTTTTGTGCAGCTCGGCGACCATTGCCAATCCCGTGGAGCTGGCGGAAAAAATCTGTGGAAAGCCATTTGTGCAGGTCAGCCGCAGTGGGGCTCCGTCTCCGAAAAAGGAATATCTGCTGCTGCAGCCGCCTGTTATTCAGGGAAAGAACGAGGTGGAGTACGGCCGCGTTTCACCTGCCACGGTGGCGGCCGGCATGATTCCGGAGCTGGTGGAAAAAAAGCACAGCTTTCTCGCATTTGCCAGAACCAGAAGGAATGTGGAGGTTATCTTAAAGGAATCCCGAGACCGGATGGAGCAGGCGGGATTTTTAGGAGCAGTCAGACCGGAGCAGATCGCGGGATACCGGGGAGGATATACCCCGCTGGAGCGCAAGGAGATTGAGCGGAAGATGATTTCCGGGGAGCTGTCGGGGCTGGTCTCAACCAATGCGCTGGAGTTAGGGATAGACATCGGTAAGCTGGACACCACGCTGCTGGCCGGATATCCGGGGACAAAGGCTTCCTTCTGGCAGCAGACCGGACGTGCCGGCCGAAGCGGAGGACCCTGCCGGAACTTCCTGGTGCTGGCTAACCAGCCCTTTGACCAGTATATTGCCGTGAATCCGGACTGGCTGTTCGAGTCGGAGAGTGAGCATGCCATCGTGGATCCGGACAATCTGCTGATCCAACTGTCACACATTCGTGCAGCCGCGGCGGAACTTCCGCTGTCGTTGGAGGATACGAAGCGGTTTCCGGATCTCGGCGAGGTGATTCCGGTGCTGCTCTCAGCGAAGGAGCTGGAGAATATCAGCGGAAAATTCGCCTGGTCGGGGAGTGCATTTCCGGCGGGGGACTACAGTCTGCGAAACATTGACAAAGTTCGCTATAAGCTTCTGAACCGCGAAACCGGGCGGGAGATCACCGAGATGGACGAGTCCCAGGCCTACCGGGAGCTGCATCCGGGGGCAGTGTACATGCATGACGGGGTGCTCTATGAGGTGCTGACACTGGATCTCACGAGCCACACCGCGCAGGCGGCTCCGTTCGAGGGGGATTATTATACGATCCCGGCGGGAAACGGTGAGAGCCGGATCCTGCGCACCTTCCGGACAGAACCGTGTCTGCGGACGGAGGCCGCATTCGGGGACATCAATGTCAATGAGTGGGTGACCATGTTCAAGAAGCTGCAGTTTCACAACCATCAGAATCTGGGATATGTGCAGCTTGAGGAACCGCTGCAGAAGGATTATGACACGGAGAGTGCGTGGATCACGATTCCCGCCAACGTGACGGATGCATTCCGCAATCTGCTGCAGCCCAATGCCACCGGGCAGTGGACGCTGAACAATCATTTTGAGGGGCTCGCCCACGCGCTTCGGAATGCGGCAATGATGAGTACCATGGCCTCCGGGGAGGATGTGGACACAATGGTTTCCAACGATGCTCTCATCCCCCAGGGTGCGGTGTCTGGAAATGTGTACCTGTTTTTTTATGACAAATATGTGGGCGGCCTTGGCTATGCAGAGAAGATCTGTGATGTGATGGAGACTGTGATTGACAATGCCATTCGTCTGGTGGCGGGCTGTGCCTGTAAGGATGGCTGTCCGGCCTGCGTCGGGGATTACACGCTGGATAAGCAGATGGTGCTGTGGGGATTGAAAAATCTTCGGGAAGAACTGCCGGTACCAAAAACTGTGAAGCAGTACCGGGGGAGCACGGAGCCTGCAGCCCAGAAGCCGGACCGTACGCTTCCGGCCAGCTGGGAGGAGTATTTCGCGGAGACAGAGAAGAATCGGGAGGCAGGGCGCGACAAGGCTGGAAAGCTGAGACGGCGTCTGGATGAGATGCATCCTGGGGAGTAGCGGACTTATTTGATGAGGATAAATTTTGAAGAAATTAGAAGAAAGAAGAAATGATCAGGCAGAGGAGGAGAATACCATGAATTTTGAGCGGGAGCTTGCAGAATTAAATGAATATCAGAGAGCGGCAGTTCTTGACGAGAACGCTGCCTGCATTGTGAGTGCGAAGGTTGGCAGCGGGAAGACAACAGTGCTCATTTCCAAGGTGCTTTATCTTCATGATCAGAAAAAGGTACCCTACGAGGATATGGTGGTTCTCACATTTACCAATAAGGCGGCAGGGGAGATCCGGGAACGACTGGCGGCGAAGGAGAGCAGTCTGTCACCGGAGCAGCTGCAGGGCTTTGGAACATTTCACAGTGTGGCACTGCATTTGCTGCGGGATGTGCTGCCGGTGGAGGAACTGGGATATGAGCCGGGGTTCACAGTCATCGAGCCGGACGAGGAAGTGGAGCTTGCACTGCAGATCATCGAGGAGGAGAAGCTGCAGATCAAGTACAAGAACCGGCTGAAAAAACGTCTCGAGCAGGAGCGGACTCTGTATGAGCAGGGGAAGAAGGAGACTCGCTACGGGGATGATCTGTTTGTGCTGATGCATCGTCTGGGGCAGGAGAAGCTGCGGCAGAATAAGTTCACCTTCCGGGATCTGCTGCGGGTCAGTAATTTTCTGCTGCGCCGTCTGGTGGCGGAGGGAGAAAAAGAAAAGTTTCATCCAGCCTGGATCATTGTGGATGAGGTGCAGGACAGCGACGATATTCAGATCGAGTTCATGGAGCATCTGGTGGTACTCGGAGCGAAGCTGTTCGCTGTGGGAGATCCTAACCAGGTGATCTACACGTGGCGCGGAAGTCGGAGCAATATTTTTTATCAGCTGAAGGAGCGGTTTGGAGCCAGGGAACTGACACTGCCGATCAACTATCGCTCCAGCGGGGCGATTCTGGCTGCGGCAAAGTGCTTTC
Organism: Hespellia stercorisuis DSM 15480; assembly: GCF_900142165.1. Taxonomy (GTDB): domain Bacteria; phylum Bacillota; class Clostridia; order Lachnospirales; family Lachnospiraceae; genus Hespellia; species Hespellia stercorisuis. The sequence goes on from NZ_FQZY01000070.1 coordinate 17,849, forward strand.
AGCAGAATCCCGGAGAACTCACCGGGGCGCGCACGCGGGGCGAGAAGTTGCGGATCCGGAGACATTACAATGCCTTTGGCGAGGCGCAGTATCTGGCGGCGGAGATTCGCGGATTGATGGAGTCCGGGGTGGCCTGCCGGGAAATCGCTGTTTTCTACCGCCTGCAGAGCCAGTCGGAAATACTGGAAAAGGTGTTTACCGGGGAATCTATACCATTTGAGGTGTCAGTGAAGAAAACAATTCAGGATATTCCGGTGCTGAACTGGTTTTTAAAGGTGCTGCGCTTTTCCTGTAATGAGAAGGATGCGCCGGCCGGAGTGAAGGCGCTGGCGGATAAGCAGTACGGGGAGATTCGTTCTGCAAAGCGGGCGCGGGAGATCATTGAGAGCGTTGTGACAGAGAAAGCGGAAAGAGGCAGGCAGAAAAGCGGGTCGGAGAGCAGTCAGCCGGCAGATGAGCACGAAGGACTGACAGAAAAGATGTGCGGATTTGCAGAGTATTTTGCAGAAGACTGTCTGGAAAATGTGATCGTGGATCCGGCATATGTGTACGATTATTTTGAACTCGACCGTTACCTGAAGCCGACGGCGGCGCGTTACAGCGAGGATCGGGAGTATGTCTGGAATCTGCTGGAACGCATGATTACTTTCGCGCTGGAGCAGGGGCTTGGATTTCTGGAAGGTTTCCGGTTATTTTTAAACTCGTCGGCGCTCTACGGGGTGCAGATTCTTCAGAAAGAGGTCAACCTGCAGGCAGATTCGGTGAAACTGATGACGCTCCACGCTTCGAAAGGGCTGGAGTTTTCACATGTCTATATCATCGGTGTCAATTTCGGGCTGATTCCGCTCAGAACAGGTGATTTTGAGACGGAAGATGAGGAACGCAGGCTGTTTTTCGTGGGGATGACCCGGGCGAAGGACTATCTGGAGCTTTCCTATTATACGAATCCGGATCAGGTGCGCGTGGCACCCGGAGAGAGCCGCTACCTGCAGATGATTCCGCGGGAGTTGGTGGAGGGCGGAGTGGAGGAAGTGCGGTTTGAAAAGACAGATCTGCAGAAGCTGCGCAAAGAGGTGGAGAAGTCTGCGCGGGTGCAGCCGCTTGCCATGTTGTTTGGCGGTGGGGGCGCTGGAAAATCTGCGGAAGAATCTGCCGGGGAGCCAGCAGATAAACCGGTCGGTGAAACTGCAGAGGGCTCCGCGGAGATGAAGCACGGAAAAATGCCGCGGGTGCGCCATGCCAAATATGGAGTGGGAACGATCACTTCTGAGGACGAGACTATGGTGACGGCCGAGTTTGAGAATTATGGAGAAAAGCAGTTCATCAAGGCGTTTAGCGAACTGGAGTATTTGTAGGATGGGGGGGAACAAATTGACTTTGAATTTGCAGTGAAATATAATGAAGTAAATCTGTCGGCTTTCCCGCGGGATATTCACTGCGGATTTACGCTGTCACAGATTTATACTACTGATCAACTCGAAAAGGAGGCGCTTCTATGTTTAACCCAAACAACATGTTTCTCTACGGTCTGGCGGCCTGCGTGATACTTTTTATTATCGCACAGTCTCTCTTCTTTCTGGTGCGCGCGTACAGGCAGGCACAGAAAAAAGGAATGGATATGAAAAAAATCCGGCAGGTCATTGTATCCAGTGCCATTTTTACGATTGCGCCGGCGGTCTCGATTCTGCTTGGCGTGGTGACACTGGCGAAGTTTCTGGGGCTGCCCCTTCCATGGATCCGGCTGAGCGTCATCGGGGCAATCACCTACGAGCTCCCGGCCGCGACATCCACGGCAACGGCGCTGCATGTCCCTTTGTCGGAACTGATCACGGACGCCCGGGTTTATTCGGCGATTGTGTGGGTCATGACGCTTGGAATCCTGCCAAGTATTATCTATGTGCCGGTGCTCTTTAAGCGGATCAACAGAGGGATGGTCTCCATGAAACAGCGGGATGAAAAATGGAGCGATATTTTTCTTACAGCTCTGTTTCTCGGTATGATCTCTGCATTTCTCGGGATGGTATTCTCCACTATCCGGACGGGGATTGTGGGCTGGATTCCGGTGTTTGTGCTTCTGGCATCCGCCGCGGCGATGGCGGTCTGCGGGATATGCATCAAGAAATGTAACGCGAAGTGGCTGGAAAATTATGCATTGCCGATCAGCATGATCGTGGCCATGATATTTTCTGTTTTCATAACAAATGTGATCAAAGGATAGGGGGAGAATTATGAAAAAAGGTAACTGTTCAGAACCCCCTTGGGGAACTAATTAATTTTTGTACAAAACAGAGAATTTTTAAAACCTGTTTTGCGATATTATTTCGGTAA
>NZ_FQZY01000072.1 GCF_900142165.1 Hespellia stercorisuis DSM 15480
AAGAAAATCCTTTACCAGAAGTCACAACCAAAAAGCGTGGTCGAAAGAAAAAGACCAAGGTACTAAATCTAATTGACAGACTTGTGAATTACAAGGCATCAGTCTGCTTATTTATAAAGAATCTCTGTGTTCCGTTTGATAATAACCTTGCGGAACGTGATTTGCGCATGATTAAGGTTAAAACCAAGGTCTCAGGATGTTTTCGCAGTGAGGAAGGCGCACAGGAATATCTTACAATCATGAGCTATATTGGGACTGCTCATAAGCATGGAATAAATGCTTTTACAGCAATCAGAGAAGCCCTTTTAGGGAATTCCGATATCATCTTTAACTAATGGAGTTCTGAACAGTTACAACGTTTTTATAACGGCAACATCACCAGCATGCTGTCTGCCTATATTGAAAGCGATGCGCTTTCCGAAAAAGAGATCGACACACTTCGCAGCCTGCTTTCAAAAAAAACGGTGGAAGGAGGCAAATAATTTGTCTGAATTTATCATTCGATTCTTTCTCTGCAATATCTTTCTCACCGGATTCATCGGCATACTGCTTGGCATGAAGCACTTTTTCAGACCGTATATCTCTGCCCGGGTCCAGTTTGATTTGTGGTTTTTCATGCTGGGACTGATGCCGATTCCTTTTCTGCCATTTCATCTGCCGAAGCTTCATGATGTATTTCAGCTGGCCGAGCGTTTGAGCGTCGCGGGCAAATCCGGTATTCAGGCAGTCAGCAAATTGAACTCGGCTGCGTCCTCTGTCAGCACAACGGGATGGGCAGATGATTTTGCAGTTTCTGTCACCAGGGACATGCCTGCCACCTTGATTTCTATGTTTTGTTTCATTTGGATCATCGGGGTACTGGCAATGCTCTTTCTGGTCGTGCGTTCCGGCTGGCACCTTCAACGTCTGAAGAGTTCTGCACTTCCATTGCAGAATAAGCAGGTGTACGCACTGTTTCTGGACTGTGCATCGACACTGCACATTACAGGCAGAATTTCCATTTTCAGCACTGCATTTTTGAAATCACCGATTACGGTCGGCCTGCTCCATCCCCAGATCTACATTCCCATCCATCTGATTTCCGATTATTGCGAGAAGGATATGCGGTATATTCTTTTACATGAATTACAGCACTATCGGCACAGGGACGCCATTCCCAATGCTCTGATGAATCTTGCCGGAATTTTCTACTGGTTCAATCCGGCTGTGTGGTATGCATTAAAAGAGATGCGGACAGACCGTGAGATGGCCTGTGATTGTGCGGTATTGCAATGCCTTACGGAGAAGGACTATGGCAGCTACGGCAGCACTCTGATTAATTTTGCCGAGAAAATTTCCTTATCTCCATTTCCTTTTGCGAGCGGACTTAGCGGCAATATGAAGCAGATCCAAAAACGGATTCTCAGTATTGCATCCTACCACCCGGTATCCCGCAGGCAGAAAATGCACGGCTTGACCCTGTGCATGCTGACTGCTCTTCTGTTTCTGACTTGTGCGCCACTACTGTCGACCCATGCCGCTACACAGGAATATGATAACTTTCAGGCCAGTGAAGAACATGTATCCTACATGGACCTTTCCGCTGATTTTAATGGTTATAACGGAAGTTTTGTTTTATATGACACCGCAGATGACAGCTGGCAGATTTATAATAAGAAGCTGGCATCCACTCGTGTGGCGCCGGACTCTACTTACAAGATCTACGTAGGTCTGATGGGATTGGAAAGCGGAACGATTTCACTGGACAACCCACTCCTGCGCTGGGATGGGACGAGCCAGCCTTTTGACTCCTGGAATGCAGATCAGAATTTGAGTTCTGCCATGAGTAATTCCGTCAACTGGTATTTTGAGCGGATAGAAAGTTCAATCGGCCGGTCAGAAACGAAGAACTACCTGAATCAGATACATTACGGAAACCAGGATATGTCCGCCGGAGACTCTTACTGGATGGAATCATCTTTAAAGATTTCTCCCATTGAACAGGTAGAACTGTTAAAATGCCTGAATACAAATCAGTTTTCCATGGACCAGTCTCACATCGATGCTGTGAAGAATGCAATTTGCATTTCCTCTGACTCTGAAAATTCTCTCTACGCAAAAACAGGAACCGGAAGAATCAATGGTTATGACGTCAATGGATGGTTTATCGGTTATGTCGAAGATCAAAATCATACCGTTTACTTTGCACTCAATATCCAGGGCGCTGCCAATGCTACTGGCAGCAAGGCTGCTGAAATCACCCGGTCGATCCTCTCTGAACGAAACATCTGGAAACAGTAAAAGGATAACGGGCTGTCTTTTCTATTTTACCCTGTATTGATAGTCCGGGATCTGCTCCAGCCCGCTCTCCAGGATTTTATTGCCCAGGTACTTGAATCCTCCGTCCCCGTCAAACCTCACGGTGAGCTCATGTGTCATGGCGGCATCACCGTATTCTCCCATGTCGCATACTGCATCTACCGTTAAAGTGACCGTTCCATCTTTGTTCTCCGTTATGCCGGTCACCTCCGGTGTGGCTGTCCCAAAAAATGTAGGCGAATAGTTTCCACACCCCAACCGCATCCATACATAGGTGTGATGTTCCTCGTCAAACACCGCCCATTCTCTCAGCTGCTCTGCCGTGACCGTAAGATAATTCATGATCATCCCTTCAAACTCTTCTGCGGGGATTCCATTCGGGTAATTTTGCGGTTCAAAGGTGCTCCCGTTTTTCATTGTATACAGGTATTCATACATTCCGTTATAATCTAGACTCTCCATGTTTTCTTCATTCCAGTTAGAACACAACAGATTGTTCCCCCTGTACCCCAGTGAAAGTAAGCATTTTCTGGATAATTCAATGCACTTCTCCTCCCGTGGTCTGACTCGGAGCATACAGTTTCCGTCTACCACCTCTGTCACCTCCGGTGGTTCCGGCACACACAGCTCATAACAGAACCAGCCTTTTTCTGTGTACTGCCATCCCTTCACACGTGTGCAGGACACATAGGAAATCGTCACTCCGCCTTCATCACTCCATGTGGCTCTCGATGCCAGTAAAAACATGTCGGTTCCATCATAGAGAAACTTTTTCCGCGTGATGCTGCCATCCCTGCTGATCTCATACAGAAGAATACTTCCAGACTTTCCCTGTTCGGAATCCTCTAAGAACTTTTCCATCTGCTGATAATTTTCCAATGTGGCATAATGCTCGGAGGTTATGACCGGATTTCCCGCCGCCTTGATGACTTCCTCCATCTGAAGCATTGCTGCATCCGAAATCTCTGCATTTTCAGAACTGCCCTTATCGGTTCCTTCATAGATATCTCTGATCTGCCCCATAACAGCCCGACAGTCTGCCACCGCCTCGGCCCGCGCCGCATCCTCAATCGGGAGATCGTAGCCCTTTTTGTATTCTGCTGTCTCTTTTAATTTGTCTGTCGTTTCTGAAATACTTTTTTCACTTTTTTTATCTGTCTGCTCTGGGCTCTTCCCGTCTGCACATGAACACAGCAAAGCAACACAAACAGAAGCCAGGATTCCTGCCCGCAAGCCCCTAACACTTCTTCGCAGGATCCGAACACCTTTTTCTACTATCAAAGCAGAAGCCTGCTTTTTCGAACTCATATGCCCATTCCTTTCAACACTCTCTGATCTGGCACTTTACTGTTCTCCGTAATAGTTGGCCCACTCTCTGTTCTAGCGCTTTACTGTTCTCCGTAATAGCTGGCCCACGCTTCATCCGACAGCCGCGGCGTGTACCACTCCGGTTCGATCGTCTGGTCCGAATGAATCACCGTGTTTGATACATACTGATACTGCCCGTTTTCCAGCGGACGCACAACCAGTTCACTGACAAATGCACAGTCAAGCAGCTTTCTTTCCCAAACAGCGTTTATTGTGAGCTTGATCGTTCCGTCCTCCTGTTCTTCACAGGCCGTCACTTCCGGATAAGGCTCGTATGCAAATTCTGCGTCATACATTCCCCTTGGCCGGTAACGGTACGTCTGGCTGTCTGCATGATAGACTGTGTTTTCCTGTATCTGTTCGCTGCTGATCTGAAAATAGGTCTGAAGCACCTCCTCAAATTCATTTTCCGGAATTTCAAATTCAGCACCTCTGGTATGCTCCAGGTACGAGAGATAGCTGCCCGTTTTCAGGCGATACAAAATCTCGTATAAATCATAAAAATCCAAATCAGAATAATCCTGCTCATTCCAATCGCTGATCAGCAGCTTATTGCGCGTATATCCGACCGGGTATACATATTGTTGATTCAGGTCTCTGCAGGTCTGATCGAGCGGGATCACCCGGAACCCGGTCTGTCCTATGTCACCATCAAAGCCCGGCGGATGATACTCCTCGATGAAGAAATAGCCACCTTCTGTGTATTTCCATGTATATGCCTCAAATTCATGATAATAGTTGCCGCGCGGCGAGCCATCCGCCCACTCGATCGAACTTATTATCACCTGGATCTTCCCGCCACTGGTACGCAGATCATATCGGATAAACTGCCCTTCATTTAATATGGAAAAAATTTCTACTTCTGCATCTTGTTTGTTCTGTGCCTTTTGACAAAAGTCTTCTACCTGTTCATAGTGCGTCATATCAATTTGATTCTCCCGGTCTACCGCCACGCAGCCTTCCTCGCCAAAGAATTGGATGACCTGGCGCTTAAATTCCAAAGAGCCCAATTTGTTCTCATTTGCCGCTTTCTCGTAAATGTCTTTGTACCCTTCTGCACGTTTCACTGAGTCTGCATACACACTGAGCTGCTTCTCATTCTGTGTGTTTTTTTGTGAGCTTTCGGGTGAGTTTTTCTCCTGATCAGCCGGTACCGCATCGGCATTTCCGGTGCTGCAGCCGGTACACAGAATTAAAATACTTATGATCAGTAACAAGATTCTCTGCGTTTTCATTCTATCACTTCCACTTCTCATCGAACATCGTCTCCTCTGAAAATTCTTTCCGGCAAACGGGCCGGCCCCATCCTCTTTACAAATATCCATCCAACACAGTCACATCTTTTCTGATCACATAACCGCAGCCACCAATCTCCTTTACGTTCTCCACCATGCTGATCAGCAGGATTGGATTTGGAGCATCTTTTTCTGCTGTAAACACAGAAAACCATCCGATCTCCGTTCCGGTTGTATCTTCCTTCGTCGCCTTGATCTCAGCAGTTCCCGTTTTTCCCGCCAGCACAATATCATCCCTGTGTGCTGCATATCCGGTACCGTTCGGATCATTGACCACACTCTTTACAGCCTCCATTACCATGCCGGCATTCTCTGCGGTAAATGCATCTGTGATCCACACCTCTCCTGCAGCATCTTCCTTATACTGCAAATATGGTTTTATCATATTTCCCTCATTCAAAAATGCGGTATAGATACTCGCAAGATGCAATGGATTTACCAAAATCTGTCCCTGCCCATATCCGCTGTCGGCCAACTGGATTTCTGTCTCGATCTGGTCCGTATTAGAATACTGGGATTCTGTCATCTGGGTTTCAAATGGAAGTTCCTGATCAAATCCGAGCGTATGCAACGATTTTGCCAGATTGTCTGCCCCGATTTTCAGCGCGGCCTTTGCAAAATAGATGTTGTCCGAATACATAATCGCATTTTTCATAATAACCGGTTCATACTCATGGAGCGTTGTCACCTGGTAATCTCCCCACGAAGAATCCTTCTGCCATGCCAGCCCCACATCTCCAAAATCTTCATTCGGATCCACCGTGCCTGTCTGCAGTCCAATTCCCGCAACAATGGGTTTAAATGTCGAGCCCGGACACCAGATCTGCCGAAATCGGTTGTACAATGGCTGATTTTCATCCTCATTCAGTGCGGTCCATTCTTCGTCTGGCATCCCTCTGATAAAATCGTTATTATCAAAGGAGGGTGCACTCATAAGTGCAAGCACCTCTCCGGTATATGGATTCATTGCGACAGAGCAGCTCTTATCCATCTTAAATTGTTCGTACAGAGCGCTCTGCAGATCTGCGTCAATCGTAAGCTTTATGTTCTGGCCATTTTGTACCACTTCATCTGCCAGTTCTGCCTTTCGTTCTCCCTCCGCATTCATAATATAGATACTGCATCCGTCCTGCCCTTTCAATTCCTTTTCGTACAGGCCTTCCATGCCACTCTTTCCGATTACACTATTATCGGTATAGTCCTCACCCGGATGATTTTCCAGGTCCTCCGCCGTGACATTCTGTATGTATCCAACCAGATGCGCCGCCGCTTCTCCCAGTGGATACTGCCTGATCTCTGTATCTGAAATCATAATTCCCGGAATGGCTAGCAATTTCTCCTGCCGCTCCTGTTCGGCCACGGTCTCCTTCGCAGGCTCCGGAGACATCAGGTCCAATTCATTGATCTTCGGGAGTGTTTTGATTGGGACAAACGTGTCATCCGTCACCCATTGTGCCTCCAGTTCCCTCTCGATACTTTCCGGATTCATTTCCACCAGCCCTGCAATTTCTGCTATTGCATTGTCCCTGTTCTCCAGCTTTCCTGGAATAATTCCTACCGAGGACGCGGTTCCCTTCCCTGCAAGTACCTGATCATTTCTGTCCAGAATACTCCCCCGCTCCGCTGTGATCCGTTCTACCCTGACCGTGTCTGAAGCTTCCAGCTTCGGAAAAATCAGTCCATTCTCCCAGAGAATCCGGTAACCGGCTTTTCCTTTGGAAAAATAAGCCTCGTTGTCAAAGCTGATATTGCCAGCAGCTGTATCCAGCGATGTATGATATTTCACCGCAAGCTTTTTCCTGTCATACTCTGTGATGTCAACCTTTAAATTTTTTGTCTCTATCCCCTCATAGATTGCTGAATTTCGTGCTGTAAAATCTTCCAGACTGATAGTTTCGGAACCTTCGACATCCACCAAGGAGTACATTTCTTCATATTGTTTTAAAACAATACAGTTCATATACTGACTCAGGATATCTTCTGGATTTTTCCTTGTAAAATGTGATTTCAGCAGTAGAATTGCAGCAATCAACATGCCGGTCAGACATATTGCAAGGATAAATGTCCCTGTATGCGATCCTCTTTTTTTCCCTTTTTTATTATCTGTTTTTCCCTGCCTCATCGCATCCTCCCGTTTTTTCCTTTTCAAGCTTTTTTGTTTCACATCTTTTGTCTGTCTAATTTTTTCACTCTACGCCTTTTCTTGTGCTTTGCGCTTTTATTCTTACATATGTAATATTTAACCACAAAAAAATATGTGGCTCTCACTGATTTTATACTCAAATATTACAACAGTAAGATTTATAAGTCAAGTAAAATTATTTACTCTGCACTCTCTTGCACCGCTTCCGCCTGTTCCTGCGTAACAGCATCGAATTTCACCATACAGTCCAGCACCTGTCTCACCCGCTGCACAGCCAGATCCATATTCGTATCCGGAGAATACGCCGACGGTGCATTCGGCAGACCTGCCAGCATAGCGGATTCATAGTCCGTCAGATCCGACGGTGCTTTCCCGTAATATCCCATCGCCGCATCATAGATGCCATAATAGTCACTTCCGAAGTAAATCGTGTTTACATAAATCTCAAAAATTTCAGATTTATCGTACTCCTTTTCCAAATCCAACGCCGCAAATACTTCTGCGAACTTTCTTGTCATCTCCTTTTTCTGGGAAAAGAACAGATTTTTCGCAATCTGCTGCGTAATGGTACTGCCGCCCTCCACAAAGGATCCTGCTTTTATATCACTCAGGGCGGCCCGTCCGATCGCAATCACGTCGATGCCGCAGTGGGTATCAAAGCGATGGTCTTCTACCGAAATAACCGCATCAATATAAAATTGTGGCAGTTCCTCATACTTCACATAATTTTCCTGATTTTGGATATCCGAAACCCTTTCTGAAACAGAGGTCTCTCTTACGGCACTTTGATACATTTCGTATCCCCTGACTGTAAATACAACACCCACAATCAGAACCGCGCAGATCGCCACGGCCAACAGTCTTGAAAAAACTTTTCTTATGCAGTGATAAATCGTTCTCATAATCTGTTGGCCCCTTTCTTTTTATGTCATATCATTTTAAGTACATCCATATATTTTTTGTTTTCTTTGCAGAAACTCCATTTCACTGTATTTATGCAGCGAATCATTCCGCCTTACAATATCTGTTATTCTTTTCTGTAAAAAGAATAACAGATAAACCTTCAGGCAATTCTATAAAATTTCTTAATTTTTTTTAAATTTCTGTTCTTTCATATTCATTACAAGTCCAGAGACCATCCTGCATCGACTTTACATAAAAAAGTATTTAAATATATTGAAAATAACCACCCATGCCGCATATACACAAAAGAGTCCTTTATACGACAAAATCAATGCTGCATGTTCTCTGATCACTGCCACCGGACGATAATAGTTCGCAGTCTTTCCACCGATCACCTCTCCATTCACACCCTGGCTTCTGGCCAGCATTGCGGCACGCAGCACATGAAAATTATTCGTTGCGATCACGCAGAAATAATCTTTCATCCGATCTTCCATGATTTTTTTCGAAAACATAAGGTTTTCCCGCGTTGTTGTAGACTTGTCCTCTTTCAGAATCCGCTCCTGCGGGATTCCTTTTTCCAACAGGTAGTTTTCCATCGCCTGTGCCTCTGAGATAACCTCATCATTTCCCTTTCCCCCTGAAACCAGAAAGAGGCTCTCCCTGTTTGTCTTTTCATCATACGCGATTCCCCGGTCCAACCGGCTCGCCAGAAGCGGTGTCACCTTGTCCCCCATAAGACCACAGCCAAGAATCACTATAAACTGGGGATTTCTTTTGATTGGAAGTTTTTGATATAACATCGAATACAAGAGAAACCCGATCATCATCATCGGAAGATATGACGCGAGTTCCATGCAGATGTAAAAGGCTGCCTCCAGCGGTTTTGACACTGGATTCATTCCATAATTCAAGTCCTGCAGATGAATCACATATAAAACTGCCCCTACATAAGCAGCGATTGCAACAATAATTGCCCCGCCAACCAGAAGTGACAAACTATGCGCAATCGAGAAGCCTTCTTTTGTTATGACAAGCAGACCATTTACGATCAAACCGATTGCAAGAATCAATGCCAGAACCATCCGCGGAACCACCGTCATTCCATCGAAATCCTCCCCCTGAACAAAGGCCACTGTCACACTAATACACTGCCATATCAAATTAAGTGTGAGAATCAGAAATACACAGTTGCGCATTCTTCTGCGATCACGGTAAACCGATATTCCAAAAAGAGCTGCTGTACACAGCGTCAACATATACAGCCCGATCCGCGCTGCCGGATAAATAAAAAAATTCATATTTTACTCCCTCTCCAAACATCAGCCCATCTTATATTTGCTTCCAGCAGGTGAGCTGACGATACATACATATTACATTTCCATTGAAAATCAGACACAATCACGGCATATCAATCAACTGCACATTTTCAAACTGACACCGTTCAATTTCTTTGTCTGCCGCTTTATTTAGTCCAAGTACCAGCATCCCGGTTTCCGCTCCGTCAAGTTTCTCATAGCAGTTGTCCGACACAACCAGATAGCCCTCATCAAATACCCGTCCAGTCCCGATAATCAGATCATCACCTGCCGTCACTTTCAGTTCTTTTCCTTCAATATTTATATCTGTTTTGGAATTTTTCGCATAATATACGGGGGTTTCTTTGGCCGATTCAATTTCCGAAACCGGCTCACATTGTTCCTTTTCATTTACCTGATTTACAATCTGCTTTCCACATAATTCCTTCATATCCTTTTCCCGGATGATCATCAGATTTTCATCTACAATCTTCACCTCCGTCTGATAGGAATATTCGGTGTCTTCTGCCTCAAGTTCCCTATCTGCGCTGAGCTGCTGCTCCGTCCCATACAGAATAAGTCCCTTCGCCTCTTTGTGAAACAATCCATTTGACACCACCACAAATGCACCTGCAGCAGCCAGTGTAATCGCACCCACGACTGCTATCGTAATCCATATTCCTTTTTTCATCGTTCTTATCCTCCTTAAGCATTTTATCAATATTTCTATTGTCGGTCAACAATCGCGTAGTAAACTTTTGCTGTTTTTCTATATACTCCCATGTAAATAAGGGAAAATATCAGCACTGTTCCGATTGTACAAAGAATCACTGTTCCCCATCCAATGGACAAAATACTGCATATCTGAACCATGTTTTTCAGTGCGATCAAAATATGGACCGCCGCCATACCTAACGGCAGGAAAAACACGAGAAGTACCTGGGTCTGAATAGATTCTCTTACCTCTTCGTCACTCATTCCCACCTTCTTCATAATGATGTAACGCTGTCTGTCTTCATACCCTTCCGAAATCTGTTTATAATAAATCATGAGAACCGTTGCCGCCATGAACATCACGCCCAGAAAAATCCCAAGGAATAAAAATCCACCATACGTTGCTCGGATCGACTCGGCCCCCTCCTGAGGACTCTGTTTACACACAAAATGTGCCGATTGATACGTGTACACGCCATCGTCCGTGTTCACTTCCAATTCTTTGCTGCATTCATTTTTTTCTTTCTCACTGCCGGAAAGCGAAATCTGCACATTCTGCGTTTCATAACCACTCCCCGCATTTTCCAACTGGGAATCTGACGCAGCCAGTTTCACGTCTCTCACTGAAATCCCGGTCTGCTGTGCCGCCAATTCAGCCTGATTCTTTATATATTCCATATCCTGTTCCGGGTTTGTCGTATCAACCATCGTAACAACGATGTCTGCCGGGAACATTGTGCGGATCGCATGTTCCTGACCAAAATACACCGATACTGACACCGAACACGTCACCAGAATCATGGTGCTTAAAACACAGATTCCCGCCAGTCCGGCAGCGTTTTGCTTCATACGGTGCAGCAGTCCGGACACAGCAACAAAGAAACGCGGTGTATAATACCGCTCCTTGTCTGCCTTGATTTTTTTTAAGAAAATAATACTGCCTGCGGTAAACAATGCATAGGTTCCAATGATCACAAAAACAGCTGCCACAAAGAACAAAAATAAGGATGCGATGATATTTTGAACCAACAGGGCGATTCCATATCCGATAACCAGACAGAAGATTCCAAACACGACCAGACCTTTTTTTGTCTTTGGCTCCTGTTCTCCCTGTTCTTTTGCCTGAAGCATTTCTCTTAACTTCACCCGTTTCAACTGTCTGAGGTTACGGAATAAAACAAGCACAAACAAAAAACCAAACAGCAGCAGGGTGTACCAAATTGCACTTATGGAAATGCCAAACGCCAGTGCCGCCCGCTCACCCAATATCTTTAAAAGAATCATATATAAGAGTCCGCTGAATACAATGCCAGATACAATTCCCACTGCAAAAGATATGGCATTTGCAATACATGTTTCGTAAAAGACTACTTTTTTCAAATGCTGGTATTCCATCCCAAGCACTCTGTATAATCCAAACTCCTTTTTCCTCTGCTTCATTAGAACACCATTGACATAAAACAAAAATGTCATTACGAACACACCCATAACCAGGGATCCATAAGCCAGCGTCTGCTGTACACTCTCCCCACCCGGAAGTGTGAGAATGTTCTTATTTCCCACCAGAAACAACAGGTTATAAAACAAAGCAACCATCAGCACCTGCGCCATCATATATGGGAGATAGATGGTTCTGTTTTTTGACAGATTCTGGGCTGCCAGCTTTTTGCAGAGCTCCTTCATACTACCGCTCACCTCCCGTAGCAATTGCTGTCAGGACATTGGTGATCATCTGATACATCTCTTCGCGGCTGCGTTCGCCCCTGTACAATTGATGATACACAATCCCATCTTTAATAAATAATACACGCTTCGCATGGCTCGCCGCCTCTGTGCTATGGGTTACCATAAGAATCGTCTGTCCGCCCCGGTTGATCTCGCTAAACACATCCAATAGCTGCATTGCCGCATGGGAGTCCAGGGCCCCGGTAGGCTCATCTGCCAGAATCAGTTTGGGATTCATAATCAGAGCGCGTGCAACTGCTGTCCGCTGCTTTTGTCCGCCGGATATCTCATAGGGATACTTTTCCAGCAGTTCACTGATGTGTAGTCTTCCCGCTATCGGTTTTAACCGAGCCATCATCTCATTCTGCGGATACCCGGATAAAACCAGTGGAAGAAGGATGTTATCTTTGACTGACAGCGTGTCCAGGAGATTAAATTCCTGAAATACAAATCCCAACTGTTCTCTTCGGAATTTTGCCGCCTTCTTCTCAGATATCCGGCCAAGATCCTTTCCCTCAAGAACTATTTTCCCTTTGGTCGGCTGATCCAGAGTAGCCAGAATATTCAAAAGAGTTGTTTTTCCCGAACCGGATTCCCCCATGATTGCCACATACTCTCCGCTCTCAACCGTAAAGGTAATGTCCCGCAGCGCCTGTACATTGTTCCCACCAAATCTTGTTGTATATATTTTCTTCACTTGATCCACTTTTAATATTTCCATGTCTTTGCTCTCCTCTGAACATCAGCCCATCTTATATTTGCTTGCAGCAAATGGTTCCTGATAACATGTATTATAACAGATAAAAAAATGTAATGCCTTTCTCTGACATTACATTTTCATCTTCCATATTACAAAATTGTAATATTATCCAGTCTGATTGAAACACTTGTCCCACTTCCCTGCACAGAATCAATCCGAAGTTCATGAGAAAGTTCTGTCACAATTCTGTTGCAAAGATATAGCCCCAGCCCGGTGGAGGTTCGCTCATTTCTTCCGTTTTCTCCTGTGAATCCACGCTCAAACACGCGGGATATATCCTCCGGTGCAATTCCAATTCCGGTGTCCTGAATGGTCAGAAGTTTCTGTTCGCAGTCACACCGAATACTGACACTTCCCGCCTGTGTATATTTCAATGCATTGGACAATATCTGTTCAATGACGAATTGCAGCCATTTCTCATCCGTCAAAATCTGACAGTGAAAATCCGGAAAATCCAGTCGAATCTTTTTTCGGATAAACATTCTGGCATATTTATGAACCGCCTTTCTCACAATGTCCTCCAGTTCGCAGGAATGAATGGCCAGATCACCATGCAGGCTTCCAAGTCTCTGATAACAGAGCATCATCTCTACATATCCCTCGACCTCGAACAGTTTTCCTTTCAGCTCTTCCCTGCATTCACACTCCTCTGTCTGAAGAATCAGACGCATAGCCGCTATCGGCACCTTGATCTGATGCGCCCAGAGCGTTTCATAATCCGAAGCCTCTTTTTCTTTTTCAATCTGTTCTTCCGTTAAAATGCGCTTTTTCTCCAACAGTCCCAGCACCAGTTTCTGATAGTCCGCTTCACATACAGTCGTATCCTTTGGAAGCCTTTCTCCCAGTGTATCTGTCTCCGGACACCCCGTCATGTTTTCAAGATATTCATGGTACTTTCGAAATTGGGAAAATCGATAAAAAAACAGACCGCTCTGACAGATCAGATACAGACAGGCCAGATAGGCAGGTACCGTCAGCGGCAGCTGGCACAGCCAGAACATCAGCAGAAACACAATGACCGCACCGGCTACAGCCCCCAGCCAGTATTTCTCCTCTTTTATGTACGCCTTCCATAAAGGCTGATCCGAATCCTCATTCTTTTTCATTTGTATCTACCTGATATCCTATTCCGCGCTTTGTGATAATGTAATCTTTCAGGCCCATTCCTTCAAGCTTCTTTCGCAGCCTTGCAATACTTACCGTAAGCGCATTGTCATCCACATACGAATCCGTACTCCACAATGCCTCCATAATATCTTCTCTGGAGACAATCCGACCCGCATGCTCCATTAATTTTTGCAGAATCCGATATTCATTTTTTGTCAATTCCACCGCATTTTCTCCATAATGGACACTGGCCTTATTCTGATCCAAAACAACGCCTCCCGATTTTAACAGCATGTCCGTTCCATGAAGCTCATAGGTCCTGCGAAGCATGGCCTCCACTTTTGCTGTCAGTACCTGTACATCAAATGGTTTACCTATGAAGTCGTCTCCCCCCATATTGATTGCCATTACGATATTCATATTATCCGACATAGAGGACAGAAAAATAACAGGGACTTGCGATATCTTCCGTATTTCTCTGCACCAGTAATATCCGTCAAAGCTTGGCAGTCCAATGTCCATAAGTACCAGATCCGGTGAAAATCCCACAAATTCTCCTATGATATCATGAAAATCCGATGCCGCTTTGCACTCATATTCCCATGATTCCAGATATTTTTTTATCCCGGCAGAAATCACGCTGTCATCTTCAACAATCAATATTTTATACATACGATATCTCCTTTTCATTTTCTGTCTCGAGTGATATTGTGAATTATAGTAATGTAATTCTTTTTGTCAAGTACTGTAATTTACAGTGTCCTATTTTACATTCTTCAGATGAAAAGAGTTAAAAATGATTAAGCCACTTCTGTGCCTCAGACTGTACCCATGTATTTCAATCTTTCTCACACCTTATCGTTATCTGAGTAATATATTCGTCCATCGCAGAAATTGCCATTTCGTTGATTCCCTCTTCGTATGCATAACCAGTCAGTCTCATCTTTTTTGATTCTGTGAAGGACAGTATTCTCTCATAACAGTCCGGGAGCAGATTCCAGTCTCCCTTACAAAAAGCTCGAAGATAATTGCCTTTCGGCTTTTTAAACATGGTCTTATGCCCATGCGATTTCGAAATCTGAGTAAAAAAGTAGGCATAATCCTCATATTTTTTGTTTTGTAGTGCCTCCACAGATATCATACTCCCGTAACTTCTGTTAAAGATCCGGTTGGTACAGTTCTCGGTGTGTGCAAAAAGCTTTTTAAAATCCTCATCGTTCCACTCCCCGGTAATGGTGTCACTCAACAGCAGATATTCTTCCTCGCATTGTATGATTTCTATTTTATCAAAACTGGCAGCTTCGCTTAAGTCTAATTGATTTTCCTTGAATTGCAGCAGCTTGTCGAGTTCTCTCAGCTTATGGATCTGACTTTTGATTTCTGCTTTCTTCGCCTGTATGATTGACCGGAACAATTCTGTATTTGGATTTTTGAAATATTCCATAATTTCCTCAATACTCATGCCCAGCTCCCGAAACGCCAAAATCATTTCAAACTCTGAGCTCTGCAAATACGTGTAGTAGCGATACCCATTATCCCCCATAACTTTCGGTTTGAACAACCCGATTTCATCATAGTAGTGCAGCGTCCTTTTATTGACCTTGTGGAATTTTGCAAATTCTCCTGTTGTAAACAAGCTTCTCTCCATTTTTCTCTCCATTTTGCGCCCCGCTTTTACGGCAGAAATACAATATATTTTTTCAACCATACACTTACTGTATAGTCTATCATTTGTTCTGTAGGAGTGCAAGCCCGAAAGCCTCAGCGCAGCCCGCTATGCCTGCGTTTTTGACTGTCACTCTCGAAAATCTATCCTATGCTTTCTGGGTAGTTATTTAGTTTAAAATGTCCCTGACTTCCGTTTTTTCATACAGGAAAAAATTTATTTTTCGTTCATGCCCATCAAATTTCTTCTCCCTCTCGACAACTCTGACCATTCCCTGGTGTTCATAGAACCCCCAGTTACATGCCGTATCGGTGTATAAATAAAAATTACGCATCTGGCATTCTGCAAAGTAGTCCATAGCCCTTTGATACAACTGACCGCCTATCCCAGTTCCATGCACCGCTTTGTCTACTGCGAAAAACTCTAAAGCACCGTCATATGTTTTTCCTGACAGTTGAAGCAGTTCCTCATCAATCTGATCAAAGCCCTGGAACATTTTCATAACGCCCCTGCCCTCTCCTGATAACGCCATTTCCAGCACCGCGCTGATCCGGCGCGGCAGATATTTTGCCGTATGTTTTTTCTCACGGAAACAGTTTCCCATAATCACTCCGACAGCTTTCCCATCCTGCACCGCTACACAGTTATAGGTCTGGTTTATCAGGCAGCTTGCGAGGTAGAGTTTCGCCATCTTTTTTGCTGTCTCCGGCGAACAAAAATCCTCGTATTTCCAGACATCGCTGATAATATGTTCCAGTTCCGTGTAATCTTCTTTTTGAATCGTTCTAAATTCTAATGTGTTTTTCATTTGTTCTCCTCTTTTCATCTTTGCGATACTTCCATATCGTTCTTGTCTGCTGTCAGAATTGATGATAAACTATACCGTTACTGTAATGTCAAGAGTTTCTTTGTACGTGCAAAAAAGAAAGAGCGTCTGATGGAACTGCCGTTACAAAAGACGGTTTGTATGTTGTCCCAATGGACTACGAAGCGCACCAACTGATAGAGCCATGTGAAAAATAACTTTCACATGGCTCTATCCGCAAAATCATCTGTCCGTGGGACATCTTTTGTAAGGTTATATAATTGATTTTAATCTCCAGATTTCAGAAGCATACTCTTCTATCGTGCGGTCTGAACTGAATTTACCTGCATGACACACATTCAAAAATGCTTTCCTGTTCCATTCCTCCGGATTCATATAGAGCTCTTCCGCCTGTTTCTGCGCATCCATATAAGAATCATAATCTGCCAGTACAAAGTAACGGTCTGCGATGTTTGAATGTTGTCCATAAAGCAGTGCCTGATGGAGTCCCTGGAAAAGATTCTTGTCCTCTCCCTCTTTGATGAAAGTTCCGTCAACCAGTGAGTCTAAAGCTTTTTTCAGCTTTGGATTCTCGTTATAAATCTCAATTGCCTTGTACTGACCATTATGCTCATACTCAATGACCTGATCAGAAGAAAGACCAAATACAAATGCATTTTCCCTTCCGACTTCTTCTACAATCTCCACATTTGCTCCATCCATAGTGCCTATGGTGATTGCACCATTGAGCATAAATTTCATATTTCCTGTTCCAGAAGCTTCTTTCGATGCGGTAGAAATCTGTTCACTTAAATCAGCCGCTGCAAAGATTAGTTCTGCATTTGATACCTTATAATCTTCAATAAACACCACTTTTAACTGATTTTTAATGGATTTATCGTTATTGACGGTATCCGCCACATTATTGATCAGTTTAATGATCAGCTTCGCCCTCTCGTATCCAGGTGCTGATTTTGCCCCAAACAATACAGTCCTGGGACAATATTTCTTGCCCGGATTCTCCTTCATTTCCTGATAAAGAGTAATAACATACAGAATGTTCAGCATCTGACGTTTGTACTCATGAAGACGTTTCACCTGACAGTCGATCATGGAATTTACATTGATCTCAATTCCATTATGTTCCTGTATATAGGCTGCAAGCCGTTTCTTATTGTTCGCCTTTATTTCCGCAAACTCTTTCATTTTCTTTTTGTCGTCCGCAAGTGCTGTCAGCTTTTCTAATTCTGGAAGATTGGTGATAAATCCTGCACCAATCTGTTTTGTAATCCAGTCTGACAGTTCTGGATTCCCGTGAACAAGAAACCGTCTCTGCGTGATACCGTTTGTCTTGTTATTAAATTTTTCCGGCGTAAGTTTGTAAAAGTCACTTAATTCCTGATTTTTTAATATTTCTGTATGCAGTCTTGCAACTCCGTTCACAGAAAAACTACCTGCGATTGCCAGTCTTGCCATATGAACCTGGCCGTCATAGAGAATGGACATTCTGCTTAATATATCCTGGTCATCTCCAAAAAATGCTTTGATTTCCTCAGTGAAACGACGATGAATTTCCTCCACAATCTGATATACTCTTGGAAGAAGAGATGAAAACAAAGCAATCGGCCACTTTTCCAGAGCTTCTGCCATAATCGTGTGATTGGTATAAGCGCAGCACTTTGTTGTGATTTTCCATGCCTGTTCCCACTCTACGCCATATTCGTCCATTAGAATCCTCATCAGTTCAGCCACCGCTACGGTTGGATGTGTATCATTAAGCTGAAAGCAGACCTTATCAGCTAACCCGCAAATATTGTCGTGACGCTGCATGTATTTCTTGACTGCCGTCTGCAAACTGGCTGATACGAAAAAGTACTGCTGCTTCAAACGAAGCTGCTTTCCGGTCTCATGATTATCATTTGGATAAAGCACTTCAACAATACTTCTTGCATTGTTTTTATTCTCTCTGGCCTTTGCGTAATTTCCACGATCAAATGAATCCAGATCAAAGCTGTGCATCGGTCTTGCGTCCCAGACTCTTAAGGTATTCACCACTCCATTTTGGTAGCCTACAATCGGCATATCAAACGGTACTGCCTGTATACTTTCATAATCTCTGTGCACAAAATACATTTTTCCATTTTCATTGTATTCGGCATCCACATGTCCGCCAAATTTTATTTCTACTGCATATTCCGGGCGTTCGATTTCAAATGGATTTCCATTTTTCAGCCATTCATCCGGCATCTCTTTTTGATATCCATTTTCGATTTCCTGACGGAACATTCCGTAGCGATACCGGATTCCACATCCATAAGCCGGATATCCCAGGGTTGCCAGCGAGTCCATAAAACATGCCGCCAGTCGTCCCAGACCGCCATTCCCCAGGGCAGCGTCCGGTTCTTCCTCCTCAATATGATAAAGGTCTCCCGCATCTAACTCCTCAATCACTTCGGCTACTTCTTTATAAGCACCAAAATTGATGAGATTGTTCCCCAATGCTCTTCCCATCAAAAATTCCATGGATAAATAATAGACCATCTTACTATCCAGCGTTTCATATTTTTTATGAGTATCGATCCATTCATCTATAATCATTTCTTTCAGCGCATAACAGATACCCTGATAGACTTCCTGCTTTGATGCATCCTCAATATTCTTTCTAAAGCGATACTTTATCTGTTTTTTTATTTCCTCTTTTAGAGTTTCCTTATCCATTGTTTCCATTTTCGTGACATCCTCCCTATAGTAATTGAGACTTTTATTAAAATGTTTCCTCATTTACCATAAAGAAGATTTGTAAATATCTCTATCAGATACAGGTAAAATTTTGATAAAGTTTTTTGTTTATTTCCCCGGTGCTCTTTAAACACCTTACATTTCATTAAATAATTGTAACTGTTCAGAACCCCCTTGGGGAACTAATTAATTTTTGTACAAAACAGAGAATTTTTAAAACCTGTTTTGCGATATTATTTCGGTAATTGGTGGATAACCAATTGTTTGTGATTGAATAATTTAATTCATTGTGGATTACTCTTTCAATCTTTCAAATAACTCTGATTCAAAGCCAAATTCTATGGCTTTTGAATATATTTAACAACAACTGAACATTGAAAAACATTACTTATCCACAGTCATTTTCACCATAGGTGAATCTATGTGAATTCGCTTTTTTCCTGAGTTTTTAGTACAATGGAGACATAAAACACAAGGAAGAAGG
>NZ_FQZY01000073.1 GCF_900142165.1 Hespellia stercorisuis DSM 15480
CAAGAGCTGTAGCTGGCATCGGTTTTCACCATGGGGCGAGACCCCGTCTAGGAGCTTGGCTGGCACTCAGTGTATGAATAGATGGTACGAAGGAAGTTGGGACACGATCCCCTTAGACACGGAAGGTTCATCATCATAGTTGATCAGAGGGAAAATAGCCTTTATATAGCAAACGAAATGGATGCTTTTAAAGTTATACCTATTTTTCAACTATTCAGTACTTGATACTACGATATTCATCACTATCGGCTCTGTTTTAGAGGTAAATAAAAATCGTCAAAGCTAGTAAAATCAATAGATTTAGGCTTGACAGAATAGGAAGGAAATTTGTAGTGGCAGGAATTAAGGATGTTGCAAAACGAGCTGGTGTTGGTGTGGGCACGGTGTCAAGGATGCTGAATAACAGCGGTTATGTAGCGGAGGAGACAAGAGAAAAAATTGAGATTGCAATGCGGGAACTGAATTATACGCCGAATGAACTTGCCAGAAATCTTTATCATAAGCGCACCGGCATCATCGCTGTGCTTGTTCCCAACGTTTCAAATCCATTTTTTACTGAATTTGTAGATTATGCGGAGGCAGAGTTATATGAAGCGGGATTTAAGATGATGCTTTGTAACACTGTAAAAGCAAGGAATGCGGAGTTGGAATACCTGGATATGTTAAATCGTCATATTGTAGATGGCATAATTACGGGCGTACATTCTCTCGCTGTAGAAGAATATAAGAAAATCAAAAAACCAATTGTTGCATTGGACCGATATCTGGGAGACCATATTCCAGTCGTTGCCGTGAATCATAAGGAAGGCGGTCGTATAGCAGCGGAAACACTAATCAAAAACGGCTGTAGGAAGATTTTACATTTCAGAGGTTCCACTGCGGTTGAGTCTCCTTATCACGAGAGACATTATGAATTTGAGAAAATCATGAAAGAGAATCAGATCGAGACATACACGTATGAACTGGAGTGGAACCGCTTTGATACGGAATATTACCGGGAAGCAGTGGAAGATGTATTTGCAAAAGGAATTAAATTCGACGGAGTTTTTGCGGTAGACGGGCTTGCCATTGAATGTATGAATGAAACGATCCGAAGACATTTGAAGGTTCCGGGAGATGTCAAGTTCGTAGCCTATGACGGAACATTTATCACCGAGATGGTGGAACCAAAAGTAACTGCTGTCGTACAGCCGATCAGAGCACTTGCAAGAGAATCGGTACGTCTGCTTACGAATCTGATCAATGGGAAAAAATATGAGAACAAACAGGTCGTCTTAGAAGCGAAGCTACGAAAAGGCAATACTACAATCAGGTGAAAAATCGTTTACGAAAAAGATGGAAGAGTGGAGGATTTCCAGTCCACTCTCATAGACTTATTCTTGTTGGCGTAATGGAAGTTGCACAAAATAGAACATATAAAATTGGTATATTGCACAAAAAAAGATGATAAAACAAAAATGTGTTGACATATGTGTCGAAAGAGATATAATTAAAAATATAAAAACAAAGAGTTATTTTTTTTACAAAAACATGGAACCCGTTCCATAAAAGAAAAAAAGAGAGAACCCTAATTTTTTTAACCAACATGGAACCCGTTCCACAAAATGAAGTATATGATGAACCATAGCACATATTTGGGGGAAAATATCATCCAGGACAGTGCGTGTATGGTCATGATATAGGTTCCACATAAAAATAATCCGGATATCTGAAAGAAGTGATCCGAGTTATAAGTTGAGCATGGCCATGCGAAAAGATGGAATCGTCAAGTAACAAGGCAACGTAACAGAGGTAGTAGAGATGGAGGAGAATATGAAAAGAAAAGTGATTAGCGTACTATTAGCAGCAGTTATGGTAGGAACAATGCTTGCAGGATGCGGGAGCAAAGGCACATCAGCAGAAGGATCTACAGGCAGCGCAGATGGAAACAGCATTACAGTGTTAGTTGAAAGTGGCTCACCGGCAGAATCGTTGGCAAATGATACGGCAGCAGAATTTGAAAAAGAAACAGGCTGCAAAGTCATAGTGGATGCAGTGGCTTATACAGGTATGTATGACAAGCTTTCGACAGAAATCAAAGCAGGTCAGGCAGCACATGATGTAGCCTGTATGGACTTTGTGTGGTTAGCGGCATTTGCAGATGCGATTGAAGCAGTAAATGACGCGGATACAAGTGATTTTCTTCCAACACTTCAGGAGAGCGGAACGATTGACGGAAACCTTCTTGGATATCCAATGTGGGTAAATGCAAAAGTTCTTATTTATAGAAAAGATTTAATTCCAGAAGAGAAAGTACCAGCAACATGGGATGAATATCAGACGCTTGCAAAAGAAATAGCGACAGATGATATGTATGGAACAACTGTATTCGGGAGCGGATCTGACGCTGTCTGCTCATTCCTCGACTTCGCCTGTCAGGCTGGAGCAGAAGGCCTTGTATATGATAAAGACGGGAATGTAAATATTACAGATCAGGCGTATGTGGATGCATTAAATTTCATGGTTGAAAATGCAAATGCAGACTATACACCGTCTGATTCATTAGCAACAGCGGCAACAGAATCTCAGGAATTATTCACAAATGAAAAAGTTGCAATGCAGTTGAACTGGAGTCACCAGTATCCGGCAGCAGTTGAAGCGTTAGGTGCAGATAAAGTTGGATGTGCACCTATGATTGGCGGAAGTGCAGGCGTTGGTGCTACGACAGGCCCCTGGTATGAGTGTGTTATGAAAAACTCAGAAAACAAAGAGATGGCGTTGAAATATACACAGTTTATGTATGATCACAATGCAGATTACATGGATCTCACACTGAAAATTGCAGGCAGAACATCGGTATATGAAGAAGCTGGAAAAGTAGAAGGTAATGAACATACAACAGCAGTTCTCGATACACTGGCAGCAGATCAGTCACAGCCCAGACCTATGGTAACAACATGGTCACAGGTGGAAGAAGTATTAGTTGGTGTCGTGGAATCTACGTTAGGCGGAGCTGATGTGAAAGAGACATTGGAAACAGCAAAAACTGAAATTGAAGCAATTGGCAGATAGTCTGTTACATTGTGTTGAAACAGAGAATGTGATTGGATAGAGGGCGTTCCGGGCGTTTATGAAGAACAGGAGGAATTGCCCTCTGTTTTAAAAAGGTGGTAGAAAAATTGAAGTTGATATCAAGAAAGACATTATTGTTATTCTTCCTGCCAGGCGCAGTTTTTATGGGCGCATTTCTGATTTATCCTATATTTACAATGGTAATCGATAGTTTCAATCAGGTGGGACTGACCGGTGATCGAACATTCATTGGATTAGATAATTATATCAAAGCATTCACAGCAGGCGGGTTTTTAAAGCAGTTAAGGAATACTATTGTTTATATTGTTGTAGCGGTGACTGTGGAGACCGCAGTTGGATTACTATTTGCATTATTTTTTGAATTGAATTACAGAGGAAGTAAAATTGTTCGTTCATTGATGATGGCACCACTCATGATTGCACCATTGGTAGCAGGTCTTACGTGGAAATTGATGATGAGCTCAAGCTTTGGTATTGTCAATGAATTATTAACACGAGTTGGAATTTTATCAAGCAGTAGTGATATTTTGTGGCTGGCTGATTCAAAATGGTCGTTACTTGCATGCTGTATTGCGGACATATGGCTTACGACACCATTCATGATGCTGATGATACTTGCCGGTCTTCAGGGGTTGGATAACAGTATGGTTGAAGCCGCAAAGATAGATGGGGCAAGCTTGCTTCAGGAAATATTTTATATTAAACTGCCAAGTATTAAGCCGGTGTTGCTGACTGCGTTATCGGTTCGAATTATTGACGCAGCGAGGACGTTCGATATTATCTGGGCAATGACAGAAGGTGGTCCTAACAGTTCTTCGGAAACAATCAGTATCATAATCTATAAGACTCTGACAAGATATAACGACACGGGATATGCAAGTGCAATGGCAGTCGTATTCATCGCAGTGCTCGTGATCTTTACTTTAGTGTTCATGCAGAGTTTGTGGAATCCGAAGAAAAAAGCCCAGTGAAGCAAATGGTCTGGTAAGGAGGCAAAAAAGTGAAAAGTAAATTAGAAATTGGAAAGAGAGTTGGAATTATTGCGTCGATTGTGCTGACAATTGGCTGGCTGTTTCCGTACATATATGTTGTATGTTGTTCATTCAAGCCAGGGGCAGAAGTAATTGCAGTTCCACCGTCATTTTTCCCGAAGACATTTTCAATAGAGAATTTTATTGATCTGTTTCATAGAATGGATGCGGGACAGTATCTGGCAAATAGTATGATTACCGCACTGACAAGCACGGTGATTGCATTGATTCTCGGTTCACTGGCAGCATATGCGATTCAAAGATCAGGATTGAAATTATCCCTCTTTTTAGTCGTGCTGGTGCTGTGTTTGAAGATGATTCCAACATCAAGTATTGTAGTACCGATTTATGAATTGATCTGTAATCTTGGATTGTATGATACAAAACTTGCACTGATTATTGTATATGCAGCGATTAATATGCCGTTTGTCATGTGGACGATGCTGAGTTTTTATGAGGGAATCCCGACGACATTAGATGAGGCGGCGTACGTAGACGGGGCGTCCAGCTTTCAGACGTTTCGTAAGATTATTCTGCCGATATGCGCACCGGGGCTTGCGACAGCATTCATATTTACGCTGTTTTTAGCATGGAATGATTTCCTTGTTGCATTGCTGCTGACAAGTACGAATGCAAAAACATTTACGGTCGGCTTAGCAGGATTTTTATCAGCCTATAATTTGGATCTGGGTCCAATGTGTGCGGGGGCGTTTGTGTTTAGTTTTCCTGTTATGATTATTTCGCTTGCAGCACAGCGGTATATTGTACAGGGAATGACAGCAGGAGCTGTAAAAGGTTAAAAAAACTGACGGAGGAGTCTTATGTGTAGAGAATTAATGCAACAGAATATCGAAAAGGCTCAGTGTGAGATAGACAGCAAAAAAGATATTGTGAAAAAAGGGAAGATGCGCCAAAGATATCATTTTATGGCGCAGACAGGATGGCTGAATGATCCCAATGGATTGATCTATTTTAGAGGGAAATATCATTTCTTTTTCCAGTATAATCCATACAGTGCATTTTGGGATAATATGTATTGGGGACACGCAATGAGTGATGACATGCTGCACTGGGAGTATT
Organism: Hespellia stercorisuis DSM 15480; assembly: GCF_900142165.1. Classification (GTDB taxonomy): domain Bacteria; phylum Bacillota; class Clostridia; order Lachnospirales; family Lachnospiraceae; genus Hespellia; species Hespellia stercorisuis. Next base: position 5,184 of record NZ_FQZY01000073.1, read on the forward strand.
TGCCATTGGCACTGGCACCAAGTGAAACCTATGATGACTATCAGCGTGGCGGCTGCTTTTCCGGCAGCGCAATCGAACATGACGGGAAGCTGTTCCTGATGTATACGGGAGCAACGAATGAAGGAAATGGATCAAAGCAGACACATTGTATTGCATACAGTGAGGACGGAATCCATTTTGAAAAATATGAGGGCAATCCGGTCATTACGGCTCCGGAAGGGATTCCGGGTGATTTGTTCCGTGATCCAAAAGTATGGAAACATGAGGATCTGTTTTATATGGTATGCGGAGCCAGCCGTGACAACAAAGGACAGGCGCTGCTCTATCGGTCAAAGGACCTTTTTCATTGGACATTCTTTAATGTCCTGGCGGAAAGCCGCGGTGAATGGGGATACATGTGGGAATGCCCGGATTTTTATCCGCTGGGTGATAAATATGTACTGACATTTTCACCGATGAGTGCGGGAGAACACACCTCCGTTTATTTTGTGGGTGATTTTGATTACGAGACGGGGAAATTTATTTGTCACAGCTGTGATGAAATTGATTGGGGATTTGACTTTTATGCACCGCAATCCTTTGAAACACCCGAGGGAAGACGTATTATGGTCGGCTGGTCGAATGAATGGGAATGGATGCCGCTGTGGAAAGACTGGGGACCGACATTTAAAGAGGATTGGTGTGGTTTCTTTAATATACCAAGAGAAGTTCGCCTGACCGAAGAAGGAAAATTGCAATTCCTTCCGATTGCGGAAGTGGAAACCATGCGGGAAAATGAAAAGAAGCTGGAAACATTTGAGGTCACAGAGGAAGAGAGCGCCTGGAAAGTCGGAGATGGAGTGTCGTATGAATTAAAACTGAAGATCGATCTTCAAAAGACAGACGCTGAAAAATTAGAACTTGATCTGCGCTGCGGAGAAGATAAAAAGACAATCTGTATGTTCGATTTTAAGAAAGCAGAGATGAGTGTAGACAGAAATGATGCGGATGGCTGGAGCAAGGGCGTTTCAAGGAGTGCCATGAATCTGAAAGATAAAACAGAATTGGATGTTCATGTGTTATCAGATCAAAGTTCGCTTGAAATCTTTACCGGTCAGTATCAGAATTGTCATTCCAATAACATTTTCGCAGGAAATGCACAGAACCAGGTGAAGATTCGGGCACATGGAGGACGTGTGTATTTGAAGGATGTAGAAATGTATGGACTGAAGTAAATGCCGAAGCGCCCCTTATCACGGTAAAATGTGGTACATTAAGGGAAGATGTCAAAAAAGAAGTGAATGAAGCGGTTTTATAGGAGGAGTTTTCATGGCGAGTAAAAATTATTATGATGTAACAGAGTGGCATGTCGGCAATCCTTACGAGGATATCGGCGAGGTAATCAACAGCATCATTGCAGATATTAAAAGCAGACAGACAACCCCTGATGTGAACGGGGGAGGGAAACCGGGTGCAGCTATATTTATTCCCTCCGGCGACTATCATCTCCGGACGCAGGTACGGATCGATATCAGTTATCTGAAAATTATGGGCACCGGACATGGGTTCACATCGTCAAGCATTCGGTTCAATACCCCGAAGGAGGAACTGGCTGACTGGCATGAAATCTGGCCGGGCGGCAGTCGTATACTTGTCGATTTAGAGCCGGAGGTAAGCGACAGAAGTGCTTCAGAGGCAGAGCAGGCGGCAGGAGCCGCATTTTATGTGGAACGCAGCGGAGCACCAAGAATCAGTTCGGTAGAATTTTCGAATTTTTGCATCGATGGATTGCATTTTATGGATGATGGTTCGGGAAACGATGACCCGGAGAATACCTATGTTAATGGGAAGACCGGCATCTACATTGCGAGTGCACAGGATTCTTTCCGAATCACGGAGATGGGGCTTATCTACCTGGAGCATGGAATTACCAGCTATCATGCCGATGCAATGACCATTCATGACAATTTTATTGCAGAATGTGGAAACTGTATTGAACTGCGTGGTTCCGGACAGGCATCTAAGATTACGGACAATCTGATGGGAGCCGGATATAAAGGATATTCTATTTTTGCACAGAATTTCGGAGGACTGCTCGTTGCGACAAACAATGTATTTCCACGTGGCAGCAGCAGTGTTCATTTCGACGGTGTGGTGCGTTCTTCGATTACAGGCAACCGTTTCCATTCATTTTATCCGGGGATGTTGATCTTTTCCGGCAGCTGTTCAGAAAATTTGGTTGCTTCAAATCATTTCCTGCGGGATCATGAGCCGTGGCCGCCGATGCTGAAATACGACAATGGTTTAGATGACACATATGGACTGTTATCGATCAGTGGATGTAATAATTCCATTATTGCGAATCATATATCGGAGACGATCGCGGCTAAATATTTAAAGCCGGCCGGAGTGAAACCGGTCATCATACGCGTTGTCGCAGGAAGTGGAAATTACATTTCCAATAATCACATTGTTGCGACAACAGAAGATGAAAAAGAACAGAGGGCGAACGTGTCAGATTCTGCGGAAGAGACCACTGAGAAAAAGGATGCATGTTTTTCTGCACAGGTAGACGCTCTGCTTACAGCAGACCGCCTGGTACCGCTCGAAGTGATAGAGCTGATGAGCTAGAACTGCGAATACAGGCACCGTAAAATACCTTACAAGATCTCACTTACAAGATTTTGAGGGTTCACCGATTGCAGAATCTCATACTGAATGATATAATCGGTAGTATTACATCTTAGCAGCATAGTGTGCGATTTACATCCATTTTCCAAAATCGGTCAATGATATCCTGGGCAGAACGGGCAGGGGAATCAGGATCCGTACAGGATGGAGAGAGGCACGCAGAGCATGGAAAGGAAAATACATATGCCGAAAGAGAACATACGTCGAATAAAAGAATTATCACAGAATGAGTTCTGGGAAATATACCGGACACAGATGAAACAGGATTTCCCCAAAAGTGAAATCAGAAGAGAGGATAATTTTGAAAATCTATGGAGGGATCAGAAATATCTTGCACTTGGGTGGTATGAGGAGAAACCTGGGAATGGACAGCAGAAGGAATGCAGCCTGACAGGATATGCTTTTTTTGTAATAGCAGAGGATGCGGTGCTGCTGGACTACTTTGCGGTGCTTGCAGATCAGCGCGGGAATGGGAGCGGCGGCCGTTTTCTGGAAGCGATGAAAACATATTTTGCAGAGCGGACAGACTGCATTCTGCTGGAGGTCGAGAACCCGGAATATGCCGTGGATGAGAATGACCGGAAACTGCGTGAGAGGCGGATCGCGTTTTACGAGAGACACGGGGTGTTCTTCAGCAAGGTGGAGACCCGGGTGTTTACGGATGAGTATCTGATATTGGTTCTGCCGGTCCAGAAGGCGAAAGAGCACCCCGTGAAGGAATGGGCAGAGCAGATAAAGGGCGTGTATGAGTCCATTTTCCCGTATAATGTGCGGAAGGGAAAAGTCTGGTATACGGTCAGGCAGCAGGGATAAAAGGCAGTGAAAGATGGAGTATTACAGATATGAAGATACAGATTATCGAGGATGACAGGGTTTTAAGTGACGGCATCCGTCTTGCGCTGCAGGAACCGAACATTATATTTGTACAGGACAACAGTATCCGGCAGGCGAAGGATTCCTTTGAGCGGGAAAATCCAGACATTGTGATTCTGGATCTCAACCTTCCGGATGGCAGTGGACTGGATTACCTCAGATGGCTCAGAGCAAACGCAGAGATACCGGTCCTGATCCTGACGGCCAATGATATGGAGATGGATGAGGTCATCGGTCTGTCGCTGGGAGCCGATGATTACATGACAAAGCCCTTCAGCATTGCCGTACTGCGTGCACGGATCCAGGTTCTGATGCGGAGGATGCAAAAACGGCAGGAGCAGGAACAGAATATATACGCGGAGGCGGGATTTTATTTTGACTTTCACGGATTCGTATACCGCAGGAATGAGAGCGAGCTTACGCTGAGTGTGAACGAACAGAAATTACTGCAGCTTCTGGTGGAGAACCGGGCCAGAGTCCTGACCAGGTCCGTTCTCGTCGACAGGCTGTGGAATGACGGCGGTGATTTTGTGGATGAAAATGCGCTCTCTGTGACAGTGAACAGGCTGCGCAGCAAACTGGAGGCAAAAGAGGATCCGGAGACGTTTATCCAGACCGTATATGGACAGGGATATATGTGGAAGAGGGTGGCGAAGCATGTTTGAGAACCGGACAATGCGGCGGTTGGATCAGATGCTGAACGAGGCACTGGACGGTACCTTCTGCGAGGAAAATTACGATGAGACCCAGTTGTCGAAGCTGGAGGCCAGGTGGAAACATTTCCTCGGGGCATCGGTGTTGTCTGCGGAAAATACAAAGCGGGAGAAGGAAAATGTCAAGAGCCTTGTCTCTGATATCTCTCACCAGACCAAGACGCCTATGACCAATATTAAGCTGTACGCTTCGCTGCTGGAAGAATCGCTGGAGAAAGAACAGCATATGGAGCACCGGGAGGAGAGCCTGCGGCTTCTGGGGGCAATCAGCGGTCAGGCGGAGAAGCTGGAATTTTTGATTCAGTCTCTGACGAAGCTGTCCCGGCTGGAGAGCAATGTTCTGGAAGTGGCGCCCGGGGAACAACAGATCGGCCCTCTTCTTTCGGAACTCTGCGAGGAGGCAGGGCAGAAGGCAGAGAAAAGACAGGTCAGGATCCAGAACCTGTACCGGGGATGCGGCATGGCCTGCTATGACCGGAAATGGACCAGAGAAGCACTGGGAAATATTCTGGACAACGCGGTGAAGTACTCGAAACCGGGCGGAACAATCCGGGTCGATGTCAGGGAATACGAACTGTATGCTGCCGTCTCGGTGGAGGACGATGGAATCGGAATCCGTGAGGAGGAGCAGGCAAAGATATTCGGACGGTTCTACCGCTCTGAGGCAGTACAGCAGGAGGACGGTGTGGGAATCGGACTCTATCTGGCCAGGGAGATCGCGAAGCGGCAGAACGGGTACATCAAGGTGAAGTCCGAGCCCGGTGCGGGAAGTGAATTTCTGTTTTATCTGCGGAGAAAATAAGAATCTTTCACAACTGTTAGATTTGTGAAAGATTGTGGAAAGATGCGGGAGTTATACTAAGGACAGTGAATAAGCTGTCCTTTTTTATATGAAAACCCTCCGGGGAATGCACACTGCACGCAAAAAGAATATGGTTACTGGCGTGACCGCGCTTCGGCGCGAGAGTTTCGCTTGCGAAACTCTGTGTTCCTTTAAACGACCGATTTATGCGGAAACAGAACATGCAGTGCATAAGCGAGAACATGCAGCCTATAAGCGATGGGATAAAGGTCTATGAAAAGACAGGACGGCGGGAGGTGGAAATGAAAGTATTACGTACAGAGAACTTAAAAAAATATTATGGCAGAGAAGAAAATCAGGTGCGCGCGCTGGACGGAGTGGATCTTGAGGTGGAGCGTGGTGAATTTGTGGCAATCGTCGGAACCAGCGGGAGCGGGAAATCCACGCTGCTGCATATGCTGGGCGGATTGGATTATCCGACCTCGGGGAACGTATTTGTGGATGATAAGGACATCTCCGGACTGAAGGAGGATGCGCTGTGTGTCTTTCGCAGAAGAAAGATCGGTTTTGTCTTCCAGAGCTACAATCTGGTTCCGGTCCTGAATGTCTACGAGAACATCGTCATGCCGATCGAACTGGACGGGAGCACGGTGGATAAGGTCTATGTGGAGCAGGTGATCCGGATGCTTGGGCTGGAGGAGCGCATCTACAGTCTGCCAGGACAGCTGTCCGGCGGGCAGCAGCAGAGGGTGGCAATTGCGAGAGCGCTGGCGTCCAAACCGGCGATCATTCTGGCAGATGAACCGACCGGTAATCTGGACAGCGCCACGAGCCAGGATGTGCTCAGCCTTCTGAAGGTGAGCAGTGAGCGGTTCGGGCAGACCATTGTGATGATTACCCATAATGAGGAGATCGCCCAGCTGGCAGACCGTATCATCCGCATTGAGGATGGAAAAATCAAGGGGAGCAAGGGTGGTGAGCGCCATGCGTAGGGTAAGTAACAAGGCATTTATCCGGAAGCTGGCAGATAAGAGTTTCCGGGCATCCAGAACGAGGAATATCATCGCGGTGGTCGCCATTGCGCTGACGGCCACACTGTTTACCACGCTGTTTACCATTGGAATCGGGACCATCGAGAACTTCCAGCAGCAGACCATGCGCCAGGCGGGCGGGGACAGCCACGGTGTGATCAAGGATATCAGCCCACAGATGTATGAGAAGATGAGCCAGGATCCGTCTGTCAAAGAATGCGCGGATACGATGCTGGTTGCATACAGCGTTGAAAATCCGGAGTTTTTAAAACGCCATGTAGAGGCCTGGTATTATCCGGAATATCATTATCCACACTGCTTCGTAGATATTCTGGACGGCAGGGCGCCGCAGAAGGCGGATGAGATCCTGTTGGATGAGGAATCCATGAATCTTCTGGGACTGGAGCTAAAGGCAGGGCAGAAGGTCACACTGCAGATGAAGATCCGCAGCAGCGCGGATGCTGTGACGGAGAGGACCTTTACGGTTTCCGGTGTGACAAAGTCGGATCCGGCACTGAATGTGGGATTTGCAATTGTGTCCGAAGCTTATCGCGGGAAATATGCAGATGAGCTGGTATATACCTATGATCAGGATGGATCGACGACCGGTACAGTCCGGATGGATGTGAATTTTGCCAATTCATTTTCCATTCAGAAAAAGCTGGAGCGGGTGATAGAAAACAGCGGGTATTCGTCCGATGAAACGGACCCGGACTATGTCGCCAGCAATGCAAACTGGGCGTATGTGTCCGATGGAGGGGAGACGGATCCGGTCACGGCGGGAGCTGCTATAGGCGGATTGATCTTGATTATATTGACGGGATATCTGATCATCTATAACATTTTCCAGATATCGGTCATCCGTGATATCCGGTATTACGGGCTGCTCAAGACCATTGGCACGACCGGGAGACAGATCCGGACAATCATACGAAGACAGGCGTTCGTGCTGGGGTTCATCGGAATCCCGCTGGGACTGATCGGCGGCTTTATCATGGGAAAAGCGGTGGTTCCAAGGGTCATGGAAGTCAGTGCATACGGGAGTGACAGTGTGGCTGTGTCCATGAGCCCGTCGATCTTTATCGGAGCGGCAGCATTTTCCCTTCTGACCATATGGATCTCCACGGGGAAACCGGCCAGAATCGCGGCAAAGGTATCCCCGGTGGAGGCGGTGCGCTTCACGGAACAGTCCGGGAGGAGAAAAAATAAGAAGAGATCGACAGACGGAGGAAAGCTGTGGCGCATGGCATTCTCGAATCTGGGAAGAAACAGGAAAAAGACCGTTCTGGTGATTTTATCCCTGTCTCTCGCACTGGTGCTTCTGAACAGTGTGTTTACGGTTGCAGATTCTTTTGATATGAATACGTATCTGAAAAAGTTTGTGTCTTATGATTTTCAAATTGCCAATGCTAGATACTTTGGAATGGATCCTTACCGGGGGATATCCGAGGATGAAGTGCAGGAGGAGAAGCTTTCCGAGAGCCTTATTGAGTCCTGCAAGGAGCAGGACGGATTCCAGGAGGGCGGAAGAATCTATGAGACGGATGGCTGTGTCGGGCTGCGAAAGGACAGCTGGAAGGTACCTTCTTACGTTCCGACCGATGAGAACGGCGTCGCAGGGAAGTACTGGAATGGACAATTTTCTACGCTGAATCTGATGGATGAGGAGAATTACAGAGTCAGCTTCTATGGAATCGAGGACTTTTACTATTCCAGACTGGAGGTCTGGAAGGGGGAGAAGGACTGGCAGACCATAAGAGAGAAGATGAAGACCGGGAAGTATGTGATCGCCACGGTGGAACCGGATGACAATGGCTTTGTGGAGAAAGAGGAGGTCTGGTTACTGCCGGGAGATAAAGTGACACTGACCTATGGCGGCGGGCAGCAGCGGGAGTTCGAGGTGCTGTCGGTGGTCAAGACGGATTACTGGAGTATGACAAACCGCTTAAATGGCAACTTTAAGTTTTACGTTCCGGCGGAGCTGTTCAAGGAGATGGCCTCAGATCAGTATCTGATGTCTTATGGATTTGATGTGGACGACGACAAAGAACAGGCGGTGAGTGACTTTCTGACTTTCTATACGACGCAGGAGGAGCCGCTGATGGATTTCACGTCCAGACAAAGTTATATCGAGCAATTCGCCAGGCTGACACAGCTCTTTACACTGGTGGGCGGTATTCTTGCCATGGTGGTAGGCGTCATCGGAGTTCTGAACTTTATCAACACGATTCTCACGGGGATCGTCACGAGACAGCGGGAATTTGCCATGCTGGAAGCCGTGGGGATGACGAAAAAACAGCTCGGGAAAATGCTGATGCTGGAAGGACTTTACTATGCGGTATTGACGATCGTGATATCGCTGGTGTTCGGCAGCGTATTCTCAGTCACTGCCCTGCGGCTGTTGATCGGGGGCATGTGGTTTTTGAAATACCATTTTGTCATCTGGCCGATGGCAGTGACATTTCCGATACTGCTGATCCTGGGCGTGCTGGTGCCGAAGGCGGTGCTGCGGTTTGAGAAAAAGAAGAGTGTGGTAGAAATAATCACGAACTTGTGATTATTCTCGGATTGAAGTGTTCCGGCACGGTCTGTATAATGAAGTACAGAGGTGTAAAAGGATGGAACATATTTTAATCGTGGAAGACGATCGCGAATTGAATCAAGGACTGACTTATACCCTGACAAAATCAGGGTATTTTGTCTTGTCTGCATATTCGTTAAAAGAAGCAAAAGAGCAAATAGAACAGGGCGCGGTGGAACTGATTCTGCTGGATGTAAATCTGCCGGATGGAGAGGGCTTTGCATTGTGCGAATGGATGCAGGAAACGTACCAGACGCAGGAAAGGCACCGGATACCGGTCTTATTTCTGTCGGCGAGAGATTTGGAGGAGGACGTATTAAAAGGATACGAAGCCGGTGCGCTGGATTACATCACAAAGCCATTTTCGATGAAAATATTGCAGAAAAAAATAGAGATAGCACTGCAAAAGACGAGAACATCCAGGAAACACAAATACGAAGATGAATTTTTGAGTGTAGATTTTGATGCGTTCAGAACGAAAATAGCCGGGAAGGAATGCGCTCTGACACCGACGGAATATCGTTTACTTCGTCTGTTCATTGAGAACCGGGCACAGCTTTTGACGTATTCCGTCATGCTGGATAAGCTTTGGGACTGCAATGGAGCATTTATAGATAAGCATGCACTGGCAGTGAACGTGAACCGGCTGCGGAAAAAAATTGAGGATGAAGAGCATCAATATATTTCAAATGTATATGGAATGGGGTACCAATGGCTGCGATGAAAATTATGATAAGCTGTCTTTGCATTGTAATCGTTTTTTTGTGGCTTCGCATGCGGAAAATGAAAAAAGACATTTATGAATTTACGGAAAAACTGGACCGGTCACTGGAAGACATGGCTGCCGGAAAAGAGATAGAAAAAGAAGCAATTCCAAGTGAGACGCTGTGGGGAAAAACAAACGAAAAATTGAGAAGAATCGGCGGAATCTGGAAGAAGAACAGCGAAAAAAAACAAAAAGAAAAAGAGCAGATCAAGGAATGGATTTCCGATATTTCCCATCAGACGAAAACACCGATTGCCAATTTGAAGATGTATGTGGAACTGCTGCAGGATGAAACGGAAGAAGAAAAACGGAGGGAGTTCTTAAGTAACATTTCCAAACAGACGAATAAACTGGATTTCTTTATTCAGAGTATGGTGAAAATGTCACGTCTTGAGACCGGAGTGATTGAAATCAGGCAGGAGAATCATGACCTGTATAGAACCATCGGACAGGCAGTCTCTGCGATCGTCCCGAAAGCGGAGCAGAAGAAAATCCGCATATACGCTGACTGCGAGGAAGAATACTGCGTGAAGCATGATGCAAAATGGACGGAGGAGGCGCTTGAGAATGTTCTGGACAACGCGGTGAAGTATACCGGTCGGCAGGGCCGGATATGTGTATCCGTGACCAGACAGGAGATTTATACCAGAATCAGTATCAGGGATAATGGGAAAGGAATCGCACCGGAGCGGCAGGCAGAGATTTTCCGGCGGTTTTACCGGGAGCCGGAGGTCCATGACCAGGAGGGGATTGGAGTAGGCCTTTATCTGGCAAGAGAAATCATCGCCCTGCAGAATGGATATATGGAAGTGTGTTCTGCACCGGGAGCAGGCGCGGAATTTCAAATATATCTGCCGAACAGCTGATTACAGCTGAAATCTGATTATCAAATACATCCGTGAAACAGCGGATTATCACAAGATTGTGAAGATTGTATTTTGTGAATGGTCTGAGATAGTTATGTATTATGATGAAACTATCTTAAAAAAAGGAGCAGAAAACAGATGGAAAAATATATTGTAAGGACAAGTGGTCTTAAAAAGTATTATCAGATGGGCAAAAATGTCGTAAAAGCTTTGGACGGTGTGGATTTCAAGGTGAAAGACGGAGAATTTGTCGCGATTATTGGAAAAAGCGGCTCGGGAAAAAGTACATTGCTTCATATGATCGGAGGTCTAGACCTGCCGACATCGGGCGAGGTATACGTGGATGGAAGAAACCTTGCCGGATTAAATAAAGAACAGCTTGCCATCTTTCGAAGAAGAACCGTGGGCTTTATTTTTCAAAGCTATAATCTGGTACAGGATCTGAATGTGTATGAGAATATCGTTCTGCCGATCGAGCTAGATGGCGGACACGTTGATACGGAATTTGTTGACGGGATTCTGGAATTGCTGCAGCTGCAGGAAAAAAAGGAGGTATTGCCCAATACGCTGTCCGGCGGGCAGCAGCAGCGTGTGGCGATCGCCAGGGCAATTGCGGCGAAGCCGGCAATGATTCTTGCGGATGAACCAACCGGCAATCTGGACACCGCCACGAGCCATGATGTGCTCGGGCTGCTCAAAACGGTGGCAAGACAGTTTGAACAGACCATTGTGCTGATTACCCATGACCAGGATATTGCGCAGCTGGCAGACCGGATCGTCAGAATTGAAGATGGGCAGATCGTCTGCAGCCATATTGGTGATGGAGAGATGGAAGACTCTTGTATGGAAGGCGGACAGACGTCAGACAGCCATACCACAGATGACCACATGACAGAGGGGAGCGGTTCCCATGCTGAAAAATAACAATGAACAGGTGATCGACCGGATGGTAAAGCGCTCATTTCTCCGAAATAAAAGAAAAAATATGGTTCTGATACTGGCAGTATTTCTTGCGGCATTCATGATATTCAGTGTATTTACAGTAGGTGTCACATATCTGCAAATGTTGAACCGCCAGAATATCCGCATGAATGGAGCCAAATTCGATGCGGTATTGATGGGCGGGTATACAGAAGCACAGAAGGAGATATGTGAGGAAGAAAAAGACATTACGATCATTGGCAGTGAAGCGAAGGCCGCCTATGCAGAAAAAACAGATCGTGATGACACCTTGAATACAGCGATCATATGGAGTGACGAGACATACTGGAATAAGATGAAGCCGGAAGCAGTGGCGTGGGTCAGGGGAAACTACCCGCAAAAAGAAAATGAGATCATGGTGACAAAGGCGGCGCTGAAGGACTGCGGCTACGAAGAGCTTGAGATTGGAGATGAATTGCCGCTCACCTGTCGCAACCATCGGGGAACATATACGAAGACATTTACCATAACAGGTATGTGGGAAGGCTATGGCACACAGAAGGTGATTTATGTTTCCAAGGCTTTCTACGATCAGTCCGGCTACCGGCTGGAAGACACCAACAGTGGGATCCTGTATGTGGATTTTAAGTCCGTAATTGTGTCTGCGGAAAAACAGGCAGAGCTGGAGGATAGACTGAATTTAGGAAAACAGCAGCGTATTTTCTTTAACGGGGAACTGGAAATGTCAGTGAACATTCTATTCGGAATGCTTGGATTGATCACTGTGACGTGTTTTAGTGCATATTTACTGATCTATAATATTCTGCAGATGTCCGTTGCGGCAAATGTCAGATATTTTGGACTGCTCCAGACAATCGGAATGACGGAAGTACAGATCCGTAAAATGCTGAAAAAGCAGGTGCTGCTTACCGGGATCATCGGGATGGCCGGGGGACTCTGTTCTGGCAGCATTGCGTCCTTTGTTTTAATTCCCGGAATTGTGAAAATTCTTGGTATCCGGGAAAATGTTCAGGTGGTATTTCAGCCGCTCGTGTTTTTACTGACCGTGGTACTGGTGATGCTGACACTTATTTTGAGCAGCAGAAGACCGGCGAAATATGCAGCATCCGTCTCGCCCATAGAGGCATTGGGCTTTCGCGGCATATCCAGAACAAAGACTTCGCACAGAACAGGGCGTGGAGATCTGCTCTGGCGCATGGCGGCAGAACATCTAAAGAAAGACAAAAAGAAAACAGTGGTGGTACTGCTGTCTCTGGCGGCAAGCCTGTCGGTATTCCTGTGTCTGGTCACACTGATTGAAAGCCAGGGCGCGAGGACGATCGTATCAAATCATGAGAACGTAGATCTGGTCGTGAAAAATGATACAACAAAAAAGGAAAATGAAGCAGAGTGGATTCCGATTCTGGATAAAAAATTTCTGGATAAATTACAGAATAACAAGAAAATCAGGGAAACCCATCCAATGACCATGACATCCATTCTCGTGCCATGGGAACCAGATTTCGCGGATTCGTGGATGCGGGAATTTTACGAGACATGGATGGATCACGATTATGCGGAAGACATAGCAGAATACAAGGCGCATCCGGAAAAATTCCATTCCTTCATGACAGGAATCGATGAGAAACAGTTTGATGATCTGAACAGCACACTGCAGGAACCAATTGACAAAGAATCGTTTCTGAAGGGGGACATCTGCATTCTTTATCGGCATGGTCTATCTTTTGATGAGAAGGATTTGGATGGAAAAGTGATGCGGTTTTCGCTGCAGGGCCAACCAGATGAACCGTTTGAAATGAAAATCGCAGGGCTCACAGAATCCAATTATTATGTAAATTCGCTGGGTATGGCGGCAAACATTATTGTAAGTGACCGATTTGTAAACGAGCATGTAGAAAATCCAATGGTGTTCCAGACAGGAGTGGTCTACGAAGAGATGTATGATGAGCAGACAGAGGCAGAGGTCAAGCAATATGTGGAGGACACCTCTTATGCAAAGGACGTTTCCTATAATTCGAAGATAGAAATGGCGAAATCCATCAAAAAGATGCAGGGAAATATGATGGGAGTGGGGATCGGAATTATCCTTGTACTCTCTTTTATCGGCATCATGAATTACATTAATACGGTATATGGCAATATCCAAAGCAGGCAGGTAGAGATTTCTATCATGGAAAGTGTGGGGATGTCAGAAAAACAAGTGAAAGAAATGCTGATCAGGTGTAATTCGTATAATTACCTGCTTCTCATTTTCCTGTTTTCAAGCAAATTACAAAAAGGTACAGGATAAATTAATCTGGCTTATTTTTCAGCAGATTGTTTTATCTTGTACCTTTTTGTATTATCATAGTTGTTGCAACTACAAAAAGAAGCAGGAACCTCCCCGACCAAAGTTTGGTTTCCTGCCTCACCACACCGAGCATAGGCATGCCTATGTCCCAGTAAGACTATGATAACCTTATTCGTCGAAGAAAACAATCCTATTACACCTAATTTTTATAACGATGTGATTTCCAATCTTCAATTTCACAGGCTCAAATGCTCCTGCGGCATGGCCGGTGGTTTATCTGTCCA
>NZ_FQZY01000079.1 GCF_900142165.1 Hespellia stercorisuis DSM 15480
GATTGGCATTCAGACCACCTTCTTCCTTGTGTTTTATGTCTCCATTGTACTAAAAACTCAGGAAAAAAGCGAATTCACATAGATTCACCTATGGTGAAAATGACTGTGGATAAGTAATGTTTTTCAATGTTCAGTTGTTGTTAAATATATTCAAAAGCCATAGAATTTGGCTTTGAATCAGAGTTATTTGAAAGATTGAAAGAGTAATCCACAATGAATTAAATTATTCAATCACAAACAATTGGTTATCCACCAATTACCGAAATAATATCGCAAAACAGGTTTTAAAAATTCTCTGTTTTGTACAAAAATTAATTAGTTCCCCAAGGGGGTTCTGAACAGTTACGGATAAATTATAAAAAACAAGAACAATATTTAAGGGACGAGATGCATATAATACATTAAATACAATGGGCATTTAATTGGCGCCGGGCGTTAGTAAAATCTTGACATACAGGCACAATTTATGTATAATGTTGAGAGTTGTGAAGTCTGCTATTTGACTTACAGAGATGGTGATAAACAAGAGGTATTCTTGCAGACAATAGAAACATAATGAAAGGAAGCAAAGAACATGGAAGAAAAGAAAAGGTTACTTACCTACGCCGGACTAAAGGCGCTGGAGGACGAACTGGAGCACCTGAAGGTTGTCAAACGTAAAGAGGTTTCAGGAAAAATCAAAGAGGCAAGAGAGCAGGGCGACCTGTCTGAGAATGCAGAGTACGATGCAGCGAAAGACGAGCAGCGTGATATCGAAGCACGTATCGAAGAACTGGAAGGCATTCTCAAAAATGTAGAAGTTGTTGTAGAGGACGAAGTAGATTTCGATAAGGTCAATGTCGGATGTACAGTTCTGGTACACGATAAAGTATTCAGCGAGGACATCGAGTTCAAGCTTGTAGGTTCCACAGAGGCAAACAGCCTTAAGGGAAAAATTTCCAACGAGTCACCGGTAGGCAAGGCTCTGCTCGGCAAACAGGTGGATGATGTTGTAACAGTTGAGACCCAGGCGGGAATCATGGAATATAAGATACTGAAAATCGAACGTTCATAATTACGCATAAGCAGGCACAATTAGGGACAGGTCAAAATAGCAATTGGGGACAGGTCAAGCTTCAATTGGGGACGTAGCAAAGTGACACTTTGCTACGTCCCCAATTGAAAAAACAACCTGTCCCCCAATAAATGCGCAATTCAATAAAGGAGTGGACAAAGTGGCACAGCAGAATAATAAGAATGCACAGGAACCGGATCTGAATCAGCTAAGAAAGGTTCGCCGTGAAAAATTAGCTAATTTACAGGCAGAAGGGAATAACCCTTTTGAAATTATGAAATATGACCAGACTCATCACAGCCAGGAAATCAAGGACAACTATGATGAACTGGAAGGAAAAGAAGTGTCTATCGCAGGCCGTATCATGGCGAAACGTGTGATGGGAAAAGCTTCTTTCTGCAACGTACAGGATCTGCAGGGAAATATTCAGAGCTATGTGGCGAGAGACTCCATCGGTGAGGAAGAATACAAGGCATTCAAGAAGATGGATATCGGAGATATTGTCGGACTCAAGGGTGAAGTGTTTACCACGAAAATGGGAGAAATCTCTATTCATGCGTCCTCTGTAGTGCTGCTCTCCAAGAGTTTGCAGATTTTGCCGGAGAAGTTCCACGGACTGACTAACACAGATCTCCGCTATCGCCAGAGATATGTGGATTTGATCATGAATCCAGAAGCAAAAGAGACATTTGTAAAACGTTCACAGATTCTCAGTTCTATCCGCCGTTATCTGGACGGACAGGGCTTTATGGAAGTGGAAACCCCGATGTTGGTAGCCAATGCGGGCGGTGCAGCAGCACGTCCGTTTGAGACACATTTCAATGCTCTGGGCGAGGATCTGAAGCTTCGTATTTCTTTGGAATTATACCTGAAGAGACTGATTGTCGGTGGTATGGAGCGAGTATACGAGATCGGACGTGTGTTCCGTAACGAGGGCCTGGATACCAGACATAATCCTGAGTTCACACTGATGGAACTGTATCAGGCATATACCGATTACCACGGCATGATGGATCTGACAGAGAACATGTACCGTCACGTGGCACAGGAAGTTCTTGGAACTACCCAGATCGTATACAACGGTATCGAGATGGATCTTGGCAAGCCGTTTGAGCGAATCACCATGGTAGATGCAGTGAAGAAATACGCAGGCATCGACTGGAATGAGGTTCATACGGAAGAGGAAGCGAAAGCCCTCGCAAAAGAGAAACACATCGAGTTCGAGGACAGACATAAGAAGGGCGATATCCTGAATCTGTTCTTTGAAGAATTTGTTGAAGAGCATCTGGTGCAGCCGACATTTGTCATGGATCACCCGGTAGAAATCTCACCGTTGACCAAGAAGAAACCGGAGAATCCGGATTACGTAGAACGTTTTGAGTTCTTCATGAATGGCTGGGAGATGGCCAACGCTTACTCTGAGTTAAATGACCCGATTGATCAGAGAGAACGTTTCAAAGCGCAGGAAGAATTGCTCGCGCAGGGAGATGATGAGGCGAATACAACCGACGAAGATTTCCTGAATGCACTGGAAATCGGTATGCCGCCTACAGGCGGTATCGGATTCGGTATCGACAGAATGTGTATGCTGCTGACAGATGCGGCTGCGATTCGTGATGTGCTGCTGTTCCCTACAATGAAGTCCTTACCTAGCGATAAGTAGCGAAAACCCAGTGTTTATGCGGGGCTTCGAACTTGGCTATAAGGCGAAAAGTACCTATTTACCTCAAATTTACATCAAATGATGTAAAGATGTGTGCAAGGGTAACAAAATCGCATAATTATTAAATATTAGACCTTGAGAGAGCAAAATCTTTCAGGGTCTTTTTTCGTTGTGGACATTACATAATCATCGCAAACTACCGAGAACTCCACTTTTTTCTTATACTATCCATATCAAAGGAGGAAGGAGTTTTGCTATGGATAATAGTTTTGCGAAAATACATCCTGAGCTGATTTCTGAATGGTCGGATAAAAATCTTCCAGTCACAGCAGATATGGTTACATATGGTTCTAATAAGCTGATGTGGTGGAAAGGAAAATGTGGACACGAGTGGCAGACGAGTATAAAAGCTCGCTCCAAAGGAGAAGGTTGTCCTATCTGTTCAGGAGCTAGAGCAGTAGAGGGTATCAATGATTTAACTACATTATGTCCAGAGCTTGCAGCAGAATGGTCAGATAAAAATAAAGAATTAAGACCTACGATGGTGACGATTGGTTCAAGTAAAAAAGTGATATGGAAAGGGAAATGCGGTCACGAATGGACTGCCACTGTAAAGAGCAGGGCGATTAGCCAATCAGGATGCCCTTATTGCAGCCATAATGAAGTTCTAACGGGGTTTAACGACCTTGCCACCCTCTTACCCCATCTTGCAGAAGAATGGTCTGAAAAGAACTCTCCACTCTTGCCCACAAAGGTTGGAGCATTTGCTAATCGGAAAGTATGGTGGAAATGTAAGGAGTGTGGCAATGAATGGAACACTTTAATCTCCACACGCTCTGGTGGTAGTAAATGCCCCTATTGTAGCGGTCTGATTCTACTCAAGGGATTTAATGATTTTTCGACTACCCATCCACAGCTTGCAGAAGAGTGGTCGGAGCGTAATTACCCATTGAAGCCGGATATGATAAATGCAAAATCACGAAAGAATGTCTGGTGGAAATGTAAGGAATGTGGATATGAATGGAAAGCAGTTGTATATTCCAGGGTAAAAGGAAGTGAATGTCCTGTATGCGCCGATAGAGCAGTTTTATCTGGGTATAATGATTTGGCAGCCACTGACCCTCATTTACTTGCAGAGTGGGATTATGAAAAGAATAAAGCAGTACTGCCGACTGAAATTTCAAGAAGTTCAATGAAAATAGTATGGTGGAAATGTTCGCTAGGCCATTCGTGGAGAGGGAGAATCTCTGACCGAACGATTGAGCAAAAGGGATGTAAGATTTGCGAAGAAGAATATTTGGGCGTATTACCGAGATTGCTTGTAATGTTCTATGCTAAGATGAAAAATCTAAGAGTTATCACAGACGATGATAGAGTAATAGGTATTCCTCTTGAGATGTACATAAAAGAAGAAAAGATAGCTATTGAGACTAATGAAGAACCTGAAAAAATGGTGGCTCTAAAAGAACATCTCTGTTCCAAACGTGAAATCAAACTGATGAGAGTTCCATATAAAATGGGAATGGACGAAGTAGCATATGCAGGAAAAATCAAGAAAGCATTTCGCAGCAATTATGTTTTTATTACTTCAGACGAGGAAGAAGATGTGCTGTTTATTCGACAGAGATTCTTTGAATGGAGAAGGTCAAAGTAAAGGAGGAAATTGGAATGAGGAAGAAAAAATATCATATTTATCTGGATGAAGGCGAATATAGGCAGGTCATAGAATCGGTCATCGATTTGAGGAATCACCTGATTGAGCAGGAGAAATACACTGATTTGGCAGATGAAGTGCTTGATAAATTGCTCAATGCCAAGATAAAGAAAATGAAAATAAAATATGTATAAGCCGAAGAAGAACCTCCAGCAGATTTTGCTGGAGGTTTTTCGTTATGGTCCTAGCGACGAACTGGGATTTTCCAATATCAATGTTGGGTCAGCTCCAAACCATGTTTGCAAATCATTCTCTTCATTTACTCTGTTAATCCATGCTATTCCAAAAATATATCTGTCTGTTGTAGTTTCGGCAAGAATAATATATTTAGCACCATTTTCAGTATATTCATTATCATAATCATATGTTGTTGATATGCGAGAGCCATCTGAGAAATATCCTGACTCTCCTTCCATACCTATTGACAACTTGTATGATTTTGCATAGAAACTTTTTAATTCCAAGCTTTCACCAGATTCTATACTATCATTCTCTGATGGCAAATAGTTATTTATAAAGCAGGTGATTTCATGCTTTTTTCCGTCAGGAACGAATGAAATACATATATAATATCTTCCATCTAAATCCTTGCAAGTCTTATCACAAATAGCACTGATGGCATTATATGAAATCGACTTATTATCAATTTGTAGTATAATATCGCCCAAAGGAGTTTTAAGCATAATAGGATGTCCTTTCTTATAAATTCAAAGTTATTGTGATTGTTCTACAAGCTGCAATCTGTCTATTTCTTTGCACCTGTTTTGGTAAAATGTTTATGCAGCAAGAACTCTGTCGGAATGATTGTAATTGCCATAACGCCTAATTGAATAAATACTAAATAAGTGACAATCATTTCAAAATCCATACTATTTCTCACAATCATTAAAATGCAAATTGTGATGACTGCGAGCATTATTCCCAAGACAAGATTTATCATTCCCCAATAGTGATGAGCAGTTTTCCATGTATCATCATTTAATCTCGACATAGTAGTTCGATATCCAGAAACGCCTTGCCTGTCTTTTGGTGGATTTTCTTTCCACTTAACTCCCAATAAAATCATTGATAATGGAACTAATAATGAACAAATACACAAAAATATAAACATAATTCCACCTCCTCCAACTTCTCGTTTGTCTTTCACTTGTTTCCAATTATACTACGAGAACCTAAAAAATTCTATCCATCATTTATTCCATCTCATCCAGAGCAAGCGATTTTCTGCTGTGATTTTCGACCTCAATAAAAACTTTTTGAAATTTTTCAAGAAATTTTTCGAAAATAGGTTGTCATTTCGGTTTTCAATTCCAAACAAGTGAAGGGGTTCATATTCAAAGACATTTTGAAAGCCTCCTTCACTTGTTCTTTGACAACTGAATACACATTCACTAAGACGTTAGTTCTGATGATTTAAGCCAATTTATGTGGTACGCCAAGAGCTTCCCATTGGGAAATAAGCGAGAATTCCACCTATGAGTATCGGGTTGCCCCTGATATGGCGATGACAGTCAGAATGATAATGATACTTCTCTACGGAGCTGGCGAAGAACTCGGCAGAGGTTTGATTCCTATGAGGCAGATTCGCAATCTGCTGCTTAGTGATTTCCCTATCAGGGGGTGTTGAGAACAAATACTGATAATAGAAATATCACAGCCGATTCATTTCGGCTGTCTACATAGTCACAATCTATGTGGCTATTAAATCCAAAGAAAGGAGAACACACGAAGTGTCAAATTGTAAAACAATTTCCATCTGTAACCAGAAAGGTGGAGTGACCAAGACCACTACAACAGTGAATCTAGGCATTGGACTTGCAATGCAGGGAAAGAAAGTATTGCTTGTGGACGCAGACCCTCAGGGGGATTTGACCACTTGTCTTGGGTGGCAGAATACGGACAACTTGGGTATCGCACTTGCAACAAAATTATCAGATGTAATGAATGAGACGATGAATGACCCAATGAAAGGTATTCTACACCACGAGGAAGGTGTTGACTTAATGCCAGCAAATCTTGAATTATCGGCAATGGAGTTCAATCTTATGAATGCGATGAGCAGAGAGACGACGCTAAGGAATTACCTAATGCAGGTGAAGGAGAATTACGAATATATTCTCATTGACTGTATGCCATCACTTGGGATGATAACGTTAAATGCATTGTCTGCTTCGAATGAAGTAATCATTCCCGTTCAAGCACAATATTTGCCCGCAAAAGGGATGACCCAGTTGGTAAGTACCATTTCCAAAGTGAAGAAGTATATCAATCCGAATCTTAAAATTGATGGGATACTTCTAACACTGGTGGATAACCGCACCAACCTTGCACGAAGCACAGTAGAAGCACTCAGGAACAATTTTGGGAATCAGATAAGAATGTATCGAACTCAGATACCAATTGCTGTAAAAGCGGCTGAAACTTCGTCGAAAGGCAAAAGTATTTATGCTTATGAACCAAAGAGTACGGTGGCGAGAGCCTACACGGATTTCACAAAGGAGGTGTTAGCAGATGGCAGGAAGAAAGAGCGACTTCACACTCACGACGCTCGATGATTTATTCACAACGCAAGAGATGAGAGATGAAGGGAAAGTAGCGAAAATCAGAGATATTCCAATCAGTGAAATTGATGAATTTCCAGACCATCCATTTAAGGTACGAGACGATGAAGATATGCTAAACCTTGTGGAGAGTATTAAGGAACGGGGAGTAATTACCCCGGCAACTGTCAGAGAAAAAGAAGATGGTAGATTTGAACTTGTATCAGGGCATCGCAGAAAGAGAGCCTGCGAAATTGCCGGAATTGAAACTTTGCGAAGTGAGGTAGTTGATTTAAGCAGAGATGAAGCAACCATATTGATGGTAGAGAGTAATTATCAAAGGTCTCAGATACTTCCGTCAGAAAAAGCATTTGCCTATAAAATGCGTTTAGATGCGATGAAAAGACAAGCAGGTAGACCGAGTAAAAATAATTCGGACCCAGTGGGACCGAATTTAGTAGGCATTCGTTCCAATGAAGAATTATCAGATGAGACTGGCGATAGCACATCACAAATCAAACGTTATATCCGCCTCACCAACCTTGTCCCAGAGCTTCTTGAATTTGTTGATGAGGGCAAGATTAAAATGCGCCCAGCGGTTGAATTATCGTATCTTGATGAAGATTGTCAGCGGGACATTGTAGACGAAATTGATTTAAGTGAGTCTACCCCTTCCCACGCACAGGCTATCCGTATGAGAGAGTTTGCAAATGATGGAAAACTCACAACAGAGGTTATTCAAGCCATTATGGGTGAGGAGAAGCCGAATCAAAAAGAGAAAATTGTTCTAAGAGGTGACAGAGTAAGAAATCTTATTCCGAAGAATGTTCCAGTAAGCCAGACGGAGGATTTTGTGTGTAAGGCACTGGAGCATTATAACAAGTTCTTGCGTAATCGTGCGGATAGGGATTCCAGATGATTCTGGTTCCCCCTTTCTCACACTCTAACCCCTAGATACTAACAGTAAGATATTTACTATCCGTAATATATAGTATCTCTCTTATATGTATCTATCTCTTTATATATAACAGTCTCATAAAGGCAGAGTTGGAGCGAATGGATTTCTCTGGTACGATAAAAGATTTATCACAGTATCATAGGCTTCTTCGCCTACGAAAAAGAAGAAAAGCCAATAGGCAAAGAAAACAACGAAATATTGATGAATGGGGCGCACTGAAGAATGGTGCGTTTCTTTTGATTTAAGGAGGTCAACAAGAATGACAAAAGGAAAGTTAAAAAGATTTATGTCACTTGCTATGGCTACTCTCATAGGTTTATCGACCTTTGCAGGTGCAAGTACCACTGCATTTGCTGCTACGGGAGAGCGAGCAAGTATCTATATGATTGACTACCCACGTTCAGGAGATGCGAATAATAATGGACAGTGGGGACACAGCAACCTAACCTTTATGAATGGGTCACATAGTGGCTCATCCGGTTATACCGATTTGAAAGCGATAGGCTCTTATTCGGGTAATGTTGCTTATTGTATTGAACCCGGAGTATCACTGAATCCGGGGGATACGATGACAGAAAAGAATGAAAACTATTTTAATAACCTGAGTGGGAATCAATCACTTTCGGGTGGTGAGATAAAGCAGTTTATTGGTCGTGTTCTCACCTATGGTTATCGAGGCGGAATCAGTCTGGATTGGAAGTCACAGAATGATGGAGAAGCCAATGCCATTGCACACGCTTATGCGACGCAGATTCTTATCTGGGAAACCATTGTAGGAGAGAGAAATGCTTCATTTGGACACGTTACCCCTAGTGGATGTAATGCGGTCTTAGACGTTGTAAAATCAGGCCATCCACTGAGAAGCAAGATTCTTAGCTACTACAACAGTATGGTTGCGAGTGTACAGAATCACACAAAAGTACCTAGCTTTTGTACGAAGGCTTCTAGTTCAGCAAAAGTCAATGAACTGGAATGGAACGGAAGCAAATATGTAGCAACCCTTACGGACAGTAATGGGGTGCTTGGTAGTTATAGTTTTACAGCAAATGTAGATGGCGTCACTTTTTCTACAAGTGGAAATAAGCTAACTATTTCAATGACAAAAGCTCCTAGTAAGGAATTTACCATTACTGCTACGAAGAGCAATGCAAAAAGGAGAGGTGTTGTTGTATGGTCTGATGGCAATGTGGGTGGAGGATTGCAAGATGTAGCCAGCTATTCGCAGGAAGTCAGCGACCCAGTCAGTGGTTATGTGAAAGCAAAAGTAAGCTATGGTTCTTGTGCCATTGAAAAGACCAGTGAAGATGGAAAAGTGGATGGAATTCAATTTACGATTGTCGGAGAAGGTGTCAATAAAACAGTGACTACTGCTAATGGCGGTAAGTTCCAGCTTGATAATCTGCTTCCCGGCATTTACACAGTCACAGAACAAAGCATTGATAAGTATGAGCCACAGAACACGCAGAGAGTTACCGTTGTGGCAGGTCAGGTATCAAAAGTAAACTTTAATAATAAGCTGAAACGAGGAACACTTAAAGTTGTAAAATCATCGGAAGATAATCTTGTAGAAGGTGTAAAATTCAAGCTTTCTGGAAAGTCCTTGTCTGGTGCAGATGTAAGTATGTTTGCAGTTACAGATAAAAATGGCGTAGCGACCTTTGAGAATGTTCTGATTAGTGGAACAACTCCATATACAGTGGAAGAGGTGGATACTGCCATTCGTTATGTAGTTCCGAAGAACCAGACTGCTCCTATCAAGTGGAAAGAGGTTACAACTCGTGATTTTAGCAATATCCTTAAAAAGTTCGCTGTCACAGTGACAAAGAGCGATAAGGAAAAAGGTCTGCCACAGGGGAATGCAACCCTTGCAGGCGCAGTGTATGGAATTTACAAAGGAGAAACACTGGTAGATACCTATACAACCGACAAAGACGGACAATTTGCGACAAAAGAATATGTATGTGATTCCGACTGGACAATAAGAGAAATTACGCCATCAGAAGGATATTTACTGGACAAGACCATTCATAAAGTTGGGGCAGAGCCGAAACTATTTGAAATTGAGCATAATCTTGTAGCGAACGATGTAGTAGAGCAGGTCATCAAAGGAAATGTTGCTATTATCAAACATACAGATAATGGCGAAACGCAGATTGAAACTCCAGAAAAAGGAGCAAAATTTGAAATCTATCTGAAGTCAGCAGGCAGCTACGATAATGCAAATGCTGACGAGAAAGATACGATGGAATGTGATGAAAACGGATTCGCTCAGACAAAGAATATGCCTTATGGCGTCTATACAGTTCATCAGACTTCTGGATGGGAAGGCAGAGAGCTTATGAAAGACTTTGATGTGTTCATTG
Organism: Hespellia stercorisuis DSM 15480; assembly: GCF_900142165.1. Taxonomy (GTDB): domain Bacteria; phylum Bacillota; class Clostridia; order Lachnospirales; family Lachnospiraceae; genus Hespellia; species Hespellia stercorisuis. Next base: position 10,293 of record NZ_FQZY01000079.1, read on the forward strand.
CACAGAATGGTCAGACGTACCGCTATATCATCAATAATAGAAACTTCGAGAGCTTCATTAAGGTGGTAAAAGTGGATGCAGAGAGTGGAAAGAACATTCCATATGCAGGGGCAGGATTTGAGATTTATGACCCAGATGGAAATAAGGTATCAATGACATTTACCTATCCAACGCCTACAACCATTGACACATTCTACACCGATGCAGAAGGAACACTTGTAACGCCGCAAAAGCTGGAATATGGCAAAGGATATTCTCTGGTAGAAGTACAAGCACCATACGGATATGTGTTAGACAAAACACCAGTATTATTTGATGTGACGGAAGATAATTCATCTGAGGAAGGTGGCATTCAATTGGTGAAGGTTGAAAAGCCAAATATGGCACAGAAAGGTAAGATTACGGTGGAAAAGAGTGGAGAAGTTTTCTTCGGTGTGAATGTATCAGGAGATGAAAACAGCGAAGTGATTTATCAGCCTGTTTACAAGGTCGAGGGACTGGAAGGGGCAGTATATGAGATAAAAGCACTGGAAGATGTAATTACTCCGGATGGAACACTTAGATACGAGAAGGGACAGCTTGTGGATACGATTACAACTACGAAAGATGGAAATGTGAAGAGCAAAGAATTGTATCTTGGCAAATATGAAGTAACAGAAGTAAAAGCACCATATGGAATGACCATTAACGGAGAAGCTCATAATGTGGAACTTACTTATGCAGGTCAGGAAATAGCTGTAACAGAAACAGCAACCAGCTTTTATAATGAGCGTCAGAAAGTGGAAATCAGTCTTGCTAAAATTCTGGAGCAGAATGAAAATTACAACATTGGTATGAATGATGAAATCAAAAATATCAGCTTCGGTTTATATGCTGAAAAAGAATTGGTATCATCCAGTGGAACAGTGATTCCGGCAGATGGTCTGATTGAAATGATTACTCTGTCAGAGGATGGAACAGCAAAGGTTCTTATCGACTTGCCATTTGGAAGCTACTATGTTAAAGAAATTGCCACAGACGAGCATTATATACTTAGCGAGGATAAATTCCCGGTAGAATTTGAATATGCAGGTCAGGACACTGCTCTTGTAAAGCTTGCTGTCAATGATGGGAAGCCAATAGAGAATAAACTGCTCTATGGCAGCGTATCAGGACTCAAACTTGATGAAAATGGCAAAGAGCTGGAAGGTGCTGTCATTGGAATTTTCAAGGTAGGAGAAACGGAATTTACAAAAGAGAATGCGATTAAGACGACTACCTCAGGAAAAGATGGTAGTTTTTCTTTTAAGAAGATTCCGTTTGGAAACTGGATTGTGAGAGAAATTAAGCAGCCGGAGGGATTTGTCTTAGATGATACTTGCTATGAAGTGAATATCAGTGAAAATGAGCAAATCATTGAAGTGAAAATTGTCAATGAATATGTATTTGGAAACATCAAGCTTACGAAGGTAGACGCTGATTATTCAGACAATAAGCTGACGGGTGCAACCTTTGAAGTATACAAAGATGTCAATGGAGATGGAAAGCTGGATAAAGGCGATGAGCTTATCGGTACTCTTGATGAGAAAAGCGTTGGCATCTATGAGAAAAAAGACCTTTCATATGGAAAATATCTTGTGAAAGAGACAAAAGCACCGGAAGGATTTGTCCTTGATACTGCCGAGTATAGTGTTTTTATCGAGAAAGATGAGACAACTTATGATATTGAAAATGAGGTAGGTGTTGGCTTTATCAATGAAGCGATGAAAGGAACACTGAAAATTGTTAAGACATCATCCGATGGTAAGGTGGAAGGTTTTACTTTCAGAGTGACTGGAGTTGATGGCTATGATAGAACCTTTACCACAGATAAAGATGGAAACATCACAGTGGAAGGTCTTAGAATCGGAGAATATAAAATCTCAGAAGTGCAGGACAACGTATCTGTTGGATATATCTTACCAGATGATAAGACAATTACTATCGAGTATGAGAAAACAACGGAGGTCAAAATGCACAATATCATTCGTGAAACACCAAAAACAGGAGATGACAGCAGAACCACATTGTGGATTGCACTAGCGGGAATTTCTGCGTTAGGTCTTGGGATTACGACTGGAATTTATCGCAGAAAGAAAAAGAAAACAGAGAAATAAAAGAATCAAATAGAAAGAGTTATGGGGCGAAGCTAACCACTTCGCCCTTATTTTATGGAAGGAGGTCCGTATGAATAATCCAAGAACCATTGAAGAAGTAGTTACTTTCGTTTTAGAAAAAAGTACAGATGCTCGTAATGATGATATGAAGCTTTATCTCTTAGTTTGCGATGAAGTCAATTCCATTGTCGGGAGTAAAAATATAGGAAATATCCCTTTCGCAGTTATTATGAATAACTACAAGGAATTAAACTTGCCACATTTTGAGAGTGTTCGCAGGTCAAGAGCAAAGATACAGTCCAAGCATCCAGAACTTGCAGGAGACCCAGAATGCAGAAAAAGCAGAAAGCAACTGGAAGGACTGTATAAAACATATGCAAAAAGTTAGGAGAGCAGACACTTATGACAAATGATATTACAATGCAGCAGAAAATAAAAGTAATCAGCAAGTTGGTGGATAATGGCTGTGATACTGAGAAAAAATTGGCGAAACTTGATATGCCAAGTATTCTGAATATCAAAGGAATCAGCATTCTGGATATGAATATTATTATGAAATTGCAGGAGACCACCAAAAGTGGAAAATTATTTTCTTATCTTGCAAATGGAAACGATGAAATAACGAGAGAGTAAAGGAGGCGAAGTCTAAATGGCTAGAAAATATGATTTGATATCAGAGCTATATGAGAGAACCTGCTTTGCGATGACGGATAATCCCGTCAACTGGCAAAACTTTCTGAAAACAGCGGGAAGGAACTTCCGGCTTCGCTTTGATGAGCAGCTTCTTTTATATGCCCAGCGACCAGAAGCAACCGCAGTTCTTGAAATTGAGAAATGGAATCGAACCTTTGGAAGATGGGTGAATAAAGGCGCAACTGGCATTGCGGTATTTGAAGAATTTGGGGGAAAACGTCAGCGGTTGACTCATTATTTTGATATATCGGATACCCATTCCAGCAGATATGCAAGACCAGTTCCTATTTGGGAAATGGAAAAGCAGCACGAACAAGATGTGATGGAAACACTAGAAAATACCTTTGGTGTTGCGCACAATGATGCAGATTTGGCGAAGGTTATTATGGATAGTGTAAGCAATGCGGTGGATGACAATATAGCAGATTATCTTTCGGATTTTAATGACATTATTGCAGGAAGTGATATGGAATATTTGCCTGAAAATGAAAGAGAAGCAATGTATGTCAGCTTGGTAAAAAATAGTGTCGCCTATATGATGATGGCGAGACTTGGTATTGAAACGAAGAACTACTATTCAGTAAATGACTTCAATTTTATCAAGAAATTTAATTCCCAGGATACCCTTAATGCAGTTGGCTTTGCGACCAGTGATATAGCCGAAATGGGACTTATGCCTGTTAGCAGAACCATCAATGCTTACACAAAAGAAAATCGCACAATTGATAGGAATCGTCAATCTGATTACAATAAAGACAATCAAAAGATAGAAAGGGACGTTGATAATGAAACAGATAGAATACACGATGGTGGGAGATTACAATCTGCCGAATCTGACACTTCCAGAACAGCCGGAAGTGATACTGGGGAGGTGGTCGCAGATGAGAAGAACTTATCTAAAGAACAACCACAAAATCCAGTATTACAATCTTCTGACGAAAGGCAAAATGACCGAACATCTGGCAGAGATACAGACCAGAGCAATGGAGCTGGAGGAATCGTTAGTGAAGAAAATGTCAGCAGAGATGGGACTGACAGAGGAACTGAAAGCAAAAGATATGATGAAGTGGGTACAAATGACGAACAATCTTCGTCACTCGGTTCAGGAAATCGTGAAGGAGCAAGTGATTTACGCTTAGACGAAAAACCATTACCATCTGTAAATGAACAGTTAGAATTATTTGAGAGAGCAGAGGAGAACACAGCCTCTGCTTTTTCAGTGCCACAAGAAGTCATAGACGCTACTATAAAAAGTGGTTCTGGTTTTGTAAATGGGAAAATGCGAATCTATGAGCAGTTTCAAAAGAGTTTTTCCTCAAAAGAAAATGCAAAATTTCTAAAGAATGAGTATGGTATAGGCGGTTCTTCCAGTGCAGGAGGATATAACGAATATGGTCAGGACCATAATGCCAAAGGAGTTAAAATTTACAAAGGATATGCTGCGGACAGACCGGAAATTTTATTTAGCTGGACAATGGTCGCTAATCGAATTGAGGAACTTATTTCTGCGGACAGATATTTAAATGATAAAGAAAAAGAAAATTATCCTATATGGCTTGAAGCAGAGGAAGTCAAAAGAACCGAGATACAGGAATATAATCAGAATCGTGCAATTCTAAATACAGCACCACCAATGGAAGTTCCAGAAGAACTTGACGTAGAGGAAAAGGTGGAAATAAAACCTGATACCACCTCAGAATATGAATATCATCTTGGAGATGTAGTCTATATTGGTAGTGAGAAATACGAAATATTGTCCTTTGATAATGCGAGAGTTATGCTTTATGACTATGAGATGCCACTGTTTAATAAGGAGTTCGCAAGGGAAGATTTTGACCGTAAGGTAAGAGAAAACCCATTGAACGATTTTCTGATTGTAACTGAGAAAGAACTAGAGGAAGAGCCAGACCTTTCAGAGCGTCTTGTGGAGTTTATCAAAGACTATGACTATTATAATTATCAAGACAATCTTGATGTTGATTCTGTTGATGAAGTCAGAGATAGACTTGCAGACAGCGATTATGTAGCAGGCATCGCAGCGTTTATGAACGAGGAACTGGATGATTTAGATAGAGAAAGTGGCGACAGAGCTACGATTGAGAAGCTTCTTTCAGATTTGAAGCCATATATGAAATTGGAAGATGTCAAAACCAATATGGGTACAATGCCGAAAGAAGACTATCAGGAAATAGTTGCTCAGCAGAATGGATTTGATAGCTACGAAGATATGAAGTTACAGGGATTTTCAATTTCTGATGGTAGTGAGAAAGAAGTGGAATCTGAGTCTGCTACGCCGCTTGTTCCCGCTTGGGAAAAGAAAAAGCCTTCTAAGGTAAAGAGCTTCGACTTGCATCCAGACATTCCAATGCGTGAACGACACATCTTTGATTTGAAAAATCATCCGGTAGAGGAAGTTTCTAAGAAAGAGCGTTTCCGTAGAAATATTATGGCGATTCAGCTTTTGAAAAAGTGTGAGAGTGAGAATAGATTTGCAACACCCGAAGAACAGGAGATTTTGTCGAAATATGTCGGATGGGGTGGAATCCCAGAAGCATTTGACGATAGTAACTCTGCTTGGGGAACAGAATACCTTGAATTAAAAACAGTTCTTACACCAGAAGAATATACTGCTGCGAGAGAAAGTACCTTAACTGCGTTTTATACGCCACCTGCTGTAAGCAGTGCAATATACAAGGCAATGGAGCAGATGGGATTTAAAGAAGGAAATTTATTAGAGCCTTCGTGTGGTATCGGAAATTTTATTGGTATGTTACCAGAAACAATGGCAGAAACAAAGATTTATGGAGTGGAATTAGATGAGGTATCCGCAGGAATTGCACAGCAGCTTTATCAAAAATCATCCATTGCAGCACAAGGTTTTGAGGAAGTCAATGTACCTGATAGTTTCTTTGATGGAGTCATTGGTAATGTTCCATTCGGAGATTTTAAGGTCTTGGACAAGCGATATGATAAGCATAACTTCCTTATTCACGATTATTTTTTTGCAAAATCATTGGACAAACTTCGCCCCGGAGGAGTGATGGCTCTTGTTACCAGCAAGGGGACAATGGATAAGGAAAACAGCAAAGTGCGAAAGTATATTGCACAAAGAGCAGAACTTCTTGGAGCGGTCAGACTGCCCAATAACACATTTAAGGGTAATGCAGGGACAGAGGTTGTATCTGATATTCTGTTCTTACAGAAGAGGGACAGGCTGATTGATATTGAGCCTGACTGGGTACACCTTGATACCAGTGAAGATGGAATCAGAATGAATTCATATTTCGTATCACATCCAGAAATGATACTTGGCGAGATGAAAATGGTATCTGGTCGGTTTGGAATGGAGGCTACTTGTGAGACTTATGAGAATGCTGACCTTGAAAATCAACTGGAAGAAGCAGTACAAAATATTCACGCAGAGATAGTAGAGTTCGAACCGGAAGATGAGCTGGAGGAAGACAATTCCATTCCAGCAGATGTAGATGTACGAAACTTTTCTTACACAGTTCTTGAAGATACTATCTACTTTAGAGAAAATTCAAGAATGAGTCCAGTTGAAGTATCTGCAACAGCACAAAACAGAATCAAGGGTATGATTGGCATTCGTGAAGCAGTCAGAACGCTGATAGAAATGCAAACTGAGGATTACCCTGATAGTGATATAAAGACAGCACAGGAGACGTTAAATAGCCGCTATGATGCCTATACGAAAAAGTATGGACTCATCAACAGCAGGGCAAACACTTCTGTATTTGGAGATGACAGTTCCTACTCTTTGTTGTCGGCATTGGAAATCATAAATGAGAATGGCGAGCTGGAACGCAAGGCAGATATGTTCTATAAACGTACCATCAAACCACATACTCCGGTAACAGAAGTAGATACCGCAAGCGAAGCGTTAGCTGTGTCGATGGGAGAAAAGGCCTGCATTGATATGGAATATATGCAGCAGCTTATGGGCAAGTCAGAAGAGGAAATATTTAATGACCTAAAAGGTGCAATCTTCTTAAATCCGATGTATGGATATTCGGATTCAAGTGAACGAAAATATGTGATGGCAGATGAATATTTGTCAGGTAATGTCAGAGAAAAACTAGAGGTTGCGAGAAGAACCGCCCAGCTTTATCCAGAAGATTATCGAACCAATGTAGAAGCACTGGAGAAAGTACAACCGAAAGAATTAACTGCAAGTGAGATTTTTGTCCGTCTGGGTGCCACTTGGCTTCCCCCTGAAATCGTACAGCAATATATCTTTGAATTTTTGGAAACACCAAGATATGCCCAATGGAATATCAAGGTACACTTCTCACCATTTACGAGTGAATGGAATATTGTTGTTTTGCACATTAGATGAAGCTTCTTCTGTCAAATTAAATGAGGGTGTTCTTGCTTAGGTTGGAAGATACAAAGCGGATTCTTTGCAGTTG
>NZ_FQZY01000081.1 GCF_900142165.1 Hespellia stercorisuis DSM 15480
AGATTCACCTATGGTGAAAATGACTGTGGATAAGTAATGTTTTTCAATGTTCAGTTGTTGTTAAATATATTCAAAAGCCATAGAATTTGGCTTTGAATCAGAGTTATTTGAAAGATTGAAAGAGTAATCCACAATGAATTAAATTATTCAATCACAAACAATTGGTTATCCACCAATTACCGAAATAATATCGCAAAACAGGTTTTAAAAATTCTCTGTTTTGTACAAAAATTAATTAGTTCCCCAAGGGGGTTCTGAACAGTTACCTTTTATCATAACTTAGGACAATGTATAAAGCAACTGCATTAAGTTCACTTTCCACCAAAAAATGGTATTGGGACATACCTTGGTAATTCTTATCAGCTATTATTGACTAATATTTATGATTTCATTCTTATTATATTTTGCACGATACACTTTTAGTTTTGTGTGAAGTTCCATGCTATCCCATGTTTTGCAGAGATATGACGGTTACAAAGATTAAGCCTATTAAAAGTACTCTAAGCAAATTCTAGCACCAAAGCCCTTGATTATATTCAAAGGCCAGATAAGACCGACGGCAAAATGCTTGTGTCTTCGTTTGGCTGATTCTTTTCACCTTCTCCTATAATTTTGCAGCGACTTCCACACCTTCGAGAGACATTCTCACGACTTGTTCAGCCGCATCACCTCCCATTACATCCTTAACTCTATTTTTTTGAGCAACCTGATATATGCTTCATTCTTCCGTCATCGGCAATTAATCAGAAATGAGGCGATACACAATGAGTTATTTATCAGTAAAAGAAACTGCACTTAAATGGGATATATCCGAGCGAAGTGTCCGTGATTACTGTCAAAAAGGACGAATTGCCGAGGCATTTCTAATTGGAAAAACATGGAGTATTCCAGACAACGCCACAAAACCAACCCATATTCCTAGACATTCAAACCAACCTCGCATTTTACACAACGTGTTACGTGATGAAAAGATTCATTCTGTTACAGGTGGCATCTATCACAAGATACAGATCGAATTAACTTACAACACTGCCCCCATCTTCGCCTCTAAAGAATCTTCATAAGAAGAAATTCTTTTTTATTCATTTTCTATTTCCTCCACTAAAAAAGCACATGCCATGTGCGACATATGCCTGTATATAATTATTTTTGTTATATTTTAAAGGTTCAATTCGGATTTATCTTGCTTTATAGATTACCAGAAAATGCATATAAATCATCTCCGTAAAACTGCAAGTAATCACCTTCTTTTGTTTGTCTCAACGCTTGAAAAACATTATAACCATCTACACAAGGACTTGTTAATCCCAAGAATGACAATCCAAAAAGAAATCCATTGATCTCAATATTCGTTGCCGGTGAGATACAAAATAAGATAATTGGAATAACACCTAACAAATACGGAAGTAAGCACATAACGATAAATCTACTTCTTCTTAGCGGATATGATGTAAGTGCTACTGCCATGAATTCCTTTGGGACAAAACCTATGACTACTCTTGCTTTTGATGGGTATACAATAGCATGTAAAAACTCATGAACTACTAGTAAAGCTACACTTACTACAATCCCTATAATAATTGCGGTTGGAGATACCACTATATGTCCTGCATGCTTTGTTTTTAAAAACATAGATATGAATATAATAAATTGATGTTCTGGCATATTGGAAAGAGCCCATAACCCAATACCAGATGAAACAAAAGACCAGATGACGGTTATAATTCCAAATAACACTTTTCCTTTTTTACTCCTAGGTAATCTCCTTTTCAACTTCATTGTTCAGTTCTACAAATTGTATTAGTACCATGGATTAGGAAGAAATGGTAAAACAGCGTTCCAACACACACCAAGAATAATTTCTGAACCTCCCATAGTTTTCCTCCACAAATTCAATTTACCACACTCGTGATTATGCTCATCGTGCAAAGTGAATGATATTATACTTTTCACGGAAAGTTGGCATACTCCACGAAATCCTTTCCTTGGCATTCGGAATTGCTTCATGAATCGCTTTTCGCACCTGCAGCAGATATATCTGTTGTGCCTTATCTTGCGCAGATATATACTCATCTATTGTTTTTGGTTTCTCACCGCAAAAATGCTGCTGATTCTGATTTTTGAATGAACGTCCACACTTAGGACATATTCACATAGGACAATCCCCCGGATATCGTTGCATTTCTTTCTGTATATCTTTGCGTACATCAATAATATAGCAAATGCTTCCGTCCGGATTCTTTACTCCCATGTTTACAAGGCTGCCCCTATAGCAAAAACCATTGAAGGTTACATTCACTTTTACACGACCTTTGCCAAATTCTTTTTTTATATCATATGGAAATCTAACATAGGCGCCGCCCTTATCTGGCACAGGCTCGATCATAGCTTCAAACTCATAAATTTTAGTATTCATATTTTACCTGCTTTTTGTAAAAAACAATTACTTTCGTAAAATTTTTTCCATGGTCTTTCCCTTAGACAACTCATCAACCAGCTTATCCAAATATCGTATTTCCTGCATGAGAGGTTCTTCGATTGTCTCTACCTTGACTCCACAAACAGAACCACGGATCAACCTCCGATTAGGATTCATAGACGGTGCCTGTTCAAAGAATTCCTCGTAAGTAATAGCACTGTCAGCCATTTCCCAAATCTTTTCCTCACTATATCCTGTGAGCCAGCGGATAACCTGATCAACTTCGTTTTTTTCCCTGCCTTTTCGTACTGCTTTGTTAATCAGTAATGGATATATTTTTGAAAATTTCATCTGATATACTTTGCTGTTTTCCACGTTTTATTTACCTCATCTGCAAATTCTAATTCTGCTTCCATCATTTCTTATATTTTAACCGCTCAACAATCTGGTATTTATCAATCCAGACTATCTACAAAACTTATTATTTCTTTGCACATTTCATTACTTTTATAATAATGAATATAATGTCCACAATTATAGTAAATAAGTTTCCCACGGACGGCAGATGCATATTTTTGCTGACTCTCAATCCAGTATTTATCAATTTGTTTTCCGTTTGATGAGAACAACAACATCGGACATTCTATATTACCTGCATCGTTTACTATTTTAGAATTTTCTAATACTTGTTTGCCCTCGTTGATATAACAAATATTAAATGCATTTCGCTTCATCAACATTTTTTGCTGTTTACGTTCTTCTATTGTTAAACAACGTGTACTCAAAGGATATAGTCCAGAAATTTTATGAAGATTATACTTTTTTGCTATTTTAATCATTTTAATTGATTTATTAACCTTTTTATTGTTCCAATGTTCATATTCCAATGGTGTTGCCATATCTATGCCTATAATTGCCTTTACCATATAAGGATATTTTTGTTTCCAACGAATTGCTTCTAATCCTGACATAGAGTGTGGAAGTGAACTACATCGGCAATTGAATTACCGAGCATCAGATATATATGGCTTCGCCATACAGTTTCCGGGTGCGTCCATGACACCTTTACTGCTACTTTTCAGTTACACAGCTACTTTTATTATTTCTGGAGAAGATAGTCCGGATACGGACATTTTCTTTTCCACACCGGATACAGTGTTATATTTCCTCATAATATTGTATGCGCCAACAACATCTGCATTAAAGACATGAAATTGATCTTTATACAGTCCTCTGTTCTTGCGATTGCTTTTCTGGGCATACTGCTTCGAAACTTCCGGGGCATATGGAGAACATTGACTGGTATATTCTTCTGTCTGTTTCTTCAATGCAATTCCATACATCGCAAGCTTATACTCCAGCATGGCATAAATTTTATCATAAGGTAATGCGTGAAGTTTCTGGTTTGTTATCTTTCCAAGGTTTTTATCCCTTCGGATATTTTTGATGTCACCAATAATAACTGTATGAATATGGTTTTCCTCACAATAGTCAGCTACTGCCCTTATCACTTTATGCAGATAATCATGAATACAGTTCTTTTTCTTCTCATATACCCTGCACAGATGGTGAGATGGTTTCGGGTATTTGATTCCCTTCGCTGCCTGAGCGCGCCCCCACTGATGCTGTAGTCTGGCAATTTCTTTGTCATATTTCTGATTGATTTCCAGATACTTTCTTCCCAGTATAAAACTCTTCCCGATTGAATCATAACAGGTGAGCAGGTTATGAAGCCCCAGATCAATGGCTAGATAATGTCCGTTATCTGACTTTATTTCGGTGTCTTTGATTTCATAAATTATGATAATCTGACACAGACCTTTATGATCCGGAGGATATATCTTGATCTGTTTCACGTTATCTGTGCTCTGGAAAACCTTATTTTCCAGATATAAATATTTTTCACAGATATCATAAGTTTGACAAAGATAATCTTTCAGTTGTTTCGGCAGTGACAGTCGAACCCGGCTGCTCTTTGAATCATGCACAATGGCATTCTGCATATAAGTAATTGCCATACCATTCTGTTTAAAACGTGGTGGGTTGGGATTCAAAATCCCCTGGCTTTTTACAAGCGCATAAAAAGATTTCCATGATTTATCCAGAAGCTTGCACACTTCCTGTGCAGTCTGGGACGGCAGGGATTTGAACCATAAATTATCCTTTAGGCGTGACTTCTGATCATACCAGTCCGGATACTTTTCCATTCCAAGTTCTTTGTAATTACGCCGTTCATAATTGCACACGTTCCAGAGCTTATAAGCTGCATAACACATATGACCAACGATATTTGATTCTGTAGCATTCAGACGAATGCTTGTCTTGTGGGACAGCAGCATTTACTTTTCCCCCTTAATAAGATTTACTCTGATGTTCAATGTAACGACGTATGTTTTCTTCTGATACAGAACCAATTGTCTCCACATAGTATGAATGATTCCATAATTGCCCTTTCCAAAAATTTTGACAGATCTGTGGGAAATGCTCAAATAGCTTTCGGCCAGTAATTCCTTTTAAGTATTTCACAATATCTGTAACCGATAATTTGGGTGGTGCCGATACAACGCAATGGACATGATCGCCTTCTCCTATTTCAAACAAATGCACGATAAAACCTTTGTCCTGCGCAATCTCTTGAACCAACTCCTTCAAAAAAGATTCCACTTCTGTATTTAAAATCTTTCTTCTGTATTTCACAGACCATACCACATGGTAATTAATATTGTACACGCATGTGCGTGAATGTATAAGGTTTTCTTTCATACACATAGCATAGCACATTTTCGATTACAGAACAAGTGTTCTGTAATGAGTTTTGGATTTTTAAAATAGAAAAGAAGACTATTAAGTCCTCCAAGCAACCTATGGTTGCACGCTTTCATCTCGGAAATTGAATAACCGAGGATTCCCGCTTTATTACCCTAAAATATATTGCCGTTTTACCCCGAGAATATCCAATACTTGTTTTTGCATATCTACAAGACTATCAATATTACAAGGATATTCAACAATATCAGAATATCCATAGCCAAACTTTTCAATAACAATTATATTAAAATAATCCTTTAGCTTTGAATATAAAACTTTGAAATCATATACTGGTGCTATCGTAGCAGAACCCGCCATAAATACAAGTGTTGGATAAGTTGAATTTTCCTGTCTATACACGTGTATTCTATTCTTACCAATTTCTACAAATTCACCGTTATGTCGTAATACACTTTTCAAAATCAATTCTCCTCTACAACTTCAAATCTGTTTAACTTCCATTATTCACAGTATAATTCTATTTTATAAAATGCACAACATGAAAAAAGAACCTGTATATATTTTGGCACGTTCAAAAGTCACTGTCATCTTTCTGCTAACAAATGCTAGTATCTATTCTTGTACTGTAATTTTTCTACTTCAATAATTCTTCCATCGTTGTCTGATACAGTTTGATTAAGGCAATCAAATTTGAAGTGCTCGGGTCTGATGCCCCGCTCTCCCATTTTGATACAGCCTGTCGACTCACGCCTACTGCCTCTGCCACAAATTCTTGTGTCATTTTGCATTTCATTCGCTGTTCTTTTAATGCCTCTCCCAACGATTTGCGTATCTCATTTTTCTCATTTCTTATTTCTTTTGAATGAATATATTTCATAAGAATTCTTATGATGAAAATTAAAAGCGTCACTGTAATAGCCAAAAGCATAATATCTACAATGTATAGCAAAATCATTCCTGAATTATCGCCAGTATTATTCGGTTCATCTTGATATCCATATTTCTCAGTCACTTGCTGAATCACACATTTTTGAATTTTTTCTTTCTGCTTTTCTTTTGGAGTCACATGTTTTTCATCTAATAAATACATTTCTTCATCCGAGAATATAGGAATCGTCCCATATTCCAATGCTTCATACATTCCTTTACTTTCTGAATATTGCAAATAAAGAAGATAGTTGCAGGTATCCTTCATAGTTGTAAATCCAACCACACTTGCCTCTTGACTGCCGAAAGAATCTGGTTTAATTAACCTTTCCTCATAAATGGAAATCTTATTATCAACATTGATGTCGGCAACCTCATTTCTCTCATTCTTGTATATTTTTCGAATTGTAACGTCCGCTTTCTCCTGTGAAACAAATGCACCTTCTTCCTGATCCACTGTTTGAATCAACTCACTTCCATTACATATTCCCACAAGAATCACATCTGCTTTCTTTTCTAAATAATAGACTGTTGTCGTAGCCACAAGACTTGGCCCTAACACCATTCTAATTATAACCAGCAATAGCAATGTTGCTGAAATCCCTATCATTTTCTTATTCATCTTCTTATTCATCTTGACCACCTCATTCTAATTTGATAGTTTTATTCTATCATTTCATATAAGATGCTTCCAGCAACTATCGCGCAATTATTGGTTGCTTTCCACCCAAAAATAACATCGGGATGTACCTTTGTAATTCTTATATATAGGAGGAATCTCTATGAATACAGTTTTTTAGCACTTACACTCTTTTGAGCGTTGGTATTTGTCTCATAGATATTCTACTATTTCGCTGAGTTCTCTACTCTGTTCATGCCATGCGGCCGGTTTTGCTTCTTCTGCTTTATAACCAATTGGAAGCATAAGCACAGGTGTGATATTCTCAGGAAATCCAAATTCTTCTGCTACCTGTGATGGTGAGAAAAAGTTCACCCAACATGAGCCAATTCCAAGTTCCCACGCTTCAAGCATCATGTGTGTTGCCACAATACTTGTGTCTTGTTCACCGCTATGCACACCTTCTTCATTGGGATTCTTCCAATCTTTGCTCTTATCATATGCAACGATCAGCACAGTTGGCGCACCATAATGGCATTTTGTAAGCGAGCGTAGTTTTTCCAATCCTTCTTCTGATTGAATTACATATACTTTCTGCGGCTGATAATTTCCTGCAGTTGGAGCAATCTGCCCTGCTTCTAAAATCTTTGCTAATTTGTCTTTCTCAATCGCTTTTTCAGAAAAGTTCCTGATTGAATTTCAGTCGTTTTTGACTGTGTCCTCATATTATCTTTTCATACAGTTGCATACTACCTACTATACACAGTCAATTCAGCAACTCTTAGTTGCATGCCTATAAAACAAGGTTTCTCAGACGATTGATGCAGACTGATATTTATTGTTTTGACTTATCAAAGTCAATCACACGTTGTCTATCAATTTTCATAATTTCTTCACCCGAAATCATATTTGAGTTAAACACTAAATCGAAGTCTGGATTTTTGAGTTTATACTGATTAACACCATAAGCAACACTGTTTTCCGGAATATCAATCGTAATAATTGCACCTGCCCCAACCACTGTATTTTTTCCAATTACAACTGGACCTAAAATCTTTGCGCCATCTGAAACAATGACATTTTCATCAAGAATTGGACTGCCTACATTTTGCCATTCTTGTTTTAATTTGTCATACTTCATATTTGAACCAAGAGTAACATTTTGATATATCACAACGCCCTTACATAGTTTTGCAGCAACAATCGTACATCCTCTTGCGTGATGTGCAAAAAGAACACTCTTGTCCATATCTGGACAATGAATCTCACAGCAGTAATGCTTTTCTAATAATTCAGCTGCCTCTCGTTGCTCCATCCCGTTTTCGGAAAAGCAATTTATATTTAATAATTCCTCAAATGTCTTATTCTTCATAATTATTTCTCTCCTATAAATTCATCTACTTCAGTAAGCCCTTATATTTTAACACGTTCCAAAATCAATGTCCTCTTTTATTTGCAATCTTTCTTTTTCAAAATGAACAGAACAATGCCCAAAAACAGAACGAAAAAGAATACATTACTGATTAAATACACAGCCATCGTACCAGATAGTACATTTTGACTTTTATTTGCATTCATTCCCATAAACATCAATGAATACGGCCAAAAAAATCCATAGGAACTATTCACTGCTGTCAGCAGCATTCCGATAACCCCTCCGCCTAATGCGATTCCAATTGGAATGGCAAAACTGCGTATCACCATAGATAAAAACAATTGGCACGAACCGATGGCAAATGCTGCAAGTGTTCCACGCAAACTCCAGAAGATCATATCAATCGGAATCCCACCCGGTAAACCAATATATTTCCCGCAGAGAAAGAATAAGATCAACATCCAAATCTGAGTAATCACTGCAACCTTACAAAGGACAAACAGCTTGCTCAGACATATATCAATCTCAGGAACCGGCATGGTCATCAACGTGTTCCAGTTATGGTTGAAGTGTTCCAGACGCCATAAGTAAGCCGCGTAAAGTCCAATCATTGGCGGGAAGAAAAACAGGGAATAGAACAAACTAAACTG
This sequence comes from Hespellia stercorisuis DSM 15480, assembly GCF_900142165.1. Taxonomy (GTDB): domain Bacteria; phylum Bacillota; class Clostridia; order Lachnospirales; family Lachnospiraceae; genus Hespellia; species Hespellia stercorisuis. The sequence goes on from NZ_FQZY01000081.1 coordinate 8,760, forward strand.
CGTCCACAAAGAGTACCATCCATCATGAAGAATTTCTAGATTCATCCAATAATTTCCGGTTCCCATAATGGCAGGAATAATTGGAATGAAAACACAGGCAAGCCAAATGACAGAATGATGAAGTTTCCTATTTTCATTTTTTATACAAGACAAAAGCATATGTTAGACCTCCTTTTTCGCAAAGATTTTTTGGCTGATGATAAAAAGAACCACACCCAGAATAATTAGCAAAACAAATTTGAGATGAGGAAAAGAAAGTGGCGTGAACCATATCTCTCTTGTATTAGAATCCCAACTCATTTTTGCCGTCTGAAACTCTGCAAAATAACTATAAATAATCCATCTGGAAACAGTATGTGGCAGGAACATGGCAAATAACCCAAGAAACGATCCTGCCAGTCCTATAATGAGCGGAATGATCTGATTCGTAAATGTAAGTGAGAGGAAATGCTGCAGCATCAGAATAACAAGTCCCACTACGAAAGTCACCGCACCAAATTGTCCAAATGCAATCATATTTAAATTGTCTGTATAATGATAGATCGTTCCGCACAAACATATAATGGCGCATTCTCCAATTACAAACAGAAGAAGGAAAAATGCTTCATGAAAAAATTTGGAGTCATAAAATGCCTTCCGGCTCTGCAGCGTATAGAGCTGTTTGATTGTATCCCCCTTGATTTCCATATCACACAAACGACTTGCAAGAACCGCGATCATCAACGGCATCATCAGACTATTCATAACAGGAAACTGGTATAATAAATAGGTGTAGCCATACGCCAATTCCTCACTTTTCAGATTCTGATTGCAGAAAACCTGCCAGAGAATGGTAATACAGATAAACGCAAGCGGAATCGCCCAGACATACGCGTGTCTGCCTTTATAAAATTCATTGCAAAATGCTTTTTTCATGACAAACTCCTTCCTGTCAGTTTTAAAAAGATATCTTCCAGACTGGCCTCATCTTCTGCTATGCGGAGAATTCCGACTTCCTGTGCATATAATTGTTTTCCAACTTCATAGAGACTTGCATCTGATAAGCTGTCGAGAACGAGCGACTGGTTCTCATAAGATGTCGCAAAACCCATTTGTTTGAAGATTCTGGACGCTTTTTTATCATTCGTCGTGTGAATACGCAGATTCGGACGGCTGCTTTCGTGAAGCGCAGATAACGAATCCTGAAAGAGCAGCTCTCCCTGATCGAGAATTCCGACATGCGTTGCCATCTGATCTATTTCCGATAATAAATGACTGGATACCAGAACTGTCATTCCAAATCTTTCAGGCAGCGTACAGATCAGACTTCGCATTTCCTGAATTCCTGCAGGGTCCAGACCATTGGTAGGTTCGTCCAGTAAAAGCAGATTGGGATTTCCAAGAAGGGCACCGGCAAGTCCAAGACGTTGTTTCATTCCAAATGAATAATGTGCGGCTTTTTTATCTTTTGCCCCATTCAAATGGACAATCGACAGTACATCTTCCACTTGGGCTTCGGGCACCTGCTTCATGGAAGCAAGCAGCTTTAAGTTTTCTTCCCCGGTTAAATGTCCATAGTAAGAGGGGGATTCGATGAGTGAACCGGTATTTGCTAATATACTGATTCTGTTTTTTTCATTCATCGTTTTACCAAAAATCTGAATTGCTCCGGCAGTCGGTTTGGCAAGACCCAAAAGCATTTTCATCGTCGTCGATTTTCCTGCGCCATTTGGTCCCAGAAATCCATAGATACTCCCCTGCTCAACAGTAAGGTCTAAGTCTTTTACAACTGTTTTCTTATGATAGGATTTGCACAATCCCTTTGTTCGAATGATTGTATTCATATAGTTAACTCCTTTTCTACTTGTTTTTTGTTCTCTGCTAAAAGTCTATAAGTTTCTCCTTAACCTCAAGCTAAATCCACCTTATTTTTACCTTAAGAAAAACAATTTTCATTTTCAGACACTCAAATATGTTCTATAATGAGTGAGAGCAAAGGAGCGATTATAAAATGGAAAATTTTCAAAGAAAAATCATGCTTGTGGATGACAATCACGAGCTCCTTGAAATGATTCAGGATATCTTAAAAAAGCATGGCTATCATAACATTGTGACGGCAGATAGTTTTCACAATGGATGCCGCATATTTGAAGCAGAAGCACCGGATCTTGCAATTCTTGATATCATGCTTCCGGATGGGAATGGATATGCCCTGTTTCAAAAAATCCGAGAAAAACTGGACATTCCGATTCTATTTTTATCGGCAAAAGATGAAGATGCTGATCGTATTATGGGGTTAGGTCTTGGTGCGGATGATTATATTACGAAACCGTTTCTCCCTCAGGAGCTGGTCTTAAGAGTTGGTGTGATTCTAAAGCGAAGCTATGGACAAGCCCCGGCTGTGCTGGAAAATAGCTGTGATCTTGATTTGGGAAACTGTGTACTCCTGATGGATCAGGGCTGTTTAAAGCGAGAATCAGATACCATCTCTCTGACTGCCACAGAATTGACAATTCTAAAAAAATTGATTGCCAACCGGGGAAATATCGTGACCTTCGATGCACTTTGTCAAGCCATCTGGCAAGATGATTATTATGGATATGAAAATACTTTAATGGTTCACATACGTCACTTGCGACAGAAGATTGAAGCAAATCCATCCCATCCCAACTGGCTGCTTACCGTACGCGGAGTAGGGTATCGATTTGCAAAAGGAGAGGTCCATGAAAAGTCTGTTTAAAATCAGCAGCCGATATGTCGTGACTGCTGCGCTGATTACTTTGCTTGTTCTGACAACAAACATAGCCGGAATTTTAATCTATCTTAGTCATATTTCGAAAGGTCTGGAAGATAGCGGAATGGGGCGGTCTGAAATGACCAATATCGAGAAGGAAATGTCCAAAACTGCGGCGGGATATGAAATGTCCGAAGCTGGCTACGCCTTGCTGCAAAACTCCGCCTGCCTCTGGGCTATGCGGTTAAACAACAATGGGGATGTTGTCTGGGAATATCAACTTCCCGATGAGATAAGCCGCCACTATTCCCTGAGTGATGTCGCCGTTTTCAGCCGATGGTATTTGAATGATTATCCTATTTTCACTTGGAAAAACGGCGATGACTTGATGGTTTACGGCGTAAATAAACATGTCGCCCGATTTGATTTTATGGAGACGTTCGATTTTATCAGAAACTTCCACAGATGTTTTATCTATTACTTCTGTTCAACTTGCTCCTGATTGCCGGTCTCGCGTTACTCTTTGGCTTTCGGTTCTATCGATCACTCCGTCCAGTCGCAAAAGGAATCGAACAGCTATCCTCTCAGGAAGAAATACATTTACCGGAAAAGGGGATGGTAAGTGATCTCACGAGACAGTTGAATCAAACCTCTGCGATTTTGCAGAGCCAAAACGAACAGCTCCAAAAAAGAGATCAGGCTCGAACAGATTGGATTGCCGGTGTGTCTCACGATGTACGCACACCGCTCTCATTTATCATGGGGTTTTCAGATCAACTGGCGACTTCGCCGGAACTAGAGGAAGAATTGCAGAAAAAAGCGGAACTGATTCGTAATCAGAGCCAAATCATAAAGAACTTGATTGCGGATTTAAACCTGACGGTAAAACTGGAATATCAGTCACAGCCTCTGCAAAAAGAGAATCTTTCCCCGGCTAAACTGCTGCGGGAAATGATAGCTGAATTGTATAACCAAAGCATTGACGCTCATTATCAAATTATCCCGATCATAGAAAAAGATGCCCAAAAGGCGATGGTTTTTGGTGACCAGCAATTGCTGTCTCGTGTCTTTCAAAATTTGATTGGAAACAGCATCCGACACAATCCAGACGGCTGCGAAATCAAGGTTACAATGAGTGTCAATTCAGGCAATCTTCTCCTGCTTTTTTCAGACAGTGGAAATGGTATTCCCGACAGCGTAGTCGAAATCTTAGAAGGCAAAAGAGCAGAACAACCCGAAATCCACATTATGGGACTTCGGATTGTTCTGCAAATCATAAAAGCGCACGGTGGAGAAGTTACATTTTTAAAGGGGCATGAAAATGGGAATCATATCATGATTTATCTGCCAATAAGTAATGAATAAGGATTATAATACCTGATGATCTCGCATTACTTTTTCAATAACCGTTCCATTTATCAAATGAAGCAGCGGTTTTTTCAACACGCTCAGCGGTCCCGGTAATGCCATTTCAAGCGGGGATTTTCCATCCATCAGCTTCACACTGCTTTCCAGCAATTCCCGAATATCGTAAACACTGCCCCATACCTCCGGGACACCTCGATCTACGCCGAGCAGACCATAGACTGCCTCCATCGCGGTTCTAACCGAATACTCTGTCGTAAATACCGTGTCTCTCGGTGTGTCTGCAAACTGACCTAAGAAGGCAAAGTTTACACAGCCATCCGGAATCACTTCCGGTCTGTCTCCTTTTGTTCTTGGCATAAAAAATGCGGTGATATATGGCATCATCGTCGGTACGCATACCGCACTGTTTTCTGCCAGATTTTCAATTTGATCTACCGGAACGCCCAAATGATAGAGCCATTCTTCCGTGATTTCTTTTCCGGTACATTCTCTCATCGGTTTCTTAATATAATCACCTGCAACATCTGTGAACAAGCCATATACCCAGGCGCAGACCTGATTTTTATCCTGCCCCTTAAACTGTCCCTGACGGTTAATTGTCCAACTCATCAGCCATGAAGAATCCATACAGCTGACGATTCCACCGGTTACCACGCTGCCACTCTTCGGATCCCTTTTACAGATTTTTGTAATGTATGGAATAATTTTGTCATCCAGCGTTGTTACCGTTGCAGATTCCCAGTTTGTCTTCTGTACATCAGAGCAGAATTTGTCCGGATGACCAAAAGACGGGTCTTGCTTTGCAATGTTTTTCCACAGGCTCCAACAGCCGCTTGTCCGAATCTCTGCATCTCCATTCGGTGCATGATTCTGATCTCCATAGATTGTGCCCTCTGTGCAACTTCCATTTGTGACGAATACAAGATCATTTTCTGTCAGCACAATTCCCTTTTCTTTTCCTTTTACCTTGCACTCAATGGCTTTCGCAACTTTCTCCCCTTCTTTTATTTCAAAAATGACATTGGTCACTTCTGTATTGAATTCGAAGATAACGCCTGCTGCCTCTAGATACTTCTGCATTGGAAGAATGAGGGATTCATATTGATTATATTTTGTGAACTTCAGTGCGCTGAAGTCCGGCAGTCCAGCAATGTGATGGATAAATCTCTAGAAATATAATTTCATTTCCAAGGCACTGTGCCAGTTCTCAAATGCAAACATCGTTCTCCAATATAACCAGAAAGTAGAATCAAAGACTTCTTCGTCAAACACGTCCTCAATTGTTTTGTCATATAAGTCTTCGTCCTTTGTCATAAACAGCTTCATGATTTCCATGCAGCCCTTCTGACTCAGATTGAATTTTCCATCTGTATGTGCATCCTTGCCACGCTCTACCGTTGCCCTGCACAGGGAATAATTTGGATCTTCTTTATTCAGCCAGTAAAATTCATCTAGCACGGATGCATTTGGAATCTCACCGGATGGGATACTGCGGAATAAATCCCAAAGACACTCAAAGTGATTCTCCATCTCTCGGCCTCCACGCATCACATAGCCTCTCGTCGGATCTGCAATTCCGTCACATGCGCCGCCTGCAATGTCCATCGCCTCCAGAATATGAATGTGCGACCCCTTCATCTGTCCATCTCGGACAAGGAAACATGCTGCTGCCAGCGATGCCAAACCACTTCCTACGATGTAAGCATTTTTCTTATCTACGCCTTCTGGTTTTTTCGCGTTTGCAAATGCTTCATAATTTCCGTTTGTATAATAAATGCCTTTACTGTTCTTTTCATGCTTTCCACGCTCTGTATTCCGGTACGCAACCGCCTGCTTTTTTTCTTCCTCATATACAGGATGCTGTTGCTTTTCTTCCTGTTTCTTTTTATTTTTATTTTTTACAACCAGTGTCGCTGCACCTGCTACGGCAATCGCTGCCACCCCAATTGATACCTTTTTATTTGCCATATAAATTCCGCCTTTCTATGATTGCTATTGTTTTGTTTCTTTTATTATAAGATTCTGCAGCGCCTTTTTCCCGTCTTCCTCACAACTATATTCCACCAGATCATAAATATCCTTGAAATGATAATAAAAAGTCATTCTGCTGATTCCACACGCCTCCGTCAAGTCACTGATTGTGATTTTGTCAAACGGTTTTTGCAAGAGACATTGTTTCAATGCTTCTTCTAATTGTTTTTTTGTTATATTCGACATTCCTTCTCCTGTTTTACAGCAAGGTACTTTTCCATTTGTATTTACTACATTTCCTTATAGGTACACGGTGCGTAGGCAACACATTTCCCGCACACTTCCCACAGTATTGGCGGTTCCATCATTTTGCAGATAAAAGCTGCCTTATCTGCCCTCTATACATTTTTCAAAGAGTTTTCATCCAACAAAAAATCAAGCATATTTAACTTCTTATATCCACCATGTATCCCCGCTCAATTAATTCCATGTATACAATATTTTCTATTGTATGTGTCGGCTCAATCTGCCTGAAATTTAAAAGTGCATTCCGAAGTCCTATGTCGCAGACATAATACTTATTCAGTGTCTTTAAATAGTGTCTGCTGATTAAACAGTTTGCGGCTCAAAATCAGCAGGTGTATTCTATCAGTCCCAAAATCCAAATCAAGACAAAATGTATTCGTGCCTGAATCTTAAAAAGATTCGTCACAAATACAGATAACGCGATTGATGTAAGTGTCGTGTCATAAAGCTTTGTTCTTATCAAACCCAGTCCATAGCAACGTTTGCTTAAACTGAATGACCGTTCCACTTCAATTCGATCTGTGTTATCTTGATATTCCTGTTTTTTCTCTTTGGCTAACTGTTTTGTTGCGCTTGGTCTTCCAAGCTTCGGTCCAGACAAACGGATTCCATGGAATTTACAGAATCCTCTATTTTCTCTGGTTCGATAAATTTGATCCACAAGTACACGTTCCGGATAACGTCCGGTTCGTTCCTTGAAGCGTTCTATCGCTTCCTCTAATACAGTGCTTTCATTGTATGCTTCATAGGATATTTTCTCTATCCTTCCATATCCGTTTTCATCAAGGCTCAGATCAAACTTAGCTCCAAATTCAACGGGGGCTTTTGTTTTTCCTCTGACGATTGGGCGAAGCCATGGCTGGGAGATGCTTACAATACGCTTTTCGACACTGTGTACTTTGTTTTGATACATGTACTGCTGTTGATCGTATAACTTATATATGGTCCTCAGAAGTGATATCTCTTTTGAGGTCGGTGCATAGCCTTTTTCCATGTAACTTTCAAGATAATTGATATCACGTTTGATGTAGGAAAGCTGCTTACGGATAGTTGCTCTGATTTTCTTTGTACTGCGTTTCTTTGTTTTTGCAAGTGCAAGATAGTTCTTTCTTGCCTGACGGCGATACATGCGTGGTCTGGAAAACCCATAAGCTTTACAAAAACGAATGATGATTGTTTCCAGTTTTTCTCTTGCTTCATTCAGTAAGGAAAAATCCTGGGGATATCGAATGTTTGATGGGGCACAGGTTGCGTCCAGCATAAGTGTTCCTTTGTTTTCAGGTTCACTTTCCGATTTGTCATTCCCGTTTCCACCTGCTGGTGGATTAGAATGGTCGTCATCATCTCTTTCATCACTGGAATCTTTTTCCTTGAAAGCATCCAACATATATTCGTTGGCTTCCATGATAACGTCCATTTTCAGACGTTTACGGAATAAGACCAACGTACTTGCATCAATTGGCGGTTCTTCCTGATATCTAGGAAGCCCAATGAAATACTGATAATACGGATTTTCAGTCAACTGATCAACCAGTTCCCTATCAGAATACTGGTACTTGGTCTGAATAATCAAAGAACCGAGAGCAAGACGTAAAGGTTTCGCTACGCGTCCATTTTTTCCCTTGAACAATCGGTGGTATTTCTTTTCGAATATCGCCCATGGAATGGCATCGGCCATTTTTATCCACCGGTTCTCTGGATTCATATGCAGCCCCATTGGCTGATTGAAGCTAAGAAAGTTATTCTGTGTATTATCGGTACTTTTGTACATTGAATTTTTCACTCCTAAAATGGTACTTTTCTATGGAAAACTGCACGAAAAAAGTTTTGAATTCATCAAAATCCGTGCACTTATAGTATACCACTCAAAGGCGTGAAAGTCAGTAAAATCAAGTGCTTGAAGCTGATTTTTGAATTAATCAGCAGACACTAA
>NZ_FQZY01000088.1 GCF_900142165.1 Hespellia stercorisuis DSM 15480
ACCAATTACCGAAATAATATCGCAAAACAGGTTTTAAAAATTCTCTGTTTTGTACAAAAATTAATTAGTTCCCCAAGGGGGTTCTGAACAGTTACAAAAAAATGATACTGGCCATTACAACAGGAATCGTGATAGCAGCCATGACAGCATGTGGATCAACAAGTTCAACCTCGTCCTCCGGCAGCTCAACGACAGCATCCTCCAGCAGCGCAAACGAGGCTGCCGATCTGAAGGTTGCAGCGGTGCTTGGCGGACCAATCACAGACCAGGCATGGAATGAAACACAATATGACGGATTATGCGATATCGAATCTCAGGGTGCCGAAACCTCTTACATGGAGAATGTATCTGTAACCGATGCCCCAGACGTCATTCGTACCTACGCATCTGACGGATATGACATTGTATATATCGGCAGCAGTTCTTTTAAAGACGCGACCGTCGAAGTTGCAGCCGAATTTCCGGATACCACTTTCCTGATGATGAACGGAGGCGTCACCGAAGGCAACATGGTTTCCCTTGATACTGCAGATTGTCAACAGGGATTCATTCAGGGATTTATCTGTGCAATGGTAACAGGGACAGATACGGTTGGCTGGGTCGGAGGACTTGAGATTGCTCCTACTTTGAACTGCGAAGCCGGGTTCAAACAAGGAGTTGCCTATGCAAATAAGACCTTTGGGACAGATATTAAAGCAGTTACTTCGCTGACTGGAAGTTATACCGATATCGAAGCTGCAAAAGAAACCACCCTGGCAATGATCCAAAACGGTTCTGGAGCAATCTCCGGCATGGCAGATGATGCAACACACGGCATTCTCGCTGCCGCAGAAGAGAAATCTATCCCTTGCGTTGGCACCGGCGTTGATCAGGATGAGTTGGCACCAACACAGTTGATCACCGGCATTTCAGTTGATAACGAGATTGTTTACAAGGAATCTTTCTCAAAATACTTGGACGGCTCAGTTAAAGATCCGGGATATCTTTATGGTATCTCAGCAGGTGTTGTGTATATGGCCGATTACAGTAAGGGCGCTTCCATTTTGACAGACGACCAGAAAACAGCAATCGATGATATTGTTTCAGGAATTGATGACGGCTCCATTAAAGTTGTAAATGCAGCTGATTACACAGACTAAACATTGTAGATAAATAAGAGCCACCGGCGGCAATAACTGCTGTCCGTGGCTTTTTTTAACATTGATTACTTGGGAGGAAAGCAATGGAACAGACAAATAAAAATAAGGTGATGCAATTCCTGCGTGGAAAACAGTATCCATTTATCGCAATTGGAGTCGCACTGCTGATATCAGGATGCATCATAAAAGCTATGGGATTTGACCCGTTTTTGGCATTAAAGTCACTTCTTTCCGGGGCACTTGGAACCACAAATGCCTGGGGCGAAACACTCATAAAAATGATACCATTAATTTTTACCGCACTAAGCTTTTCAGTCGCAATGAAAAGCGGTATTGTCAACCTGGGGGCAACCGGACAGGTTTATATCGGAAGTCTTGCCGGAACCCTGATCGCTACTAATTTTGCAGGATTGCCTGCAATCATTCATATCCCCCTCGCGTTGATTGCGGGAATGGCTGCCGGCGGCGCATATGGATGGCTTGCAATTGCATTGAAAAATAAATTCGGAGCAAACGAACTGGTTACCACCATTATGTTAAATTATATCGCAATTCAGTTTGTTAATTATATGGTATCCGATCCCATCCGGGATTACGGAGCGACTACCGCTCTTCCTCAGTCTCGTATGGTTACAGATACCGCTGTGCTTACAAAGATCATACCCAATACGCGTCTGCATATTGGCCTGTTTATCGCAATTGCCGCTTTAATTCTATATTATATTCTTTTCTGGCACACCACCAAAGGATACGAGCTGAAAGTCACTGGTTTAAGCCAGTCCGTCAGCAAATACGCCGGAATGAATGTAAAGAAGAATCAGACAATCTCCATGGTCATGGCTGGTGCACTGGCAGGTATGTGCGGTGTCATAGAAATCCTGGCTATTCAGTCCAGAATCACACAGGACTGGGCTGGTGACATCGGTTTCGACGGTGTTGCTGTCGCCTTGCTTGGCGGAAACACCCCGGTCGGAATCGGGCTGTCAGCTTTTTTGTTTGGCATGCTCTCCAGTGGTGCAAACAAAATGCAGATGATGGCAAAAGTCCCCAATGCCGTAATCTATCTGGTACAGGGACTGGTTGTCTTATTTGTAGTCGGACGCAATATATTTATCTGGAAAAGCAAAAAGAAAAATGAGAAAAAAATCGAGAAAATGAAACAGGCTGTACACAAAGAACAGGTGGAGGTGTAAAAATGGATACTATAGTTAGCTTATTTTCCAGTGTAGTGAGAATGTCAACGCCTATATTGATCTGTGCATTGGGCGCTGTGTTCAGCGAACGGGCTGGTGTGATCAACGTAGGGCTGGAAGGACTCATGCTGATAGGCGCATTATTCGGGGTCCTCGGCTCCTTCTGTACCGGATCCGCATTTTTAGGTGCTGTGACTGCAATGGCCGCCGGGCTGCTGTTCGCACTGATCTATGCATTTTTTACCATCACTGTCAAAGCAGACCAGACAGTAGTCGGCATTGCCTTTAATACCATCGCTGGTGGTCTCACCGTAGTCCTTTATCGCGTTTTACTGGCTAACTCAGGAGTTTCTCAGGTCAAAGGATTTAACACAGTGGCCATCCCTGGTCTGAGTCAGATCCCGGTAATCGGTCCCATTTTCTTCGAACAGTCTGTACCGATCTATATTTTATATTTTCTGATTCCGGTTCTTGCAATCGTATTCTCTAAAATGAACATCGGTTTAAAAGTTCGCGCAGTGGGCGATAACCCGGTAGCTTGTGATACCGTTGGAATCAGTGTGGTGAAAGTTCGCTATATGACTGTTTTATTTTCCGGCGTCATGGCCGGAATGGCCGGTGCCTTTGTATCCATGGGACAATTACGATTCTTTACCGAAGGAATGATATCCGGAACCGGATTTATTGCATTTGCCACTGTTATTTTCGGGAATTACACCCCGTTGGGCGTACTTCGTGCCGGTTTGATTTTTGGCTGTGCATCTGCACTTCAATACAAATTTCAAACCAGTGGTTCCGCTGTTCCATATCAGGTCTGGATTATGCTGCCTTATCTGATTACCATTCTTGCGCTATGTTTATATCACAAAAAATCAAATGCACCCAAATACAGTGGTGTAAGCTTTTCAAAGGACTAAGGGGGAAATTAAAATGGCTTATCTTGAAATGAAACATGTCTCAAAATATTTTGACCGGGTCGCCGCAAATGTAGATGTGAACCTGAGTATTGAAAAAGGTGAAGTGCATGCCCTCTTGGGTGAAAACGGTGCCGGGAAATCAACTTTGATGAACATTCTGTATGGAGTATATCATCAGAGTGAGGGCGAACTGTTTTTAGACGGTGAGAAACTGCATATTAAAGATCCCAAAGATGCCATTGAGAAGGGCATCGGAATGGTTCATCAACATTTCATGCTGATTCCCGAATTGACCGTCATTGAAAATGTCGTACTGGGAATGCGGGAAAACAAAGCAATCCTGGACTTGAAAGCTGCTGCTCAAAAGTTCGAAGCGATGTCTGAAAAATATGGAATGCATATCAATCCATGGGTAAAAGTGGACATGCTTACCGTTGGACATCAGCAGCGCCTTGAAATCCTGAAAGCCTTGTACCGTAATGCCAATATCTTAATTTTGGATGAACCGACCGCAGTCTTGACCCCTCAGGAAGTCGGCGTATTGTTTAAAGTAATACGCCAGCTGACGGCTGAAGGAAAAACTATTATTTTTATCAGCCATAAGATGAATGAAATTATGGAAATCTGTGATTACTGCACTGTTCTTCGCCGCGGCAGAACTGTACAAACCGTGAAGGTAAGCGATATCAAGGACAAGCAGGAACTGGCCACACTGATGGTTGGACATGCGGTAGAACTGAACATGCACAAATCCATAAAGGAGCCCGGAAACGTAATACTGAAGGTTGACAAGCTCACCTATACCAATAAACTAAAAGTCGACAAATTAAAAGAAGTGACTTTTGATATACATGAAGGTGAAATTGTAGGTATCTGCGGAGTAGATGACAATGGTCAGTCCGAACTGATTAAATGTATCACAGGAAATGAGACGGCAACGAAAGGACATGTGACCATCCTTGACGAAGACTGCACCCACGCCGGAGTCAGACACATTCTGGACAAAGGTGTTTCTCATATCCCGGAAGACAGACACAACATGGCAATGATTAAAAATCTTTCAATCAACGAAAATCTAATTCTGATGGCTTTAAAAAAAGACGGATATTCCAAACACGGTTTTATCGACTGGAAATGGGTGACGAAACACAATCAAGAGCTCTGTAGGGAATACGAGGTAAAGACACCGGATGTCAACGAACTGGCCGGGAATCTTTCCGGTGGAAACCAGCAGAAGTTCGTCGTTGGCCGGGAATTAGACCGCAATCCCAAAATTCTGGTTGCAATGCATCCTGACCGTGGTCTGGATATTGGAGCAACCAAATATATTCAGCGCAGAATTCTTGCGGAACGGGAAAAGGGAACCGGAGTGGTACTTGTATCAACGGAACTAGATGAGATCATGGAATTGTCCGATAAAATCGTAGTTCTAAACAACGGGGAAGTGATGGGGATTCTGGATCAGAAAGAGGCGACCGTGGAAAAGCTGGGACTTATGATGGCTGGAGAACGCATGCCGGGTTACGAGAAGGAAAGCGATGCTTTAGATTAAAACAAAAGGAGTGGTGAAAGTATGACAGCAGAGGAAAGAAGAGAGTTCATTCTAAAAGAATTATTAAATGGAAGTGAGATCATCAGTGCGAATACATTTGCAAAGGATCTGGATGTAAGCCGGCAGATTATCGTTGGTGATATAGCTCTGCTTCGCGCGTTAGGTTACAATATCGAGGCTACCCCAAAAGGGTATTTTCTCGGGGAGGCCTCAAGACCATCCGGTGTTACCAAAATCGTTTGCTCAAATCATAAAAAAAATCAGATGATGGAGGAGTTATATACCGTCGTGGATAACGGAGGTGCCATTCTGGATGTCCAGATTGAGCACCACCTGTACGGTAAATTGATTGGTGCCATGAATTTATATTCCCGTTATGACATCGAAGAGTTTGCAGCTAAAATAAAAAAATCCAACGCAATTCTACTGTCAGGCCTCACTGACGGACAACATGAACACACAATCTGGTGCAATGATGAAAAAGTCATGGACCGCGTCATCCTCGCCTTACAGGAAAAAGGATTAATTGTATAAACAATCGATTTAAAAGGACCTCTTTGCTGATTTTCCAATTAACAAAGAGGTCCTTTTTCTACATCATCCCTACCAATGGCCAGTAAAACTTAATACAAAGTGCATATACCGCACATGCAATGACCGATAAAATAAGACCGAATTTCGGAAATTCATCTGCGCCCAGCTCCCCCGTATCAAAGCACAATATACTCGGTGTGGTGTTAAAAAACATCAGGATCGGATAACCGCCAAGCATCATCGCTGCAGGTATCAACACCCATGTTGCGTTTATGTTGGAAACATTTGCAATTCCAATCAATATGGGGAAAAACACATTTGCCATGGTTGCTGTCCCAACAAAGAAAACATGCATGAACTGTACAACAATCAAAAGCAGTATGATTATGGCTGCAACGGACAGTCCTTCCAAATGCAGTATATCAAACATCTTTTCCGCCATCCATTCCGACGCACCTGTACTGCTCATAGCGGCTCCCAGACTAATCCCCCCACTACAAATAAATACAACACTGAGAGAAATATGATCGGCACAATCTTTCCAATCTAATATCCCGATTTTGGGCAGACATAAAACGACAGCACTTAATAGACAGGTCGTGGTACTATCTATTCCAATCTTCTCTCCAAATGCCCACACAACAATGGTCATAAGAAAAATAATGCCCACCTTTTTCTCATCTCTGCTGGGTGCCCCCTGCTCCGCCACCTTTTGACTGATATATTCTTTCCCGTTCGGAAGCTCTTTCATTTCCGGTCTCAACAGCAGCTGAATTAATGCCCATGCAATCAAAGTCAGCAGCAGCGCCGGCAAAAAGCCCCAGACAAACCATTCACCGTAGGTGACCCGTTTGCCGGTAGCTTCATAGAGATAATCCACCGCCATAGGGTTCGTGATTGTGGCGGTCAATATCCCTGCACTGATTGTGGAATTTGTACAGCACAGTGTCAACAACAGATTGGCGCCAAACTTTGTTTTTTCTTTCTTTTCTCCCCGAAACTGACTGATAATGTTCAGACAAATCGGCAGCATCATTGCTGTCCGGGCCGTGGAAGACGGTACCAGCAGTGCAAGTATAATATTGACCAGAACGATGCCAAACGTAATTCGTTTTGCACTTGTCCCTACCTTTTGCATGATAAAATAAGTGACTCGGTCTCCCAGTTTCGATTTTTCCATTGCCGCCGCCAGGATAAAGGAACCTACAATCAGATACGTCGAGGTAGATGAAAATCCACTCAGCGCACTCTTAATATCGGTCACCTTGCACACCACCAGCAACGGTACGATTGCCAGACTTACAATCGCCGCTGGCATTGATTCTGCCAGATACAACACAAACGCTGCCGCAAATACTGCCAGACACCTTTTCCCTTCAGCCGGAAGTCCGTTGATTTCCGGTAATAGCATGACGATAACAAACACAATCGGGGCTATGATAAAACCACTTTTTTTCTTTACTGACATTTTGCCACCTCTATTCGATTCCTTCATATAATTTTTGCTGGTGATACAGTTCCCGTATTACATCTGTCGGCGTGATCGGAAGTTCGTAAAAATGGACTCCGATCGCATCTTCTACCGCATTTACAATTGCCGGAATAATTGGAATTAATGCGGGTTCACCTACCCCTTTTGCACCAAACGGACCGGCCTGTGCATTGCTTTCTACAACAATTGGATAAATATCCGGCATGTCCAGTGCAGTTGGAATCAGATATTTGGAAAACTGTGGATTTAAAATCTTTCCATTTTCAACAATGACTTTTTCTAAAATGGCAAAGCCCTGTCCCATGGCACAGCCTCCTTCGATCTGGGCCTCCACCATTCGTTTATTGATTGCTCGTCCTACATCATGGGCCGAAATCACTTCCTTCAGTTCAATTCTTCCGGTGTCTGTATTGACCTCAACGGTGACCATGGTTGCCGCATAAGAATATATCTCAAACGGACTGCCCTGCATCGTATCCGGATCCAGCATCGTCGTGTTCGGGTTATAATACCCCTGCCCCAGTGCGAGACGCCCCCGCTTTGCCATCTCTCCCATCAGCTCCCGGTACGACAATTTGCACTCTAAATTATCCATATCATAAATCTGCCTGTTCTCGAACTTCAACCGCTCCCGGCTGACCTGCAGTACTTCTGCCGCCACCTCCGCCAACGTCTGTTTTGCCATCTGGCACGCTTTTTTGGTAGCGTTCCCGGAAATAAAGGTCTGACGGCTTGCCGAAGTTGCACCGCCTTCCGGTGTTACAGCCGAATCTGCACTCGTAACATTCACATCTTCGTAGCGAACCCCCAACTCTTCTGCGGCAATCTGCGCCATAACCGTAGTCGACCCCTGCCCAATATCGGCGCAGCCTACCATCAGATTGACACTCGCATCGGAGAGCACTTCCACAAAAGCCCCTGCCGGGTTTGGCAGCCCTGTATTTCCTACGCCATACCACATACAGGCAATTCCTTTTCCCTGTCTAATCACATCAATCGCCCTCTTTCCCATCCAACTCTTTTCTTTTACTCAATACCTGACTGATACACGTCTCAAGTCCAACATCACTTCCAAGTTTCTGTCCTGTAGAGGTCTCTGCCCCGGGATGCTGCAGATTGATCAGGCGCAGTGCAACAGAATCCATCGAAAGTTCTTTGGCCAACGCTTCAATCTGCCCTTCATGTACCAATGCCACCTGGGGCACGCCAAATCCGCGGAATGCACCTGCCATGGGGTTGTTTGTATAGACAAAGGTTGCGTCAATTGACACGTTCGGAATGACATACGGGCCGGTGCAATGCACCATCGCTCTGGTGATTACCGCCGGTCCATAGGACGCATATGCCCCCGTATCTCCCCGCATCGTCACTTCCATTGCCATCAATTTTCCCTCTTTTGTGGCACCGGTTCTTGCATGAATCGTCATGGGATGCCTCTTCGAAGATACCATGGCTGACTCCGTCCGTTTTCTCACCATCTTCACCGGTTTTTTGGTATTATAGGCAAGCAGGGCCGCATGGCACTGAACAGAAATATCCAGCTTTCCGCCAAACCCGCCCCCTGTCGTCATCTGCACACTTCGCACTTTGTTTTGTGGAAATGCCATCATCGCAGCTACTTCTCCCCGATCAAAATGTGGATTCTGAGTGGAACTGTATATGGTAATCATTCCATTTTCATATGTTGCCAGCCCGGCTTCGGGCTCAATAAACATATGTGATAGCATGGAGGTCTTGTATGTATGTTCTACAATCACATCACATTTTTCAAAGCCTGCCCGGACATCTCCATGACGCAGATGTTTTGTCTGCAGCACATTGGTGATACCATGAATATTGGGGGAGTCTTCCTGAATCGCCCTGTCAAATGTGAAAATCGGTTCTATCTCTTCATACGTGACATCAATCAGAGAAAGAGCCTCCTGTGCTGTCTCCTCTGTTTTGGCCGCGACAATTGCAATCGCATCGCCAATACGCCGGATTTTGTCTTCCACCAGTATGGGCTCATCCTTCAGTATAATGCCGACTGCATTTCGCCCCGGAATGTTTTTTGCAGTGAGTACACTTTCGACCCCCTCGAGTGCCCTCGCTTTTGAAGTATCGATATTTTTAATGACCGCAGCCGGAACTGTACTTCTGAGTACCGCTCCATAAAGCATATCTTCCATATCTAAATCTGCTGAAAAGACTGTCTTTCCAGTCACCTTTTCGAATGCGTCTTTTTTGATTACATTTTTCCCGACTACGCTTAATTTCTTTTCCATGGCACTTTCCACCTCTACTCCTGTGCGATTTTTTGACTGGCCATCTCAATTGCTTTCACAATCTTTACATATCCCGTGCACCGACATAAATTGCCGGAAATCGCACGCCGTACTTCGTCATGTGTAGGCGTCGGATTATGCATCAACAATGCTTTCGCGGATAATATCATGCCCGGTGTACAGTACCCGCACTGTACTGCCCCCTCTTCCATAAAACTCTGCTGTAATACATCCAGTTCGCCTTTGTTTGACAGCCCTTCCAAGGTAATGATTTCTCCCCCATCAATCTGTCCCGCCAGCATGGTACAGCTGGTCACCGCACGCCCATTGTAAATGACGGTACAGGCTCCACATTCGCCTTCTGAACATCCTTCCTTGACGCTTCGCATCCCCATCTCATTTCGCAGAAAGTCCAGAACTCGCATATTCGGGAACACCTCCCGCTCATACTTTTCTCCGTTCAAGGTAAATCGAATCATAATTTTCTTCATTCCAGTCACTCCTTTCCTCGTACTGCCTGAGAATATCTTCAAATGCAACATCGAAGGTTCCCCGCACAGCCTCTTGCTTGTAATACACCTCCATTGGACGATCCTTGATACTTTCGTACACCGCCTCCTGAAGCATTTCATAAGTATTCGCAAACGTCTGCCTGTTGATTTTTTTACCGATCAGATACTCCTGTACCTTTGTAAATTCCAGAGGATATCTGGAGAGCGCACCTCCGATTATTTTTGCACTCGTACAGGTTTGTTCCGCATTTCTGCAAATCGTAACAGCAGCCCCTATATCAACAATCGCCAATGCATTTCTCTTTCCTAATTTGAAAAATGCATTGGCGACTCCGTTGTCCGGTTTTTTAAATTGTATTTCAGTCAACAGCTCATCCGGCTGTATTCTGGTCTGATTTCCTCCATTATAATACTCTCTCAGTGAAATCTTCCGCTTTCCTTTACTGCTTCTAATTATCAGATTGGCTCCCAGCGACAGAAACACGCTGATGGAATCTCCTGCAACAGATGCATTGATTACATTTCCTCCCACAGTACCAAGATTTCTGATTTGCGGTGAACCGACATGGGCACAAGCCTCATACAGTCCTTTGATTTTCTTTTTAATGTACTCATTCTGTTCAACATCCGTAAACGTCGATGCCGCACCGATTCTCACCAGAGATTTCTCTATCACAATATATTTTAATTCTCCGACGCCCTGGATATTGATTACATGGTCAGGACCTATCCTCCCGTCATTCATCATAAGCAGGACATCTGTACCACCGGCGATAATTCTGTTGTTATTTTTAGTGTTTTCCAATATGTTTAGTGTTTCTGCAACACTTTTTGGATTATAATATTCAAATTCTTTCATATATATCACTTCCTGACGTTACTTTCTTTTTTCACATTTTAATCACAGATCTATCTGCCGTCAATCAAAATAAAAAAGATTTACATATGCCACAATTTCTTTCTTTTTCTCCCCACCCGCATTGTAAACTTCCCCTCTTGCGCAGTTATCATATACCTGTCTTGACATGTATTTACATGTGTTTTATATAATATTTTTTCATTTACAGAGCGATTTCAACTCACAACCTACAATCTTTTTTTTAAGCCTTGTTTTCTGAAAATATGACGCTTATAATTCAGGTTAACACATAGGAAACCGGTAGCAACGGAGCTATTTGATCAGATTTTTCAGGTCACATAGCTCCCTTTTTATTGGTCAGGACAAATTAGAAAGGAGTTTTATAATGAAAAAAACACTAATTAAACATATTGGAACCATCGGGAGCGGCGATATCAGTTGTCCCATTTTGGAAGGCAACTCCATCTTAATAGAGGACGGTATCATCACCGCCATAGGAACCGATCTTGCCGCTGATGATGCTGTTGTCATTGACGCAAACGGTACCACTGCCACTCCGGGTCTGATTGATTCTCATGTCCATACCACCATTGGAGATTTTGCCCCAAGACAAAAAACCATGGATTTCATATCCAGCGCACTGCATGGTGGTGTCACTACTATGATTTCTGCCGGAGAATGTCACCTGCCGGGGCGTCCCAAAGATCCTGCCGGAACAAAAGCACTTGCTGTTTTGGCCTCCAAATCATTTCGCAATGCGCGTCCTTCCGGTGTCAAAGTGCACGGCGGCAGCCTGATCCTGGAAAAAGGTCTGGTAGAGGAAGATTTTGCAGAATTGCAAAAAGAAGGAGTTTGGATTGTGGGCGAGATTGGACTTGGTTCTGTAAAAAAACCAGAAGATGCTGCACCCATGGTCGAATGGGCTCATAAGCACGGATTTAAGGTGCAGATGCATACAGGCGGGACCTCTATTCCAGGCAGTTCCACTGTCACTGCTGATGATGTCATCGCCACCGGACCAGACGTAGTTTCCCATATCAATGGCGGCCCCACGGCAATCTCATTGGCAGAGGTTGACCGCATCATGGATGAAACACCATTCGCACTTGAAATCGTACAATGTGGAAATCCCAAAGTTGCAGATTATGTTGCAAAACGTGCCGCCAAAAAGGATATGCTCGGCCGTGTTATTTTTGGAAATGATGCTCCCAGCGGAACCGGCTTGATTCCATTAGGTATCCTGCGGAACATCTGCCAGCTTTCTTCTATTTCAAATATCCCGCCTGAGATTGCAATTTGCATGGCCTCTGGAAATACGGCAAATGTTTACAATCTGAATACCGGTATCATTGCCGTTGGAAAAGAAGCCGATCTCATTCTCATGGATGCTCCGATGGGCAGTGTTGGCACAAGCGCATTCGAGGCAATCGAGGCCGGAGATATTCCAGGCATCAGCATGGTTCTGATTGACGGAGAAATTCTGGTAAATAAGAGCCGCAACACACCGCCGGCCGTCACACCTGCTGTCAAATGCTAATCTGGAGGTGATGATGTGATTCAGATTACAGATAACTGCAAGGGCTGTGGTATTTGTTTGCCCAACTGCCCGCAAAAGGCAATTTCCATTCAAAATAAGCGGGCCACGATTTCCATAGAATGCTCTGAATGTGGAATTTGTACACGTGTGTGTCCAACACATGCGGCTGTCAAAATCGCCAATACGGGCAAAGAGGGGGTGGTCTGCGCCTTCTGTCCGGTACAGTGCACCATTAAGCCCGGATTCACGGGCGCCTGCAAACGTTTTACCAACGTGGATGGCACCCTGATGCGCAATCGAAAACTTGTGTTTGAGAATCAGTTGGAACATTATGAATCAGACTATGCAAAACCGCTCATTACAGCGAGTGGTGCCGGTTCTACCTACCCCTGCTGCCGCCCCGCCCCGCATATCGTATCTGCTCTGCGGGATGGTGTTGACATGGTAACGGTTGTGACCGAAGCGCCATTAAGTTACAGTGGAGTGACTGTCAAAATCGACACCAATGCTTACCTGGGCGAAACAGGTGATGCAGTTTATCGGGACGGAAAAAAAGTCGGTATACTTTCCACCGAAGAATACGGCTCGAAAATGCTCAGCATCGGTGGTGCCGGTCTGCTGACCTCCAAAGACGGATTCATCGTTGCCCGCACGATTGTGGAACTGGCAAACGGTGAAGAAGTTTCTCTCAAGCTGCAGCAAAAAACCACGCTGGTTATTCAAAATAACCATGCTCCGATTGTGGATGGTATTCCACAGAAAAAAATGCGGGTCGGATGTGGCAGCGCAACCGTTGGTCTCTTCGCCGAAACTATGAAACAAGCCGCTGACGATGTCATTGTCATTGATCACCACATCATCGGTCTTCTCTCGGAGCATCTTGCCGGGGCTGAAGTCGGATTGAGCTGGAGCGGAATTGTTGTTAACGGGTAACTGTTCAGAACTCCATTAGTTAAAGATGATATCGGAATTCCCTAAAAGGGCTTCTCTGATTGCTGTAAAAGCATTTATTCCATGCTTATGAGCAGTCCCAATATAGCTCATGATTGTAAGATATTCCTGTGCGCCTTCCTCACTGCGAAAACATCCTGAGACCTTGGTTTTAACCTTAATCATGCGCAAATCACGTTCCGCAAGGTTATTATCA
>NZ_FQZY01000082.1 GCF_900142165.1 Hespellia stercorisuis DSM 15480
AGGTGTATTACGGCGAGATGGGCGATTGCTGTACAATACGCGGAAAGGTTCTTCATCTATATATGGAAAAACATTTTCCGAAAAATACTTAGCCCATGATTTATCTAACATTTTTAATTCGCGGGCTGTTAGGTTTGAAGTAGCATCAAATATGCTGATTTGTTGTGAGTTATTCGATGAGAAAGACATATAATCACTCCTTTTTTAATAACTCCATTGTAACATATTTGAAGATAATATATTAAATTTTCAAGGTTCAAATAGCCCATTTGTCGGGCAACTCATAGTATGTATCCAGGGGTAAAAAGTCATGCATTTCATGCCGCTCAGCCCTCCAAATGATACATTAAAATCGACAAACAGGCAAGCCCCGCCGTCTCCGTTCGCAAAATTCTTTTTCCGAGAGTGATTGGCTTTGCACCGGACTCTACTGCGCGTTCCACCTCCGCTGTCTCAAAGCCGCCCTCCGGACCGATGAAGAAGCCCACCGACTGTCCCGGCTTAATTGTCTCGATCAGCGCCTTTGTCTCTTTCATTCCCTCCGCAAGTTCATACGGAATCAGCACGACATCCAGTGCCCCGGCATATTCTAACGCTTCTGCATAGCTCATCACAGCGGATACCCTCGGGATCATGCTTCTGCCCGACTGCTTTGCCGCCCCCTCTGCGATGGCATTCCAGCGCTCCTCTTTTTTCTTTGCCTTCTTCGCATCCAGTTTGACGACCGCACGCTTTGTCACCACCGGAACAATCTCAAACGCTCCCAGTTCCACAGCCTTCTGCACAATCAATTCCATCTTGTCACTTTTGGGGAGTCCCTGAAACAAGTATATCTTTGACGGCAGCTCCGTGTCTGCCTGCTCTTCCTCACAGATGGACAGAACGATCTCTGCCGGTGTGAACTCCGCGATCTCACACACGTATTTTTTATTATTTCCATCACTGATTTTTAGTTTTTCCCCGATTTTCATACGAAGTACATTGCGGATATGGTTCACATCCGCCCCCTCGATAAAAATACCGTCTTCCTTCACCTGTTCCGGTGTCACAAAAAAATGATGCATTCTCTACTTCCTTCCGGTTACAGAAACCCATTCTCCCTGATACGTAGTCTCAATCACCTCTAGCCCCGCAGTCTCCATAGCTTTCTTCACCTTAAATTCTTTGTCACTATCATTAATGATTCCACTGGTAATGTACACCGCTCCCTGCTTCATCTGATGAACAATCACCTGTGTGAGCGGTACCAGTACATCTGCCAGTATATTTGCCGCAACAATGTCATACTTTTCATAGCCCACTTTATCCTGAATCGCCTTGTCGTCGATAATATTTCCAATCATCACCTCATACTGGTCTTTCGCAATTCCGTTCACTTCCATATTCTCATACGTCGCATCGATGGCGCAGGGATCCAGATCCGTTCCGACCGAATGCTTTGCGCCGAATTTCAGGGCGAGCATTCCAAGAATGCCGCTGCCGCAGCCCACGTCAAGAATCTCGGTCTCCGGTGTGACGAACTTTCGGATCTGGCGGATGCAGAGCTGTGTCGTCTCGTGCATTCCTGTCCCGAACGCGGTTCCCGGATCGATATGAATGATCATCTTGTCCTTATCTTTTTGCTCCACTTCCTCCCAGGACGGAATGATCAGCACATCATCCACCGTAAACTGATGAAAGTACTGTTTCCAGTTGTTCACCCAGTCCACATCCTCTGTCTGGGATTCCTCGATCGTACAGTCGCCCACATCGACATACGCTGCCATCTCTTTCAGCTCTGTACGGACTTTCTCGAGCATTTTTTCTTTTTCTTCCTCTTCCTCCAGATAAAAATTCAGATATGCCACTCCGTCATCCACATCGGTCTCCGGCAAAATGTCCACAAACATCTGCTCCTTGTCAGCCTGGGTCAGCGGAACCTTGTCCTCCACTTCCACTCCCTGTATTCCGATATCCATCAGCATACTGCTCACGATGTCCTCCGCCTCCGTCGTCGTCTTTAAGCGAAACTTATTCCATCTCATTGTTTACTCTCCTTTTTCGTGCTGAAACCAAATGTCAATATCTACATTGCCTTCCACTCCCGGCACACTTCCTGTATCTGTATACTGCCACATCTCATAATCATACGGACACTGCGGCGTCTCATAATAATCTGCATACCACCAGTCATAGTCCTGCAGCTTTGCGATGTCAAGTTCTAATGCCATACGCTTCATATTCGCATAAATCATCGTATCATACCCGGCTGCTTTGATGGTATCGCAGAATGCAATGCAGTTGTCTGTCAAGACCTTTGAACTGATTCCATCTGTTCTGGATTCATCCTCCTTGATCTCTTCCGGGTCAAAGACCACCGGTCCTTTTATATCTGCCGCCTCTATCTTACTCAGCACAAACTCGGCCTCCTCGACGGCTTCTCTCTCGGATATGGCCTGCGAAAAGAAATAAACACCCACTTCAAGTCCCGCATCCACAGCCCCTCTGAGATTGTCCCGAAACTTTTCATCCTCATAGATTGTTCCGCTGGCACCATATCCCCTGCCGCCGACTCTCAGAATGGCAAACTCAATCCCGCTGGCCCGGGCCTGTGTCCAGTCAAGGTCCGCCTGATACTGGGATACATCGATTCCCAATCTTGAGGTGATGCCATTCTCCTCGTCCCGGTAATATTTGTATCCATTCTCCTCCACAAGCTTCGTGAAATCATACGTACATTTCGGAAAAGAATCTACGAGTGTTCCCTCGTAATCATTTCCCCTCACATCCTTAAACTGGTATTTCATCACAGAGTTCCCCGCTGCTGCCGCCTGCTGTGCATCCTCTTTTTCTTCGGAATCATCGTCATCCAGATTCAGTGTCTCCACCACTTCTGTATCCCCGCTCTTTTTTTCTGCATCTCCGCAGGCAGTCAATGCCAACATGCTGCATACGATAAGAATTGTCCACGCCTTTTTTTTCATCCGTATCTCTCCGTTTAACATAGCCATCCCCATCCGTTTCCGACTACTTTTATCTCACATTCTCCTATTTCCTGTTTTGTTTCGTACTGCTTTTTCTTTATGTCCTTTTATCTCTCCGCACTTCCCCCATACTGCTCTGGTTCGTATTTCCGTGCGCTGCATTGTTCCACACCATGCTGTTCTGCTTCGCATTGTTTCGCACCACGCTGTTCCGTTTCGCATTGTTCCGCTCCACATGGATCCGTCTTATTCTGACGAACCTCATCTACAATAAATGCCGGACGGTTTCTGACTTCATCGAACATGCGCCAGATGTACTCGCCTAATATTCCGAGCGTCAGCATGGTAATCCCAAAACTGAGCAAAATCAAAACTACAATCGTCGTATATCCTTCCACGGTTGTGTGTCCGTCCAAATAATCCACCACCAGCACCAGCGTCCAGATCAGCGAAACCAGGATAGACACCACACCCATAACAGAGATACAGCGGATCGGGAAATAAGAAAAAGAGAGCAGCGAGTCAATTGCCAGCTTGATTTTTTTCGACAACGTCCATCCGGATTTTCCGATTTCACGTTTTTTTCTCACGTAATATATTTTTTCACTTTCAAAGCCGCTCCACAGGATCTGCTCTGTCAGCGGTGCATTCTTCTCTCCGATTTCCACGATAATATCAATCACCTGGCGACTGATCATGAATGTGTCGAATCCCCCTTTCGGCATGTTGGACAATGCAAATTTACGCATCATCCAGCAATACACTTCCGAGAACAATTTCTGCGATATCGGTTCTTCCCGATCCTCCCTGACCGCCAGAACCACCTTGGAACCCGCCGCATATTTCTCATACATCTGTAGGATCATCTCCGACGGTTCCTGCAGGTCTGCCGCTTTCCGTACTGCAACGGTTCCAGAGCACTCAGACAGGCCTGCCAGAGTGGCCAGATGCTCGCCAAAGTTTCTTGCCAGATTCACGAGTTTCACCTTGGGATCCATATCTGCAAGTTCCTTTAATTTATCATATGACCCATCCTTTGACCCGTCATTCACAAACACAATTTCGTAATCACAAGGCAGTTTTGCCAGCACTTTTTCTTTTAAATCATCATAAAGCGGATGCAGATTCTCCTCGTTATAGTAGACCGGTATAATGATCGATAGTTTTTCCATAGCTTCTCCTTTATCTTGTCAGTGTACCCGTACCTCAATGTCATTTGGTCACTGAATCAGCTGTAATATACCACAATTCCAAGCAGAATCAGTGCATTTCCAAGCAGTTTTTTTTTCGTAATTCCCTCTTTCAGAAAAATCCTCCCCAGAATCATGACAAAGATGTATCCCAGCGATTCTACCACCGGACCGTTTTTGTACTCCAGCCCGCTGAAGGCCAGGACTGTGAGAAGCGTCGAGAGCACCATCAGGCCATAACCGAATATCACTTCCACATTCAGATATTCCCGCAAAAAAGAGGGATATGTCTTCAACGCGCTCTTTTTCAAAAAAATCTGCGATATGGAGGCGACCGCAACGGACGCCACCAGAATCAGATAATATTTATTTGCAATCATCAGAGTTCACCACCATAATTCCCAGAAATACAATCACAATTCCCAATATATTTTTCCACGTAATCGCTTCTTTAAAAAACAACACCGCCCAGATCAACGACCAGAATATGCCAAAAGCCCTGTTGGCATAGGCGATCGATATGTCAAACTTCTTAATGATCTGCTGCCACAGGATTGCATACACCCCCAGTATCAGGATCTCAGCACCATAAAAGCCAATAAACGGCAATGACAAGAACGTATATCCCGATGCGAATTTGGATGCCACCGTTGCCAGTGTATAAATGAGTATTACGGACTGAAGAATCAAGACCTCTTTTACTTTATTCTGTTTCCACAAGATCTGTAACCTCCTCCACTTCATCCACACAATCCAGGGCCATGATAAAATACCCCAGACGGCTGGAGCTGTCGATGACCTCGTGCTCCGATTTGTCTATTTCGCTCACAAAGCTGATCTTCTCCGCAAAGGTTTCCCGGATTTTTTGAAAGTTAATCACTTCGTTTCTCGTCATCAAAAATCGAATCCAGGCAATTTTCGGTTCCTGAACTCTCGAAAAATCCGGGCGCATCCCGAGTGCAGTCTGTATCACCATCCGCACATAGTCATATCCCGTAGATATGCGCACCAGATCTGATCCGATACAGTCTCCGCCCATTCGGGCACCAATTTCAATAATTCCGATTTTCCCCTTCCCGTTGATTCTAAATTCCGCATGGGAGGCTCCATTCTCAATCTCCAGCGCATCTAACGCCCGAAAGATTTCTGTCGTCACCCGCTCTAACACCTCATCTGACAGTCCGGATGGTTCTATGTGTCCATTCTCAATATAATGAGGACGACCTGTTGTATATTTCTTTGTGACCGCCAGCCTTGTGTGCTTTCCCTGATAACTGATCGACTCAAAGCTGTACTCCTCTCCATCTATATATTCTTCCACAATCGCTTTTTTTTCAAAGGAATCCCCCACTGCCCGTTCCACTGCGGCACGAAGTTTCGTTTTATCCGCCACTTCTGTGATGCTTCTGCTCCCAGAGCGGTCTGTCGGCTTCACAATCAACGGATACGTAAGCCCCTCTGCCTGTTTTTCAAAATCCGCCAGAGACACTTTAATAAAGCGGGGAACCGACACCCCCGCTTTATTAAAACTCTGTCTCATCAGATACTTATTTGTTGATTTCTTCACACAGGCTTCACTGTTTGCCGGAAGTCCCAGCGCATTTGCAATATAATTCGCGGTAATCGCTGCCAGATCCGATGCGATCGTCACGACCGCGCATGGATTGATCTTTCTGCACTCTTCCAGGATTTTTTCTTTCTCTATAATACTGATCGGATAGAACACATCCGCTGTCCGCTCTCCGACTGATCCATCCTGCCATGCAAAAACGTGTGTCTCATACCCCATCTCTTTTGCTCTGACTATCAGGGGATTCTGAAAACTGTTTGCACCAATAATGACTATTTTTTTCATATCCTTCTATCTTTCTTTTCTATAAAAATTTTGAATTGCTTCGATTACATGCTCACTCTCTATCTCCGTCAGGCCATAGTACATCGGAAGACGGAGCAGCCGCTCGCTCTCTCTCGTCGTATATCTGTCCTCGCCATGGAATCTTCCAAACTTCTGTCCGGCCGGTGCCGTATGAAGCGGGATATAGTGAAATACGCCCTGTACTTCCTGCTGATTCAACGAGGTGATCAGCGCGGTCCGCTCTTCCACATCTTTTGTTTTAATATAATACATATGTGCATTATGTACTGCGTAGTCTGGACAGAAAGGCTGTTCAATCTTCCCTTCCCCGGCAAGATCAGAGAGGCCCTGTTGATATCGGTCAAACGTTGCTCTCCGATTATCATTGATCTCCTCCGCAAGTTCCAGCTGCGCCCACAGATAGGCCGCATTCATATCACTTGGAAGATACGATGAGCCTGCATCCACCCACGTATACTTGTCAATCTGCCCCCGGAAGAACTTGCTGCGGTTTGTTCCTTTCTCGCGAATCACTTCGGCCTGCTCATTACACGCCGGATCACGGATTACAATCGCACCGCCCTCTCCCATAGTATAGTTCTTCGTCTCATGAAAGCTATAACATCCAAAATCACCGATTGTGCCGAGTGCTCTGCCCTTGTAAAATGCATTCACCCCCTGCGCCGCATCCTCAATTACCAGAAGATGATGCCGCTTTGCAATCGCCATAATCTCGTCCATCTCACAGGCTACACCGGCATAGTGAACCGGTACGATCACCTTCGTTCTCTCCGTGATTGCATCCTCTATCAAACGCTCATCGATGTTCATCGTCTCCGGATGAATATCTACGAACACAATCCTTGCCCCGCGCATCACAAACGCATCCGCCGACGACACAAAGGTATAAGCCGGCATGATTACCTCGTCTCCCTGTTTGATATCTGACAAAATTGCCGCCATCTCCAGAGCATGTGTACAGGATGTCGTGAGCATCACCCGCTGTGCGTCAAAGTGTGCCTCCATCCATCTGCTGCATTTTTTCGTGTATACACCATCTCCACATATATGATGCTGCATCACCGACTCCTTTATATAATCCAACTCTTTTCCGGTAAACGCCGGCACATTAAATCCTATCATTCATAGACCCCTTCTAAACAAAATTTGGCAGAAAAACTACAACGTAACTCAAAATCCCCATACAAAAAACAGCTGCTATAAGTATGTCAATGATGAGCCGTCCGACGTTTTCATATTTTTTTGGAATATGGGAAACAAGTTTTTGGAATCCCACCGTCAAAAAATATGCAAACGGTATCATAATTGGAAGAATATACCTTCCCTGTGGCTGAAAATCTGAATAATACGAGTAATACAAGCTCAGCAGCACCGGAAAGATCATGGACGCTGCCATCACCCAGTTAAAAAGTTTTTCTTTACTCCATTTTTCTGTTTTCCATTGAAAGAATACAGAACGGACATGAATCAGCGTACCAATACCGCCCAGTAGAATGAGCCGGTTATAGAACTTATACATCCACCATTTTAAAGGATAATCAAAATAGCCAAAATAGCCGATAAAACTATACAGGGTTCTCTTCAGCCACCCTTCTGAAAGCAGCATTGTCTTCAGTGACATTCCCTGACTGAACGGTGTCACTCTAAGGGAAGGCTTGTACTCCGGGGCAGCGTACAGCTCTGCGCAGGCATTACAGGCTGCCATACCAAAAATGTCTCCATCATAAAGAATGAAACTCCTCACGAACCACCATCCGGCACAGGCCAGCGTAATAAGCAGAATAAACATTCCTTTTTTTATAAGAATCCCGATTTTTTTATGCCACGGCACTTCCAACGTAGTGCTAAGAAGCACGGAGAATACAAATATGACCAGGCTCATCACAAGAAAGCCATATGCATTGTAGTAAGACAGTGCACATAAACCAAGTGCCACTCCAAGATAAGCGCAGTGCTTATAGCTCCAATTTGATTCCAGCCCCAGAATCCAGCTGTATATCACACATGCTGTTGTAAAAAGTGCAAATGCATCTGTGTTTACGTACGATGAGACGTAGATCATCTGTGGCCACATAGTGATCAGCACAACGAACAGCCACCTGCAGCTGTTTTTTTCGAACAGCTTTTTTGAAATTTTAATTGTCACTGCCGCAGTTCCAACTCCAAACATAACACTTGCGGTTCTGGCCGCCATCAGCAGCGCAAAAACTTCAGATGAAAAAAAACTGATTGCTTTCATGAATATGGCACTGACTATATAAGAAAATATCGGATTAAACCCATAAGAGTTCCCCCATACCATATTCATAATCTCAGGATCTGCTCCCGCCGGAAGTGTCCCGTGTTTAAAGATAAACTTTGGTATCAGATAGCGCATCTCCTCATCCGGAGACGCATTCAAGGGCTGAATGTATGCCCACATAAAATAGAACACACACAGCCCCGCCAGAAATAGCCATTCCACTCTTTTTTCTTTTATAGTTTCCCTTTTCATTAGCCTTCCCTCATAAATTCAGTCCTTATCTTTTACATTATAGCATGATTCGCACTTTCAGTGCTTGACGCTGCTTTGCAGCTATCATGATCGCCATTCGCCGTTCGCCAAATGCAGGCGCTTGGCTCACTAACACTCATTTTATCATAGATTTCCCCACAAAAAAAGACTTTCCTCTATTCTATCCTGTTTTTACCGGACTGTTTAGCCCGATACATCCTCTCATCCGCTTTTTCTATCATTTCATCCGCATTAAATCCGGGATATTCACTCAGGCTGACACAACCGGCACTGATTCCGAGGCGCATATCCCTTCCCTCAACAGAATTTCTGTGTATGATTTCCACCACTTCTGCCACCCGTTTCCGGAATACAGCTCCCTCAATACTTCGGCACACTACCAGAAATTCATCACCGCCGTATCTTGCCACAAAATCCCCTCTGCTCATGGCAAAATTTGTCTTCAGTATTCTGGCTGTTTTCTTGATCACAGCGTCGCCGGTCAGATGACCATACGTGTCGTTGATCGCTTTCAGCCCATCGATATCGATCATTGCAATTCCCATGTCATCTCCGGATTTTCTTGCATGTACAATATAATTATTCAGGTGCGAATCAATATGCCTTCTGTTATAAACCCCGGTCAGTTCATCTGATTCCAACTGCCGGTTCAGATCGTCCAGTTTCATAAACAGCAGCTCCTTGTCGAATATATTGTCCACGTACGTATCATCCAGTTTTGATACCATCTCAACAACAGCCCCTCTGGAATTTAGTTCTACATACTGGGAAATCACAAAAAACAGCTGATCATTCGTGTATTCCAGCTTATTGTAACGCGTTTTTCCCCGCAGTGCCCGGAGTGAAATGCAGTTATTGCACCGCTCACTTTTTCCCCATGTTGTAAAGCATCCCTGTACATCGCAGATTCCTTCTTCCGCATTCATGCAGACTCTTGTACGCTCCGGATCCACAAGACGCACAATGTCAAAACAGGATCTCAGTGCCTCCAGTTCTTTCAATATCCGGTCCTCATCGTTTGAGGTCTTCCAATTCACTCGCTCCTCAAGCGTCTCCATACACTCGGCAATCCCCGTCTCCTGCTGTACAGGATGGTTTGCCATAACATTTTTCATCGCAGAAATAGCGGTTTTATCAAGCAGCTTTTCAAATTCATCCTCCGGCATCGGTTTTGCAAAATAATACCCCTGAACATAATTGCAGTCCATCATACGTAGGATTTCCATCTGTTCCTTCGTCTCCACCCCTTCTGCGATCACCGGAAGATTCAGCCATTTCGCCAGACTGATAATAAAGCGCAGAATCCCTCTTCCCGAAGAATTATTCGCTTCTTTCTTGATAAAACGCATATCCAGCTTCAACACATCAATCGGAATCTCCGCCAGCATATTCAGCGAAGAGTAACCACTTCCAAAATCATCCATTTCTATCACAAACCCAAGCCGCCGTAATTGCTCAACCACCTTGATAATCTGTTCCGGGTCCTCCGTATATGCAGTCTCCGTAATTTCCAAATGCAGACTCTGTATCGGAATCTTGTATTTCCCGACCAATTCCCGGAGATTCTCAACAAATCCCTGACTAAAAATATCCGCACGTGACACATTCACCGAAATCGGTACCAATGGGCTTCCCTGGTCCATCCGCGTTCTGATGCACCTGCAGGCCGTCTCCCACACATAGTAATCCAACTGGGTTATAAACCCGTTCCTCTCAAAAAGAGGGATAAATTCTCCCGGACTCATAACACCTTTTTCCGAATGCATCCATCGAACCAGCGCTTCTGCTCCGACGATGCTCTCGTCGGCCAATTCATATTTGGGCTGATAGAAGACCTGAAACTGCCCGCTCTCCAACGCATGCTGCATGCTGTCGGTGATGAACCTTTCACTCAGCAGCCTCTGGCGGATCCGGTCATCGTAGTAGGCAAACAGCTTATTGTATTTTCCTTTTATTCCCTCCGTGGCGAGCTTTGCCCTGTCACACATGGTATTCACTGGAAGTGTTCTGCTAGTGATTTTGTAAATGCCAAAGCGCACTTTAATCTGTACATTCATCGGAAATTCATTGAACTTGTCCACCCATTGCTGGAACATTCCATCGTCATACTCCATTTTATGCTGCACTAATATGTAAAAAATATCTGCGCCAAAATGACTGCAGATGTTACCTTCCTGACTGGTTTCCCGAAGCAGTCCGCCAATAAAACAAAGCAGCTTATCCCCGGTTCCGATTCCAAATGTATCATTGATCAATTTGAATTTTTCTATATCCAGACAGATCAGGTCGTATGGTTTTTCCGGATTGTTCTTCAGTGTCTCTACCACTTTTTTCAAAAAGAACTGTTTGTTATACAGACCGGTCAGTTCATCCTTCTCGACCGCATTGATCAGCAGTGCCGTCTCACGCAGCTTGATCGTGTTCGCCAGGCGGTGTCTGATGATATCAGCCTTATACGGCTTTGAGATATAGTCCTGTGCTCCCAGTGAAAGTGCCTTGATCTCTGCTTCCTCTCCATCCATCTGAGAAGAGACAATGACAGGAATAGTAGCGTAAATCACATGCTCTCCCATCCGCCGCAGCACCTCATATCCATCCATCTCAGGCATTGCAATATCAAGAACAACTGCCGAAACAGACTCGCCGTGCTCTTCCAAAAGCTGCATGCATTCTTTTCCGTTGCATGCGTAAAACACTTCATATATTTCCCCCAGAATTTTCCCCAGAATCTGTCTGTTTATCCATTGATCATCCACTACCAGTACTTTCTGCTTCTCCATACCGTGCTCCTTACTGCTACCCCTATATTTTTCTTTTTTGTCACATTATGTAAATTTTAACACGTTCTCTGTTGGATTACAATCGCATACTTTTCGTGGTATAATAATAGTCTGACAGATGGCCGGGGGGTACAAAATTTGATTTTTGTACATCCTCGGCCATCTGTCAGACTATTTACTCAGCTATTTAAATCTTCTCAAAATCTACTGCGCCGTGCTTACAGATTGGACAGATAAAATCATCTGGAAGGGGCTCTCCCTCGTAGATATATCCACAGATCTTACAGCGATATCCCTTTTTCTCTGTCTTTTCCGGTTTTGGCTTAATGTTACTCTGATAATATGCATATGTCACCGGATTCACACCTGACAGAACCTCTCCGTCCGTCACGTCCGCCAGAAACAGTGTGTGGGAGCCCAGATCCATCTCCTGTACCACTTTTCCGGAAATAAATGCGCTGGCATTCTCCTTCAGGTACACAATCCCATTCTCTGCACGGAGAACCGGACATCCTGCGATCTTATCCGTATCTCTTCCACACTGAAAACCAAATCGTTCAAATGTTGAAAATGGTGCTGTCTCATCTAAAATCGAAACATTAAACTCCCCTGTTTTCTTAATCATATCGTGTGTGTAATTCTGTTTATTCACAGCGATCGTAATCCGATTTGGTGAGGTAGTAACCTGCCCTGCTGTGTTGATAATGCATCCATTATCCTTGTCCCCATCTTTTGCCGTCAGGACAAACAAACCATACGTCAGCTGATACATTGCTTTCTTATCCATTATGTGACCTCCTCGTCTATCAATAATAGTAACTGTTATTATTATACTATCTCTTTTGAAGTCAATTGTCAAGGCTTATTATCTGAATTTTCTTCTTTCTTCTGTAAAATGAGCATTCAATTTACTTTTCTGCTGTGACAGAATCAACCCTCCAAGAATCAGCACCGCGCCCATTACAGACACAGCCGTCAATTTTTCGTGCAGGATTACTACCGAAAGCAGCACCGTCACGATCGGAGAAACATAGATATACACGCTGGTCTTAACCGCACCAATCCATTTCGTGGACGTATTCCACGCGAGAAATCCGATGGCACTTGCTGCCACTCCCAGAAACAGGATATTAAAAATCACACTCTTGTCAGCAAACGCAGAAATGCTCCCGATCTTCTTCTGCATCGCGACAATGGGAATCAAAAACAATATTCCATAAAAATAAAAGCGTCTCGTCACTGCAACCATCGGATACTCCCACTCACTGATTTTCTTCAGAATCACTGAGTAGATTCCCCAGGAAAACATAGCCAGCAGTGCCAGAAAATCTCCCAGCGGATTCAGATGCAGGCTGGTCTGGCCATTCCGGCTGATCATGATCACTCCGATCATGGCGATCACAAATCCGATATAAAAACTCCTGTCTGGTCTCTCGCTTTTATAGAACACACTCACCATGACCGCCACAAAAAACGGTGCGCAGGTCACGATAATTCCCACGTTGGAGGCATACGTCATGGTCAGTGCCGTATTCTCCAGCAAAAAATACAGCACAATCCCACAAAGTGCTGCCCCTGCAAAATATAGTTCCTGTTTCTTCTCCTTCACCTTGAGTAAATGTGGATAGAACGCAAACAACGCCGCAAATGCGAGTATTGACCGCATAAACAGCACCTCCACCGGCGAAAAATGGGTCAGCAATACCTTGGTGGATACGAACGTAGCTCCCCACATGAACTGCGTTCCACATGCCATAACATGTCCCATTATATGTTTCTTTTCTTCTGTCATTTTTTCTGTTTCCTCACTTGTCTCTGTCTTATTTTATCGCAATTTATTCTTCTCTGGCTTAGGCTGCTCAGGTCTGCTGTATCTCAGCCTGTCTGCTCTTCGCAATGCAATTACCTGTCCGCTCTTGATAGTACCACATTTTTCTATTCTCACATAGATTTTTTTGTTTTTAAATCCAATTATCTGCTTATTTTTCAGATATGGTTTCAGATGTCTATCCCGGTCAGAGAAATCCAATTGCGGCGAACCTGCCACAGAGCGTCCCGCTCTTTTCATGCCTTCAAAATTGTGGTAGAATAGGGAAAAACGAAACGAGGAAACTCTTATGAATAAAAAGAAACTAAAAATGCAGCTGGTCAGCAGCGAATATATGGAACAGTACAATGCTCTGCTTCGATACGTCTTTCAGGTAACCGATCAGGAATTACATTCGGTCGGCTGGCAGGAAAAAGAAATCATCCGGGCTAAATTTCCGACCATGGAAAAAGCGGATGTGATCGGATGGTTCGATAACGACACGCTTGTCTCACAGGTGGCCGTTTACCCTATGCAGGTTCAGATCTTCGGGAAAAAGTATTCTATGGGCGGACTTACCGGCGTGGGGACTTACCCGGAATACTCGAACATGGGCCTGATGCACAAGCTTCTGGAGCAGGCTCTGACAAATATGCGAAAAAAAGAACAGTACATCTGCTACTTATATCCATATTCCATTCCGTATTACCGCCGAAAAGGCTGGGAATTGATTTCCGACAAAATATCTTATGAGATCAAAGATTATCAGCTCCCCAAAAACCGTCAGGTTTCCGGCAGTGTCCAGCGGGTAAAAACTGACAGTGAAGAGTTGAAAAAGACGTATGACCGCTATGCGGCACATACACATGGCGCCATCATCCGCGATGAGCTTGCATGGAACGAATACTGGCTTTGGGATAAAGATGATATCATGGCAGCAATTTACTATAACGAAGCAAACGAGCCTGACGGGTATATTATTTACTGGATTGAAAATGAAGTATTCTATATCAAAGATATGATTTTCAATAACGAAGAAGCCCGGACAGGCCTGTGGAATTTTGTTTCCGCACATTTCTCAATGATCGACCACGTGGAAGGGAATATCTATACCGATGAGCCTCTGGCATTCTTACTGGAGGATGCCAGTATCAAAGAAGTCATTTCTCCGTATTATATGGCAAGAATTGTAGACTTTCCTGCATTTGTGAAAAACTATCCGTTCAAAGCCGACGAAATGGAACGGGAATGGCGTTTTTCCATGACCGATCCGATCATGGAATGTAATCAAGGTTCGTTTTTATTGAAAATCACCAAAGACGGACACGGCGAAGCAGTTAAAATACCGGAGCAATGCCCGGACAAAATCAGCATCCAGACAATGACGACCATGTTAATGGGATACAAGCGTCCGGACTATCTGGCAAGGATCGGAAGAATCCAGGCTGATGGGGAAACAATCGACATGCTGGAGGATGCAATTGAACAGCAGACTCCCTATATATCCGACTATTTCTAAAATAAGCCATCCTTTTCCCGGTATCCATGCCGGATCACAGGCTTACAGGTTCCAGTTTTCAGTGCATTCACCAGTTCTTCTACGGTGTGCACTTCTTCGGATATCTCCGTTGCGTACCTGCCCAAAGCGATGAGATTGTGCGCGTCACTTGCCCCTATGGGCTGAAGATTCAGACGCTCACAGTACTCCATCGCTTTTTTATTTGCCGCCATGGAGGTGCTTCCGTTCAGTACTTCTATCCCGGTCAAGCCCTGCAGCACGTCAAGCTCCTCGCCAAGCCCTCTGCTGTTGCTTCGGAACGGATGTGCCGAAATGCAGACACCTCCCTGCGCTCTGACATAATCGATAAAATCCTGCGCAGGCATATGAGACCGGTCCGGCATCCGGTTGATTCCAAATGCAGTGATATCCCCCTCCGGTGTCAAATACTCTACTCCCACAAATATGGGGAAATTCTCCTGCCTGCTGATTTTTGCGGCGTAATCCACTAATCCAAACGCATCATGGTCTGTGATGCATACCCCATCCAGTCCAATCATTTTTGCTTCATTTACGATCTCCTTCAAATTCATATGGCTGTCATCTGAAAAGGTTCGTTCGTGTACATGGAAATCAATCACCATTGTTCTGTCCTCACTCACTTGTTTTATACAACTTATTATATAATTCTCTCGCTGTTTCCACCAATCATTATTTTCTATATACTCGCTGTACTTATTATTGTTTTCTATCACAAAACGGTTGCTTCGAATCTGCTTTTATGCTTTCCCGCAGCCTTATGGCAGTTCCGTTTTCCTATGTACCATTTCCAGCACACAAAAGATAATACTGATCAAAAACAGAAAATAAAAATTAATTCCTCTGCTCACCAGCAGCATTGGCAGCAGATACCCTTTGTGAACCCTCACATGACTGAAGTCACGTGCTTCCTGTTTCGGCGTAAATCGCCACAATAAATGCTGGTCTTATGCTTACTCCACAGGCGTAGATTATACTGTTTGGACAGTTCCTGCCCTACAGTTTTTTGTTTGCTTTATAAGAATTTTTTTTATTATGCTGCCATTTGCCAGTACATCTCATACCCTTTCTTTCTAATGTTGATCGCTGCGTTTAAGTCTCGGTCCAGGTTCATTCCACACTCACAGATATATCGTCTCTGTTCCAATGATATTTCCTTCACGCTCCCACATCGACTGCAAGTTTTGGAGGATGGATACCATTTATCAACAACCACCAGCTGTTTTCCGCGATCTGCAAGTTTATACGCCAGCATGGATGTGAACATCCCATACCCATTATCTAATGTAGCCTTTCCATTCCTAAAGCCATGATTAGACATACTGCGCATATTCAGATCTTCGATGCACACCATATCATACCGATTGGCTATCTCGGTTGACTGCTTATGCAGGAAGTCCTTTCTCTGGTTTGCTGATTTCCGATGGATTTTGGCTATCTTATGTTTCTGTTTCTCATAATTCTTAGAACCGATGACTTTGTGCTTCTGTTTCCACTGGGCTTTTGCTAACTTTTTCTGATTAACACGGTAAAAATGCGGCATATGCGCACACTTTCCTTCCGAATCCATATAAAGACCATCCGACTTATAATCAAGCCCTAACACCTTGTTATAACATACCCCTATCGGAATTATCTCTGCTTCATAAGCATACAGAACTGACACATAGAAACTGCCATCACGTTCCATCACAATCGTTGCCTGCTTGATGTTCCATAAGTTGTCTGCCTTTCGGTGAATAA
>NZ_FQZY01000102.1 GCF_900142165.1 Hespellia stercorisuis DSM 15480
CGCCGCTCAATCACAAAGTTCTTCATTCCGAAGAAATCAGATCTAAGTGTTTCGCTCGACTTGCATGTGTTAAGCACGCCGCCAGCGTTCATCCTGAGCCAGGATCAAACTCTCGTTAAAAGTGTTTAATCTCAGTCCAAAAATCAACTACTAGCTAATATTTGTCCCGTTATTACTGTTCTTACCATAAACTTGCTTAGAGTTCATGGTGGGTGTCAAATCTTTCAATTTGACTTGTTCTTTAAAAATTTTCTCTTTTAGAAATTTTCAAGGTTGTTTGTCTATTGTTTAATTATCAAGGTACTTCTGAAACCCTTGTGTTTACTGGATTTCTTTGCTCTCGCCGTTCTTTGCGACAACTCATTCATAATATCATGTAAGTCATGTATCTGTCAAGAACTTTTTCACATTTTATTTTTCATTTGTTGTCCGTCTCTTGCGACAGCTTTAATAGATTATCATATCTCCACCACCTTTGTCAACACATTTTTACAAATTTCGCCCTCCTTCATTCGAATAACCTTATGCCTTTGTTTTATGCCAAAAGGCCTCCTATGATTTTATTTTATCATAGAAGACCTTAGATATCTTAATTTACAGAAATTTTTCACAGACTCAGTTCAATCGATATACCCCAAATATTTTTAGGGCACCATCCTTTTATTCTTCCTCTGCGAACATAAAACAGGCATTGGCAAGTTCACTTCCATCAGTTCTTTCAGCCGTAATCTTCACATATCCTGTTCCCCCTCATATTTTTCTATTGATTGACAAACAGTGCATCACTTTTCGCATTTTCGTCAATCACAACCTGATCATTTCCGTTTTTAAACATTGTATTTCCTGTAACAATGCCATCCGATTTTATTAGAGTCAGTTCAGGTATATACGATGGATCCAGTCCAAAGTGAATCGCATCTCCCTTATTATTCACAATCGTGTTATTCGCGAGAATTAAATCCCTGCAGGCTGTACACCAAATCCCGCTGCTGCCATTGCTCTCCACAATATTGTTGCAGCACACTTCCTTGTCTGCAACAGATAAATCCTTAAAATTAATCAGCGCGATACCATAAGTGCAATTATTATAGGAGTGTACACCTATCACCTTTCCCATTCTTCCACCGCCCAGGTGAACTCCTCCAAATGATGACGCTGCACCTTTTGTTCTAGTTCCCACTATAAATCCATTATTATAATAATCTCCGCCCTGCACTTCGCAATAGCTAGTACCATGAGTAGACACGCCCTCATCATAATTGTCATGCGCACTGCAATTGTATAAATAGCATATACCGTTTTGATTTCCACTGACCCCATCATTACCATAGCTTTTTGAGAAATCACAATTGTATGCTTTTACAACGCTGTTTGTGCCATACACCAACAGACTATCACTTGATGTCGAAAGTTTTATATCATGCAATTCTATATTACCATCTGCACAAATCAACAAGTTCTTTATGCTTGTATTCCCAACAATCGAATTATCATTACCATATATCACTACGTTTCTTCTAATATGAATGGATTGGGTTGCTGATAAATTGTTCCTGATTTCGATTGTTTTAACATCCGAGTCTGCTAAAGCATCGATCAATTCCTGAAATGTATTCACTTCTTCCGTATATCGGTGTATGACCTCTGCAACCTCGCAGAACTTCACATCACTGTATGATGAATAAACTCTAACATCCTGACCATTGCGATATGCGCGTATCTTGAAATAATATTTTGTCTTCTCCAGTTCCGTCACTCTTGTCTCTGCATTGTTTCCTGCTACATCCTTCATCGCTTTAAATCCTGTATTGGCGCTGGTCGATCCGTATATTATGTAGCCATCTGCCCCGATCACTTTTTCCCATGTAAGGACGGCTGCTGCTGTCTCACCTGTTGCCGAAGTTAACATCGGAGTCGCTGTACGGGTTGTTCCATATTTAATCTGACTATATCTGCTGGTTACATTGACGCCGTTTGCGGTTCTGTATGCTCTGAGTTTAAAGTAATACGTCTTTGCCTCCGTCAATCCTGTCTTCGTATATTGCGTGGTACCTGATGAAAATACTCCGATACTCTTGTATGTTCCATCTTTACTGTCTGACATGAAAAGCTGATATTTCGTTGTTCCACTGACCGGATTCCATGTAACTGCAATTTTTTTCTTTCCACCTGTTATCGCACTGATGGATGGGGTCGCAGGTGCGGTTGCACAGTAATTATATGAGCTCAATCCACTGTATACCTTATGACCAGTTCCAGTATGATAAGTTCTGACCTCGTAATAATATGTTTTTCCCGTCTCCACACTAGTGTCACTAAAAGACCGAATTGACTTCCCTGTGACTTGTACTTTTTTATATTGTCCGTCCGCACTGGCTGCGCGGTATACTTCATATCCACTCGCGCCACTGACAGCCTTCCATGAGACTGTTGTCTGACAAATTCCGCCTTTTACTGTCGGTTTTTCCGGAGTTTTAGTAGCCGTCACCGCTTTGTAAGTATCCGAAAAGCTGCCATATGTCGTCTTGCCTTCTACTGTCACGTAAGCCCGCACCTGATAATAGTAGGCTTTACCAGCTTTCAGCCCTGTCACAGCCAACGTATTCTTATCACTTTTTATTTTATTCATGTCACTTTCTGAAAAATCAGACGTAGACGTATATCTAACTTCATACCCCGTCACTTCATCTCGTTTTTTCCAGGAAAGATTCATAAAAGTTTCTGCCTCACTTGCAGACTCAAGTCCAGATACCGTGGCAACCCTTATCTTAAATGTCTTACAGATGGTCCCCGTGTAGTATCCCTTTCCTGTAATCACAACCTTTGCAGTTCCCGGATTTCTGTTCGCACTGTAGGAAACCTCATAATCTTCTCCTTCCGTGAGCAGTTCATCCTCGAGTGTGACTGCAAGTGTCGATTGCATTATTGATGCACCAGTATAGGTTTTGTTTTTTACACCTGTTACTGCAGCTTTTGTAATGTCTTCTTCGGCATCGCTAAGTACTCTGCTGTTTTCCTTTTCTTCTGGCTCGTTCGTCTTTTCGATTTCTTTGCTTACCGTAAGTTCACAAAGGGTCTCATGTCCAGCCACTTCTGCTTTTATTGTAACCGTTCCAGTTTTTAACGCATGAACCACAATGCTGTTTCCACTGCCTTCTTCATCAGTACTGAATGATACTATATCGGAAGTTTCTGGAACCAGCGTCCAGTTATACACTTCTGAATCAGTCAACTGTTCTGTAATATAAGGCGAAGTGCTCTGCTCCTTCATATACAACGTGAAATAATCACCGACCAACACCTCTTGTGGTAGTTGTGATATCACCCAATTATCAAAGGGCTGCTCTACCAATTTTAGGATTTGTCCTGCAAAAACAGTTTCTTCCAGTGGATGGAACTCATCATAAATTCCTGATGAATTCCATCCACTGTACCTCTTTCCATCTACCTCTTGCGGGTTCAGTGAAGCCTCTTCTATATTTTCGTTTTTTGATAAATCAATTCTTGTCAGATAATTATTGCTGCAGTTTATTGTTTTCAGTTCACTTAAGTCGGAAATAAAATTGTCCAGCGTCGAAAGTTGATTCCCCGAACAGTTTAAACTCGTCAGCGAAGCAAAAAATGATATCCCCTGAAGATCAGCTATTCCAAGGTTGCTAACATCCATTGTCGTCGTATTGTCCAATTCTTCCTGAGACAGATTTCCATCCTCATTCGCATCCGTATATGTAAGAATCCACTTCCGGAAATTATCGTCTGGAAAAGTTTCAGCACTGATGCTCGTTATTATCAAATCGTTTTCTTCAAGCGGCAATTCCCCCGACGAAGACTCCTCCGCCAAAACCAATAAAGATGTATTGCACGCCAACATCAAGGCAAAAAGCAACGCAATCCCTCTTCGCATTTTTTTCATCAAAATCACATTTCCCCTCAACTAAAATCACTTAAATATCCATGTACTCTCTTCATGAGTGTACTTTCACCACTATTAGTTTACATTTCACAATAAAATTTATCAACCAAAGAATTGGCTCTATATCAGATTCATCGCCTCACTGATGTTTTTCACTCCCAGTACTTCTATCCCTTTGATGTTCTTCACCGTCTCCATTGATACTTTGGGAATTACACAGCGTTTGAAGCCAAGCTTCTTTGCCTCATTCACCCGCTGTTCCGGCATGTTCACCGCGCGCACTTCGCCGCTCAGCCCTACCTCTCCGAACACGATTGTCTCCTCATCAATCGGACGGTTTTTGTAGCTGGAAGCTATCGCCATCACGATTCCGAGATCTATCGCTGGCTCATTCATCCTGATCCCTCCGGCTATGTTTACATATGCATCGTAATTGGACAGGCGTAGTCCGATTCTCTTTTCCAGCACCGCCATGAGCAGATTCACTCGGTTATAGTCTGTTCCCGTAGCTGTTCTTCTGGGCATACCAAAGTTGCTCTCGCAGACAAGCGCCTGGATCTCGATTAGTATCGGGCGGGTTCCTTCCATAGAGCATGCCACAACCGAACCGGACGCATTTTCCGGTTTCCCACTCAGCATATATTCTGAGGGATTTTCTACTTCCACCAGTCCTGACTGGCGCATCTCAAATACACCGATCTCGTTGGTCGATCCGAAACGGTTCTTCACTCCACGCAGTATCCGGTAAGACGCATGACGATCCCCCTCAAAGTAGAGTACCGTATCCACCATATGTTCCAGAACCCGGGGGCCCGCGACCGTTCCCTCTTTTGTTACATGGCCAACGATAAATATTGAGATTCCCAGTCCCTTTGCCAGCTGCATCAATACATTGGTCGATTCTCTGACCTGTGAGACACTGCCCGGTGCCGATCCCACTTCTTCATTATACATAGTCTGAATCGAGTCAATGATCACGAGATCCGGTTTTCGGTTCTCTATCACATTGCGGATTGTATCCAGATTGGTCTCACATAACAGAAGAAGATTTTTCGAGAACTCTCCCATACGGTTTGCCCGCAGCTTGATTTGCGCAAGAGATTCCTCCCCTGAAATATACAGCACACTTTTCTGTGCTGCAAGACGCTGGCATACCTGCAAAAGCAGTGTCGATTTCCCGATTCCCGGATCTCCGCCCACCAAGACCAGTGATCCCGGAACGATTCCACCGCCCAGCACCCTGTCCAGTTCCTGTATTCCGGTCTCCACCCGCGTGTTGTCATCTGTGCTTACCTCTGTCAGAGCCACTACCTCCGCCTCACGGATTGATTTCACAGCGGTATTCTTCCCGGTGCTGACCTTTTCTTCCACGAATGAGTTCCATTCTCTGCACGCCGGGCACTGGCCCAGCCATTTATTCTCCTCATGTCCACAGTTCTGACAGAAGAAGACGCTCTTCTTTCCTTTTGCCATTTTTTCCTCCTCAGCACGTTTTGCAGGCACCAAGGTTCCTCCCGCTTTCAGCGGATCCCTCCTCAGTACGTTTTATAACCAAGAAACTCTGAGAGACGGTGTCATCTCCCAGAGTTTCTTATAAATTTGTATGTAATATATTCAGCTAGGCACATTTTATGACTTTGATGTCGCCACTCTGTCCTTCACTCAATTCCAGGCTCACACTTAATTTTCCGCTCAGATTCGTAGCCATCTTCCCTGCAGATGCTTCGTTCACATACACTTCATACTCACAATCCGGTTCCAGTTCCAATGTAAATTGTACATCCGTCGCCGCTGAGACTGAAAATGCGATTTCTTTATCCGTCGCCTTAAAATTCTCTACAGTTGTTCCCGGCACTGACTCATATACAAACATCCCGTTCTTCTCAAGTTTTGTAATCTCCGAAAACGTCTTCACTTTGTACATGTCACCCTCAAATTCAAAGTTCTCCAGCTTTGTCTTCGACGGCAGTGTGTAGTCTCCGAAGCTGAGTGTTCCATTGTCTTCTGTGCGTAATAATTCTTTTACTGTAGCCATTATGT
Source organism: Hespellia stercorisuis DSM 15480 (assembly GCF_900142165.1). GTDB lineage: Bacteria > Bacillota > Clostridia > Lachnospirales > Lachnospiraceae > Hespellia > Hespellia stercorisuis. The sequence goes on from NZ_FQZY01000102.1 coordinate 5,954, forward strand.
TTTCCTCCTGAGTACCTTCAGTTTTTTGTTTTACTTTCAACAGATTCTATTATAACTTAAAACGTTTTTGTTTTCTACTTCTTTGTTGTCTTTGTGTAAAATTTAATTTCTTTTTTAGAAATTCCAACTTCCACATCTGTTCCGGTCTTGATCTCTCCGTTCAGGATTGCTTCTGCCATCTTGTCTTCCAGCTCGGTCTGAACCGCCCGGCGCAGTGGTCTGGCTCCAAATTTGATGTCTGTGCCTTTCTCGACAATATGCTTCTTTACAGAATCCCGGATCGTCAGTCTGATGTTCATCTGCTTTCTGACCCTGGCCGTAAACTCTCTGCACATTAAGCCGGCAATCTGTTTCATGTTCTCCGCATTCAGGGAATGGAAGACGATGATCTCATCGATACGGTTTAAAAATTCCGGTCGGAAGATCAGCTTCACTTCATCCATCACGTTCTGCTTCATGCGCTTGTAATCACTCTTTACATCCTCCTGCACCGCGAATCCGAGCTTCTTCGGATCTACGATGGCCTTGGCTCCGGCATTGGAGGTCATAATGATCACCGTATTTCGAAAATCCACTTTTCTGCCCTGGGAATCCGTGATATGACCATCATCCAGAACCTGAAGCAGGATGTTAAACACATCCGGATGGGCTTTCTCGATTTCGTCAAACAAGATCACTGAATAAGGATGGGTGCGCACCTGATCACTCAGCTGCCCTCCATCGTCATGACCGATATATCCCGGAGGTGATCCGATCATCTTCGCCACACTGTGCTTTTCCATGTACTCTGACATGTCGACCCGGATCATGGACTCTTCATTTCCAAAGAGTGCCTCCGCAAGCGCCTTGGACAGCTCAGTCTTCCCGACTCCGGTAGGCCCGAGGAACAGGAAGGAACCGATTGGCCGCTTCGGATCCTTTAATCCTACCCGCCCTCTTTTTACCGCTCGTGCCACGGCGCTCACGGCCTCCTCCTGTCCAATCACTCTCTTGTGGAGCGTCTCCTCCAGCTTCTGAAGTCTGCTGTTCTCCGACTCCGTCAGTTTCTGCAGCGGGATTCTGGTCCACACGGACACAACGGACGCAATATCCTCCCCCGTCACCTTCGCCATATTCTTTGCATTCTTTTTCTGGAATCTGCTGCGCACTCCGGCCAGCTTTTTGGCCAGTTCTTTTTGCTCTGCATTCAAAAGCGATGCCTCCTCAAAATCCCCCGCCTTGATGCTCTCTTCCTTCTGCCCCATCACTTCTGCCAGTGCGGCTTCCAGCTGAAGGAGATTTTCCGGAACCTTATATCCCTTCAAACTCACGCGCGAACAAGCCTCATCCAGAACATCGATTGCCTTGTCCGGAAGGTTTCTATCGTTGATATAGCGATTAGAAAGCGTGACTGCCGCCTGCAATGCGCTGTCCTCAATCTCCACCCTGTGGTGCTCTTCATATTTTCCACGGATTCCTTCCAGTATCCCAAGACAATGCTCTGCGGTCGGCTCCTCCACCGTAATCGGTTGGAACCTCCGCTCCAGTGCCGCATCCTTTTCAATGTACTTGCGATACTCCACGATGGTAGTCGCGCCGATCAGCTGCAGCTCTCCGCGTGCCAGTGACGGCTTCAGAATACTTGAGGCATCGATTGCGCCCTCTGCTCCGCCTGCCCCGATGATCGTGTGAACCTCATCCAGAAACAGGATCAGGTTGTCATTCCCCTGAACCTCAGCAATCAGCCCTTTCATCCGTTCCTCAAATTCTCCGCGGTACTTTGACCCCGCAATCATCCCCGGCAGATCCAACGTCAGAATCCGCTTGTTCTTCATACTCTCCGGTACGACACCGTCGGCGATGCGTGACGCCAGCCCTTCGATGATTGCCGTCTTACCGACTCCCGGTTCTCCGACGAGACACGGGTTATTCTTTGTCCGCCGGCTCAACACCTGCATCAGCCGATTGATCTCCTCTTTTCTTCCAACAACCGGATCCAGCTTTCCCTTTTCTGCCAGCGATGTCAGATCTGTGGTGTACTGTCCCAGCACCTCCTGCTTCTGGCCACCGTTCTCCTGCATATCCATCGGATGTTCCCTCGGATCTGCACCGATTGAATTTAAAATGTCCGCATACATCTTCTGCAGATTGATATCCAGTGTAATCAGGATCCTCGCTGCCACGCATTCCACATCGTGAATGATCGCCAGCAGAAGATGCTCCGTACCGATCATCTTCTCATGGAAATGTGATGCCTCTCTCGCACTGCCCTCCAGCAGATACCGGAAACGCGGGCTTTCCTCCGGGAGTTCATCATAAACCACATCCGGGGCCGGCGAGATCAGTTCATCGATCAGTCTGAGAATCTTGCTCTCATCCACACCATTCACTGCAAGGATCTGGCCGGCGACCCCCGTGTATTCCTTCCGGAGTCCCAGCAGCAGATGCTCCGTACCGATGTACGGATGGTCTAATTCCTTCGCTGTGGTTCTTGCGTATTTGATAGCCTGGGCTGCCTGTTTCGTATATTGATTCTGCATAATATCCTCCTGCATCTTTATTCATAATCAAAGCATCTGACGGAACTTGTTTTTCACACCGCCCCGACACTCTGAGGTGTTACTCATATTCTTCGTAAATCTCGTCAACCAGCTCGTGTACTTCCGCTCGGTTGATTCCCTTGCAGCTTCCCTTCGCCAGAAGAATCGCCAGCTGCAGCTTCATATCTTCCAGAGCCTCCAGCTTATCCAGATTGATTGCGATAACCGCTCCATTCCTCCGGTCCAGCTGGATAAAACCTTCCTGCTTCAACACCGCATACGCCTTGTTGACCGTGTGCATGTTGATTCCCACCATGTCTGCAAGCTGCCTGACAGATGGAAGGGAATCCCCCTCCCGGATCTCGGAAGTGGCAATTCCCATGATGATCTGGTTTCTTAATTGAATATAAATAGCTTCTTCGCTGTTAAAGTCTACCTCTATTAGCATCTAATCACCTTTTCTCAAAATGTATGATGTATTTTTGTTATAGCTACAGTATAACAAAAGAGATGCTGCAACGCAATATGCAACATCTCAAAATTATAACAGACTTTTTATTCATTTATTCCATCCGGATCTTCCTCCAGATCGTCAACATCTTCTTCCACCTGTTTGTGCAGATTGTCCTCCCAGAGATAATGCCTTGTCTCTTTCACGACCACACCGCTCAACAGCAGAAGGGAAATCAGATTCGGAAATGCCATCAGACCGTTCATCAAGTCTGAGAAATTCCATATAATGGCCAGTGATACCACGGAGCCGAGGAACAGGATGATCAGGAATATGACGCGATAGACCATGACGCTCTTCAGCCCGAATAGATACTCCATCGCTTTCTCACCGTAAAAGCACCACCCCAGTATGGTCGTGAATGCAAACACGGCAAGTGCCACTGCAAGCACATACTGTCCAATTCCCGGAAGTAATCCAAATGCGTTCTGCACCAGCTGATCATTCCCTGCACCCACGAAGCGGTCCGGAACATGCAGCATCGAGCTGACAATCACGATTCCGGTCAGTGCGCAGACGATGACCGTATCCCAGAAGGTTCCGGTCATGGAAACCAGTGCCTGCCGGACCGGATTTTTTGTCTGTGCAGCAGCCGCCGCAATCGGGGCGGTTCCAAGGCCGGATTCATTCGAGAACAGGCCGCGGGCCACACCGTAACGGCACGCAATGATCATCGTACTTCCGACAAAACCGCCAGCCGCTGCTCTGGTCGTAAATGCAGATTTTGCAATCAATACGATCGCAGGTATAAAATATGAATGATTAATGATAATAATAACCAGACAGGCCACCACATAGAATGCCGCCATAAACGGAACCAGTTTTTCACAGACCGCGGAAATCTTTTTCACACCGCCCATTACAACGGTACCGATCAAAACAGTAATCACCAACCCACTCACCCATGTTGGAATATGAAACGTGGATTCTATGATCCCGGAAATCGCATGGGACTGGACCGTACAGCCGGCACCGAAGGTTGCCAGCACCGTAAACACCGCAAAGACTACCGCAAGCCACTTCTGATGGAGTCCCTTCTCAATCACATACATCGGTCCGCCCACGTAGTTGCCCGCCGTGTTCTTCCGGCGGTACTTCACGGAAAGGAGGGCCTCTGCATATTTGGTCGCCATGCCAAAAATCCCGGTGAGCCACGTCCAGAGCACCGCTCCAGGTCCCCCCAGCGCAACTGCTGTCGACACTCCGATGATGTTGCCGGTACCGATGGTCGCCGCCAGCGCCGTCGCGAGTGCACCGAACTGAGTGATATCTCCTTTGCTCTTCTCATCCACCGTAACCGACAGTTTGACTGCCTTCACGGTATGCCTCTGTATTCCTCTGAGTCGAATGGTCAGGTAAATGTGCGTTCCAACCAGTAATACCAGCATCGGAAGTCCCCACACATAGCTGCTCATGGTCTCTATGACTTTTCCTAATTGTTCCACGAATCTGCTCCTTTATCTTAAATTCCATGTAAATTCTGTGTATATTTCACGTAAACCTTTATGCATTATACTGTATTTGCATAAATTCCACAAGCGTTAATTCCATAACAATGTGTTCCACCTCAGCGTTGAGGAATAAAAACTTTTCGCAATAAAATAACCAGAATCTAAGCAGGAGTACCTCTTGTGCGGTAAAATATAAGTAACAAATTTTTCGCACAGGAGGTTTTTACGAATGACAAAGAAAGAAAAACGTGAACGAAAGAAACAGGACCGTGGAATAGTTGATTTTATGATGGTTGCAAATCATTTCTTTCATTATTTACAACAATGGATCTCGGAAATGAACGATCCAAGAGATTCAAGTTACATCACGTATTCGCAGACTGATCTTGGGTATATGGCGATTCTCAAAAATATCTGCGGACAGCATACAATGAGAGAAATGGAAGAAAATTTCAAT
>NZ_FQZY01000084.1 GCF_900142165.1 Hespellia stercorisuis DSM 15480
AAAGAAAAAGACCAAGGTACTAAATCTAATTGACAGACTTGTGAATTACAAGGCATCAGTCTGCTTATTTATAAAGAATCTCTGTGTTCCGTTTGATAATAACCTTGCGGAACGTGATTTGCGCATGATTAAGGTTAAAACCAAGGTCTCAGGATGTTTTCGCAGTGAGGAAGGCGCACAGGAATATCTTACAATCATGAGCTATATTGGGACTGCTCATAAGCATGGAATAAATGCTTTTACAGCAATCAGAGAAGCCCTTTTAGGGAATTCCGATATCATCTTTAACTAATGGAGTTCTGAACAGTTACAAAATTTCAAAGGAAAAACCACTTGGTTGTTTTTCGCTTATTATTCTTCAAATGCAGTGTGTAGCTGGAGTATTATACTCTTTTTTTCCATTAATAAATGTGCCTATGATCTTCTCAACAAATACCTGGCTTATTATTGATTCGTTTCTTATAGGGATAGTATGGTTTAGTTTCCAAGGCGAACAAATAGTAGGAGATATCCTTGATAACTTGAGGGGGGACGACAATGAATATGATGATATATGGGAGGATGTCGATAATGAATAAGAATAGCAGAAAGAAAATGGTTGTAATTACTTCGGCATCCATTTTGTTTTGTTTGGTAGTGAGCTTTGTCTTATTAAAACTGGTTACCAGCCACTTGAAACCATTGTATCATAATCAAACTATTCCGTATTATAGAGGGATAGTTCAAACAGAATCAGGATATACACTCTATGATGATTCAGGAGTGAAAATTACGGATACTTATAAATATATTGATTTCTCCGATGTTGAGGCACACAAATCAAGATACGTTCGATTTGAAGATGAAAATATAAGTGGAATACTTGACTGCCTTTCAGGTACTGTTAAGTATTCAACAAGCAGCTACATACTTCCAGAAGCCGTAGAGGATAACTTTGATATGTATAAACCGATTATAGATAAGATCTCAAAAAAGACAGGTATGGTTAATCTGTTAAATGGAGAGATTATTGTCAATCCAGAGTATGACTATTTGATAAAGACTGATTTAGGAGATACTATAGGATTGCAATCGACTAACCTATATCTAGTCGATCCATATAGTAATGAGGTAACCATCATTGGAAAGCGTATTGATGAAGTGATGCAGCTGTTTGGTGGTAAAGTTCTTGCAACAAAGTCAATGGAAGGAGGGACTTATCAACTCATTAATACAGCGGGGGATCCTGTTTGCGATATGAGGTTTTCTAAAATAGAGATAAATGCTGATAATAAAGTGACTGGCTATTTTGAAGGAGAACAGCGAAAACCGGTTACAATCATGTTAGCTTTGGATAGTGATGGCTTGTATATGAACCTTGTGGATAATTGTTTCCTAAGTGAGGAAAATGAGTATGACAACTCGAGTGAAAAGAAAGATGAGCAAGCAATAGAATTCAGCCAAGCCTTTATAAACCAGCATCAAGATGCAACGGTGTTTCTTTTATACCCATTCGCAGATCCGCAACTTATGTAAAAGAAGGATTACTAGTAAGGCACAGAGATGCTTACAAAAGATAAGGGGGATAATCTTGAAGTCTCTCAATTATGAAAATAGAGTTTTTCTCGGAAGTACATCAGCAGAGTGCTAGTCTCATTATGTGCTATGACAATATGAACTATGTAAATCTGCGGAAATATTATAGTGAGACACTTGGACAAAGTACTAGCATTATGCAGATTTGATTTCTTTGAGTACCTTACATGCGCTACAAAACCGCAAGGAACATATATGATATTTGCAGAGTTCGCAGAATATTGTTCAAAAAAGAACATCACAATAGACGAACTCCTTGTGAAAGGTTTAAAGAATATTAATATCAAACTGAATTAATGTGTTTTTTATTCCGACCCTTTGACACCCGCTCTTTACAACTCCATGTTTATTTAGTAATATATTTATTGTGCTAAATCACACGCATGGAGAAGTCCCTAAGTTGGCCGAAGGGGGGGCCCTGGAAAGGTGGAATCCAGAATGAGAAATACAAAAAAGAAGAAAATTTCACAGGCAATGCTGTTTATTCTGCTGTTTGGTATTGTGAGTCTGTTTTCCGATATGACGCACGAAGGAGCCAGCAGCATCAGAGGGGCGTACCTGTCGCTGCTGGGGGCATCTGCGGGCACCATCGGTTTTGTCTCGGGGCTGGGAGAACTGATCGGGTACTCCATGCGTTATATATTCGGAAAACTGACGGACAAAACAAAATGTTATTGGCCAATGACGATAATCGGGTACATATTGGATATCCTGGCGGTTCCGGCGCTTGCCCTCGTGGGCGAACACGGCTGGATATGGGCATGTGCGCTGCTTGTCGTTCAGAGAATGGGCAAGGCCATCAAAAAACCGGCAAAGGATACAATCATGTCATTTGCCGCATCCCAGGAGGGGGTGGGCAAGAGCTTTGGAATTCAGGAGGTGCTCGATCAGATCGGTGCGTTCCTCGGTCCGGTGATGCTGTATCTGGTGATGCTTGGGAGGACGGATGCCGGAACATTCCGGGTGTACGCCACATGTTTTGCGGTACTGGCGATTCCCGGTGCAATCACCATCGCACTGCTGCTTGTGACAAAGTACAAGTTTCCGAATCCGGAACATTTTGAGCCGGAGCCGAAAGAATATATTCCGTTTAAAATGAAAAAAGAGTTTCTTCTTTATATTGCGGGAATCAGCCTTTTTGCGTTTGGATTCATTGATTACTCCATCGTCATCATGCACGTATCAAACACTTATACGAATCTTGCGCCCGGTCTTGCGGAAACGACTTCTCTGGTCAACAGTGGGACACTGCCGCTCCTCTATGCCGGTGCAATGCTGGTGGATGCGGTTGCTGCACTTTTCTTCGGGCTGATGTATGACAAAAAGGGCGTCAGGGCGCTCGTGTGGTCGACGCTTATTTCTGCGCCCTTTGCCATCTTTGTGTTTGCGTTCCACTCAGTGCCAATGCTGCTCATCGGGATTGCCCTCTGGGGTGTGGGTATGGGGGCACAGGAATCCATCTTGAAGGCGGCGGTTACGAGCATGGTTCCGAAGTCCAGCCGCGCCACAGGCTATGGCATATTTGAGTGCTCCTTCGGCGTGTTCTGGTTCCTGGGGAGTTGGCTTCTGGGTGTTCTGTACGACTTGAGCATCCCTGCGATGATCGCGGTATCCGTGGCGGCGCAGCTCTTAGCAATACCACTGTATCTTGGTGTCGGAAAATATTCCGGTGCTGAAAAAAAGCGGGGTAAACAGAAGAAATAGAAGAAGATAGGGAATATAGGAACATAAGAAAAACAATATAAGAAACGTGCAGACAGTTGACTTCATTATACTAAAGTGATATAGTTTCCTTATCGGTGAATCATCGCCGATCACAATAAAAACTGAATAACAATCTTTGGGGCAGGGTGCAATTCCCTACCGGCGGTAGAGCCCGCGAGCCGAAAGGCTGATCTGGTGAGATTCCAGAGCCGACAGTATAGTCTGGATGAAAAAAGATGAATTGGATAAGTGTAATTTAAGCTCCGGGATGGTATACCATTTCGGAGCTTTTTTACGATCACTGGATTATTGGAATTTGAAAACCGGTGAATTAAAAACCAGCGAATTGAAAGCTCTGTGGATTGTTTGCCACAGAGTTTTTTATGTAATACGAGGAAAGTTCTCTGAACTTTTCTATTACATAAAAACCCTCCGGGGGATGCGCACTGCACGCAAAAAGAATATGGTCACTGAGGTGACCGCGCTTTGGCGCGAGAGTTTTGCATGCGAAACTCTTTGTTCTCGGGAAAGGAAACTCTGTGTGCAACAGGAAATTTCAGGAAAGAAGGAGGAAAACTTGACAGATCAGGATTATATGAAACGAGCCATAGAAATGGCAAAAAAGGGCGGTGGCTGGGTACACCCCAACCCGCAGGTGGGGGCGCTGATCGTAAAGGATGGCCGCATTATCGGAGAGGGCTATCATGTTAAGTACGGGCAGCTGCATGCAGAGCGCAATGCCATTGCCTCGCTGCGTGAATCGGCGGAGGGCGCGACCATCTACGTGACACTGGAGCCGTGTTGCCACTATGGAAAAACACCGCCCTGCACAGAGGCGATACTGGAACAGAGGATTGCGAGGGTCGTCATCGGATCCAGAGATCCCAACCCGAAGGTATCCGGCAAAGGGGCAGCCATACTCCGGGAGCACGGAGTCCGGGTGGAGGAAGATTTTATGCGGGAAGAATGCGATCAGTTAAATCCCGTTTTTTTTCATTACATCACAAAAAAACTTCCCTATGTAGTCATGAAATATGCCATGACAGCGGACGGGAAAATAGCCACAAAAACTGGGGCATCCAAATGGATCACCGGACCGGAGGCGCGTGCTGAGGTCCAGCAGATACGAAGCAGATATATGGGAATCATGGTTGGCATCCGGACGGTGCTTCAGGACGATCCGATGCTGAATGTAAGGATTCCGGGAGAAAAAAGTCCCATCCGTATCATTTGTGACAGCGGTCTTCGGATCCCGCTGGAGAGTCAGATCTGCCAGAGTGCAAGGCAGTATCGGACGATTGTTGTCTGTGCAGAGGAGCGGCAGGAGAAAAAAGCACAGTTGGAAGTGATGGGTGTGGAAGTTCTGGCGGTGCCATCGGTGGACGGAAAAGTGGATCTGGTGAGGCTGATGCATCTTCTGGCTGAAAAAGGAATTGACAGCATTTTGCTGGAGGGTGGAGGAACCCTGAATTACAGTATGCTCCGCGAGGGACTGGTGCAGAAGGTGATCGCCTATGTTGCGCCGAAGATTTTTGGCGGGGAGACCGCCAGGACGCCGGTTGCGGGAGCGGGTGTTCAACTGCCGGATGAGGCTGTGAAAATGAAACTCTCGGAGATACATAAGGCAGGGGAAGATCTGGTTCTTGAGTACGAGTGCTGCATTTAGGCAGGCAGGAAACGTATACGCAGGATGGAGGAAGATATGTTTACAGGAATTGTGGAAGAAGTGGGAACAATCAAAGAGCTGTCCCTGTCGGGAAAGTCCGGGCGGCTGCGTATTCAGGCATCACGGGTGCTGGAGGGCACGAAGCCGGGGGATAGCATCGCGGTCAACGGAATCTGTCTGACAGTCACCGAACTGCAGAAGGATTCATTTACGGCAGATGTGATGGCGGAGACGGTCCGCAGGAGCGGCCTGAAGAATTACAGTGCGGGGAATCAGGTGAATCTGGAGCGCGCCATGGCGGCGGACGGAAGATTCGGCGGGCATATGGTGGCCGGTCACATTGACGGAACAGGAACGGTCATAGAAAAAAGGCGGGAAGAAAATGCAGTGTGGCTTACCGTATCCGCCCCGATGGATATTATGGAACTGATTGTGGAAAAGGGCTCGATCTGTATTGATGGAATCAGTCTGACGGTAGCGGCAGTCAGCAAAATGGAATTTTGCGTCTCGATTATTCCCCACACCGGAAGTGAGACGACACTGCTGAACAGGAATAAGGGTGAAATCGTCAATCTGGAGACGGATATCGTGGGGAAATATATCAAAAAATTACTGGGAATCCAGACGGAAGAAAAAAAGAAAACGTCGGGAATTACGATGGAATTTCTGGAGGAGTACGGAATTTAGAGAAAACGCAAAGACTGTGAAAAACTGCAGGAAAATCCGTGGGCAGATAACGCGGAACTAAAATGCAGTTCAAAGAAAAAAGGAGGAGCAAAATGAATCAGGAATACAATACGGTAGAAGAAGCGTTAGAAGATTTAAAACAGGGAAAAATTGTTCTGGTTACGGATGATGCGGACCGGGAGAACGAGGGAGACATGATCTGTGCGGCAGAGTTCGCAACGCAGGAGAATATCAATTTCATGGCAAGCCGCGCAAAAGGGCTGATCTGCACCCCGATGAGCAGGGAGCTTGCGGGAAAGCTTGGACTTGCACAGATGGTGACTGAGAACACAGAATCCCATGAGACTGCATTTACCGTTTCCATCGATCATGTGGATACCACCACCGGAATCTCGGCGGCCGAGAGAGGGCTGACGATGATGAAATGTGTGGATGAGGAGACAAAGCCAGAGGATTTCCGGCGTCCGGGACATGTCTTTCCGCTGGTCGCGAAAAAGGGTGGCGTGCTTGTGAGAAATGGGCATACCGAGGCGACAGTTGATCTGATGCGCCTGGCGGGGCTGAAGGAATGCGGTGTCTGCTGCGAAATCATGGAGGAAGACGGAACTATGATGCGCACTACAAATCTGTGGAAACTGGCAGAGAAGTTTGACCTTAAATTTATCACGATCCAGGCGCTGCAGGACTACTGCAGAATCCATGAGAGTCATGTGATAAAAGAAGCGTCTGCCAAAATGCCGACGAAGTTCGGAGATTTTCAGATTTACGGATATGTCAATGATATCACGGGAGAGCATCACGTTGCACTTGTAAAAGGCGAGCTGGGAGATGGTGAAAACATTTTGTGCCGCGTGCATTCGGAGTGTCTGACCGGAGATGTCTTCGGTTCCCGCAGATGTGACTGCGGCGAGCAGCTCCAGAGTGCGATGAAACAGGTAGAGGCAGAGGGAAAAGGTGTGATTCTATATATGAGGCAGGAAGGCAGAGGAATCGGCCTGATCAACAAGCTGAAGGCATACGAGCTCCAGGAGCAGGGAATGGATACAGTGGAGGCAAACATTCAGCTGGGGTTTGCGGCTGATCTCAGGGAATACTGGGTCGGCGCACAGATCCTGGCAGACCTGGGTGTGAAATCACTCCGCCTGATGACGAACAATCCAGAAAAGGTATACGGGATGGATGGATTCGGAATTACGATCAAAGAGCGCATTCCGATTGAGATTGCACCACAGAAATACGATTCCTTTTATATGAAGACGAAGCAGCAGAAGATGGGACACATTTTCAATCAGATTACGTTTTAAGCGTAAATGAGAACAGCTGTCTTAAAAAAAGAAGAACGGAAGATGAAAATAAAAAGGCAGATACAGAGGCGGCTGTAGAAACAAGATATAGAAAAGAAATGTAAAAACAAGACAGAAAAACAAGATAGAAAAACGAAACATAAAAACAGGAGGAGAAAAAATGAGAGATGTAAACGTGTTAGAAGGAAATGTAGTGGCAAAGGAAGGAATGAAAGTCGGAATCATCGCGTCCAGATTCAATGAAATTATTGTAAGCAAGCTTCTGGGTGGTGCAATTGACGGGCTGGTGCGTCACGGTGTGGAGGATCGGAACATCACAGCGGCCTGGGTGCCGGGAGCATTTGAGATTCCGGTTACAGCAGCGAAGATGGCGGGCTCCGGTAAATACGATGCGGTGATCTGTGTCGGCGCGGTTATACGCGGAGATACATCCCATTATGATTATGTGTGCAGCGAGGTATCCAAAGGGGTGGCGCAGGTGGGAATGTCAACAGGTGTCCCGGTACTGTTCGGGGTGATCACGACAGAGAACATCGAGCAGGCCATCGCCAGAGCAGGGAGCAAGGCGGGCAACAAAGGATACGACTGTGCGCTGTCTGCGATTGAGATGGTAAATCTTCTGGAGCAGATGTAGCTTGAAATCGATACGGATTGTGCGCTGTCTGTGTCCCCCCTGCAAAAAATTGAATTTCACACAGATGTATGCTATTCTTAGCACATGAAATTTACTGCAATGGGGGCTTCAAATGTCTGTTTTGCGCCCTGAAAAAATGGGTGAACCGGGAATCGTGAAGGGAGGAGTATATGGCAATTTATCTGGAAAGACCACATCTGAATGAACATTTTCCATTCCGCACGCTGTTAAATGACGGGGATATACTGACGACTCCCCACTGGCATAAGGAACAGGAAATCATCTATGTAAAAAAAGGTACAATTCAGATGGGCATCGGAGAGGAATCGTTCGAGGTAAAGGAGGGGGAGTTTCTCCTGGTCGCGGGGGGAAGGGTTCATTATGTACTCGCTTCGCCCGGCAGTGTCCGCTGCGTCTATCAGTTCAGTGACCGGTTTTTCCATGAAATGATAAAGGACGAGCAGGAGTTGCAGACCTTGAAGAATCTGTGGCGAGATTATCCTGCGTATTCCGGAAAATGGCGGGAGGATACGGCCGCATCGACGAGAGCACTTCTGGATGCCATTTATGAGGAGGACCAGAACCGCGCACAGGCATATACATTTGCGGTGAAGGGGTATCTGTGCCTGATGGTCCTGGGTCTGTACAGAAACAGGGAAGGCGCCGGAAATGAGCGTGGATATGAATACCGCGTGGAGTCGAGCCGGATGCTGGAGAAGCTGGATCAGATTTTTCAATACGTAGAACAGCATTACACACGGCCTGTGACCTTGGAGGAGGTGGCCGGACATATTGGATTCAGCATCTTTTATTTTACAAAGTTTTTTAAAAAGAATGTGGGAAAGACATTTGTGCAGTTTTTGAATGAATACAGAATTGATAAGGCGAAGTGGATTCTGCTGAACGAGGATGTGGGGGCGGCGGAATTGATTGAGCGGATCGGGATTGGGAGCACCAAGACGTATTACCGGCTCTTTAAGGAGATTGTAGGAATGTCTCCGGGAGAGTATAAGGGGATGAATGTCCTGAAACAATCACCGACTTCCGGGGCGTAGTGCACTAGATGGGGAGCATTTTCTGAAAAGAAAATGCTCCTTTTCGGATTAGAAAAAATAAAAGGATTGGACAAAAAGACAATATCTGAGACAAAATAGGCAAGGCAGGGGGAATCTTTCTGAGAGGAAGGATGGTATAATATAAGTTAGAGTATGCTGTTCGCGACAGCCACGAGCAGTACTGCGGACAATAGGGATGTTGGAATAGAAACTGGTACATATAAATTTAAGAAAGAGAGTGAGGAAACAAGAATGGAAAAGAAATCCTGCTGGTGGAAAAAGAGTGTTGTTTATGAGATCTATGTGAAAAGCTTTAAGGACAGTAACGGAGACGGTATCGGAGATCTGAAGGGAATTACGGAGAAGATGGAGTACCTTCAGGAACTCGGGGTGGATGTGCTGTGGCTGACGCCTGTCTACGAGTCGCCTGGAGATGACAACGGATATGATATTTCTGATTATTGTTCGATCATGAAGGGCTTCGGAACGATGGAAGATTTTGAAGAGCTGCTGGGTGAGGCGCACAAAAGAAAAATGAAGATCGTGATGGATCTGGTGGTCAATCATACCTCGGATGAACACGCATGGTTTGTGGAAAGCCGCAAGAACCGAGAGAATCCGCACCGGGATTACTACATCTGGCGGGACGGAAAAGAGGGAAATATGCCGCCGAATAACTGGACGAGCTGTTTCCTCGGGTCCGCATGGCAGTACGATGAGCAGACGAAGCAGTATTATCTCCATATGTTCTCGAAAAAGCAGCCGGATCTGAACTGGGATTATGAGCCGGTCAGAAAAGAGGTCTATGAGATGATGCGCTGGTGGCTGGACAAAGGAATTGACGGATTCCGCATGGATGTCATCAGCCTGATCTCGAAGGACGGCAAAATGCTGCACGAGGACAGCGACATCAAGGGGCACTGCGTGTGCGCAAATGGACCGAGAGTCCACGAGTATCTCCAGGAGATGCGAAGCGAGGTGCTTTCACATTATGATATCATGACGGTTGGCGAAACCCCATCGGTGACGGTGGAGGAGGCCTGTCGGTATGCCACAGAGCAGCAGAAGGAGCTGGACATGGTATTCCAGTTTGAGCTGATGGATGTGGACGGCGGCGAGAGCGGAAAGTGGAACGACAAAAAGTATCACCTTCAGGATGTAAAGGCAGTGCTCAGAAAATGGCAGAAAGGGCTTCACGGTCTTGCATGGGGATCCCTGTTCTGGAACAATCATGACCAGCCGAGAGTCGTCTCAAGATTTGGGGACACTTCTACAAAAGAGTACTGGAACAAATCGGCAAAGATGCTCGCGACCGCGTTGTATATGCTGCAGGGAACGCCATACATTTACCAGGGCGAGGAGCTTGGAATGACAAATCTGAATTTTCAGAGAATCGATGAGTTCCGGGATATCGAAAGTCTCAATGCATATCAGGAATATGTGGAAAAAGAAAAAAGCATTTCCGCGGAGGATATGATGCGCTATCTCAGAAAGTCGAGCCGGGACAACGCGAGATCGCCCATGCAGTGGAATGACAGTGAAAATGCCGGATTCAGCGAGGTCAGCCCATGGATTGAAGCAAATTCCAACTATACATGGCTGAATGCCGAAAGTCAGATGAAGGACAAAGATTCTGTTCTGCACTATTATCAAAAGCTGATACGGATCCTGAGGGAAAATGATATCGTCTGTGACGGCGAATTTGAGGAATTTATGGAGGACAGTCCGTCCCTGTATTGTTACAGAAGATTTACGTCAAATGGTGAGATCGTTGTGTGCTGCAATTTCGCGAAAGAGGAGCAGACGTGGGATGAGAGTATCGTGCCGGAAAGTGCGGAGGTTCTGATCGGGAACTATGAAGAGCACCGGAGCGGATATATGCAGGCGTATGAGGCGGTTGTGTATCAGAAATAAATAGGAAAGACCTGCTTTGTGAATTTGAAGCAGGTCTTTTTTTGCCCGGATAAAGACCGATCCCCCAAAATGTACGCCGTGTATACGATACAGAAAAAATGTATGCTGTATACGATATAAAAAATGTACGCCGCATACAATATAAAAAATGTACGCCGCATGTTGACATTGGATGATAAGCATGATAATATATCGATGACCAAAACAGAATTTTGGGTCATTGGGAGGAGAGGTCATGGCAAGAAGCTTTTCAGAACAAGAGCGAGAAAACATTAGAAATAGCATATTAAAAGTCTGTAAGCAAAACTGGACGCAGTACGGATACAAAAAAACAAGTGTAAATGAAATGTGCAGACAGGTTGGTATTTCAAAAGGAGCGTTTTATTTGTTCTTCGAATCCAAGGAAGTCCTTTTTTGTGAGGTTCTGTGTCTGGAACAGAAGAAAATTTATGCGGCAGCGTCGGAGATTATGAGAAAATACCGGGGCAAAGCGGGAGTGGCAGAAGCACTGAAATTGATTTACAGGGAATATGACCGGAATAATTTTTTGTACAATGCAGACAGTGTGGATTTTACGATTTTGATGAATAAGCTTTCAGTGGAGCAGAAAAGGAACATAGAGAAATCCAACGATATGAGTCGCAAGCTTTTTTTGAAGCATCCGCACTTGCGTCTTAAGGTCGACGAGGAGGTTGCGGTTTCGGTGATTTATTCATTGATTATGACGATTAAAAACAAAGAAATTTTTCCGGATAACCATGTGGAAATTTACGATTTTATGGTCGATCATCTGATCGACGATTTATATGAAGAATGAGAGGTAAAAATGAAAACAGAAATGATAACCAAAAATAATGCGAGGATTGCAGTTGTGCGCAGCGATAAACATTTGATTACAGATGTCCAGTCAGCACTGGATCTGATTATGACGGTGAGCTACGAAAAAGACTGTAAGAATATTGCGATTAATAAAGAAGCAGTTACAGAAGATTTCTTTATTTTGAGTACTTGCTTGGCTGGCGAAATACTACAGAAATTTATTAATTACGGTGTTCGGTTTGCGATATACGGAGATTTTTCACAGCATATGAGCAAGCCGCTGAAGGATTTTATCTACGAGTGCAACAATGGAAAAGACATTTATTTTCAACCAGACGTTTCCAGCGCGGTTGACAAACTTGCAGGCTGCTAAAGGATAAAAATTTGGGAGGATATAAAAGGTGTTTTCAACAAATGAATTGCTATGGCTTTTTTTTATCTACTCTTTTGGTGGATGGATATTAGAGACAGCTCTGGCAGTAATACAAAAGAAGAAGTTTATAAACAGAGGCCTGATTACCGGACCATTTTGCATTATGTACGGTCTGGCGGCAGTTTTGATATCTGTGGGATCAAAGGGTCTGACGGGAATATGGCTGTTTGGGTTTGCGGTGATAGCGGCTACTGCCGTTGAATGGATTGGTGGTCATCTGATAGAAAAATTCTTCGGAGAGCGTTGGTGGGATTATTCGAATATCAAACGAAATCTGGATGGATATATCTGTCTGCCGGTATCGCTTTTTTGGGGTGTGCTGGGATTTGTGACTGTAAAATGGGGCAATGGAATCGTTGTGGATCTGCTGCGTCTGATACCGGGGCTGATCGGGAATATTGTTATTCTGACGCTGTCGGTACTCATGGTGATAGATATACTGGCATCGTATCTGCTTCTGACGGGAAAGTCAAAACAGCTGAACAAATGGGAGATGACGAACAATAAATTTGCACTGGTGAGCAGCCGCCTGAGAAGATGGATTACATATCGGATTGAAAAACGTATTTACAAAGCATACCCCAAAAAGGAAGAGGCGCAGCCTGTAGCTGCTGTGGACAAAACCACATTTGCCTACGGCTGCAGTTTCTATAAGATCATGCTGCTCTTTTTTATTGGTGCATTTCTGGGGGATATCGTGGAAACCATATTCTGCCGTATGACAACTGGTGTGTGGATGAGCAGAAGCAGTGTGGTGTGGGGACAATTCAGCGTCGTGTGGGGGCTTGCCATTGCAATGGCTACGGCAATGTTCTATAAATACAGAAACAGAGAAGATCGTTTCCTGTTTGGCGTCGGAACGCTTCTGGGCGGAGCTTATGAATACATTTGCAGTGTTTTTACGGAAATTGCATTTGGAAAAGTGTTTTGGGATTACAGTAAGATTCCGTTTAATCTGGGCGGCAGAGTGAATTTACTGTTCTGTTTTTTCTGGGGGATAGCGGCTGTGGTATGGTTTAAAAAGATGTATCCACTGGTTTCTAAATGGATTGAGAAAATTCCAAGACGGATCGGAAAAGTGACCACATGGATTCTGATTGTTTTCATGTCCTGCGATATGGCGGTATCCTGCATGGCACTGGCCCGGTACGAAGAACGCGAAAATGGAACCAAACCGGATAATGAGATACAGGTCTGGCTGGATGAAAATTATAACAACGATGTAATGGAAAAAATTTATCCGAATGCAATCAGGAAAGCAGGTGATGGCGCCCCGCGGAAAACAGATGGGGAACAGGATTTGTGAGAGATGTAATTTAAAGGGACTGAATATACGGATGGATCGTCCGTAAGCAGTCCCTTATTATCTTCAATTTTTTATTTTGCTTTCTGACGCCTTGCAATATATGGCATGATCAGGCCAAGTGCAATCATAACAAATGGCGTTACAATATTCATAACCAGCTGGAATTTGTCTTCTGAATAAATTCCAAGGATACATGCGAATGCGGTAAAGAAGAAGCACCAGCCGCCAAAAATCATACCCACTGTCTTGCTTTTTACAAACCGGTATTCAGCTGGAAATTTGTCCCCGGCTTTTTTCAATGCAATGTAGGCAGCGAATACCCACAGGTAACGCAGCGGCATGCAGACGCTGTTCAGTTTGACAAGCCATTTCACCAGTGCATCTACGGATTGAATACCAAATGCCGGAACCACGATCAAGATGGTTACAATTACAAAAATCAGCTTGAAACCGTTTGTGTACGCACCATGCTTATTCTGCTTGAACAGGACTTTTGGAATGTAATCTTCGTCTGCGGATTCCAGAAGGATACGCAGGGGCGCGTCAATTGACAGAATCAACACAGAAAACTGGCAGGCCAGATTTGTAAGACCATATAATACAACAAAGATACCGCCGACCCCATAATATTCGCCCAGTTTCTGGAAACAATAATACGCGCCGTTGGTCATCAGATCATCCGGAATATGATTGGAATCAAACATCATTCCCATTGCGATTGTGCCGAGAACCGCACATACGCAGACCATAATTGCAAGGGCAATCATTCCTTTGGGAAAATCCTTTGCCGGATCTTTGGTCTTGTTAACATAAGGGGAGATTTTCTCACACCCGCCAACTGCAAAGACCAGAATGGATAGATTCAGGAAAAACTTCATATCAAATGTTGGCATAAATGTTTTCAACGACCAATCGATGTCAAGCAATCCTGCATTGCCTGTGATTGCCGGTGCTGCAATCATCATGATGATAAATAAGATGGACATGATAAAACTGCAGGACCCCGCAATCGATGAAATCGTCTTCAGGACGCCCAATCCTTTCGATGCCAGCCAGAGAGCTAAAAGAAATACACCCAGGCATACAAACTGCAGAAGGGTAATGTTCATAGAACTGATGCGATTGTCACGGAAAATTGCCCAGCTCAGAGCGATCAGCGATCCCGATGGCTTCTGCGAAATATATGGCATATGCACAATCCAATAGGTCCAGCCTGCATAAAATGCAAGACGTGGTCCAATCGTCTCGTGGATCCAGGAGCTGACTCCTCCACCTGCTGTCTTAAATGCGGAGCCCAATTCTCCGACCATCAGTGCATATGGCACGAAATAGAGTGCAAAAACTAATACCCAGGCAACAATAGCCTTTAATCCGTTATACTCCGAAAATCCATTTACAACATTTCCAAATCCCCACACCGCCGTAAATGCCATCAATGCCAGGCTATACCATAGCATCTTTTTTTCTCCCGAATTCCCGTCTTTCATAAGAATAAACCTCCTGTTTTCTTTTCTGCCACTTTTCAGGACTGAAATTTGTATTGATTGTATCATATTTTGATATATTTCTACAATTAATAATTTTGTGCAAACAATCGCATCCTGGTAATTGTTCTTCGGTGCCGAAAACTTTATTGCGAAAATACATGATGTAAAGGTCAAAAGGTAATTTGCCCCTTGATACCTACGGATTATTCCGCACTTCGTGCTTCCATAATCCTAAAAACATTCGAAATCCGCCCTAATCGGGCTACTTTCTCATGTTTTGCGGGTCCCAAATTCATGCTTTTTCGTGCAAGCACGAAACGCATGACCTTTTGA
>NZ_FQZY01000083.1 GCF_900142165.1 Hespellia stercorisuis DSM 15480
CAGACCACCTTCTTCCTTGTGTTTTATGTCTCCATTGTACTAAAAACTCAGGAAAAAAGCGAATTCACATAGATTCACCTATGGTGAAAATGACTGTGGATAAGTAATGTTTTTCAATGTTCAGTTGTTGTTAAATATATTCAAAAGCCATAGAATTTGGCTTTGAATCAGAGTTATTTGAAAGATTGAAAGAGTAATCCACAATGAATTAAATTATTCAATCACAAACAATTGGTTATCCACCAATTACCGAAATAATATCGCAAAACAGGTTTTAAAAATTCTCTGTTTTGTACAAAAATTAATTAGTTCCCCAAGGGGGTTCTGAACAGTTACGATTTCATAATAAAAGATGTGCCCAATATGCCGACCGCATTTATCGCGGAGTATGGTTCGGGATATCCGGTGATTGGCTTATTAGGAGAGTATGATGCTTTACCGGGACTGTCCCAGAAAGTGTGTGCAGAGAAAAATCCGGTGGAAGAGGGCGGAAATGGACATGGATGCGAGCATAATCTGATTGGGACAGGACTGGTCGGTACGGCAGTGGCACTGCAGGAGACGATGCGGCGAGAGAAGCTGGCCGGAACGATAAGGTATTACGGATGTCCGGCAGAAGAGCAGCTGATTGGAAAACCCATGATGGCCAAAGAAGGGGTTTTTGATGATTTGGATATTGCACTTTCCTGGCACCCCGAAAAGCTGAATCAGGTGATCCAATACAGTTCACTTGCAGTAAAATCGGTCAAATTCCGATTCAAAGGAATCTCGGCGCATGCGGCAATGGCGCCGCAGCTGGGAAGAAGTGCCCTAGATGCGGTGGAGATTATGAACGTCGGGGCAAATTACCTGAGAGAGCATGTAGTCGATACGGCCAGAATCCATTATGTAATTACAAATGGCGGAAAAGTGCCAAATGCAGTTCCAGATGATGCGGAAGTATGGTATATGATTCGGGATCAAAAGCAGAGCATGGTGGAGGAGATTACAGAGCGCCTTTACAAAATAGCCGAAGGCGCCGCCCTCATCACGGAAACCTCAGTTTCACACAAGATTCTTTCCAGCTGCTATGAAATGATCATCAATCCGGAAGTGTCAGAGCTAATTTACAAGAACATGGAAGAAGTCGGCGCTCCGGAATTTGATGACGAGGACCGGGAATTTGCAAGACAATTCACGGATCAGATGAGTGAGGAGGCGCGGAAGGAAGTGATGGACTCTTACTTTGCACCGAAGGAAGTCAGAGACAATCTGCCGCTGCATGACAAGATCTATAAGCCGGATGATTGGGGCAAAGTGATGCCGGGAACCTTTGATCACGGCGATGTGAGTAATATTGTACCGTTCGGTTATATGTTTATAGCAGGACTTCCGGTTGGCATGCCGGGGCATACCTGGCAGGTGACGGCATGTGCGGGAGCAGATATGGGAATAAAGGCTATGATGTGTGCGGCAAAGATCATGGCGGGAACCGTGTATGATCTCCTGCAGGACAACACGCTTGTGGAACGTGCGAAAGCGTCATTTGAAAAAGAAATGAATGGAAGAAAATATGTATCAGGCCTGGGAGACTAAAAAGAGCGGACACAAAAAGTTTCGGAGATAATTTACATCAATCTCCGAAACTTTTTTTATATATGATGCATTTTAAGAAATTCGTTGCTGTTATGAATGATCTTGGCGATGGTCTTATCTGACAGACCGATGTTATAGAAATAATTTGAAATAATTAAATCAGCGATTTGTTCGTAGCTAATCACCAGTTCGTCACGATTCCGCTTAATGATGATCAGACGCTCAGCGCCTTTGAGCGCGGCAATATAGATGCTGTTCTCAGCAGATGTAACAGGCCGGTGATACTCATTGATGACCGCCCAGGACATCGCTATGAAAGCAGGACTGGCAGAAGAGTTTCCGTTGCTGGTCGCAGTAAATTCAGAAAAAAATTTATAATATTCATTTTCACAGTGTTTCCACAAAAATATAGTGTAAACATACATTTTCTCAGCACTTCCAAAGGGAAGAGAAAGCTCTTCTACAGCCCGTTCATAGAGTGCATTGTCAAGATTGTTCATCACAATAGACGCGAGGTTATCTTTTGATTTAAAATAATATGGAATAAGTCCAAGATTGACATCTGCCTTTGCCGCAATTTCCCGGGTGGTTACTTTGTTATATCCTTTTGCGATAAATAGCTCTGTTGCTGCAAGGATGATCTGTTCGGCTGTTTCGTTCTGAGGCAGCTCGTGAAGCGTATCGTGTCTCATAATATAATATCCTCCAATTAGGATTTGAACATCTGTAAGCATTCCCCCACTTCAAGTGCGTAGCTGCAGGATGTTCATGAGCAAGTAGCAGAGCGGATTGCGAATGTCCGCTTTACTGAGTGAATAATTGAGAAGCACTTGATATTATACATGACTAATCGTGAAAAAACAACAGTTATGGTGGAAAATGATGGAAGGAAACGGATTATGGAAGATAATAGAAGCGTCAGCAGGCGCGTGAGAAGGAGATCAAAAGGGAGATTAAAAGATCCCGCATGAATATGTTCTGGCAGAAATGGAAATGTAGAATAATATCCATAAGTGTGATAAAATTTACAGTAGATAAGAGACGGTGAAACAAAAACGTTTGCATAATAAAGGAGAGATGATTCCATGAAACGAATCTCGTTATCAGAACTTATAAAAAATCAAAAAGCAGCATCCTACCCAGAACAATATGCATATGTCATGGAATGCATTGAGAAAGAGAAAGTCCGTCCGGTCAAAAATTCTCCTCTGAACGGGAAGAGTCCGGCACTTCATATGACGTATTGGGTGTTGGAGGAAAAGAAGGATTACAGCGACCTTTTGGAGGAGATAACGTATCGTCTGCCAACTGCGATTTCACCGGATTATTACTATAAACATCCGGAGGTTTATGAAAAAGAAGGAAAATGGGTGAGACAGCTGGGGCGTTATCTGGACACTCGATCGGGAAAACAGGACGAGAGCCATCCCCGGGAAACAGAGGAAAACAGGATTTCGCTCAACGAACGAAGCTTCCAAATATGGGGACAGGAGAAATTTCTGCAAAGAGGTCAGGGGAAAACTGTATTGAAGCACTGCGGTGTGTCTATGGGGCGACTGAACATCTATGAGACAAGCGAGCCGCTTTCCTATTATTCGGCGAGCCGCGAGATTCCCCAGACAATTCTGATCATTGAGAATAAAGACACATTTTACAGTATGAGGAAATTTTTGATAGAAAATCCCGGCATGGCAATTATGGGGCAGCCTGTGCGGACCCTGGTATATGGTGCCGGAAAAGGAATCCTCAGATCTGTCGATGACTTTCGATTCTGTGTGGAGCCATATATGAATCACAGATCCAATCAATATCTGTATTTTGGGGATCTTGATTACGAGGGAATCGGAATCTATGAACGACTGGCGGAATTGTTCGAGGCAGATCATGAAATCCTTCCGTTTGCGGAGGCGTATGACAAGATGCTGGAAAAGGCGGTCCTATGTGAAAAACAGCAGATAGAGCTCCCGGATACAAAGGAAGGGCAGAATCGCAGTCTTTCCGGGCGGTTTTTCTCCTGCTTTCCGGAGGAGAAGGTACAGGAAATGAAGTCGATATTAGAATGTGAAAGATATATTCCACAGGAGATCTTAAACATAACAGACTTGATGACGGATACAACATTTTCGAAATGATGTTCATAAAGACTTTGAGAAATATCGTATTGACACAATTAATTTTACTCGACAAACAAATGAGGTGTACCAATCCATGCAATATGAGTTTTTAAAACAATTTCCCCGGCGTATGAAGCATGTGGGCAGATATGTACTGCTTCTGCAAAACAGCAGCCAGAAGGGGACCTGGAAGAAATATGGATTTATCAAATCGGAGGAGCAGATTAATCTGATTTTTGCCGTGCTGCTGTATGTGATGGAGCAGTCCCTGAAAGAAGAGGTCTGTACCATGGATGACATCGGCGCGTATATTGATAATCTGAATATGCAGTTTTTTGAGAAAAATATGAGTTATGAGGACAGCAAGCTGCTGGGGGATTTTATTCTGAATGTCGTCTTGTCAAATGAAGGAAAACCGATGTACTTTGACGGCTACGATTTTGAACTGAAGGCATATCAGATCATGCATATCAGCTATGTGGCCAATCGCATTGTGTATGTGGACTCGGACTTAAAGCGGACCTCTTACTACTTGACGGAAGATGGCTACAATCTGCTGTTATCGACGCTGGAGATTGAGAACAACATGCAACTCACGATTCACGAGATGATTTTCAAAATGCATTTGGAAAAACAGAGCTACGATAAAGCTGTGGATGAGATCAAGAATGTATTTCAGCTGCTCCGGATTCAGATGCAGAAGATACAGGAGGCGATGAGCAGAATCCGGAGAAACGCACTGAACTATTCGGTCGTCGAATACGAGACGATTCTGGATGAGAATCTGGATACGATCAGTGACACGAAGAAAAAATTTCAGAGTTACAGAGATCTGGTGAAAGCACGTGCGCAGGAACTGGATGATATGAATCTGAACGTGAAGAAGCTGGACGCCAAAGAGGAGGAAAAGCTTAAGAACCTTCGCATCATCGAACAGTATCTCAATCAGACCATCGATGAACATCAGAAGATCCTGGGCAGTCATTTTGATCTGAAATCCCTGTATACCAGAGAACTGGAACAGCTGTCACAGATGTCTTTTATCAAACGTTTCTCGTTTCGAAATGATTTTTACGACCAGATTTTTGCACATCCGGACAGCCTTCAGAGCGTGGACTTGTTTTTGCGTCCGCTTTTTTCAAATGATCCGGATAAAGGGTACAATTTGAAAAAAGTGACCGAGCTGCAGCGCCCGCTTAGAAAAAAAGCCAGAGAAGAGGATGATGAAATCATGGACTTTGGCGATGAAAACTGGCAGGAGGAAGAGGAGCGCAGACAGAGAGAAAAGCTGAAAAAATATGAGGAGAGTTTATCGTTTCTGATGCATAGAGTGATGGAAAAAGGAACGCTGTCACTGGATGAAATCGAGCGAGAAGTAAATGAAAATCCAGATATAAAAGCTGTTCTGGTTCCAAGTGTAGACATTTTTAAAGAAATTATGGTTGAGCTGATCAAAAATAAAGAGATAGATTTAAAAGCACTGCAGAAAGAACGAAGCGAATACATCAGCGACAATTCCGGCATGTTTCAGCTGAGTGAAATGCTGCTCTCCGTTTTAGACAGCGATGTGCCTGCTTTTGGAAAAATCCGCAGGATGACGATCTATCGAAAAGAGGATGGAAAAGTCATTGTGATCAAGGATGTGAAAGACGGCACCGGTGCGGTAAGGACGATAAAGTGCTCAAATATCCAGATACAGACAGAGCGGGAGGGCGAATAGATGGCGTACGAATTGGAAGATATACGGATGGGACAGGAGATATTTTATTACCTGCTGGAGCACCATGAGTTAAATGAAGAAAAAGAACAGGGACTCTACCGGGCGTATACGGAGAGTGAGCAGATTCAGAATCTGGTCAAATCCCAGGGAAGCATCGCACATTCCGATATCGAACGATATGGGAATGTCGTCTATCTGATCCCGAAGGAAGACAACGTGTTTCTGGGGTATTCCAAGGCGCAGCTAAAGACTGCATTGTGTAAATCAAATGGAACGGATAAGGACTATTATCTGGCGCAATTTGCAATCCTGACCCTGCTGGTAGAATTTTATGACGGGCAGGGGGCGACCAGCAAGACCCGGGATTACATGAGAGTTGGCGAGCTTCAGAATTGCATTTCAACCAGATTGAAGGAAGGCAGCGAGCGGATGGACGAGGAGCAGCAGGAGGAGGCCGGCATCGCATTTTCCAATATGCTGGAGGCGTATGAGGCACTGCGTTCCGACGAGCGGGGGTCCAGAGCGCGCACCACCAAGGAAGGATTTCTGCACAACCTGCTTCAGTTCCTGCAGAAGCAGAATCTGATTGAATATGTGGAAGAGGATGAGATGATCAAGACGACCAAGAAGCTGGATAATTTTATGGACTGGAATCTGCTGAATCAGAATAATTTTCAGAGAGTAAAGCGGGTATTGGAGAAGGATTATGAGTAAAATAAATGCAATTCGTATCGTGAATTTAAATTATAATAATAATGCAATTCGGGTCAGCGACGAGATGTTTGAAATGCATGGGGAGAGCACCCTTCTTTCCCTGCAAAATGGAGGCGGCAAGTCGGTACTGGTTCAGATGATGCTCTCGCCGTTTGTGCATAAGAGGTATCAAAATACGAAGGATAGAACGTTTGCCAGCTATTTTACCACGAACAAGCCGACATTTGTCATGGTGGAATGGAAACTGGACGGAGCGGCCGGATACGCCCTGACGGGGATGATGGTTCGTAAGAACCAGGAAATCGAGGAAGAAAGTGCCAATGAGCTTGAGATGATCAACTTTGTCGCTGAATACAAAAAGCGCTGTAACCAGGATATTTACCACATCCCGGTTGTCGAAAAATCAAAAAAGGAGATTGTCTTAAAAAACTTCGGGGCATGTAAGCAGCTGTTTGAATCTTATAAAAGAGACCGTGAGATTTCGTTTTTCTATTATGATATGAACAATTCCGCCCAGATGAAGCAGTATTTTCAGAAGCTGATGGAGTACCAGATCAACTATAAAGAGTGGGAGTCCATCGTCAAGAAAATCAATATAGAAGAATCCGGTCTTTCAAATCTGTTTCGTGACTGCAGAGACGAGAAGGGGCTCGTGGAAAAATGGTTTCTCGAAGCCGTGGAAAACAAACTGAATAAAGAGAAAAACCGTATGCAGGAATTTCAGAGCATTGTGGAAAAATATGTGGCGCAGTACAGGGATAACAAGTCCAAGATCCTTCGTAGAGATGCGATCCAAAGCTTTCAGACGGAGGCTCTGCAGATTCAGACAGAGGCTGAAAATTACCGGCAGTTATCTGAGAAAAAGCAGATGCAGGAAGAGCGTATCGCAGATTTTATAGCCAGACTGAACCGATATCTGTCAGAAGAAAATAACAAAAGTGAGACTGTTCAGCAGGAAATCCAGGCGATGCTGAAGGAGATTGCGCGACTGGAATATGAGAAGATTTCGGGGGAAATCTACGCAATTCAAAAGAAAATCAGCTTTTCCGCCAGCAACTGGGAGATCCTTGGAATGGAGAAGGAGGATCTGGAACAGAAATGGATGGAGATTACAGAGAAGCTGCAGCTGCTCCAATGCGCGAAGCAGCAGGAGCGGGTGAACGAGGCGGCGCAGGAATACGAGGTAGAGCATCAGAGACTGCTTTTATGTAAAGTGAAAAATGAAAATCTGGAGCCGGAGAGAAACGCACTTGGCGGGAAATTAAAAGGGTATTATCAGTCCCTTATTCAGAGCGTGGACGAGCTCATACAGGAATGCCAGCAGAAGATAGAAGCGCTTGAAGAGAAATATGAACAGGAGAAACAGGAAAGAAACCATCTGATTGCGTCAGAAAAAGAGCTTGCCTCCGAAATGGGTGGGCTCAAGGCTAAAATTGCAGACTATGATGACTCAGAGCGTCGTTTTAACAGAAAATATCAGACTGCATTTGGCAGAAATATTCTGGGCGAGTATGAGGGCGGGCTGTTGTCCGTGAGCAGGCAGGAATATGAAAAGGATTTAAAACAGTCGGAAAGTCTCAGGCTATCTCTGAAAAGGGAACTGGAGGCAGAAAAGGAAAATCAGAGGAGCCTGCAGAGACTTCTTCAGGATAAAGATAAGCAAAAAGCCCTGACGGAAAGTGCGCTTTCTGTAGAGAAAGAGAAACGGGAGAGCTTTGAACGGGAGCTTGACGAGCGCAGGATTATTCTGCGATATTTCAATGTAGACGAAAAGAAGCTTTTTTCTGCGGAGGAAATCTTCAGTGCCGCAGACCGCAAGATCAGAGAGGCAGAACGGGCGAAAAATGCATGGATGATCGAGGAAAATGCCCTTCAAAAAGAGTATGGCCGGCTGACCGGTGGAAAAGTTTTAGAATTGCCGGAGGATTTTGAGCACACTCTGGAAGCGTCCGGAATCACCTATGTATATGGAATGCAGTGGCTGCAGAAAAATGGGAAAAGTGTGAAAGAAAATCAGAAACTGGTGGAAACCCATCCATTTCTGCCGTATTCACTGATCATGACCGGAAAAGAGCTGGAGCGGCTAAAGAACCTCCCGGAACATATCTATACGTCCTTTCCGATTCCGATTTTAGTGAGAGAGGGCCTGGAACAGACAGACGGCTCGCAGGGGGATGCGGTGCAGACATTTCCGAAGATCAGTTTTTACCTGTGGTTCAATGAAAATCTTCTCGATGAAGAGAAGCTTTCTCTGATGGTAAGGGAGAAGGAACGCGGGATAAAAAAACTGCAGGAAACGATAGAGCGCAAACAGCAGGAATCAGATGCGTATGTCGAGAAAAGAGAGCGGATTAAGAACCAGAAGGTTACCAGAGAAGACTACGAGGCTGTGAAGGAAACGGTGGCAGAGATTGAGAATCAGAGAAAGCAGCTGGAGCTGGAAATCGCGGTTGCGCGAGAACAGCATGAGGAACTTGGGAATGCGATAGAGATACTGAAAAAACGTGGTGAAGAGACGGAAGAGAGCATCAGGGGGCAGCGGCAGAGACTGACAGACTTTACAGAACTGGAAGAAGCCTATCAGACATACGAACAGAAACGGTCGCTTCTGGGACAGAAGCAAAAGGAGCAGGAGCGCATAGAAAACAGAAAGAGGCTGTGTGAAGAGAATATTGAAAAACAGAATGCGCTGATACAGTCAAAGAAAAATGAACGGGACAGTCTGGGGCAGGAACTCAGAGAGTATAGAGCGCAGCTGCTTCATTATGAACAGTATTCTGTTGAAGCTTATGGCAACTCGTCTTCTGGTGCGGAGAAGGTCTTGCAGAGGGAAATCATTTCCAGGGAAGATGCAGAAAAAATGGAGACGCGATATCGCGCAATCACCAGTGAACTCAGCGGGGAGCAGCAGGAACTGGAGCGGCGGGTGGAGCAGGCCGCACACAGAAAGCAGGAATGTGTGGAAGAACTGCAGTCGCTCTGTGAGAAATACCGGCTGGCGGAGGGGCAGTGGCGCACAGTGAAATATGACCGGAAAGAGGAAAGACATCAGGAGATCGAGCAGGAAGAGAAAAGCCGTAAAATCAAAGAGAAAGAGACCCTGATGCATGAAGAACACGTCCGGATGGAGAAGCAGAAAACAAAAGAAGGTCTGAAACGCGAAGAACTGAAAAAACAATGTGGTGTGGAGGAAGTACTTCCACAAGGCGAGATACGGACGGTAGATTTCGATACAGAAATCAATGAGCGGAAGTATCAGAAAAAAGAGCGGGAAGAGCAGGCCGCAGTAATTCAAAAGAGAATGCAGGGATATGGCGAACTTTTGGCTGCACTGGCAGAGTACAGTGATTTCGTGTGCGGGCATCAGATTACGTGGGAGCAGGATCTGCAATCCATGACGATAAAAGATCTGACCAGACAGAAGGGGATCCTGATCCGGGACTACAATCAGGATCTTGCAGAGATAACAGGAAAACGTGGGGACTTAGACCGTCTTCTTGGAAAAATCAGCCGGATGGAGCAGTTTCAGGATGATTTTTATCAGAAACCGATTGAGACATTGATGAATCTGACCGGACATGCCGCCCAGATATTAAAGCAGTTAGATACCATACTGCAGTCGTTCCAGAGCCTGATGGAAAAACTTCTGGTGGATATCTCCTTTGTAGAAAAGGAAAAAGAAAAAGTGGTGGAGCTCGTGGAAGATTACCTGAAAGAGGTACACACAGAGCTAGGGAAAATAGACCATAATTCTACGATCACGGTCCGGGAAAAGGCCATCAAGATGCTGAAAATCGGACTTCCGGACTGGGAGGAGAATGAGAGCCTGTACCGGCTGCGACTTCAGGATTACGTAGACGATGTCACCGAAAAAGGGGTGGCGATTCTGGAAGAAAACCAGAACATCACAGAGTTCACAGGCATCAGAATTACGACAAAAGCATTGTATGACGCAGTGGTCGGCATCGCAAATGTACAGGTTCGGATGTATAAGATCGAGGCACAGCGTGAATATCCCATCACCTGGTCTGATGTGGCAAAGAACTCGGGGGGAGAAGGATTCCTTTCCGCGTTTGTGATATTGTCCAGCCTGCTTTATTACATGCGAAAAGATGATTCCGATATCTTCGCAGATCGCAATGAAGGAAAAGTGCTGATTATGGATAACCCATTTGCACAGACAAATGCCGCACATCTGCTGAAGCCGCTGATGGACATGGCAAAGAAGACGAACACTCAGCTCATCTGTCTGACCGGACTCGGCGGAGAATCCATCTACAGCAGATTCGATAATATCTATGTCCTGACGCTGATCGCGGCGAATCTGCGGAGCGGGATGCAGTATCTGAAGGCAGATCACATGCGCGGTTCGGAGGAAGAGACGATGATCGTGTCACAGATTGAAGTGGTACAGCAGGAGTTGGTATTTTAAGCGGATTTACCGCCGTTCAGATTAGAAAAGTCCTTTTAACAATGACAGCAATAAGGAGGGGGCAAGATGGAGGAATTAATAGGTGTTATGCAGGAAAGGCGACAGTGAAAAACGGTCAGGAGGATTCTTATGGAAACAAATGATATAGAGAATAAAGAGAAAAAGATTGCTGTCGTAGGAATTGGCGGTGTGGGCGGTTATCTGGCAGGAATGCTGGCACGCACATACCCGCATGTGACACTGGTTGCAAGAGGTGACAGGAAAACTTCGATTGAGGAAAAAGGAATAGTTCTTCACAGTGAGAAAGACGGAGAAATTGTGGTGCATCCGGAACGTGTTGTGGCATCGGCAGAGGAACTGGTGCAGCAGGATTACATTTTCATCTGTGTGAAAAATTATTCTCTGGAGGAAGTATGTGCTCAATTACAGGGGGCTGTGACAGAGGAGACGGTAATCATTCCGGTTATGAACGGAGCGGATACAGCGGAGCGCACACGACGATATCTGGGGAAAGGGACGGTGGTCGATGCGCTGATCTATATTGTCGCTTATGCCAACGCGGATTACTCGATTACCCAGGAGGGGGATTTTGCGGATTTGAGAATTGGGATTATGAATCCGCAGGAGACGGAGCTTCGGAAGGTGAATCAGGTATCAGCGCTGCTGACGAATGCAGGCGTGGATCACAAGGCTTCAGATGATATCGAGCGGGAAATATGGAGAAAATATATTCTCAACTGTGCCTACAACGTTGCGTCGGCCTATTACGACAACAATATCGGTGAGCTGCGCAGTGATCCGGAGAAAGCGCAGGAGTATGAACAGCTTGTACAGGAGGCGTATCAGGTCGCAGTGGCGAAAAAAGTGCATGTTCTCCCGGAACATGTGGACGCGATCATTCATAGATTTTATTACGAACTTGCGGATGGAGCGACCAGCTCACTGCAGAGAGATATCCGGGCAGGAAAACGTGCAGAGACAGACACCTTCAGCGGATATATCGTGACGGAGGCAGAACGTCTGGGTATAGAGGTACCGGTGTCCAGGAGAATGTATGAAGGCCTGCGGGCTAAAACATTGTGAAGAAAGCATAATCGAGTAGGAGGCTAATCAATGAATGGTTAGCCTCCTACTCGATTGCATTTCCACAAAAAACCTGCGTGTCTGTAGCAGTTCGTTAGTTTAGTCAAGGAGCTTCCGCACCATATCCGCATCAAAAGTAACTGCGGAAACATGATTCACCTCAATCTGATAAAGTGCATTGGCAGCCATGTGCTCCGCGGCCTGTTCCAAATCACGGATTCCGGTGGTGTTCTCATATTTTTGAACGACCGCGTCCAGACCGTCTTCGGTCACGACGCACTCATTTTCATGAAGTCCCATGCGGCCCAGAACCTTTGGCAGGGAGAATCTGGAAAAGATGATTTTCTTCTCCTCCGGCGTGTAGTCCGGGATGTCGATCACGGTGAAGCGGGACATCAGCGGCGCGCTGATCTGTGATTTGTCGTTGGCGGTAGCAATCGGGTATACACCGATCGTAGGAATCATGCATTCGATATAATTGTCGGTGAAACCGATGTTATCAAGCAGAGTCAGCAGAACATCGGCAGGATTGCCGTTTCCTTTTCCGGAGGCTGCCTTGTCCAATTCGTTAATAATGAAGACCAGATTTGACTCTCCCGCCATGGAAAATGCTTCCATAATAATTCCCTGTTTTGCGTTAGAGTAAATGCGGGAGCTTCCGGTAAGCTGTTCGGGGTCGTTGATCGAACTCATGTCAAGTGTTGCCCACGGGAACTTCAGGATGCGGGCAACCGCGTAAGCTATCTGAGACTTTCCCGTTCCGGCAGGGCCCACTAGAAGGATACCGTAAGCGGGAAGTGTGTGTGTGCGGTTGATCTGGATGATGGTTTCGATAATCCGCTGTTTGACACGCTCCATTCCATACAGTTCTTCATCCAGAATCCGGCGCGCTTCTTCGGGATCGATCGGCTCGAAATAATTGTTCTTCCACTGGATATTCATCATGATAGAAAGTGCGCGCTGTGCGTGACGGCGTTCCTCAGGGGTCACCTCGTGGGAACGTGCGACCGCGAGATTACGGCGTGCCCAGAGGCGGATGTTGTCCGGCATGGTCCGTCCGGCACAGGTCATAAAGTCAGAGATACTCTGCAGGCTGGTCAACTTCATGTCGTCACCCATCTCGTCCATATCCTCATCCACAAGCTCCTCTGTCGGCGCGTTGCTTGCCAGAAGGCGGTCGATCATGAACTGAAGAAAGCCATCTTCAGCGGATAATTTGGTGGCACCGCCGAAAGCAATCTCACGGATCTTATAGACAGCGTAGCCGTCCGGCCGATTCTTGCCGGAGAGCCGCACGTTAATGTGGCTCTCGCCAAGCCACCGCAGAAGGCTGACAAAACGCGCGTCGATCTGCAGGATATCTGCGCTGACAGTCCCTGTTTCCGTATCAAACTCGAAGGTGGTCTGTTTGCTGGGATTTGTGAAAAAGCCGCTGGAGTGATGTTTCCATTCCTGACCACTGTTGTCGAGAACAAGGATCGGTTTTTCCGGTGTGGCGGTAGTTTCGTTGGAACGAAATGTAGTATAGGTGCACTCGGATGTTTTTTGCTCATCCGGTGTGTGGTTGAAATCAAATACTGGCATGGTGGGTACTCCTTTATTTTAAGTTTGTTATGGTGGTTATATCATGTTGTTCACAGGGCTGTTTGATTGCTCGTTTTGTGCGTTCTTCCATTATATTCAGGATGACCCGATCGGTTTCCTGCATCCCCTGGTTTGCGATTCTGGCGATGTTGGCAATGCAGTCTTCCGGGGTCTGGCTGCATATGCCGTCTGTCGGGCGGAGTGCGGAATTGTCAATGGCAGTCAGTGCGCAGAGGAGTGCGGCCGTGGAAGAAATGGAAACCTTCATGGCGCATCCTACTTTTCCGCCGTCGCAGACCATGCCGGTTATTGTCCCGGTCATGTTGCGGACTGCGTGGCCGATCTGTTCGTCATTTCCGCCGAGGAGCCAGGTGATGGCGGCAGACGCGGCGGTGGAAGATGCCATCGCACAGGTGCACATGGCGGACAGCTTTCCGACACTTGCATTGATATAGCGATTCACAAGGTGGCCGAAAGCGAGTGCTTTGACCTCCTGTTCTCTTGTGGAACCAATGGTTTTTGCGGTTTCACTGATAGGCAGGATGACCACGAGCCCCTTCGTCCCGGCGCCGGAGCTGCTCATTGTGGAGAGTGGACATCCATCCAGACGGCTCTCGGCGGCTGAACTGACCAGCAGCTGAATCCGGTTCATCAGGCTGTTGGTCAAAAAACCGGAATCCATTTGCCTGCGAAGTGTGTCGGCAATTCCGACGCCGACAGAATGAGTCTCAGAGTAGGCCGCAAGCTTCTCGTTCATATCTGCACCGTCCAGCATAAACAAAAGTTCGTCTTCGCTTAACGAGTCCACAGCCTGCCGGATTTCGGACAGCTTCATTTGTTTCAATTTATCTACAAAATAATTTTCGCTCTGCTTTATCTCAGATGATTTCTCGAAAATGATCTGTTCATCCTTTTGGATATCCACAAGATTTGTGTGGCTGTCCCGGATAACGGCGCGGACACGTCCCTGTCGGGTCCGGAGCTCACAGGAGACATACAGATTTTTTTCACTCGGATCAATGGCTACAGAAACAGCGCCTCTCTCGATCAACCGGGCAGCCTCTTCGGCGATCTCAGGCGTGATATCTTCCAGCAGTTCCAGCTCTTTCCCGGGATTTTTCAAAAGTGCCCCCAAGGCAGCGGCATATTCCAGCCCGACTTTATTAAAATGGGGGATTCCGGCGGACATCCCGTTCTTGTAAATATTTGCGTTCACCTTCACAGAAATTTCAAGAAGATCTCCGTCCGCATGCCGGGAAGCATAAGCAGCGCACAGCGCAACACACACAGGCTCGGTACATCCGAGTGCCGGAGCGACATCCTTTTTTAAAAATGAAATAATCTCGTTGTTTGTCAGCATGATGAACCTCTCTTTCGTTTTTGTCAGGTGTGAAAGTACGAATATATTGTAGCAAAGATGCAGGGCTTACTCAATGAAATCTTAGCAAAGAAAATAATTCAAAAATGCATAGCAGAGCAGTAAAAAAGAATGGTACGCTTCGATCGGCTCTGCAGGGCGGGGAAGAAAAAGGGCGGTGGGGTATTAGTGCTTCACAAGCGTAACAATGCCCGCGTTTGTATCGACCGCAAATACCGCCTTTTCCTCGAAACGGACAGAATCTTTAAACGTGATGCGATATCCCAGATTATCGGCGTATCCACAGACACTTGCGACAACGGTGTTTCCTTTTACAAAAAGAAGCTGAACCATCCCCTTGTTGACTGTTTCCTGGATAGAATGACTGCTGAATCCAATGATTTTTTCGATTTCATTTTTGGTCGTGTAGGGAGAAAAGGTATACACAATATCCCAGTCAAAAGGGACGATCTCATTAAGCGTAACTTGCGTTTCCCCGCTGACAGACAGGACAGATTTTTTCAGCTCGTAATTATGGCAGGCAACAAGCGGGCTGCCCGTCATGAGGAAAACGAGTAGGAAAATAATAGCAATCAGGCTGATAGGGACAATGATTTTCTTCTTCAAAAGGATACCTCCGGGGTCTTAGCGCGGCGTTTCAGAGGTGCTCCCGTTCTCCGTAGAAGGTGTACGGGGAGCACTGCGCAATGCTTTTTCTAAATCAGAAATGAACTGTGTCTGCTGCTTTTTTAAAAAAGCTTTTACAAATGGTTTCATAAAAACTTTTTTGGCGGTCACATCCTCGGTAAAATCGATTTCGGTTTGGTCATCTTTCTGCGTAAAAATGCCGATCCAGTGTCCGCTCATATTTTCATTCTCCATGTCAAATTCCCAACGCCTGTAAGGTTCAGAAGCGGTGATTGTAAATGTTGTCGCGTACCCGTCTTTTGTGTATTCGACGAATTGTTTTTCACTCAGGATTTCGGTCTTGCCCAGATCACTGCGCCACGTATAATCCTCCACAGAGGTGACGACCTGCCATACGGTGTGGATGTCACTTGGAAAAGTTGTTTTTATATTTGAAATTGCCATGTTCGGGCCTCCTTCTTTCAATCTGACTGTGTATAGTAAAGTGATCATGTAAAGGTTTTTTGCTGTAAATGTATTGTACATATTCTAGCAGAGTTGGTAACTGTTCAGAACCCCCTTGGGGAACTAATTAATTTTTGTACAAAACAGAGAATTTTTAAAACCTGTTTTGCGATATTATTTCGGTAATTGGT
>NZ_FQZY01000092.1 GCF_900142165.1 Hespellia stercorisuis DSM 15480
AATCTAATTGACAGACTTGTGAATTACAAGGCATCAGTCTGCTTATTTATAAAGAATCTCTGTGTTCCGTTTGATAATAACCTTGCGGAACGTGATTTGCGCATGATTAAGGTTAAAACCAAGGTCTCAGGATGTTTTCGCAGTGAGGAAGGCGCACAGGAATATCTTACAATCATGAGCTATATTGGGACTGCTCATAAGCATGGAATAAATGCTTTTACAGCAATCAGAGAAGCCCTTTTAGGGAATTCCGATATCATCTTTAACTAATGGAGTTCTGAACAGTTACGATCAGATAATGAAGGAAGCAGAACCACAGGAGATAAATTTTAGTCCGCACACTGCTTCCTATCAGGAATTGTTAGAGTTGATGAAAAAGTATCAAAAGGAATTGAAAGATATCATTCCAAATGAAAATCAGGAGAAAGTAGATATGCTTGTGTCTACAATATTAAAACTGTCCGACGAAGAAAATTATGAATCTTATAGGCAGGGATTCTCCTATGGTGTCCGATTGACAGCAGAAGCATTTCTCATAGGTCAAGATACTGATGAGAGAAGAAAGGGGACAGTATGAGAAAAAGTTTATCAGAAATATTTTTAGATACGTTGAACGAGGATTATAGTGATGCATCTGTGGAAGCAGCATTTATAAAATGTGATCAAATTCTAAAAGAGAAATTAGAAACAGTTCATTCAGAAGAAGAGTATGTAGCATACTTTTTTGATTGTGAGGAAGAAGACATAACAATTAATGGAAAGGGGTTGGAGCTCTTTGATTTCTGGGATGTGTTTAAGGAGTTTTCAGAAATCCTTCAAAGAGTAGATTTTGGCCCGGAATTGATAATACTGAAAACGATTGCGGAAGTGGATTTTTTGAATAAGAGTATATTAAATAATAGCGTTAAAAAAAGTATATCCGATACATATGTAAATACCATAAGTCAGGTAGTGAAATTCATTAATGAACTTACTGGTAAAAAACAAATTACAATTACTATATTAGCCGGTGATGCCACACAGTATGAAAAAGTGATTCCGCTGGAAGACTTAGAGGATGAAAAAGATTTGTTTACACAGGTGTTTTTGGAAAATGTTGTGATGGATCTGGTAAATAAACTTGGGCTAATTGAGATAGAGCTCGAGAAAGGCGAAAAAGTTTATATAGCTTTCAAAGAAGATAACTGGCGGATATTAAAAAAACTGGATTAATAATACTTGCATAAGAGAATATAAGAATTACATAATAGGCTCAATGATGTATAATGAAAACAGATATTTGCATTATTATTAATTTTTTTCTAGAGTGAAAGGGGACATATGCAATACAAATGTAAAATTACTGTATTAGAGACAAAAGTATTTCCTGATTTGCAAGAAAAATACCTTGCTGAACATAAGTCGGGTCCTTGCCCTTGCTTTAAAGAGGGAGATACTTTTACGCTTGAAAGAAATAGCGAACGAGATGATTTTTATCATTTGATGAACGGTAAATTCTGTGGAGAAGCATGGGATGCAATAAGTAGGTACGTATACACCGCACTTCAAGGTGGTTCTATCATGCATCAGTGGACAAATGATGAGCGAATGATGATCGCTTGCTGTAACGACGGAACTAGACCCGTAATATTCAAAATTGAAAGAATTGACATACCGGAAACCGAAGAAGAAAAAGATTGGCTTGCAAAGCAAAACTTTGTAAATACCGCAAGTGATGCATATACAGGTTGATTATACAAATCGTTTCGTGAACAATCGGGGTCAAGGTCAACGAAAAAACAGCCTACCGTTTTAGATAGCTGCTCTTTCGTTGGCTTTGCAGCCTGATTTTCACTGATTGCACCAAGTTGCGTCTGGGTAGCCATGCTGTATGGAAATTCAATCAAATTTCTTTTCAGGAAAAAGTCAGGTTTTATCGGCTTTTCACCAGAGAATAAGAAAATATTGCGACATTTAAGCATAGCAAACAGACTTCCATTCGGAAGCCACAAAAAATATTCAGTTGCATTCTTTAACAAAGCATATAGTGTCCGCGCATACGATAAGAAGACATATGAGCTCCGCATTCTGGACATTTGCAGATGTCGATATGATACAGTGCCATCATTACCTGTTCTGTGTTCATCCCTCGAAGCTTTGAAAGGTATTGTCTGCATCCAAGAAGGTTTCGGCAAAGCGTCATCTTGTCCTTTTTAATCCTACAAGAGAGAATCCCATAATGGCGAAGCCGTACAAAACCTTTTGGAAGCACATGCATTAGAAAACGGCGGATGAATTCTGTCCCAGGAATTGTAATGGATTTCCAGTGCCCCTTGTTTTTATAATCTTTCACAAGATAAGTGACATTCTTTTCATCCATTTCGACGATACGGCGGTTACTGATTGCAATACGGTGTGTATATCTTCCTAAATAATGTATGACAGAACTGGCTCCTTGAAAAGCCGGTTTAATATAGGAAATCCATTTCTTTTCATAGCAGAGATCTAAAAGCTCTTTGAAAGCATAGTGGTTCATAAATGTATTGGCCGAACCGTGATATTCAAGAAGTTCTTTTTCTCTGAGCATTTTCAGTTCCTGCAAGTAATACTTTTTGAAAACAGCGGATAATACTTTTACTGGGAAGAAAAACTTCTTGCCTTTATCTTTCCAATGATTCCGTTCATCCAACCCGCCACCGAGAATAATGGTGTGGATATGTGGATGATAGTTCATTTTAGATCCCCATGTATGGAGGACACAGATAAAGCCAATCCTTGCACCAAGGTGTTTGGAATCAGAAGACAGTTCTTTCAATGTCGAAGATACCGCATGGTACATGGTGTCATAAAGAAGCTTCTGATTGGAGTACGTCAGTGCATACAATTCTTCAGGAATCGTAAATACAGCGTGGAAGTATGGAACATCCAGTACATTCTCCTGTTGTAGGTCTATCCACTTGTCTACGTCCATTGCCTGACACATTGTACAGAATCGATTACGGCAGGAATTATAGTGAATCTTGCGTAAATGACACTCTGGACATTCGCTGACATTAGCACCCATCTCAGGAGTTTTACACTTCATGATACAGAGAGCAGTCCGATCCTGCCCCGGGGAAACGGAATGAAGTTTACGAAAGTCCTCATAAAATCGGAGAAAGATATCTTGAACGGTTATATCATTCATTGTTAGCACCGTCCTTCGTTTTACGAGGTCTTCCTCGTTTCTTCTTCGGGTGATCCAAAGGACTCTGAATACCCATCAGCGTCTTGTTTGCAATGTGAAGATAGGTATAGGTTGACCCCGGACAGCGATGTCCCAGAAGAGTCTGGAAATATTCGATCGAGACCCCCTGTTCTAAAAGATGGGTAGCAAAACTATGACGGAGCAGATGCGGATAAACTCGTTTCTTAATACCAGCATCGCGTGCAATTGTCCGGATCATGATTTCGATTCCCGACCCTTTGAGGGGCATATGGGGAGCAAGGAGACTGACAAAAAGTCTGTCTCTGGGATCGTTATAAGAGTACCAGTATTCCTTTAGATACTCTAAAGCAGTCTGGGAAAGAATGGTCCATCTGTCCCGATGCGTTTTCGTATCTGTTACATGAACCTGCATGGTACTCATGTAAATATCATCTGGTCTTAATCGGGCAGCCTCATTGAGGCGTAGGCCAGATGAATAGATAAGAGCAATCAGGGCTTTGTTCCGTACCTCAGTTGCAGTGTTTATCATCCGCTCAACTTCTTCCACGGAAAGGACATCGGGCATAGTATAATCTCTCTTCATTCTAGGTACAATCTCCTGATCCCAGAAGAGATGTAAGACATGTTTATAAAAGAATGCAAGAGAAGAATTGATGTTGTTGCAATACTCTGCCGAGATACCCTCACGGCGTTTTTTCAGGATGTACTGTCTTGCATCATCAAGCAGGAGTTGGTCAGGATGCTTTCCAACATCGATCAGAAATCGCTTTATATTGTCGGAATAAGTGCGTGAAGTATTGGCGGAACGATTGCGTATTTCGCATTCTTCCGTAAGTTTTTCAAAATATTTTTCGTACATAAAGACCTCCATGAAAACAGTATTATAAAAAAGTTTCACTGCCGTTCATGGAGGTGCATTTATATCAAAATCCTTATTGCAGGAAATGACATTGAGTGTTATTCTTTTCATAGGCAGTGGTCAGGTAATCCTGTGTAAAAAGTTTGTTATTGGTCGTACTTTAACAATACTCTTTTAAGGTATATCTGTCACTGCTTTTTAGGTAGATAGAAAAAAGAAAAGCACCACAGCCTTGGCAGGCCGTCGCGCAGCGACTTGGTGCAATCGGGATTTGAGGAGGTAATCATATGGGCGAATGGAAACCGACAATAGGAAAATGGAATGATTCTAAGAATTATGATATTGATGAGCCAACATGGCGACAAGTGTTAAATCTGGCAAGAAAATATCGTGATGTTTCAGATGTTATTGAAGTTCTGACATGGATTTATAATCGTGGTATCGAAAACTGTGCATGGAACGAATATATTGCAGCTTACGGGTTAATTGGTGAAACACCATGTACGGAAGATGAGTTGTGCGATATTATATTTTCAAGGGGGACAGCGAAAGTTATTGAATTTACAAAAAACAGTTCTGATTTGGAGGAATACGCAGAGAACGTGTTTCGTAGTACGGAATTGCCGGAAGCAATCATATCTGAATTCAGGGCAAGAAGGTAAATTCTCAACACTGTCAAAGAAAGAGACAGCTTCCAGATGTATGAGTAAAGGAACACGAATAACAAAATCGGAAGTTCTTGCCGTATTAAAGACTTTTTTGAGTGCGAAACAGAAAGGAGATTGCTCTATGGAACAAATATATATCTTGAGAGTCGGATTTTCCATATTGGAACCAATTAGAAAAAACAGCAGTACTATTCAAAAGGTGCAGGATGGCAGTATGTTTATGAATGTTGAAGATATTGCCCCGCTAATTGAGGGGAAGATATGGTTGGAAAATTATAAAACGGAATCGGGGAAAAAAGTGGGTGTGGTATTCGGATGTGACTATGGTCATGGATATGGATTCGATAAGGGTCATGGCAGCATTGAGATGAAACCCGGTGATAAAACACATTTTTCTCATCATGGAACTTGCGTGGATGATGAGGGTGATCCGGAAGACTTTTTCGTTGATTATTATCTTGAACTTTATGATTGGGATGACACACTGTTTGCGCGCTAACTTCCAGTTTGTAGAGTAGACGAGAAATCAGAATTTCATAATCAAGGTGAAAGAAAAATCAGACTCACTCAATGAGAGGTGTGAGTCTGATTTTCTTCCATTTGCATTAATGCGTCTTGCTTGACTTGAGCTTTCTTATAGTGTCTTCAAGAGAACTTAAATTGCTATCAATTTCATCTCTGGTAAGATAGACATCTCCAAATCCCCAATTCACATGACATATTCCTAACTCTTGTAACCGCTTGTAATAGTATTGTTCTGTTTCGTAATCTTCAAATTTTAACATATAAAATCCTTCTTTCTGTTTTCTTTTAGTTGATGATAGACTTCTGTATCTATACAATCAAAGCAATCTCCGTTTAGTTCTACGATATCTTGAAAGGATAATTCGATATCCCCCACACGCATACGTTTTTCTTCTTTGTGAATGAAATCCACATTCCCGGAGATATGTTGGTAGGTTCCTATATCAGCTTCCATCTCTGTAGCTTTTTGAAAATATGTAATAGAAATATGATCATGATAGGATAGGATGCGAAGTTTCTGATCCAGGTCTTCTTTTTGTTCTTCTGCAAGTTCAGCACGTACAAAGAAAATTCGTTCTTTTTTCTTCACTGATTCTTCATATCCTTTGAGAGCAGCGAAAGGCGCAAATTGTTTTGCCCGATGTCCGATACTCATCCGGGTACGATTAGAAACAGGTCTGTGGTAATTGATGATATCTGCATAAGCAAACATTAGCTGCCTCCTTTCTATCATTAAGCTTTGTGACCACCAATCTGTCCGTTACGTTCCCTAAAGGTGGAACAGTCTAACAGATTAGAGCCTTTCATAATAGCATTCGTCCCATATCGCTTTCGAATTGCAAGCATTGCCTGTTGGATATTACGTTCTTTTTCATCTGTTTCGAGGTCGGAGAATAAATCCAGTTGATAATATCCTTCGGTCTTCACTTTATTGCAACATATATTAATTCTACGAATGCCGATATGTTTATGAGTAATTGAATTATATAGGTCGATGACTGCAGGTACAATTCTACGTGCACTGTTTGTTGAACTTCCGAGATTGATGCTTCCGTTACTGCCGGGGACTTCAAATTTATGGTCATAACTAATATAAAGGGTAAAAGACTCAGACACCAATTTCTTTGCAACCAAATCTAGTACAAGTAAATCAGTCATTTCCCGAACTATTACCCTGGCTTCTTCAAAAGTGTAGTTCCGCATCAGAACCTGACCAGAGGATAAGCTGTTTGTCTCTGGTTTATATGATTTAATGTCTTGAATAGTACAGGGCTCAATTCCCCAGGCATGATCAATTAGCAGTTCTGCATCAATTCCAAATTGCTTGTACAACCAAGCCTCATCATGAAGACTGGTACGTGCAATGTCTCCCATCGTATACATTCCATATCTCGCTAGTCGACTAGCAGTTCCGCTTCCAATTCTCCAAAAATCTGTCAGGGGACGATGATCCCACAGTTGTAGCTTAAAGGATTCTTCATCAAGATATCCAATATGATCTGGTACATGCTTCGCAACGATATCCATAGCAATTTTACAAAGATATAAATTTGTGCCGATTCCAGCAGTAGCGCAGATGCCAGTCTCCTCCATTACATCATTCATTAGGGTGATAGCCATCTCTTTTGCATCCTGATGATAGAGTGCTAAGTATTCTGTTACGTCAATAAAGCATTCATCAATGGAATATACATGAATATCGTCAGGGCTTACATGCTTTAAATAGATACTGTAAATATTAGAAGAGTAGTCAATATATAATTGCATCCTCGGCATAGCAGTAATGTATTCAATGTTTGCAGGTATCTCGTGTATCCGGCAACGATTCTTTACACCCAACTTTTTCATTGCAGGTGTAATTGCAAGACAAATAGTAGATTTGGATCTAGTCGGATCTGCAACCACAAGGTTGGTGGTAAAGGGGTCTAATCCTCTTTCAACGCATTCTACAGATGCATAGAAGGACTTCAAGTCAATAGCGATATACATACGCTTCTTCATTGAAAATCACCTTCCTTCTAACTCCATGTTTCTTTGAATTGCATATTCTCTGGTTGTCTCATCCTCAAATATATTCTTTTTCATAGCCTGTAGTATTGAGATTACGGCATTGATACTTTCAGCAGACGAAAAAGCTAAACAAATCTCCTGATCAGGATGAGAGAGATATGTTTCTGTTGAGTCCTTGTCTATTTGGTAGTCGTCAGGTAGGGTCGTAATCTTTTGCTTTTTCTGATTATAGAAAATAATACTTCCAATTGGGGCATTCATGGTTCCTTGCGCTGTGAAAGTAATTCCAACATCGCCTATGCCCATTTCAACGATATTACTATTTGGATATACCATTTCATGATTTCCTTTCTTGCTAAAAATGGGTGCAGTTAATAAAGCTATTGAGTATAGGGTCAATAACGGAATCAACTGTATTTTAGTCTTTTTAAATTGGGTAATGGACAAGTTAGTTTAGTACACGTCCAACGATATAGAAGGGATGTCCCGGTTTTACTGTAACATCGAGATTGGCACATTCTCTGTTCAAGGAGTAGAGTGTAACCTTTGGCATTACTCGACCTTCTTCATCAATGTAATCGGGAATCTCATCTGCTTTCGGTTGTTCCACTACATATTTTTTGATATAAGCATTATCATCATAATAGAAAACACCTACATCTCCATTATATAATTCTTCACTAGGCTCAATCCATGCAATCTGAGAATCTACATATCGCGGAGACATACTTTGTCCGGATATTCGAATGCCGAATTCAGCTCCATCGGGAATTGCGCTGACTGGATACTTTATCATATCAAAAGCACCTTCTACTAACGGATTACCAG
Organism: Hespellia stercorisuis DSM 15480; assembly: GCF_900142165.1. Lineage (GTDB taxonomy): Bacteria > Bacillota > Clostridia > Lachnospirales > Lachnospiraceae > Hespellia > Hespellia stercorisuis. The sequence goes on from NZ_FQZY01000092.1 coordinate 8,078, forward strand.
GACCAGCTGCGGCGGGTTCTAAGAAAATCTTCATATCAACTTCCGGTTCGGGATCAGAGAATGAATCTCGACGACTTCTAGGAGCGAAGTTTCCAGAAGAAACTAATGCTTCTTTAAACATCTGCAGAAGGTTCAATCCTTTTTGACTCAAATCCGGTGTGAAATCAGATGCTTCCGGAGAAAATCCGGTAAAGTAATTGATTGCATCGGATATATGAAGACAGTAGCAGAGAGCGAACAACTGGTATGGGTTTGGCATAGAGTCGCCTTTTTCCCATTTACTGATGGCACCAGGCGTTACAGAAATCTTATAATCTTCCAGCTGTTCAGATAATTGTTTCTGACTTAGCTTCATAGACTTTCTAGCTTCTGTAATCTTCGTACCTAGTACATTATCTTGTTTTTGTTGTGCACCGTTATAAGAAACGGTATTGGACGTATGTTTATCAATGCCCCTTCCCGGAAATGGGATGGTGTGATTATTGTTTTGAGCCATAATTCGTCCTCCTCTCTTTGTTCCTTTATTATAGGACGACAAATTCTCGATGTCAATAATAAAATCGAAAAATAAGAGAAAATAGATATTGACATCGAAGAATCATAGAATTATAATGATGCCATAGACGAAGAGAGCAGTCAGGTAACTGATAGGTAATCACCTTGGGAGTGGGACTAAGGGAGCTCGATTCGCGGATGGTTTTCGAAGCGAAACCTTCTCATATACCATGATCAGACAGCATGCTTCGATGCGACGGAACTTGTTTGATCTCTAACTCATCGACGGTTTTCATTTCCCTTTATCCGCCGGGGTGATTAAAATACACGACCAGGAGGGCTGATGATGAGCAAAGAAGATATGAATATGATAATGAATACGAGTGAAACAACAATCAACATTGAGCTTAGTGATAAACACAAGCGGAATCTGCGGTTGCTTCGATCTATTGAAGAGATTACCAAGAGAGGCAATGATGCAGAAGTAAGAAGAAAAAAGGATGGACAGTATGCTGTCTATGAGGTTAAGAAGAATAAAGTAGCCGTTGAATAAGTGGATTCGACGAAGGACTAAGTGGAGTCAGAGTTATTAGCAGTAATGCGCTAATGATTCTGGCTCTATTTTTTTGCGTTTTTTCGTCCTTAAGTGCTTTTAGGCATTCTATTAGTAAGAAGTAAAAAATCAAAGGAGTGATTTTTATGATTTAGTACAGAGGAGTCTCAGATTCCCGTTAAAAAAAAACGGGTTGGTCTGAGGCTTCTTGTAGTGCATTAAAAGAGAAAAGCTGACCGCCCGTGCTGCAAAGCAGAAAGGTGGTCACTATGATGACATTAAAAGAATTAAGAACAATGGTAGGTAGCGTTGATAAGGAGATGAGAGTTCCTTCTGTAAGGAAGTTGACCGAATCAAGAGTTCCGGTTGTTGTGAAAGAAAAGTTAGATCAGAAGGCAGAACTGACAGTATTTGCCAATGGATATGTTCTGTATCGCATTGATAATCGTGTGACAGTATTTCCAATACCAGAGTGCCAATCATATTGCTATGAAGATGTCTCAGGAGCAGGAGAAACCATTTCATCAGATTTTTTCGAAAATGAAAACTGGTACGTGAGATTAATCCTCGAAGGAGAGGATCGTCTAAAAGAAAATCAAAGAATTCGTCAAAACACTAGGGAAGTATCCTATAGCATTGTTTCAGAAGACTGGGCAGTACTTGGCACAGAAGCCAATCGTGCATTAGATCATCTTATTGAAATGGAGACAATTCAAGACATTCTTAAGAATATGGATGAGAGACAAAGATACGCCTTTATGCGTTATCACATTGACTGTGCTACCCAGAAGGAGATAGCGAACGAATTGGATATCCCGAGAACTACTTTGACAGACATTCTCAGAAAAACTATGAAAATGGTTCGTGAAGAGATGGGAGTAGAGCGAGTTGATATAGAGGTGAGTTTCAAAAGAAATAGAAAATAAATTATTTTGTGAAATTTCCGTCCTTATAGGTTGTGAGGTTTTCGATAGGTGAAGGAGATGCAAAGCAGTGTCTCCCATGTACCTTGAAAATTTCATAGCCTGCCCAGAATGATACCTGTCCTGAATGTGCATCTTCGCACATCTTTGCAGAGGGAACGTATCGGACATATGGAACCGATATAGGAACGGGTCTGGGAAGAACACAGGAAGCTCAAAATAAATAGTTGTCATTTTGAAAGGATGACAGCAGATGCTATGTGGCGGTGATTTGCTTAGATGCAGACACCGCCATATCTATGTGCTGTTATCAGGTGAAACTGTCCCAATCTGATGAAAGTGCAAGAAAATTATTCATTCATAAGAAAGGAAGGTAGAAAATGAAAGGAAAAGCGAAAAGAGTGATATCGGGGTTGCTAACGGCAATGACCTTAGTCACAAGTGTATTACAGCCGATGGTTGCTTATGCAGCCACGGAGGAAGAAGTACCTCATCCACCAAAGCTAGAAGAGGTGATTGAGCAATTAAGCGAAGATGAGATTGTAACAGCAAAAGATCTAGAGATTAATCTAGGAACCGATTTTGATGTGAAATGTGATTTCTCGAATTTGGAATTTCATGATGAGAAAGTCAAGGTGACATATCATGAGTCAAAGAATGAAGCCGGAGAAGATTTTGATTCTAAGAAAGCTGATACTTACCAGACTACGTATTATGTAGAGCCAATTAGTGGAAATCCACAGTACCAGGTAAGTAGAAAACTTATTGTAAAAGAAGCAACAGAACCGGAAACAGAATCCAATGTCAGCAATGACGCAGATGGCGGTGAAAACCAAAAGGAGGATACGTCGGAGGAAGATGCAGAATCTGATAATACGGAAGCTGTAGAACCGACACAGGAAGATACAGAAAACGTTATAGAAGATGATAGCCTGCTTGTTCCTGGAAATCCAGAAGTGTCAGATGATGCGGAGAAAGTGTTAGAAAATGTCACAGATGATACGCAGGTAGAAGGAGAAAAAAGTCTTTCGGAAATGACAGATGATGAGATCTGCAATGCAGCTATTGAGCTGATTCAGGCACAGATTCTTTCAGGAGAGTCAGAACTTAAGTTTACCGGAGAAGACTTGGAACTATATAACTTCTACCAGAACATTATTAATTATGGTAATCGTTATGGGTCAAAACTTAGAGCGTCTGCCGGATCTTTAGTGGTAAAAAACGCAAAAAACGAAAGCGGTATGTGGGATATTCCATTATTAAACTATATCCACAGTTCCCAGACAGGTTCCAATGTAGGAAACTATGTAAAGTATATTGCCAATGATTCTGCAAATGGTTGGAGATTGGCTTATTGTACGCAGGTTAGCAAGCATTTTATTGATTCTACCAGCTATATTAGTCAGACATGGAAAGCGAATGGCATGTATTCCGAAATATCCTATGCGATTGCACACGGTTGTAGTGTCTACGGAGATACCAATGACAAGTCCTATTCAACAGGTAATTGGATCAAGGATTACTATGTGACACAGGCTGTAATCTACTGTATTTTGGAAGATTACGGATATGATGGACATTCTGTCAATTCCTTGAGTGCTGTAAGCGGATATCAGGATGTATTTGACTGCACGATGGCAATGTATCGAGATGTAAAAGCAAATGCCGGAAAAGAAGGGTATGGAGATGCTCCATCTTACACAGTCGTTGCGCCATCATCGACAAAGATGACATTAAGCGAAGACAAAACTTATTATCGAAGTGGATGGTACACCATTAATAGTAAAGGTACTGTGAAATCCAGAACAATCAGCTTAAGTGGAGCACCAGAGGGATGTGAGATTGTCTATGATAATGCAAGTAGTTTGACTAGCCGATTCTATATTCAGATTCCAGTGGAGAAGGCATTTTTAATGCCAACAGATACGGTCTCTTTCAAAGTAAATGCAGAGGCAAAGTTTGAGCGACCATACACTTATATTTATAATTCTGAAATAGCAGATGCCCAGAATATCACATTCCAGGAGTATCATACGCCATCAGAAACAAAGGGAAGCGAAGCAAGTGTTTCGATTACTTTAGATAAATGTAAGGTGGCAGTGAATAAAGTAGATTCAGAAACTGGAAATGGTGTAGCTGGTGCAATTTATGGTGTATATAAAGATGCCGCATGCACGAACCTTATTGCACAGATGCCTGCAACAGATCGCGATGGACATTCGACTATTGAATTTGTAAAACGACAGAATACTGTATATGTAAAAGAAATCACTGCTTCGGTGGGATACTTGATTAATACAGATTCAGTAAATGTTGGAGTTGTTGCAAAACAGACTAGTACAGTCAATGTAAAAGAAGTACCGGCAAAGGGAAAAATCGTTGTTTCAAAGTAACTGTTCAGAACCCCCTTGGGGAACTAATTAATTTTTGTACAAAACAGAGAATTTTTAAAACCTGTTTTGCGATATTATTTCGGTAATTGGTGGATAACCAATTGTTTGTGATTGAATAATTTAATTCATTGTGGATTACTCTTTCAATCTTTCAAATAACTCTGATTCAAAGCCAAATTCTATGGCTTTTGAATATATTTAACAACAACTGAACATTGAAAAACATTACTTATCCACAGTCATTTTCACCATAGGTGAATCTATGTGAATTCGCTTTTTTCCT
>NZ_FQZY01000119.1 GCF_900142165.1 Hespellia stercorisuis DSM 15480
ATGATCTTGATCATATCTGAAATCAAAAACTGTGGTCTACAATCTAGCAAAAGATGGATATGATCCGGCATGACCTCCATTGCCAATATCCGAAATGCATACTGCTCTGCAATAAGCTGAAGCAAGTCTTTACACTCCTGTGCTATTCCATCTTTAAGAATTTGTTTACGATATTTTGTACACCAGACAATATGGTATTGTAAGGAGTAGACATACCCACGACCATACGTAAGTTTTGAAATATTGTTTAAATCAAATGTTTTTTCCATATACATATAATACCATATGTAAGCATATAAATCAAGATTCTTTCGAATGTACGTTCTGCTTCGTGCTGTATAAAATAGTTCGAAATCAGTTCGTAAAAGATCGTGAATCAACAGCAATTCGAAGACAGATAAAGTAGAATGAATAGAATTCTCAAGTGCCGAAAGACACATAATTATTTTATGCTGACTAACTCACAACTCAAGTAACGAGAATGCGTCAGCATTGTTTTCAAGTTTAAATCGAGTGATATGGCAACATGCACGTATTTTTGTTTCAATACGGTTCGAATAACAGAAGCAAATATCCCCGGTGTGCTCACAAAAGCAATGTATATATTTTTCATCCTGTCTTCCTCCATTTATTGGAACTGAACCACCTTTTTGGCCACCCGGTATCCAGATAATGTAACTTTTCCACCGATGCGTCCCGGAAGATACGTAAAACCACTGATTGTTCCGTACTTTAGTTTTTTATATAACCTCTTGTCCTGTTTTTTTATCTCATTCCACAATTGCTGCCTTTTCTGATAAGCTTCTTCACTTTGAATCATCAAAAGATGAATCGACGATATCGCCATCATGATCGAGATATTTCTGCACATGTAAGCAGCTAACTTCGGATATTTTCTTCTTACTTCTCTCAGGTCCACTAGCCGGCTGACAATTTTGGTGACCTTTATCTGCTGATCGATCCGCTTCATTAAAACCTTCTCATTGACCGACTGATCCTCCCTTCCGAGATAATAATGATAGAGATCAATATTCATGTAATAAATACTGCTGACATTCGGCAGCGGCTGATACGCGAAGATATTATCCACATAAAAAGTATGTTCCGGCAACTGTACGTCTGACCGTCTCAGCACCTCTGTTTTATAGATCAGGGCATGCATGATCAAATACTGGGACGGTCTGAAATGCCCCATTTCATTCCATGTGCACAATTCTTCTTCAGGAAAAATATTACGGTAATTCATGGCATGGGCTTTCTCCTTCTCCAGATGATCATACACATAATTACATACCAGCAGATCCGGAGTCTTCGTTTTTCCCTCGAACTCACGCAGCTTGCTCATCAACTGTTCCAGAGCAGTCTTATCCAGCCAGTCGTCTGAATCCACCACCTTAAAATAGGTTCCTTTGGCCAGACTCATTCCCGCATTCACACCGGAACCATGTCCTCCATTTTCTTTATGGACTGCACGTACAATATCTGGGAAAACCTCCGCATATTCATCCGCAATCATGCCCGTATCGTCCGTTGATCCGTCATCAACAATTATAATCTCCACTTCTTCCCCTGCCGGCAGCAGAGATTCGACGCATCGTCTCATATAATCCTGTGAATTGTAGCAAGGTACTGTGACCGTTAATAATTTTGTTTTTTGCATAAAAAAATCGCCCCTTTCATATGTGTTGTTCTTATTATAAAAAGAACATCTTAAAATGAAAGAAACGATTTCTTAATAATACTTAAACATATTTGTAATTTATCACTCGGGACTTCTGCCTTAGAATTGGAACTCCATGCTCCAATAGTATACTCCATTCTCTGACACATGTGCTGAAATTGCTGCTGATGTATAGCCCCCAAGCAGGTTTGCATTATGTTTTGCAGATCCCTGCCATCCACCCAGGAGTGACTCTGCACTCTGGTATCCCCATGCAATGTTCTCTCCGTCTGTCAGATCTGATACGGTGTACCATGGGGTTCCGTCCGGTCTGGTATGCCCCTGACAAGACTCTGCTTCGGATGCTCTCGTATCGGATACCGTCAGCAGTTCTTCATTCCATTCCAATGCTGCTTTTCCCTGGGATGCTCTGTATTCGTTAATCAGATCGAATGCCTGCGCTGCCGCTTCTCTGTCATATGCCGCATCCTCATTCTCTCCCTGATTCTGGTCATCTGCCGTATTCCCCGCATCCGGATTCTCAGTTGCTTTCTTTGCTTCTTCTTCCGCTGCTTTTTCTGCTGCTTCTTTTGCCGCTGCCTCCTGCGCTGCCTTTTCTGCCGCTTCTTTTGCTGCTGCCTCCTGTGCTGCCTTTTCTGCCGCTTCTTTTTCTGCCGCTTCTTTTTCTGCCGCTTCCTGCGCTGCCTTTTCCGCCGCCTCTTTTGCTGCTGCCTCCTTAGCTGCTTTTTCTGCCGCTTCTTTCGCTGCCGTCTCCTTGGCTGCCTTTTCCGCTGCTTCTTTCGCTGCCGCCTCCTTGGCCGCCTTTTCTGCCGCTTCTTTCGCTGCCGTCTCCTTGGCTGCCTTTTCCGTTGCTTCTTTCGCTGCTGTCTCCTTAGCCGCCTTTTCCGCTGCCTCTTTCGCTGCCGCCTCCTTGGCTGCTAACTGCTGTGCGTAATTCGGAATATATGCTCCGTTACTTCCAACATATTTTGTACTTGTGACCCATGTATTCTTTTTCATTGCTCCGTCTTTTGATCCGCCAAAGTAATAAGTTTTTCCACTGATCTTCTGCCAACCGGTTCTCATGTATCCCGTTGAGGCTGTTCCAAAGTAATATCTCTTTCCGCTGATCGTCTGCCAGCCGGTTCTCATGTATCCTGCTGAACCGGATCCGAAGTAATATTTCTTTCCGTTGATTGTCTGCCAGCCAGTTCTCATATATCCCGTTGAGGCTGTTCCAAAGTAATACTTCTTTCCACTGATTGTCTGCCATCCGGATTTGCGAACACCTTTTTTGTCAAAATAATAATATTTTCCACTGATCTTCTTCCATCCGGTCGCATATCTGTTCGAAGCAACCGTATATTTATATCCAGCGGATGTCTTTTTCCAGGCTGCCTCGGAGGTAAATGTTCCAAATATGAAACTGAACATCATTGCAATTACCAAAAGTTTAACTGCTTTCTCTACGATTCTTTTTCCTTTCATAATTATCCCTCCTAAAAAACCTGTAACCGGTTCTTTTAATCTACCGATTACAGGTTCGTTAAGAGAGAGAGACCGTCTTGTCAGATCATTGTTGTCTCATCTCTGTGTGAATAAACTTTCCAGTGCAATCGGCTACCATACTGTATGCTCAGCTTAGGTCCTATGTTTTTGCGTCCCGGCATTTCCACCGGTTTGCCCTTTGATATTCTATTGTAAATGCAAGCTGTTTATTTTTGAAAAAAGACCCTGAAATCTTTCCGATCTCAGGGTCTATCAATTTGATTCCTAATGAAATCACATCCCATGCAATCGGCTACCATACTGTGTTATCAGCTTAGGTCCTATGTTTTTGCGTCCCGGCATTTCTACCGGTTTGCCCTTTTTATCTGTAATTACATTGTAACTTTATTATTACTTTTTGTCAACAAATGCTGTGCCTTCAAATTCAACAATTATGCCTTTAACTTCAACAGCATTTTTTGATCTGTCTGTTAAGCTCTCCGTCTTCTTCTGATTGCCACCACTACGACTCCTAATGCAAGGAGCATTGCGATCACATATCCCATTACTGTATTCTTATCTCCAGTCTTTGCAGCTGCTGAGTTAGAATTGCCTGTTGTTCCCGGAGTGCCGGTCTTCTCTGTGCTGGCCTTCTCTGTGTTCGTGATCGCGATTTCCGCTTTTCCTTCCTCTTCGACCTTCACGATGTTTGCACCATCTTTTCCGTCTCCGATCTGGATTGTATAGCCAAAGCCTGCCGTGTCAGATGATAAGATTTTTCCATCCTTGTCTGTCTCCTGTACGTAATATACAGTTTCCGGATCCAGATCCTTAAACTGCACGCTTACCTTATTGGTATTATCCAGTTTCAGCTCTTTGACTGCAATCTCGTCTCCGTTTCCATCTACGGCTCTCTTGCCGTCTTTGTCAAATAAACCAGCATAGAATGTTGCGCTTACCTTCTTGTCATTCTTCGCAGAATCTTTCACATATTTTGTGACTGTCAGTTCACCGAATGCGAGAGACGTGTAGCCTTCCGGCTTATTGGTCACGGTAACCTCTGCTGTCTTTCCCTGTGCCACGTTCACAACACCTGCTGCATTTGCGTCACCTGTGATTTCATTGGTATAGGCAACATATCCGTAATCAAATGATTCCCCGTCCAATCCGAGTGGTGTTCCATTTTTATCAGTCTCTGCCACGTAATAAGTTCCCGGTGTCAGTCCTTCAAATGTCACTCCGTCTCCAATCAGCCTGCCATCTTTGATTTCCATTGCCTGTGTTTTTCCAACCTTTTTGGTATGGTCTGCATCTGCAAACAATGTCACATAGAATGTATCACTGATTTCTTTATCATCCAGTGTTCCCACCACACTCTTCTTCACATTCAGACTTCCGATCGGCTTGTCAACCATCGTCACGATGTTGTCCGTTGTTCCGGCCACACGTCCGTCTTTCATTGTAAATCTGATAGATTCTGCGACTGCATATCCGTTTGGTGCAGAGATCTCTGTAAATACATAATCGCCATCTGGCAATCCTGTTACTGTGTGTGTTGTTCCATCAGATACCCAGCTCTTGATTTCATTTCCCTGGAAATCATGTACCGGCTTTCCGTTTTCGTCTGTGATCTTCAAGGTCGCTCCAGCAAGTTCATTTCCAGCTACATCTGTTTTACTAAATACTGCAGTACTGTACTGATCTACCATCGTAACCTTATCTACGCTGTCTTCGTTTACCGTCACATTCCCATCAGCATCTACCGTAAATTCAATATCTGTTGCTTTTACATATCCGCCCGGAACATTTGTCTCAGACAAAACATATACGCCCGGCTGCAGATGAGTCACATGAGTCTCTCCAGCTACAGATGTCCATGTATCGGTCGGTGCAGTCTCACCATGCTTTGTAATCGTAAGCACTGCTCCTGCGATTTCCTCACCGTTGATGTCTGTTTTGCTGACATTCGTCTCATATCTTGGTTTTTCTGTGTTCGTAATTGTAATTGCTGACGGCTGTGCAGGTACCACCTGAATCGCTTCGGACTCAATCGTCTCATCATTTTCAATCTGCGTATATTTAATTTCATATGCGAAGTTTATATCTGTAGATTTCATGATATTGCCATTCTTGTCTGTCTCCTGTACATAATATACACGTGTCGGATCCAGCGCCTTGAATGTCGTTGTGGTCGTGCTGCTGTTCTCCAGTTTAAGTTCCTGAACCGCGATTACATTTCCTCTTGCGTCAAGTGCAGCTTTTCCATCCGCATCAAATAATCCTACGTAGAAAGATTTGCTGACCTTTTCATCATTATTCTCTGTATCTTTTACTTCTTTTGTCACTGTAAGCTGGCCAAAGCCTTCCGGCGCAACTCCCTGTGGAATGTTGGTAACTATTACATTTGTCGTTCCACCCTGTGTAACATCTGATACTCCGTAGCCTGCGTCCGCTCCACTTAAGGCTTCGCCGTCTCCTACTTTGATTGTATTACTATATGTAACATATGTCTGAACAAATGTGCTGCCATCTGCTCCTATCGGATGACCAGCTGCATCCGTCTCTGCCACATAATATGTTCCCGGATCCAGTCTGTCAAACGTCAGACCATCCTTGTTCACCGGTACACCGCGGTAGACCCACAGATCTTTTGTTGCTACCGGCTCTGTATAATTTGAATCTTTGAACAACGTAATGTGGAATACATCGCTTACTGCTGTTCCCGCTGCGATAACAAATTTCTTTACGTTCAAACTTCCGATCGGGCGGTCCTTCATGATGATTGTGTTGTCAGCCACCGGTGTGTGAACCTCTTCACCGTCTATCATCTCTATGATATAAGCCACTTTCCCATCCTTGATTTCAAATATGATGGATTCTGCTACATCGTAAGTTTCCGGTGCTGCCATCTCAGTCAGTTTGTAGATTCCATCCAGGATTCCATCAACCACATGCGCATTTTCACCATCTGATATCCAGCTTGCAATACTATTTCCCTTCACGTCCTTAACCGGTTTTCCGTCTCTGTCTGTGATTTCTAATTTTGCATCTTTCAGTTCTTCACCTGCAAGATCTGTCTTGCGGAAGCTTGCACTGCTGTAGTCATCAGTCATGGTTACCTGATCTACTTTTTCATCATCCACTTTCACGTTTCCGTCTTTGTCTACGGTAAAGGTGATGCTCTCTGCTTTCACATATCCATCTGGTCTTGTTGTCTCCGTCAGGATATACGTTCCCGGCTGCAGGCTTACTTCTTTGGTCTTTCCTTCTTCGGATGTCCAGGTAATTGCCTCGAATGAAGTATCACCCTTCTTCGTGATCTTCAGTTCTGCTCCGGCGATTTCCTCTCCGTTGATGTCTGTCTTGCTTACCTTTACTGTCTGGTTTGAATACTTATCGACCATCGTAACTGTTCCGTTGACATTCTCTCCGCCTACGGTAACTTTTCCGTCTTTATCTACGGTAAACTCGATGTCGGTTGCCTTCTCATATCCGCCCGGTACATTTGTCTCCGTCAGGGTATACGTTCCC
>NZ_FQZY01000085.1 GCF_900142165.1 Hespellia stercorisuis DSM 15480
CAAGCTGCTGTTTACACTTGATCTCATCAAAGAGAGTTTAACTCTTGCGTATTCTCGTAATGACGAAGCACGCATGTCTGAGGATATTATCTCTATCATGGATACCTGTAAATCAACTAAAAACGAGCACCTTATGTGGTTCAGAAGGTTATTGGACAATCACTTTGAGGGTATCATAGCTCATGCAACATATGACATATCAGCTGGTAAGATTGAGGGTATAAACAACAAAATCAAAACATTAAGACGACAGGCTTACGGATATCGTGATGATGAATACTTCTTCCTTAAACTGTTTGATATCAGCAGGAAGACTTATGTCAGAAATCCTTTATCCCACAAAATTTGTGATTGAGCCTCTATTTTCATGTTGAGTTTTTTATAACTCAAGCATATAATGACTGTAGCTAAGAAAATTGGTGAGATTCCATTAGATAACAAGAAACCTCTCAGAGTTGCCGCTTTGAGGGGGTTCTTGTTTGTTACGATGAAACAATCCGTTCAGGCTGTTACATATCATATATTCTGATCTCAAAAAAATTCTTTTCACTCTTTGTCTTAACTATCTTTTTCATGTCCGATTTTCCCTCGTCGAATACCTAATTCATAGAGAACTTTTTTTCTAAGGGCTCTCTTCCGGCGGCTCTGCCACCGGTAAATAGCAAGGACAGGAAGTGTATATACACTTCCGAAAAACAGGCAATTTAGGGAACCCTACCCTAAATCGAAAAAGCACCAAATCCAACACTGATAAACTTCAAAGAAAGGAAAAACTGCGTATGTCAAATCGGAAAAGAAATATTCAAATCCTATTTTGTGTGACTCCAGAAGAAAAGAAACTGATCCGCATGAAGATGATACAGTCAAAGACCAAAAACATGGGAGCTTATCTTCGTAAAATGGCAATTGACGGCTATATTGTCAACACCGACACCACTCCCCTGAAGAAACAATATGAGGAAATGCACAAGATTGGTGTGAATATCAATCAGATTGCAAAGAAAGTGAATACCACCGGAGATCTGTATCCGGAAGAAATGAAAGAATTGAAAGAGATGATGAAAGAACTATGGCATATATTAAGATCTTCCCCATTAAAGTAACTGACAAGAAAGCTCTGGACTACATCACCAATCCGGATAAGACAGATGAAAAACTACTGGTTTCCAGCTTTGGCTGCTCACCGGAAACTGCTGATTTGGAATTTGCTCTCACACGAGAAACGGCAAAGAACAACGGAATGGATAAGGGTGATAATCTGGCTTTTCATCTGATTCAGTCGTTTAAGCCTGGGGAAGTTGACGCTGAAACTGCCCATCGTCTCGGACAGCAATTTGCTGATGAAGTGTTAAAAGGAAAATATGAATATGTAATCAGCACCCACGTTGATAAAGACCACATCCACAATCATATCATCTTTAATGCCGCCAGCTTTGTCACCAATCATAAGTATGTTTCCAACAAACGCAGCTATCATAAAATCTGCCGGATCAGCAATCGTATCTGCCAGGAAAACGGACTTGCCACAAGTATGCCAACCGGTGAAAAAGGAAAAAGCTATAAGGAAAATATGGAATACCATCGTGGAACCAGCTGGAAAGCCAAACTGCGTGTTTCGATTGATAAGGCAATCTGGTCCTCTATCAATTATGAAGAATTTTTACAGCAGATGCAGTTGGCAGGATATGAAATACGGCAGGGAAAAAATCTATCTTTCCGGGCACCTGAACAGAAAAATTTCACCTATATGAAATCACTGGGAAGTTACTACACCGAAGAAAACGTCCGTCTCCGTTTAGAGAAAAATCGCTATAAGACGAAATCTCCGAAAAACCTATCCAGAGAAGCTCGTCTTTATATCAATATCTCCACTTATGTCACAACTGGCAATCGAGAGGGATTTGAGCGGTGGGCAAAACTGAATAATCTGAAAGAAGCTGCAAAAACGTTCAACTATCTTTCCGAAAATAATCTCTTAAACTACGAGGACTTTCAGCAGCATATTTCCGATGTTGAAAATTCCATCAAAGCGGCTGATCAGCGCATCCAGGAAATCAGCACTGAACTGACCACGCAGAAAGTTATTCAAAAGCATTGTGATTCTTACCGGCTCTGTCGTAAAGTTATCGAAGATGCAAAATCAGCTCCAAATCCCACAGCATATCGGAGCAGACATCAGGCTGAATATCAGCTCCACGATTCGTTAAAAAAAGAGCTTCAGGATCTCGGCATTACCAAAATCCCAAGCTCTGAAAAAATCCAGAAACGAATTGATAATCTTGAATCTGAACAAGCAACCACTATACGGGAGAAGCAGGAATTGCAAAAAAAACAGAAAATACTGAATGTAATTCAACAGAATTTTTCTTCATTACTTGATTTTTCACATTTATCTTCTCATGAATATGCTCATACGTTGTAAGTAAGATGCCAGGCATCTTACTTACAACATTTCCAATTATCTTGTACTATTTTCTTTTGAACTCGCCATCGCAGCAATATCCCCAACACCATTTAAAACCATAGTTGGACGATATGCATACGTCTTCAGTGTGTCCTTCGTTGAACACCCAGAGAGAACCAATACGGTAGACATACCACTTTCCATTCCCGAAATCACATCGGTATCCATGCGGTCTCCAACCATCACAGCTTCTGCGGAGTGACATCCAAGCATATTCAATCCGGTTCTCATCATCAGTGGATTCGGTTTTCCACAGAAATATGCCTGTGTACCTGTTGCCATTTCTATCGGTGCAACCAATGCACGACATGCAGGAGCAATGCCGTTCTCGATTGGTCCGGAAACATCCGAGTTTGCTCCGATCAGCTTTGCACCTTTCAGAACTAAATTCGTCGCTTTTGTCAATGTATCCAATGAATAGGATCGTCCCTCTCCCACAACAACATAATCCGGATTTACATCATTCATTGTAATACCAACATCATAAAGTGCATTTAACAGACCGGCTTCTCCAATCACAAATGCTGAACAGCCTGCCGCCTGTTCCTTTAGAAAAGCAGCTGTTGCCAATGCACTGGTATAAAAATGTTCTTCTGGCACATCCAGTCCCATCCTAGCCAGTTTCTGATTTAATTCTCGTGGTGTATACCCACTATTATTTGTCAAAAATAAGTATTCTTTCTTTTCATCATGTAACCACTGAATGAATTCTGGAACACCTGGCAATATCTGATTGCCATGATAAATTACACCATCCATATCACAGATGAAGCCTTTTTTCTCATTAAAATCAATGACTGATTTTCCCATATTCATATATGTCCTGCCTTTCTTTTTCTTTAGAGTGCGCCTTGTTCTTTCACCTCTGAAAATCTGTTCTCTGCGACCATTTTAACATTGTATCATCCATACATAAAATCAAAAACATAACGGCGTGAAATCGAAGTAAATTTTTCTATCTGCAGAACATTTTATGACAGCATATCCTTCACGCATGTATTCCGATAGTCACTCGGCGAAATTTTGTATCTTTCCTTAAATACCCGGTTAAATGTCCTCTGACTTTCAAATCCACTATCCAGGCAAATATTTGTAATAGAATCGCTCGTATTTTCCAAGCGATGACATGCATAATTTAGTCTTGCATCATTAAGGTACTGGTTGAAATTTCTATGGAAGGTTTTGGAAAAAAGCCGGGATAAGACATATTTACTCACACCAAGATCTTTTGCCATTTCTTCCAATGATAGCTTTTTCTTGAAATTTGCTGATATATAGGAAACGGTCTGGTAGATAAGATCTTTGCTCCCCACATGACTCTTTTCTACCAGATTAAGTTTCCCTATGCAACGTGCTAACACAATTTGAAGATACGCCTGTGCAACAGTGATATCAGACTGTTCCGTTTCTAAAATAGCATTGATAACCCTGTACACCTCTGGTTCAACCTTTTCCGCTTTTATAACCGGATATTCAGGTGCCATGGATTGCATAATCTCTGCAAATTTTCCAATCGTAAATGGCGAGGCTATCAGATAAGTCGCTTTATTTATCCCCGGTGTCAGTACCTGATAGTGATGAATAATATCCGGAAATACAAATCCTATATCTCCTTTTTCCATATGGTAAAGTTCCTGCCCAACACCAAGTTCTAATGTCCCACTTGTTACACAAATAATCTCCAAAGCATTATGAAGATGTGGCTCAATATGTTTTGACTTTTTATTTACCGCTATGATCTCCTCTTTTGTGTCAACATATTTTAACTGCATGAAATACTCCCCTTTGCAACATTTGTCTATATCTTCTTTCGATTTGGCAAGCAATCCTTTTTCATCTATCCTATAATCAACTTGTAAACAAGGAAAGGAGGAATCGCAAATGAGCAATTTAAAAAAATATCTGAACGACCTTTTAGTATTCTACGCTGAATATTTTGAGCATCCATACCATGTATAAATACTAAAAGGACTATTTTGTGAAAACTGAATATTTTTCCTAAGACCATTTCACAAAAATGAAGTGGTCCTTTTTTTATAAATTATCAATAAATCTTTTAAATGCAGCTTTCCCTTCATCTGTCCTCTTATAAACTCCTGCATCCTCCAGAACTTTCGTAAACACAATCCCGATTTCTTTTTGCACAATGGAATGAATGTTGCTGTCTGTAATCTCATATTTTGGCATCCATTCCTCTGCCCAGTCTGCATGGGCAGCCATTGTTTCATTCTTTCTCAGGTCTTCATGATTGAGAATCGCCTGTTCCAATTCTGCCATTTCTTTTTTCAGTCTGGCGGGCAATACAGCCAGTCCCATAACTTCAATCAGTCCAATGTTTTCTTTCTTGATATGATGATACTCGCTGTGTGGATGAAAGAGTCCAAGCGGACAATCATCGGTTGTAATATTATTACGCAAAACCAAGTCCAGTTCATATAAGTCTCCACGCATCCTTGCGATTGGCGTAATCGTATTATGTGGAATACCATCTGTCTCACTGAAAATATCAGCTGTCGGATCCGAATAACACCGCCATTTTGTAAGAATATGATCAGCAGCATCTACTATACTCTCCGTTGCTCTCCCCTGCAGACGGATCACTGACATCGGCCATTTTACAATCCCTGCGTGTACATCTGGATATCCATCTAATTCAAATTCCAGTTCATACGGTGCCTTTGCCATGGCAAACACATAACCGCCGCCCTGAAAATGATCATGGCTTAAAATGGAGCCTCCTACGATTGGCAGATCCGCATTAGAACCTGCCGTATAATGTGGAAACTGCTTCACAAAATCAAGTAACTTATCAAAAGTCATCCGGTTAATCGCCATTGGAATATGCTTCTCATTAAAAATAATGCAGTGTTCATTGTAATATACATATGGTGAATACTGTAAATAATACTGTTCTCCACACAAAGTTACCGGTACAATCCTGTGGTTTTGTCTTGCAGGATGTGAAATATGACCTGCATATCCTTCGTTTTCTCGGCAGAGCAGACATGCCGGATATCCAGATTTCTTTGCTGCTCCTGCTTTTGCAATATCCCTTGGATCTTTTTCTGGTTTTGACAGATTGATCGTGATATCCATCTGACCAAATTCTGTATCTGTCGTCCACTTTTCATCTTTCACAATCCGGTCTGTGCGGATATAGTTTGTTACCTGACTGAAATGATAATAAAAGTCGGTTGCTGTCTTTGGAGATACCTGATATTTTTCTTCAAAAGCTTTTCTTACCACAGACGGAGCCGGTGTCAGAATCCCCATGATCTTTGTGTCGAAAAGATCCTTCATCGTCACTGTATCATCCTCTAAGATTCCCTCTGACAGTGCAAATGCAAGCATATCCTCTAAAATGAAGTGTAACTCTCTTGGCTCTACAGATGCTTTCGGCTCCTGATAATCCTGTTTTTGAAACAGTTCCAATAAACCATTTGTCACATACACTTTATCCGCATCATCTATCAGTCCGTTTTGCAGTCCATAAGTCACCAGTTCCGAAATCAACTGATCAATCATTTTATCTTTCTCCCCTCGTACTATGCTTCATAACCATTTGGATGATTTTTATGCCAATTCCATGCTGTTGTGATAATCGTCTCCAGATCATCAAATTTTGGTTTCCATCCAAGAATCTCTTTTGCTTTCTCGCTGGATGCAATCAGCGTTGACGGATCTCCTGCTCTTCTTGGTTCTTCCTTTGCCGGGATTGGGTGCCCTGTTACTTTTCTGGCTGTCTCTACCACTTCTTTTACAGTAAATCCAACTCCATTTCCCAGATTGAAAATATTGCTGTCATTTCCTTTTCTTAAATACTCCATAGCCAGGATATGAGCCTGTGCAAGATCATTTACATGGATGTAATCCCTTACGCATGTGCCATCTTTTGTCTCATAATCATTTCCAAAGATAGAAATAAACTCTCTTTTTCCATTCGGCACCTGTAATATCAGTGGAATTAAGTGTGTCTCCGGATTGTGGGCTTCCCCAATCTTTCCATTTGGATGTGCTCCACAGGCATTAAAATAGCGCAAGGATACAAAACGTAAATCATGGGCATTCGCTGTCCATTTAAACATCTTTTCCATGGAAAGTTTTGTTTCTCCATAACAGTTTGTTGGAACAGTACGGTCTGTTTCAAGAATCGGAATCCGTTCCGGTTCTCCGTATGTGGCTGCTGTTGATGAAAATACAATCTTGTTGATGCCATGTGCAACCATACTTTCCAGCAATACTTCTGTTCCACACAAGTTATTGTTGTAATATTTGAGTGGATTTACCATACTCTCACCTACCTGAGAATTGGCAGCAAAGTGAATGACTCCATCAATATCTTCTTTTTCAAATACAGAATCAATAAATGCCCTGTCCCGGATATCTCCCTGATAGAACTTTGCATCCGGATGCACAGCCTTACGAAATCCTGTTTCCAGATTATCTACTACTACTACTTTTTCCCCTGTCTCGATCAGCTCATACACCGTATGAGAACCAATGTAACCTGCTCCACCTAATACTAAAATGCTACTCATAGATCATCTCTCCTTTTCTCTCAGTGTTTATAATACCTTAATACCACCATACTTACGGATCTTTAATACTTCACAGGAACCTTTCCCAAAAATCTTATCCATCTCTTCTTGGTAGTTGGACACCAGATAATTCGGAACAAATGCCTGTATAGTTCCTGCAAATCCTCCCCCATGAACTCTACACACACCTTTTTCCCCGAATATTACATCACTCAGTGCCAATGCAATAGACACATTCTGATGTTGTACGTCATGACAGGTATAGACGTTCTGAAGATATTTAAAAGAAGAATCTCCGGATTCTTTCACATTCGCCAGAAATTTCGGAAAATTATCCTTTCTTAACGCATCTACTTCCTTTTTGACACGTTCATTTTCACATACAAAATGCAATGCCCGAAGTGCTGCACGATCACCTGCCAGCTCACGTATCAAAGTAATATGGTTCAAAATCTCTTCTTTAGGTACTTCGCCAAGGAACTCTTTTCCAAAGCATTTGGCAGCCTGTTTCATTTCCTGTGGGATTGCCGCATAATCCGGTGTCAGATCTGCATGAGATCCTTTCGTGTCCGTAATACATAAGCTATACCCATAAGCGTTCATATCAAAATTAACCTGTTCCACGATCGGGTTTTCCGGATCTGCAAAATCAATATGCACCAGACTTCCTACCGAACATGCCATCTGGTCCATTAAACCACATGGTTTCCCGAAATATACATTTTCTGCATACTGTCCAATCTTGGCAATTTCAATCGGAGTAACCTTACCATCATTGTAAAGATAGGATAGAATCGTTCCGATCAGTGTTTCAAAAGCAGCTGAGGAAGAAAGACCTGCACCAATCAGCACTTCGCTGGTCACATATGCCTGAAAACCTCCGATCAGATGACCATTCATTTTCATCTTGGCAAGCACGCCACGAATCAGTGCATCTGTGGTACCTTCTTCTTCGATCTTTTTCTCCAGGTCATCCAGCTGAATCGTAATCAGGTTACTGTAACCATCCGACATTACTTTCACGAATGGTTCTTCCAGTTTTCTTACAACTGCGATTGCATCATTGTTAATGGACGCCGCCAGCACTTCCCCATGCTGGTGATCCGTATGGTTTCCGCCTATTTCACTTCTTCCCGGTGCACTGAATATTTCTATCTCGCCTTCACCAAAATATGTCCTGTAGCTGTCGATTGCTTTCAGATACCGTTTTTTTTCATATGGAACCCGGTTCTGATCAACATATAATTCTGTTAATTTGTTGTCAAAAGATTTTCCATTCAATAATTTGATTGCTTCTTCTATTTTCAAAATACCACCCCTATTGTTTGTAATATAGAAAAAGCATTGCCTCATCAAACACCGATCAGACAACGCTTTTCCATCAAATTTTATTCCATATCTGATGCATCTGTTACTTCGTCTGCAGTGATTCCTTTTTCTGCTTTCAGTTTCTCATTTGCACCTTCTACATTCATTCTTGAAAGTACAAACATAATCAACACATCAAAGATTAACGGAAGCCACAGATACATAAACTGCATCATATTAAGTGCGGACTGTGGCTGAGTTGCATTTGTTCCAACATATCCGCTGAACTCAAGCATCCATCCAACAACAGCTGTTCCAATACCTCCACCAATCTTTACACCAAGAGAAGTACAAGAGTACATCGTACCGTCAATTCTCTTTCCCTGTGTAAGATAAGTGTATTCCGAGCAGGATGCGATAACTGCATTCATATCTCCCTGCCATGGTCCCTGTCCTAATGCTGCAAGCGCTGTAAATGCCATCATAAGTGGAACACTGCCCATATATCCGGCAACAACAACGAGTGCTCTGCCGACAACTGCTAACATATAACCTCTCAAGTTCAGTTTGTACATACCTTTCCACTTACCAACTAAGGTTGGTGTGAAAATCAAAGCAATAATCAGTGGAATATTAACTGCCCATGCGAACTGTCCGAACAGGTTTTTATTTTTCAGTACCCATGTCATGTAATAAATACCAGCCCCGATCATGGCACTGTATAACTGCTGTAAGATGTAAGTTCCACAGATCATCATGTAATATTTGTTTTTAATAAGAAGTTTGAATGCCTGTACCATTCCGTACTTCTCATCCTTATTCTTTGTTTCTCCTTCGTTAAGTTCCTCTTCTGGAAGCTCCTTAACAGAAAGAGCAGAAATTGTATTTACGATAAGACCAATGATTGCATAAATAATTGCTACAGTTCTCCATGCAGCTGCATCTCCACCACACTTATCTACAAATCCAACCGTAATTGCCTGAATCAGAAGACTTGTTGAAAATGCAAAGATGAAACGGTAAGATCCCATCTGTACACGTTCTTTACTGTTCTTAGTAATAAGTGATGTAAGTGCTGAGTATGCAATATTGTTTGCTGTATAAAACACACCATTTAACAGTGTATAAGAGATAAAGAACCATGCATATTTAGCGGTTGTTCCCCAGCTGACTGGCACAGCAAAACAGCAGACCAGCGTAATGGCACAGCCGATATATCCATATAGCATCCAAGGCTTTGCTTTTCCCATTTTGCTATGTGTTTTGTCGATCATTGATCCAAAGAATATGTCCGTAAAACCATCAAATAATTTTGATACAGCAATCAGAGTACCAACAACACCTGCAGCGAGTCCTACTGAGTCTGTCAGATAGACCATCATGAAGGAGGTCAGGAACGCATAGACTACATTACCTGCGATATCACCCGAACCATATCCAATTTTGTTATACCATTTCAAATACTTTTTTTCTTCCATAGAATTTCTTTGCTCCTCATATTCATTGCGCTTAGAATTTCAAGATGCCTAACAGTATGATGCCTAATTCTAAATTTTTCTTTTGCTCTGTTTTCGCCTGGCTGTTCTGTATATCCGGACCTTGCAGAACAGCCAGTCTCTCTTTCCTTGTTTACGGGTTACCTGAAACTTTATTATCCCTTTACATACGGAACCAGGGTGAACTGGAACCGGAATAATACATCATTAAATCGATACTGATCCAATACAACCGGACCACAACTGTTAGAACCTATTCCATTTAATGCATAATCAACACAAAGAACTACACTGTCTGATTCTGTCAATTCATAATTATGTGTTTTCTTCTCAAGTTCTTCCTGCGTATAATAAGAAGCATTGAATGAAAATGTACTTCCTGAAAATGCCGCAATTCCATATCGGCTGTTGTTAAGTTCTACATATCCACAATCATAATGGCTACCATTTTCCTGTGGACGGATATAATCTTCATGCAAATCACTTACGTTTGCCCGGTACAGACCATGGCTTGCTGCCTGATGTTTGTCACGATAGCTCTCCTGTGGTCCCATTCCAAAGTATCTGGCATCTGAAAGTTTTTTATCCAGGAACATTCTCACACCAAATCTCGGAAGATCCGGGAATTCTCCGTCTTTTGTTGCTTCTATATCTGCATCAATCTTTCCTGTAGCATCTATTTTCCATGTAATCGTCACATCAAGAATTTTCTGTACTGTCTCTGCCACAACGGAAGCATGGCTTACAATCTTCACACCATGTTTTCCCTGCACAACCTCTGTCGTATAAGCTCTTGTATAAGCCTTGTCATAGTGGGCTTTTTTCCATTCAGCTTTGATATACATATCATTATCTGTTGGTGCTCTCCAGATATTTAATTCCATCGGATGGTTCAAATATTCCCTTCCTGCAAATTTCATCTCTGTAAAGAGTGCAGTACGTCGGTCAATGGTGTAAGAAAATTCACGACCTTTGATGTGAATCTGTGTATCATCTTCATTCACCTGTAATTCAGAGTCCGTCGCTGTTTTTTCCAACCATTTTTCTGCCAACTGGCACTTGGCATCCTTCTGGCTTACTTCGATCTCATCAAATCCAAGGATGTGATTCTCTTCCAGCAATGGCATTTCTTTTTTCAGGTGGTAAATGAGTTTTAAATAGCATTTTCCATTTTCCGGGACATTGACCTTCAGGTTTGTTTTTCCTTCGCTATGTGGTGCCACAGATACTTCTGCAAGTTTTCCTTTACTAATCACAAGTCCATCCTGTGTCAGTTCATAGCTGATTTTTGCATAATCTTTCAAGTCATCAAAATCCATGTAGTTGTGAAGCACCAGCTCTCCACTTTCTTTATCATAGGAAACAACTCTTACCGGGCGGTATACATTCTTGTATTCCAGCAGTCCTGTGTGTACCGTTCTTTCCGGATATACCAATCCATCCATACAGAAATTGCCGTCATGGATTTCTTCTCCATGATCTCCTCCATAGGCATAGATTGTCTTTCCATTCTCGGCAGTGCCATGAGCAATCGCATGATCACACCATTCCCAAACAAAACCACCACACATTTTATCGTTGTCCTGAATCATCTGGAAATAATCTTCAAAATCCCCAGGTCCATTTCCCATGCTGTGGCAATACTCTACCAAAAGGAATGGTTTGCTTCCGTCCTTATCCAGATATTCCTGAATCTCGGAAAGTGCCGGGTACATACGACTGTACACATCCAAGTTGCTGTAATCATATGTTTCATCATAATTACGGTATCTTGCACTCTCATACTGTGTGATACGATCCGGATCAAATTTCTTTGTCCAAGCAAGTGCTTTTTCAAAGTTACAGCCATAAGCACTTTCATTTCCCATAGACCACATGACGATACAAAAACGGTTCTTGTCACGTTCCACCATGAGTTTTACACGATCAACGATGGCTGCTTCCCATGCCGGATCATCTGCAATCTTTTCGTTCCATCGTTTGAACCGGTTATAGTCTGTGTCTTCCTCTCGGTAAAGCATGAATGGTCCATGTGCCTCAATATCCGCTTCATCTATTACCATAAATCCATATTTATCGCACATTTCGTAGAAAAACGGTGCATTTGGATAATGGCTGGAACGGATTGCATTGAAGTTATGCTGCTTCATTAACGTAAGATCGGTTGTGATCTGTTCCACACTGATCGAGAATCCGGTAATCGGATCAGAATCATGACGATTGACACCTCGGAATTTAATCTTCTGCCCATTTAAATAGATCACCTGATCTTTGATCTCTATCTTTCGTAATGCGATATGATCTACAATTACCTCATTTTCTGTCTCAAGGATCAGTTGATACAAGTATGGATTTTCCGTATTCCAAAGCTCCGGATTTGCAATTTCCAACACTGCTGTCCCTTCTTCGGCAATACTTCCTACTGCTACAACAGCTCCGTTCTTATCTTTAATCGAAATCTTCACCTCTGCCGGGGAGTAGAACTTCATGTCAAGTTCCACCTTTGCAAGCATATCCTCAATCTTGGTTTTTACATGATAATCGCTGATTGCCTGCTCCGGGCGCTTCAGAATATACACATCCCGGAAAATACCACTCATACGGAATTTGTCCTGATCTTCCAGATACGAACCATCACACCACTTCATGACCAGAACTGCTATGCTATTCTCTCCGTCCTGAAGGAGGTCCGTAATATCAAACTCACTGGTCATATGTGAAACCTGGCTGTACCCTACATAAGAACCATTGATCCATACATAAAAGCAACTGTCTACGCCTTCAAAATTCAAGAAGGCTTTTGGTGCATTTTCATCTTTGTGATAAACAAAGGTATGTGCATATGCTCCACATGGAATATCCTGTGGTACATATGGCGGATCAAATGGAAATGGATAACGGATATTGGTATACTGGTGTGTGTCATATCCTGCCATCTGCCATACACTCGGAACCTGAATCTCATCAAAATTTTCTGTATCATAATCTTTCTCAAAGAAAGGTTCCTGAACATCATAGATGCTGTTAAAATACTGGAACTTCCAAGTTCCATTCAATAACTGCATACGGTCTGACTCTTCCCTGTGCTCCACCAGGTGATCCATTCTTTTGGATGCCGGAATATAATAGGCTCTGGCTGGCATTGTGTTTTCATGCAGTACGCTTAAATCCTCATAATAACGTGGTACAATCATAAATAACTCTCCTTCAATACATATACATTTTTTTGCACTTTGTTTTCCCGCAGCAAATCTTGTCCTTTACTTTTATCTTTACGTTTCTTTGTTTTGCTATATATACATTATCCTAATTTGCAAAATATGTCTATGAATTGGATTAGACAAAATATGCACTAAATGATACAATGATAAAAAGTAGGAAAAGAGGTGCTGCCCTATGTATATGAATACCGGTTATTTAAACCACTCCCATATGGATTTCAAAGACAAAAGTCGCCCACTGATTGTAGGAAGCTGCGGCACTTACCGCCTTTCCAGTCATCCAAAGCTACCAACCTACCGTCCAAGGGGACGCCTGGATTATCAGATTATTTACATCACTGCTGGTTGTGGGCATTTTCATTTTGACAATGTGGATAACGAAACGATTGTTCCAGCCGGTAACATTGTACTGTACAGACCGAAGGAACTTCAGAAATATGAATATTATGGGGAAGATAAGACAGAAGTATACTGGATTCATTTTACAGGAAATAATGTAAAAAATATCCTACGGCAATATGGATTCCCGGATAAAGAGCGTGTATTTCAGGTCGGAACCTCTATGGAATACGAACAGATTTTCAAGCGTATCATCATCGAGCTTCAACGCTGCCAGGATAATTATGAAGAAATGCTTGTCCTTCTGCTCCGTCATCTTCTTATTATCTTTCATCGAGAACTGACCAGGGAACATATCTTAAAAAATGAATA
>NZ_FQZY01000086.1 GCF_900142165.1 Hespellia stercorisuis DSM 15480
ATTTATAAAGAATCTCTGTGTTCCGTTTGATAATAACCTTGCGGAACGTGATTTGCGCATGATTAAGGTTAAAACCAAGGTCTCAGGATGTTTTCGCAGTGAGGAAGGCGCACAGGAATATCTTACAATCATGAGCTATATTGGGACTGCTCATAAGCATGGAATAAATGCTTTTACAGCAATCAGAGAAGCCCTTTTAGGGAATTCCGATATCATCTTTAACTAATGGAGTTCTGAACAGTTACGATAAAAGTATAAATAATCTGACAATAAAGTTAGTTCGAGAAAAGAAAATTTAAAGTAACTATGATTTTGACAAATGGGAGGATCATTCAATTATGGCAGACAAAGTTTCCGAAAAGATATTATTGCTACAGACAAATTCATTGGATAAATATTTGAAGTTAAAATACCAACTTGATGAAAACAATATTTTCTATCAAGATAAGATAAAGAATGATTCCATTATGGAGTTTGCGGCGAAGATGATATCGCTTGGAAGACCAGCAACAGGAGTCGAGACACGAAATCAAACTTACAGGATATACATAGATAAGAATGACTATGCAAAAGCTAGTACGCTGGTTGAAGAATGAAATTGAAATGCAACCAATAATTAGGAAGAGAACACATCATGGCAGTTGTAACGTCATTAGGTAGTGTACTGAAGCAGCGAGAAGGATTCAAGAGAGTAATAGATCTAGTCGGGAAAGAAATTTCAGTGCCAGAGGACAAGTTACTTCATTGATTATTAGAAGGGGACGAAGCTATGCATATCAAAGTTTTACAAGGAGATATTACGAAACTTCATGTTGATGCAATCGTGAATGCTGCCAATTCATCACTTTTAGGCGGAGGCGAAGATTGCCATTTCCACAATTATAGATAGTACAAAAGGTCAAGTTGACAGTGACTTTGAGGTGTGGCTGGTTGCGTTTGATGAAGAAACAGAGCGTTTCTATCATAATGCAATCGAGCAATGTTCGGAATCATAAGGAGAACACACAGAATGAACATACAGATTTTTGGAACCAACAAGTGTTTTGATACAAAGAAGGCTATGCGATATTTCAAGGAACGCAATGTGAAATATCAGATGATAGACATGAAACAAAAGGGTATGAGTAAAGGCGAATTGAACAGCGTAATGCAAGCGGTTGGCGGTTTGGAGCAGATGCTGGATTCCAAATGCAAAGACAAGGATGCACTTGCGCTCATCCAATACATTTCCGATGAAGATAAGATGGAAAAGTTGCTGGAGAATCAAAAGGTGCTCAAGACACCCATTGTTAGAAATGGCAGACAAGCTACGATCGGATATCAGCCCGACGTTTGGAAAGAATGGAATTAAAAGGGGATAGTTATGATTAAACCAATTATGAAAGATGTTTTTTTTCTGAATCAAAAATCGGAGCCCGCGACAGAAGCAGATAAGCAGGTTGCAATTGATGAAAAATCTTTGTACTAGATTAATGCGATTCGAGAAGATAGGACTTTCTATTATTCCGTTAAAATAGGAAATATTATTCCGATAGCGCTGGCATTGTTCCGATAAAGTAGTATAATAGAAACTGGATTGGAGGAATAATCAATGTTCATGACAGTGAAACAGGCTGCTGAAAAGTGGGGCATTTCTGATAGAAGAATTCGAGTGCTTTGTGCCGAAGGTAAAATTTCCGGAGCATATCAGGAGGGGCGAGGTTGGAAAATTCCTATTGATTCAGTAAGGCCCGCAGACGGTAGGTACAAATCAAGAGAAAGCATACTTTCACAGATTGACCGAAAAAAGGTGGCGTTGGACAGCCGAAGACCATTAACAGAAGGTGAGGCGGCAAGACTGAATGAAGAGTTTATTGTGGAATACACATACAACTCAAATGCTATTGAAGGAAATACACTGACGCTGAGGGAAACGGATCTAGTCTTAAGAGGTTTGACTATTGACCAAAAACCACTCAAAGACCACATGGAGGCGGTTGGGCACAAGGAAGCTTTTGACTTTGTAATTGAGTTAGTGAGGGATTGTGTCCTTATCAGTGAAAGTATCATAAAGCAGATTCATTACCTTGTACTTGCAGATAAAAAGGATGATCGTGGAATCTATCGCCGAGTTCCTGTGCATATTATGGGAGCACAGCATGAGCCGGTTCAGCCATATCTTATTCAACCGAAGATGGAACAACTCCTATGTGATTTTTCAGAGAGCAAAGAGCATCTTGTCACAAAACTTGCAAGATTTCACATTGAATTTGAGGGGATACATCCTTTTATTGACGGCAACGGAAGAACAGGAAGACTGCTTGTGAATTTAGAACTGATGAAAGCAGGGTATCCGCCGATTGACATTAAGTTTACAGACAGAAGAGCTTATTACGATGCATTTGACGAGTATCATGTGAAGCACAATCTTTCGGCAATGGAAGGCTTGTTTGCAGGATATATCAATGCTAGATTGGACTCATATCTTCAAATGTTACCGAAATAAATAACAATAAAATGAAGATTTCTTTAAGAAACACAAAATAAGTATAATCCGAAATATGCGTTTATGAGTATTCAATTAAGCGGGTCAATAGAAAATGATATTGAAAATTATACGAATCTATATATTCGCGGAATGGACGAATTGGCATCATATTTGGAGGAAATATAATGGCTGATTTTTTGATGGATGCACATATGCATTTTGATTTATACAAGAATCGAGAGGAAGTCTTATCATATATCGAAGCCCATCATTCGTACACTATCGCGGTCACGAATTTACCGGAGCTGTATGAACGATACTATCGTCAATATGCAGATTACAAATATATAAAAATAGCACTTGGATTTCATCCGGAGCTTGCATTGCAATATGAAAATCAACGCATCCAGAAGGACATTTTTAATGAAATAGTCCAAGCATGTAAAAAAAGGGAAAGCAAGATACTCTCAGTTCATAGTCGCCGTGCTGAATGAGAGTGTGTCAGTATATTAGCAGGATATGCAGGAAAAATAATTCTTCATTGGTATAGCGGAAGTTTACACACATTACAAGATGCAATTAATATTGGGTGTTATTTTTCAATCAATCACCAAATGCTACTCAGTAAAAATGGAAAAGGTATTGTAGATGCACTTCCCCTTGATAGAATTCTTATTGAAAGCGATGCTCCTTTTTCAAGTGGATTGGGAAAGGAATATTTATTGGATTTTAATAAAAAAATTGTGGAATATTTATCTGAAACAAGAAAATATTCGGATGAGGACATTAGAAAAATAATTAAAAATAATTTCCGAAGAGTTCTATCGTGAAATATATTAGCTATAAGATCAAATTTGTACTATTGTTTGATAGATTATTATTTTCTGAATATTACAAAAGTGCAGGGAAGGAAAGATTATTATGAGTTTTCGAGATGAATTAAATTCTGTCAGTAGAACACCTGAGGAAGTTCAAAAAATTGCTCAGAATGAGGAATATGCATGCGGATTGCAAAGTGCAATATTAGATTATAAAGAAATAAAAGAAGAGATGCTGGAATTAGCAAATAGTGGCGCTTATACAGTTTTACCAAATGGAAAACATCAAATACATATGTACTATAAGTTCTCATCAATACAAGCAGATTTTCAGTTGAAAAGGACAGAAACACGTGTGAATAAGACTATTTTAAATCGTAAAGGAAGCTATGCATATAGGATGTATTATGTAAAAAATAACCATTATCATTATGATGCTTATATGGAAAAGTTGAAAGAATTGAGCAAAAATGATGATATCGACGTGCGAACAGTAGGATTGTATGATTACCATAATAATCTACAAGTATTTGATATAAACAGTGGATTCGTGGGCTTTGCATTACTGGAGAATCACTTTTCAGTGTGCATTGAGTGCAAGACAGAGTATTAAATTATAAATTTTCAAGAGACATGATCAGAATGAGAATAAGAGGGGAACTAATATGGCAGATTGGCAGGATTGGAATGGAGATGGCAAAGTCACTCCAGATGAGAAAGCTTTTACATTTTACATGATGGATGATATGGATAAGCATAGAAAGAATGGCGGTGGTGGCTGTTTATCTTGTCTGCTACTTTTTGTAGCTCTTCCAGTGACTACGATAGGAGCTCTCATACATTTTATTCCATAGAACGGAAGGGAAGCGGAAGTATGCAGATTTATTATTTTACAAGAACAGGAAGAAGCAAAGAGATAGCGGAGCAATTGGCAAATCGATATGATACCACTGCAAGAGTAATTGAGGATCATAAGAACTGGGAAGGCAAGATTAATTATTTAAAAGCCGGTGCGATGGCTTCCAGTGGAAGAAGTATCCCAGCAGATTATATTTCCCCAGATTTACAGGATGATATTGTCGTGGTATTTCCACTATGGGCCGGTGCGATGCCACCAGCAGTCAAGACATTTGTAGAAGCGGTAGGAAGAGAACATATCACGGCTGTTGTAACGTCATTAGGTAGTGTACTGCGGCAGCGAGAAGGATTCAAGAAAGTAATAGATCTGGTCGGGAAAGAAATTGCAGTACCAGATGACAAGCTACTTCATTGATTTCTGGAAGGTGACGAACTATGCATATTAAGGTTTTACAAGGAGATATTACGAAACTTCATGTTGATGCAATCGTGAATGCTGCCAATTCATCACTTCTAGGTGGAGGTGGTGTAGACGGAGCAATTCATCGTGCTGCAGGAAAAGAACTATTGGAAGAATGCAGAGAGTTACATGGATGTAAGACAGGACAATGTAAGATGACAAAAGGCTACAACTTGCCAGCTAAGTACGTGATTCATACAGTCGGACCGGTATGGAATGGCGGAACAGATGGTGAGGCGGAGTTATTGTCTTGTTGTTACAGGAATTCCATTCAATGCGCAATCGAGCATGAATGCAAGTCCATTGCATTTCCAGCAATTTCCACGGGTATCTATGGCTATCCTAAAGAGCAGGCGGCAGAGATTGCTATTTCCACAATAATAGACAGTACAAAAGGTCAAGCTGACAGTGACTTTGAGGTGTGGCTGGTTGCATTTGATGAAGAGACAGAGCGTCTATACCATAATGCAATGTTGCAATATTCGGAATCCTTGAAATCCTGAAATCAATTTCCAACATATAGGAGCATACTATCATAATGAATCGAAGTGAATTATTTGAATTTGTAAAAGAACAGTATGGTACACAACCAGACTATCCGTGGCATGATCGGAATGCTGTGCTGCGTCATAAAGATAATAACAAGTGGTACGGGATTGTGATGGAAGTGGAGAGAAATAAGCTTTGTCTTCCGGGAGATGAAGTTGTGGATGTGCTCAATGTGAAGTGTGATCCGGTTCTAATAGGATCGCTTCGGACGAGGAAAGGATTTTGTCCAGCCTATCACATGAACAAAGATAAATGGATTAGCATTTGCTTGGATAGCGGGGTACCGGACGAAGAAATAGAGAACCTGATTGCTATGAGTTATGAATTGACAGAATAGAAATGAGAAAGTAGGAGATAACTTTTGCAGTTATTTCGCTACTCTATTACCAATATTTTTGATAAGCATCAAAAACAATCTGCTGAATCTCCTCACGGAATGATTTTGGAGATACAACTTCACACTGATTTAGATGTGTCATTACCCATTGCTTCATTTTAGATGGAATACAATGGACACGAATGGAGATCATGCTATCGGTTTGTGTCAGAACTGTGAGAGAAGAACCAAAGTATTCCATAATGTCAGACCAAAGATCAGGGGGGCAGTCAATGACAAATCTTTGGGTTGCTTCGCCCGCATCAATAATGTATTTTCTTGCGTATTGGCTAGGATTGAACCCGCCGAATATCATATCAATTCCACGCTCTAAGATCTGAAGGTCTTTCATAAAGTCTACTCTGTAATGCGTTAATGTATCGTTATGTTCATCTTTGCCCAAGACATAATAATTGCCTTGCGCCCAGAGGGTTGCATAAGGACTAAAGCAAAGAAGAGTGTCAGTAATTGGAGACAGCTCTAAATTGTAATTGTACGAAAGTGGTATGGCGGAGACCATGCAGCCTTGATTGATAGCGATGTTTAAAGTATCGATATTATAAAATAACTGTTTATTAAAATTTTTTGACGCTGGTTTTACGTATATTGTTTTTTGAAGCATTCGTCCTTGAAAGACACTTTGTGTACTGATTAGTTCTTGAATAATTGTTTTACTGGTATCGTCTGTTATCATATCTGACGCTGCGACAGCATCACAGAGTAAACGCACTTCTGATGGCTCAAATGTACGATCAATCAGAAAGTAGCCTTCATGATTGTCTTTGTAGCCTGCTATTTCAATACCTAGTGTACGGAGGGCATCTACATTACGATAGACTGCACGACGTTCCATATCCACATCATATATTTGTTTTAATTTCTTTCTGATATCATCAGTAGTAAGTATATGATTCTCATCTGAATATTTCTTCAATATTTCGAATAGGCATAAAATAGTTGCTTTCTGGCTAATCACGTTTTTTCCTCCAATATGATAAGTAGATTTGATGTTTTTATTGCTTTAAAATTCTATATAATTTCTGATTATCTTTTCATAAGTTTTCAAATGTCGGCATAGCCTGTATTTACGGGCTTTTCCGACTTTTTCATTTTGGAAGATACTTTGCATAAACTGGCATTTCTTGTCACGACTTTGCTTTCAAAAGTAGTAAAAGTGTAGTAAATAACCTGTTTACTACTACGCCACAAGTCGTTCCATTTCAGCCTTTGCAGAATCAAATGAACCATGTGCATAATAACCCAGCGTCATAGCAATATTGGAATGTCCCATGATATACTGTAACGTATTAGGGTTCATACCTTTATTAGCCATGTTGGTACAGAACGTATGTCGGAATGTATGTGGCGTTACATTAGGTAACTGTCCCGTATGGTTCTTATTGTACTTCTTAATAAGACCACGCACCATACCATCATAGTTCCCAGAGGTTTTCGGTAAACCATCATGATTGAGAAACAGGAAATCTTTGTAACCGTCAATGACGATTGCTTTTCCTTTACTATGGTTCTTCAATATACGCTGGAATGCTTGATAAGCCCTTTCTGTCATTGGAATCTGTCGATTACCTTTTGTGGTTTTTGGTGGAGCAACATAATAACCAATTTCAGAATCCCTCAATAACTGGTGGTCTACATTGATTATTCGATTCTTCATATCCAATTTCTTAGTTATTCCGCAAAATTCAGAGATACGAAGTCCCGTCTCTAACAATATGATAATTTCATCATAGTATTTTTGATAGATATTGTCAGTCTCCATGAACGACAGTAAACTTTCTACCTGTGCAGGTGTAAGTGCGATTTTTTCTTCGGTATCATCGTCCAGAATATCACTCAACTTAAACTCAAAAGGATTCTTCCGAATGCAATCGTCCTGTATTGCCATATAGAATGATGCTTTCAAAGAACGCTTGTAGTTGTTAATCGTTTTGTAGGAATAGCCGTTTTCGCTCATTCTGATTGCCCACTCTTTAGCGTCTGACGGTTTGACCGTATCAATACTCCTAACGCCCAGAGGGTCTTTTTTTAGAATGTTCATAAAACATTGACGACCAATTTCTGTGTTCCGTTTGATATTCTTTCGCTGATTGTTTTTCTTCTCGTAAAGCTGACATACAGTTAATTTCTTACCAATGGTATCAATACCATCATCAATATCACGCTTAATGTCTTTAATCTTTTCCCGAAGTGAAATATCCTCACGTTTTCCTGCTGGTGTCCTGTCGGTCTTAACCAGCTTCCATGAATAAACAAATTGTGGGTTACCAAATGCGTCTATGTATTTGTATGCGTATCTTCCGTCTTTTCGTTGGCTCTCTCCATTTTGTAAAATGCGACCTTTGCTATCTCGTCTTTTCTCTGCCATAGTGTCAAGTTCCTTTCTGTGATAGAAAGAGCCTTGATACGCTTACTAATATTATACCATAAAACAGCCCTAAAATCACTATATTACGTCCATTGTATCAATGATTTTTTCAAATAATTTACGCTTAATCTGGACACGATTTCCATTCATAATGACCCAGTTTGAATCCCTGTTTTCCTCCGCAAGTCTGCGAAGTTTCTTCTCTCCAATACGAAAATATTTAGACGCTTCTTCAATCGTCAGCGTGTATCTTTCCCAGATAGGTACATCAGTATTGTTCAAAACATACCACCTCCTAAATTTCATTTATCTAAGCTGACAGACGGCTTTGGAAAGCTCCATTGGTATCTCAACCATTCCCATTCTTGTGGGCTAACCGCACCATGCGGACGTATCATTATTCTGTGAGTACAGGTCATGGCAAGGCGACCATTCCACAAGTCGCTCTCGGATCACTGCGTGAATCGCTCACTTTCTTCTGGAAAGGTCAAGGCGTGCAGTTTCCGTGGCTCGCTGTCTCACAAACGTGTCTGTCTGCTTTATTCAGTTGTCAAAGAACAATCAACGGCTTGTCAGCCTGTGAAAATTCACTGTTTCCAATGAACTTTCATAGAATGATAAGCAGTAGCAAAGCAGGAAAGAGGGGAATCACAAATCATACTCTGCTAATTGTTTAGCTTACAGCGATTTCAAATTCGCTAATCATTTTCATAAGGGCTTCTCTGATACGTCCCTTTAGTTCCATATCAACAGCGATATAAACATTTCCGTATTCGTCATACAAAGGTCTTAAACAGCATTTTGATATGTAAGGGTCGTAAAACTGCAACAACTTCTCAATCGAATTTTCGTTGCCATCAACCGCCGATGAAATGAGATAAAATGACGGGTGTTTCGGTTTTGTTTCCAACATTATTTTTCCTCCTTAAATATTTTTTTGATTTCATCGAGTGAGCTTGTCCTGTTCCTGTGAGAAGAACGTCTGGTAATATTCAGTAAATCTCCAATTTCTGTATCACTCATTTCCAGAAAATAGAACATCAACAAAATATTACGTTTCTTCTCTGGAAGTCTTTTTAAGGCTTCTGCCAGCTTATCGTCCAGAACCCGAATATCAATACCGCATACGTTAAATACGGTGTAATCAGTTTCGTAATCGTCCCAGACTGCGAAGTTTTCAACGACAATCTCTGGAAGCTCACAAAATGAAACTTCTTTGTTCTGTCGTCTGGAAAGTTCCTTGCGGTAGTTGGTAACAATACCTCTGGTTACTTTTTTTAGCAGACTTTCAAACTGGCACTGTGTTGTCTTTTGGAAATCTGACGGTTTCATAAATCACACCTCCTTTCCATCAATGACTTGAAAAGCATTTCCCTCTTTCCGCACCATATCTGTACAGCAAAGTGTGATTTGTGACGTTTTTCAGAAAAATTTTTAAAAATATTTTTCTGCACGTTAAAAAACCCACCAATATATAATTGGCAGGCAATGTCTGTGTCAATAACAGACTTGCTATGATATTGTTCTCTCCTAAAGGCAAAATAACTTATCATAAGAAAAGCTAAGGCTTTTTTATCAATAGGCTCTGTAAGTGTGGTTGTCATAAGCAGTTCTGGCAACTATCCTTTCTCTTGCAGGGTCTATTCGGTAAAAAGTCTCAGCTTTCATCAAGCTGTGACACTAGACCCGTGTATTATACATAATTTGGCAAGCGAAAATTGTCATAGTCTGTCTAGTGGCGTAATTTTGCCAACAATCAGATACAGAGAAAACATACAGATACAAAAAAGTCAGAATGACAGCAGAATTAAACAATGTTATAATGGTTTTAATAAATTAGAATTTGAGGAGACAAAATTATGTGTACAAGATTCGTTTATAATGGTAATGACACCATTATTGGTTTCAATTTTGATATAGATATTTCTGAATATGAACATAAGGTATTTCTGGAAAAAGAACGATTTTTTATTGGCATTAAAATGCCAGATAATCAATGGCACTCTTATCATGGAGTAAATGCGAATGGCAATGTAGGAACATTGCTTTATGTTCATGGAAATGAAAGAGCGTTAAAAAATAAAGAGGGTGACTGCTGTACCGTTGCAGAATTGACAGAAAGATTTGTATGTGGTGGTTTATCATTTGAGGAAGCTGTGGAAATAGCGCAGGAAAAGGAAATAATTTATGAAAATGGTGCAACTATGCAGGCACTTTTATCTGATAAGAACGGCAGAGTTTTAATTGTAGAACCCGGTATTGGTTATAAGACTGAAATGGAGAAGTTTTCCTTGATTACCAACTACTCGCTACTATCGCCACAAAGTACACAATTTTATATTACGCTTGGAGATAACCGATATGAATGTGCAAAAGAACTATTAAATAGATATGATGAAAACTTTTCCGTTGCAGAAGCTTTTTCGGTTTTGAAGGAGGTAAAACAAGAAGGTTTGTGGGCTACAAGAGTTTCATTTGTATATTCTGTTAATTCCCAAACGGTATATTATATAGAGAACAACCAATTTGATGAAATTAAAGAATGGAAACTAAGTAAACATTAATAGAACAATCCCAGTTGTTAGGGCTGGAAAAGAATGTGGCTGTCCAGTTCATAGTGATGATGGTTGACATTTACTTAGTGATGATTAAAAGAATTAAACGAATTAGAACTTATGCGGAGGTGTGATAATGAAAATAGAGATAGGAAAAGATTTCCCACAGTATTTTATACCCTCATATCCAGAAGAATTTGAACTATTCTCCCATTTTGAAACGACAGCAGGTATACCGACAGTTTTATTTGCAATTACCACATGGAAAGAAAACGGAAAGCCTAATGTATGCTTTCACGCATGGAGTTGTTTTCATGGCGATAAGACAGCTTTCTTTGCCGTTATGGGGAATTTATATCAACATACACATACTTATGTTAATATTCAACGCGAAAAATGTTTTTGTATCAATTTTCTCCCACTAAGCTATTATGATAAATTGATAGATACAATCAATCAAAACGCCTTAGAAACAGATGAATTTGAAGTAGGAAATTTCACAATTTCCAATGCCAAAACTATTCATGCACCAGTTATTCAAGAGGCTTTTATCAATATGGAATGTACCTTAAAAGAAATACAAGATTTAAGCGGTGCAGGAATAACAGCTATGATTGTTGGACAGATACAACAAATTTCTGTTGATGAAAAATATGCACAAGGATATAAACAGCGATATGGAAAAGAGGGATTTATGATGTTGATACCAGCACCTCAAAATCTCACTACTGGCGAACCAAATCAATCTGCGGTTGCTACTGTAAATATTGAAAAGTATGATTGACAACTAATAGTTTGTCGAATTGAACAATACACATTAATGATAAAAAGAAAAACGTGGTTACAAATCCGTTATTGGGACTGTAATCACGTTTTTTATGATATTTCATTTTATTTTTGTTACAGGATATTCTAAAAATATATCCTATATTTTGAACCCATTCATACCACCTTTTCCCTTTGAAGCTTCACGGGATATTTTCATAATAAATTCTTCTGGTGTCGGTGTTTTATCTCCGAACAGTCTTTTAAACTCTGCCTGTTTTTCTGGGTCTGGATTGTTCTTTGCTTCTGCAATGGACAATTCCATTTCACGTCTGACCTCTGCCACGGACACTCCGTGTTGTTTTGCAACAGCTTCCAATACATTTAATTTCTGCTTTCTACTAAATATCATATATTTATTCCTCCTTATTCCAAATAAAAAAGTATCTCCATATAGTGTTTCATTACAGGGGTTGGAAGCTGATTACAAAAATCACTCGCCCACTGATTTATTAAATCAATTTCTTCGGACAGATTGGGCTTTTCGGAGCATTCCAGTTCAGCTTCAATTCGTTTGCTAATCTCCATCATAAAATCTTCATGTTCAAATTCGAAATACAAAAGCAAATGATTCAATCCCATTCTTTCCAACAGATAGCAGATTCTTTCGTAATCGTGTACATTTAGTTCTGCTTCTCCTGTAATGAGCTTCCTGTCTTTTTTGCTACACAATGCCAGAAATAGAAGTTGTTCTTTTTCTGCACACTGTTTTCGCCGTCTCCTTAATGCTTCGGGTGTCACTACAAAATTATCTTCCATGTATATTCTCTCTCCACCTTGTTTACAATAATTATAGCCGAATATTCGGCAATGTGCAACACCGATATAAAATCTATAATTAGAGTACACGATAAAAAGGAGGTGGCAGTCATTTTTACTTATGAGCCGTTATGGAAAACCTTAAATGACAAGGGCATTACACAATATGAGTTAATCAAGACGTACCATTTCAGTACAGGAACACTGGACGCTCTAAGAAAGAATAAGAGTGTCACTATGAATACTCTGCATGACATCTGTATCATGTTGGACTGTCCCATTGAAGCAGTCGTTAAGATTATAAAAGAAGATAACTAACAGGCTGATTGTATATTTAAAGCGATACAATCAGTCCTTTTCTTTATTTTACAATCTTCCAGTTACCGCCTGTCTTAGCAAGCACAAGTTCATACTGTGAAATCTGCATTGCTTTTGTCTGGTTATCAATGAACTTCACAGATACACTCACTTTTACATTCTCCCCGTCCTGTGTAAAGATTGGGTTTATGAGTTCTGAATATAAATACTCCCCATTTATCGGCTCTAAGATATTCCCCTCTACATAATAAGCAAGCTCCTTTTCTGTAGCGGTTGGGTAGAGCTTAAAGAATGTTTCCAGAAATGCGGTAGCGTCTGTCATAATATCAGCTTCCACACTTCCGTCTGCGTCCTGTACCTTTGGCTCATAATTCGATTTTGCGATTGCTGGTGCGAGGGTTGGGTTCTTCACAATTACCATATCCCCGTCACTATCCACATGAACCATAACCGTATAAGTAGCACTGACCGCTTTCGTCTGGTCGCCCTCCTTTATCTGCTGATCTACTTCGTAGGTAGCAGTAAACTCATTCTCCCCAGACTGTAGAACATTCCAGATAAGCACGTTACTGACCGTAGAACTGGTCGGTATGTCCGTTCTGATGGTATCCACATTCAAATCCTGCAATTCCTTTGTCAGATACCCGTTGACCGCCTGTGTCCTTGCTTCCATGCTTTCCTTGTTGTTTTCCCATGTATAATAGGCTTTTGCAAAGTTTCTTACATAGTTTTCAATCCCATTGGTGTCATGTAAGCGTAACTCTATGATTTCCTTTTCGTGGGTGGTGTGCTGGTCGATGGCGGTAAAATTCTTGTACACCCCAAAGCTGACACTTGCAATCAGCACCAGCCATAGGGCAATCACTGTTTTTTTATGCGTACCGACTTTGAGGGTACGCACTTTCTTTACTTTTACTGGTTTTTCTTTTTTCTTAAACATGATGTTTGTCCTTTCTATTGTTTGATTCTGCCAGCCCCAGCTAAATGCTGTTGCCAGTAGGAAGTTGTCAAATCCGCATAACCGATGGGATTCCCTGCGTGATACATTCTATTATTTCCTTGTAACTGTTCAGAACTCCATTAGTTAAAGATGATATCGGAATTCCCTAAAAGGGCTTCTCTGATTGCTGTAAAAGCATTTATTCCATGCTTATGAGCAGTCCCAATATAGCTCATGATTGTAAGATATTCCTGTGCGCCTTCCTCAC
>NZ_FQZY01000122.1 GCF_900142165.1 Hespellia stercorisuis DSM 15480
AAGGATCATTTGCTGATACCAAAGAAGATATGTCCTTTCGAAAATATCTGTGTCGCGGAACTGTGAATGTCCTTGCGGAAAGTACCATGATCGCAATTGCTCATAACATCAATAAACTTCACAGAAAAATACAATCCGGTAAAATAGGACAGCATTTATTTGAACTTAAAACAGCATGATTTTTGAACTATCAAAATTCAAAACAACCTTTTCATAGAAGGTCTGGTTCAAGTACGCCCAAAAATCAATATGAATCAGAAATGGAATAAAAAGGACATTTCTGTAGGAAAAAAAGAGCTGCGCACCGCTGAATTTAATCAGCTAGTGCGACAGCCCCATCCCGCGCATTGCTGCTGTTTTCTATAAGGAAATGTACGGCGCGCTCTACGCCGCCGGAAGCCATTCTGCCCGCACTTTTGACCTGGTTCCTGGCCCCGGAATGCGCAAAAATATCGGGGGCGACTGGGGTATTTGTTGCAGAGGAAGGTATTGTGAATGTTATAGGTACAACTGAAATTTATAGGCGTTTTAGACATCTTGGATATGATAGGTGTTCTATGCATCTCAGGTCGTGTCGGTTAGCCCTGCATGTTCTCCGGGATGGGTCTTTTCTTGGCTGTAAATTCTTGTACTTCTATTTTGATTACCTTTACGATGGATACTAATTTTTCTGTAAATTCAAAGTCTTTTCCTGTCTGGGTCTTCATCAGGATCGTGAGTCCGGCTTTTTTCTCTTCTACGTCTTCGCATATTTCTGCTGTTCCTTTTCCCATCACCGACGCGTAGCTCATGCCGTACTGGCAGGCTACTTTTCCGTCAAATGGACTGACATCGCATTCTATTGAAAATGAGACTTTTGGATTTTTTGCCAGAACGTCATACTTGTACCCCTGTGTGGCGCCATGCAGATAGATAGTCAGTTTTTCGTCCTCGTAGGTATATCCGTAATTCATAGGGATTGCATAAGGCTGATCACCGTCACATAGCGCAAGGTGGATTATTTTCCCCTTATCTAAGATCTGTAAAATTTCCTGTATGTCTGTTATCTCTCGTTCTCTTTTTGTCATTTTTCTACTCCTTTTTCTCTGATATTTCTTTATTTACGCTATTTGCCTGTGTCGCTCATTGTTGTCGCACACGTTCAAATGTGAGCAAGCTTCCATTTTCCTTGCCGTCGCGTATATTTTACCACGAATCGTCAGAAATGCATAATATTTAGAACAAAGAGTTTCGCATGCGAAACTCTCGCGCCGAAGCGCGGTCACCTCAGTGACCATATTCCATTTGTGCGTAGCGCGCATCCCCCGGAGGGTTTTTATGTAATAGCAAAGTTCAGAGAACTTTGCTATTACATAAAAAATGAGACTGCCGTACTAAACAGATTTCATACAGGATAAAGACTTATCCGGTATTCTTTTCAGTACAACAATCTCAATTTATTTATATTCAATTATGCTCTAGCATAATTGCTTCTTCTCCTTATTATTCGCCAAACACAGCTTTATAATCTGCCTGGAATTTTTCAATTCCCTGATCTGTCAATGGATGCTTTGTCATCTGCTCAATTACGCTATACGGCACGGTTGCAATATGTGCCCCGGCGAGAGCGCAGTCCGTCACATGAATCGGATTGCGGACACTTGCTGCAATGATCTGTGTATCAATATCGCCTGCAACTTCAAAAATTTCCGCAATTTCACGGATCAGATCAACACCTCTTGTGGAGATATCGTCCAGCCGGCCAAGAAACGGTGACACATAGGCTGCTCCTGCACGTGCTGCAAGAAGTGCCTGGTTTGCGCTGAACACTAACGTAACATTTGTCTTTACTCCCTCTGCATTCAGTACTTTGACTGCTTTCAGCCCTTCAACCGTCATAGGAATCTTCACTACCATATTAGGATGAATCTTTGCAATTTCTCTTCCTTCTGCAATCATGCCCTCCGCATCCGTTGTTGTCGCTTTCACTTCGCCGCTGATTGCTCCATCCACAATCGATGTAATTTCCTTGATTACCTCCACGAAGTCTCTTCCCTCTTTTGCAATCAAAGACGGATTTGTTGTAACACCGCAGATCACACCCATATCATTTGCTTTTTTAATGTCTTCCACTTTCGCTGTATCTACAAAAAATTTCATTCTATTCTCTCCTTTTTATGTTCTGTTCTCGTAAAGCAGACAGTAAATCAGACACTCATAATCCACTCTGCTGCCTGCATTTCCCAAAAAGAAGGCTGCAGAACAATCGACTTGTTCTACAACCATTCCATGATTACGCTAATGCCCGAACAGCTTTGATTTGTTCCGCATCAAGGTCATAAATATCACTGTTATCCATTGATGTGTTCGAATCTTCAATTAAGATCATCTTTGTATCTTTCTGTGTAATCGTGTTGTGCCATAATGTAGACGGGATATTGTATACTTTATTCTTTTCCATCTTTACAGCTTCAAACTTCAGTGCACCCGCTTCTTCGTTTGCAAAAACCAATGTACATGCGCCTTCTACCAGAACAAATAATTCATCTGTTTTGTTATGACGCTCAAGATTTGTAATACCGGTTACATCATTGGCCGGTTTCCAGTTTTTGATACCAACACACCATTTCTCATTTTCAAATACACGTGTCATTCCTTCGCCATTAAACTCATAATTTAAAATTTCCATTTTTTCCTCCAGATTCCGACACCGGACATCACATATAAGATATCAGGATATCATCCTTATTTTCTTTTTTTATTGAATTATGCTCCAGCATAATTGCTGCGAGCGGCTGTCAGTTCTGCTGACATAATGCATCTAAGCCGCTCTGCAATCCGCTGGAGGCTATATCCCAGTGGGAGATTGACACCCACCACTGAGACTAGTTTGTTACTCACCACCTAC
Source organism: Hespellia stercorisuis DSM 15480 (assembly GCF_900142165.1). Lineage (GTDB taxonomy): Bacteria > Bacillota > Clostridia > Lachnospirales > Lachnospiraceae > Hespellia > Hespellia stercorisuis. Next base: position 2,888 of record NZ_FQZY01000122.1, read on the forward strand.
ATAGAGGTGGAAGTCATTCTTTCACTGAGATATATTGTTTTCTGTAATACTTTTCCCGCTTATGCCAGAGTTGCCTTGCATTTTTCCACAATGTTCTCTGCCGTAAGTCCATAAGCCTTGAACAGTTCTGCCGGTTTACCAGATTTACCAAACTTATCCTGTATGCCGATTCTCTCAAATTTAGCACCTGCATGTCCCGCCAGAACCTCCGCAACTGCTGAGCCAAGTCCACCGATAACAGAATGTTCCTCAGCAGTCACAATTCCTTTACATTTTGCATTCATAGCAAGAATTGTCTCAGAATCGATCGGCTTGATCGTATGCATATTGACAACCGCCGCACTGATTCCTTCTTTTTCAAGCATCTCAGCCGCTTTCAATGCCTCCGGAATCATCAGACCCGCAGATATAATGCATACATCATTCCCATCTTTCATGATATTTGCTTTTCCAGGAATAAACGGTGTGTCTGCTGTCGTGATATCCTCGCAGACAGGTCTTGCGACACGGATGTAAACCGGTCCGTCAATCTCTGCGGCTGCAAAAACTGCTTTTTCCATCTCCGCAGGATCACACGGAACAAAGATCGTCATATGAGGCATCTCTCGCATTAAGGCGATATCCTCGATAGACTGATGACTTCCGCCGTCTTCTCCAACCGATAATCCAGAATGTGAAAACCCGAATTTTACATTCGCATTCGTATAGCAGATAGAGTTGCGAATCTGCTCGAATGCCCGCCCTGCCCCAAACAGTGCGAATGTGCTTGCAAATGGAATATATCCAGTATGGGCAAAACCTGCTGCCGCGCACATCATATTTGCCTCTGCAATCCCCATATCAAAGAAACGATCTGGATATTCATTTTTAAATGTGCAGGACATGGTCGCATTTGCCAAGTCTGCATCCAACGCAACAACTTTATCATTTTTAGCACCTAATTTAACAAGCGCGTCTCCATATGCTACTCTTAACGATTTTCCCATCTGTCTATACCTCCAATTCTTTCAACGCTGTATTAAGCTGCTCTTCATTCAACGGCTTCCCATGCCATCCAGACTGGTTCTCCATAAATGAAACGCCTTTTCCCTTGACTGTTCTGCAGCGAATGAATTTCGGTTTGCCAATCACCGGAATCTGAAGAGCTTTGTCGATTTCCGAAATATCATGTCCATCCACATCAAAGCACTCAAATCCAAATGCATCAAATTTCTTCATCACATCACCTAATGACATGACATCCTCATTGCTGCCATCGATCTGCAGGCCATTGTGATCCAGCATGAATACCAGATTGTCAAGTTTGTAGTGAGCTGCTGCCATAGCTGCCTCCCACACAAGACCTTCCTGGCACTCTCCATCACCAAGTACACAATATATTTTATAGTCAGCCTTCGCATGCTTTGCTGCCATCGCAAGCCCGATTGCAAGTCCTGCGCCCTGACCCAGTGAACCGGTATTCATATCTACACCCGGTGTTTTTGTGCAGTCCGGGTGTCCCTGAAGATGGCTGTCAATCTGTCTCAGATGTGCAAGATCCTCCTTCGGAAAATATCCAAGATCTGCCAAAATCGCATACAGCGTAGGGCAGGCATGTCCTTTACTGAGTACAAAACGGTCTCTATCCGCTTTCTCAGGATCTTTTGGGTCAATGTTCATGGTGTCATAATATAATGCCATCAGCATTTCAACACAAGATAAAGAACCGCCCGGATGACCTGACTGGCAGGCATACAAACTCTTTAAGATTTCACTTCTCAGTTCTTTTGCTTTTGATTCATAGTTCATTTTTCTTTCCTCCTATTTTCTATCCCTTGACAGCCCCTGCTGTCATTCCTTCCACTAAACGCTTCTGCGCAAAGAAGAACATGATACATACCGGAATAATTGTGACGATACCACCGGCGGTTAACAGATCCCACTGGACGCCCAATTGTCCGATCAGACTCTTTAAGGCAACCGGAATGGTTCTGGATGCTGTGTTTGTAAACATAACAGCAAAAGTATATTCATTCCATGATGTCATAAAGATATATACGCCAGTCGCTATCAGACTCGGGTTCAAGATTGGTAAGATGATCTTAAAAAATGCAGTAAACCTGCCGCAGCCATCCACCAACGCAGCCTCCTCCAACGAAAGCGGCAAATCATTCAGGAAACCATTCAGCATCCATACCGAGAACGGAATCGTAAATGTCGTATAAGCTAAAATCAGTGCTCCCGGTGTATACAGCAGCCCCATTTTTCTCATAATTGAATACAATGGAATCAGCAATAAAACCGTCGGGAACATGTTGTTGCACAAGAACAACGTCATGAGTATTTTTCTACCCGGAAATTTAAATCTGGAAAATGCATATGCTGCCATAGTCGAAACCAGCAGTGACACCACCGTGGTACATCCTGCCACGATAAAACTGTTTTTCATCGCTGCGAGGAAATCAACTGTCGTCGTGAAAAGGCTCTTATATGCATCCCATGTAAAATGTTTCGGCCAATAGGTAACAACCATACCGTATAATTCATCCTGGCTCTTTACCGAAGTTACAAAAGTCCAATAGAACGGGAATAGAATGAACAGTAAGATAACGATCAGCGGTAAATAAACAGTTAAAAATCTTTGTAACTGTTCAGAACTCCATTAGTTAAAGATGATATCGGAATTCCCTAAAAGGGCTTCTCTGATTGCTGTAAAAGCATTTATTCCATGCTTATGAGCAGTCCCAATATAGCTCATGATTGTAAGATATTCCTGTGCGCCTTCCTCACTGCGAAAACATCCTGAGACCTTGGTTTTAACCTTAATCATGCGCAAATCACGTTCCGCAAGGTTATTATCAAACGGAACACAGAGATTCTTTATAAATAAGCAGACTGATGCCTTGTAATTCACAAGTCTGTCAATTAGATTT
>NZ_FQZY01000028.1 GCF_900142165.1 Hespellia stercorisuis DSM 15480
CCATTTCTCTCATTGTATGCTGTCCGCAGATATTTTTGAGAATCGCCATATACCCAAGATCAGTCTGCGAATACGTGATGTAACTTGAATCTCTTGGATCATTCATTTCCGAGATCCATTGTTGTAAATAATGAAAGAAATGATTTGCAACCATCATAAAATCAACTATTCCACGGTCCTGTTTCTTTCGTTCACGTTTTTCTTTCTTTGTCATTCGTAAAAACCTCCTGTGCGAAAAATTTGTTACTTATATTTTACCGCACAAGAGGTACTCCTGCTTAGATTCTGGTTATTTTATTGCGAAAAGTTTTTATTCCTCAACGCTGGCGGATTTTATACTCCGTATATTTTCCAGCCATATTTTCCTTAGACCACTTCATTCAGGAACACATCCTTCAGAAGTCTTATTTTTCCCAATTCACCGCGCAGATGGTCTGTCAGGATTACCCCTTCCTCACGTTCCACCTCATCCAGTGTTTTATATCCAAACAGAAAACTCGTAAACGCTGCGATGGTGAATACACCGTCTGAATCCTCCGTTTCGCCCAGCATAATCTGCTCCTCGCCCTTTTCATGGCAAAGACTCCAGATTCTGGTATTCTCTTCCAGAAACGTATCAATGACTGCAAATGAACAATGCAGCTCTACATCCTCTTTCAGCCGCAATGTTTCCAGCAGAGTCTTCAAATGCAGAATGCGCACCATGATCATCGGATGCCCCTCGGCCTCACCCCCGCAGTGATCCGCACCATATACCGTTGTCCTGCAGGATGCGTCCCCTGTCAGCTCCTGAACCGTCTGCGTCAGGCAGTCTTCGTATTCCGGCAGGAAGAGCGGCTCTCTGATCTCGTAGTTTTCCTCCCTGGCATAGGCAAAAAAACCGACCAGCTCCTTTTTGGACATCACCATCTTCACACCGCCGCACTCGCTGCGCTGCTCGCGGATCATGGTCTCATAATACTTTTTATTTCGGACCGCGTAAACCTGATAGCGTTCCTTCAAGAGCTTTTTTGCAAACCCGGATAGTTTTTTCGCGTCCTCACACTCTGCCTCTCTCAGAGACAGTTTCTTTTTTTCTCCATCTTCCCCGCAGATAGAAATCTGTTTCTGATCAAATACAAAGCGAAAATCATAAGGCGTATAAATTGCCTCCGCTGCCGGCATCAGAAACGTGAACGCTTCTTTTCTGTCATACATATCCCGCATCGTCCTTCTGAGCAGCTGCCCCATCAGGCCCTTTCTCCGATAGGCCTCCTCCGTTGCAACCGCAATGATATAGTCCGACTTTATTTTTTTATCCTCCACCCATAATTTATAGGGATTCAGATGAATCATCGCCCGGATTTTGTTCTGATCCTCCACCACATAAATTTCATTATCTGCAGTTTTCACCGTATAGTAATAATCCAGAAATTCTTTCGTGTCCTCCACAAATACATCTTCCCACAGCTGCCTTGTCAGGCCATGTTCTTCTCTCTCTAACTTCCGAAGCTCCATATTCTTTCTTCTTTCCATTCAGCAGCAATCCGCCCCATTATTTATTCTCTGCCATTTCTGCAGCATCCGCCGCAGGAGGCACAGTCACGTGTTTCCGGTGCCACATCAAAGCTGCTGTAATTCGTTATTTTTTCCAATGCACAGATTGCCTGCGAGGAAATCCCTTCCCCGTTTCCGGTAAACCCAAGCCCCTCCTCCGTCGTCGCCTTGACATTCACCTGATCCAGTTCGATCTGAAGTGTATCCGCAATGTTCTGGCGCATAGTCATAATATGAGGTGCCATCTTCGGGTGCTGTGCAATGATCGTCGCATCAATATTCTCTATCACAAACATGTGCTCGTCCAGAAGCGCACCGACCTGTTCGAGCAGCGCAATACTGGATGCTCCCTTATATTTCGGATCTGTATCTGGAAAATGCTTTCCGATATCTCCCAGTGCCGCCGCACCGAGCAGTGCATCCATGATTGCATGGAGCAGAACATCTGCATCCGAATGACCAAGCAGTCCTTTCTCATAAGGGATCGTAACCCCGCCCAGAATCAATTCCCGGTCCTCCACCAGCTTATGAACATCATATCCCATTCCTACCCGCATCTTTCTTTCCTGCCTTCCTTTTTCCTTTATTATGTCTGATTCGATCCGTTTTTTATTCTTTTTTTGAAGCGGCAGCCTCTGACTCTCCATCCGCATGCTCACACTCAGATTTTTTTCCAGCCTCCGCAATTCCGTCTACCACAATGGTTCCCTTCTCCGCTGTCTCTGCCTGGTCTTCTTCAGGATTTTTCGAACTTTCTTCCGGATTTATCAAATCACTTTGTGAATTCTTTACTTGCTCTTCCTCTTTTGCAGCCCGCTCCGCCTCCATGGCTATTCTTGCATCCTCTTCCCGTTCTGCCTTCTGGTCTGCCAGATAAGCGCGAAACGACTTATATGCAAAAAATGCTCCGACCAGAACAAAGACCGCCCCCGCAAGTATCAGAAGTGACGCGTAATCCGGTCTCTGCGCGAAGACATCTTTTATCATTGAAGCACCCAGATATATCAGATATATCCCCACCACAACCCGAAGCATATTTTTTGACTTTGAACTCATATTTCATTTCCTCCTGTCTGTATTGTTTTCCGATTCGTAATTGGCAAAACGCTCACCTGCATCCGCTTTGCCGCCTGCAGTTCCTCATTAAACAGATACTATGATTCTAACACAAAAGCAGCTCCATTACTACCGAAAGAGCACGATACCCGCCCATCTTTTGTAAGACGTGTTTTGATTCTTGATTGTCCGTAAGCATACACTCGCTTAGCACCCTGCATTACTACAACGCACCGAGTTTGGCTACACGGCTCACTGGCAATTACCGTGACCGGATTTGCACCGGTAAGTGTGGTCCAGCTTTGCTGGGCGCACATATAAAAAAAGAAGCCTGTTAAACAGACTTCCTTTTCGTAAGTAGCTGGAACTGGATTTGAACCAGCGACACCACGGGTATGAACCGTGTGCTCTAGCCAACTGAGCTATCCAGCCACGAATCTTTTTTACACATCCATATCTGCTAAATCGCAGAATATTCTGTGTAAATGGGACCTACAGGGCTCGAACCTGTGACCCCCTGCTTGTAAGGCAGGTGCTCTCCCAGCTGAGCTAAGATCCCTTGGGTAGTGGGTCCGTATCTCGAACCCGCTTTGCTATTATACTATTAAAACTCGCCAAATGTCAACAACTTTTTTGCATTTTTTTATTTTTTATTTTTCCTGCATTTTTTTCATACATTGGTAAACAGCACCCAGGAGATTTGCATCATTTCCATGCTCACATTTTACGACCTTTGGAACCGGAATATGCTTCCATGGGGTCTTCTCATACATGAGGTCCATTTCCTCCTTTAAAACCCGGAATAAGACCGGCTGCGTACTGATTCCGCCGCCAATCGCCACTACCTCCGGGTCAAGAATCACCTGCAGGTTATTGATCTGGAGTGCAAGTCTTCTGCAGAATGACCGAAGTCCTCTCATTGCGGCTTCATCCCCACTGTTGATCCATTCAAACAGCTGCTTTCCGTCCGCCTCTGTATCCAGTGAAAGCTGTTTTTCTTTCAGAATCAGCGTCTGTAAGCCAGTCTTCCATCCACAGGACTTACCAAACTCGTTTCCTTCCATCAATCCCACTTCCGGATCTGCACAGATAAAGCTGAACTCTCCAGCGAAGCTGTGAGCACCTTTAAATATCTTTCCATCAATCACGATTCCGCCGCCGATGCCGGTTCCGAGAACCAGCACAATTCCAGTATGGCTCCCCTGCAATGCCCCTGCACTGTATTCTCCCAGTGCACAGCTCTTTCCATCATTCTCGACAGCACATGGAAGATTGCAGCGCTCGCCCAGCATCTTCCCAAACGGCACCTTATCCAGAAATGTAAGGACTCCGCCGCCATAGATGATTCCATCCGGATCATTCGGAACTGTCCCCGGCACACTCACGCCGATTCCAGTGAATGTTTCTTCCTGCGCCTCCAGCGTTCTGGCAACCGCTTCTACCAGCGCCTCAGCACCGTCATATGGCGTTGCAAACTCTCCTTTTTTCTGGATTTGATTGTCTTCTGTAATCACTGCCCATTTTACCGCTGTTCCACCGATATCTACCGCAAAATACTGTTTCATATGGTCTCCTCCTAATTCAACATGTAATGCCCTCTCGCATGCGCTCCGCGACAGGTCATCGGAGACATTCCAAATACGAAACTACGTTTCGTATAGTCTCCTCTTCATATAATATCTTTAAAAAGAAAAGATGTCCACCACCACATGAATCGTAGCAGTGAGCATCTTCTCCTGACGTTACTGTTCACAGATAAATCTGTTCCAGTAACGTCGCCAATCCATTTTAAAATCATCTTTGATGATGGGACCGGCTCATGGTTATATTTACTTGATTGGCGCATAGCTTGACAGCAGGTGTCAAGCTTGCGTGTGAACAGTAACCATCTGACTTCTTATTTACTTATTTCTCTGTTGAAAGCTTTTTGTATAATTCAATAAATTCCTCTGCCAGAATCTTGAACACTTCTGTGCTCATCATCTGATCTTCTGCATGCATCAGAATCAATGACAACGGTACGCTCTCTCCAGCTGCTTCTTTCTGCACCATATCAGTGTGAGGTCCGTGACCTGTCTTTAACATCTCGTCACCCTGATCGATCAGATCCTGTGCCTCATCAAACAATCCTTCTTTTGCTTTCTGGATTGCTTCGATGAAATATGATTTTGCAGTTCCTGCACTGGTAATAAGTTGAAAACAAATTAATTCCATCTCGTCCATATTACATTCCTCAATTCTATTTATTTTGCTTTACGCCTGAAACCGACGTTATTATTTTGCTTCTGCTGCAACTGCTGCTGCCTTTTCATCTTTTACATACTGTTTGTCAATGACGCGGATAAACGGCAGGTATACAAAGAATGTCAGTACTAAAATAGCCGTCTGTAACAATGCTGTTCTCCATCCGCCAATCAGGAATCCTGAGATGATCGGTGGGCATGTCCAAGGAACCATAACACCGCCGTACATTGGGCAGAGTCCGATGTAGATTGCAAAGTACTCAATCAGTCCTGAGATTACAGGCATCAGGAAGAACGGTACTGCCATAATCGGGTTCAATACAACTGGAATACCAAACAGTACTGGCTCGTTAATATTGAAGAATGCTGGTGCGATTCCAAGTTTACCGATCTGTTTGCACTGCTGTGACTTTGCGAAGAAAGCCAGGAAGAATACAAGACCGATTGTGATACCTGCTCCTGTTACTGTCATGAACTGATCAAAGAACTGCTGTGTAACAATGTGTCCGCCGTTAGCGAGTGTCAGTTCTTTTCCTGCATCAAGGATTTCCTGGTTTGCTGCAGAGTTTGCTGTAAGCATAGATCCCATGATACCACCAACAATAGAAGAACCATGAATACCAAAGAACCAGAGGAATGGCACCATAAGTCCCATAAGAACTACTCCGCCAAGTGAATCTGTCATACCCTGAAGTGGTGTCTGAATTACTCTGTAGATCAATTCGATTGGAGTTGTGTCACCTACAAGGTTTACAACTGCGTACAGAATCGTTGCTGCGATGATAATAACTGCACCTGGAATCAATGCTACGAATGCATTGGATACACCTTCCGGTACGCCTGCAGGCATTCTGATAACAATGTTCTTTTTCATGAAGATAGAATATATCCATCCAACAATCAGACCAAGAAGCAGTGCTGCGATCATTCCTTTTCCAGCTGTCCAGTCCTTGAAGATAACTCCAACTGTATCTCCTGATTCAGCAACAACCTCTGAAGGCTGCATAATTAGATATGTACACAGAGAAATTACTCCGGCCGGCATTCCCTGGTATCCTTCATTTCTTACGTATGTATACGCGATACCGATAGAAGCGATCAGTGCCATCATGTTAAATGTTGAGCCATATGCCTGATTCAATACTGGTGTTACCCCAACTTCTGCAAGCCAGTTTGCAAACGGTGTATATGGGAAGTTTGCAATCAGCAAAAATACAGATCCGATAATCATCATCGGCATAGAATACAGTAAACCGTCTTTCAATGCCTGCATTGCTTTCGTGTTGATAAATGCCATTACTTTTGGCACTACTTTGTCATTTAAAAATTCTTTCATAGTTCCCTTTTTCCTCTCTTCTCTTTCCTGTCTTTATTTACCAGCTAATTTTTTTGCAAATGCAAGTACGCCTTTGCCATTGCACATTCCATAGTCCTGCATCGGAATTACATCAACCGGTACATTTTTTGCTTCACAGGTTTTTGTCGCTTTTGACTTCAGGTAACCTACCTGTGGTCCGAGAAGTGCGCAGTCAATCCCCTCGATACGCGCGTCCATCTCATTTGCCGGATATGCCATGATATCCACTTCTGTTCCTTCTTCCTCTGCAGCTTTGATCATCGCTTTGACCAGAAGGCTTGTTGACATTCCCTGGTTACAAAATAATCTGATTTTTAACATTTTCTTTCCCTCCTATAACTCTTCTCCATTGGTTCGGATCACGTTCTGGAACCAGCTGAAACTTTCTTTTCTGCTTCTCGCCAAGGTTCCGTTCCCCTGATTGTCCTTGTCTACATAGATGAATCCGTAGCGTTTTTCCATCTCTCCGCTTCCAGCAGATACAAGATCGATACAGCCCCATGGGGTATAGCCCATTACATCCACGCCGTCCTGCTCTACGCATTCCTTCATAGATTCAATGTGTGCCTTCAGATAGTCGATACGGTAATCATCATGTATCATGTTATCCGCTCCGATCTTATCATATGCACCCAGTCCATTCTCCACAATGAACAGTGGCAGCTCATATCTGTCATAAAGCCAGTTCAGCGAATACCGGAGTCCCACCGGATCCACCGGCCATCCCCAGTCACTCTTGGTGATATAAGGGTTGTCCGTAAATGCGCTTTCCTCATGGTAATCGTACTCTTTGTTGTCTGCCTCGTGTTTCACAGCAAACGACATATAGTAGCTGAAGCCAATATAGTCCACACATCCTTTAGATAAGTCTATTTCATCCTGCGGGGTAATGTCTAGGTGGAAATTTTTCCTTTCGAAATATTTCCTCATATAATTCGGGTAATGTCCTCTTACGTGGACATCAGCAAACCAGAAACGCTTTTGCATTGCTGACACGGACATCATCATGTCCTCCGGCTTACAAGAATATGGGTAGATCGGTGTCATGGCAATCATACAGCCAATCTGGAAGTTCGGATTGATTTCTTTGCCGATCTGATAAGCCTGCGCTGATGCAACCAGTTCATAGTGTGCTGCCTGGTACATAATCTCTTCCCGGTCTTCTCCTTCTTTGTACATGATACCTGAGTTTGTAAAAGGTGCCCAGTCATTCATGTAATTTGCCTGATTGTTAATCTCATTGAAGGTCATCCAGTAAGTCACTTTATCTTTGTAACGCTCAAAGCATACTTTTGCAAACCGCACGAAAAGCTCAACGCATTTTCGATTGCGGAACCCCCCATATTCTTTGACCAGATGGAACGGCATCTCGAAATGTGATAACGTAATCACTGGTTCAATCCCGTATGAATGACAGGTATCAAACATGTCATCATAAAACTTCAGACCCTCTTCATTGGGTTCTGTTTCTTCACCGTTTGGAAAAATCCTTGTCCATGCAATAGATGTGCGGAAGCACTTAAATCCCATCTCTGCAAACAACCGGATGTCTTCTTTGTAATGTTCATAAAACTCAATGGCTGTGTGATTCGGATAATTCTTGCCCTCGATTATTCCGTCTGTAATCTCTCTGTCAATTCCATTGCCGCCTGCAGTCATAACATCTGCTATGCTGACACCTTTTGAATGCCGTTGCAAAAAACTTTGCAGATCCGTCCGGCTCATCGCCTGCTGAGAATCCACCTGGGAACATGATCATCTGAGACTGTCCGATGGACTGCTCAAACTCTGCCACGGAGTCGCGGATATCCGCTGCATCCATGTTCTTAAATACCTTTGTGATTACCTTCGCGCCAGCTCTCTGGAACGCCCTCGCACTGTCATACTCACAGTTTGTTCCCGGGAATACCGGAATAAATACCGTCGGCTGTGCAATCTTGTGACTGCAGATATGGACGTCTTTTGTATCGTAAAGTCTGGTCTCGATGGCTGTTTTTTCTTCCTCGCCAGAAACCGTCGCAAATACCTTCTCCAGCGTAGAGGTCCATGCTTCCTTTGCCTCCGCCAGACTGATTGCAGTATCCTTGTAGGAGAATATTGCATCGTCTGTCACTTCACCGATTACTGTATATGTAATGGCAAGACTTCCCACTTTTCCATCAGGAACTTCCGCGATAATATCACCAAATGCCGGTGCAAACAGATCTCTCTCGTCCACATTTGCCTCTAATTTTACACCCATTCCGTTACCGAATGCCATCTTGCTGACTGCCGGAATAATACCGTTTCTGTCGAGCACGTAAGCAGATACGATGTTGCCGTTCTGGATATCTTCTCTGCATTTACCGTACTGCTCCATCACCTGTGTATATACCGGAAGATCATACTGATCCTTCTCCACGCGCAGCCATACCAGCTTACTTCCCGCCGTCTTGAACTCCGGTGTGATGATGTCTTTTTCTTTTGCGATGTCCACCGCAAAGGAAACCAGTGTCGGCGGCACATCGATCTCGTTGAAGGTTCCGGACATACTGTCCTTTCCGCCGATGGACGGCAGGCCGAATCCGAGCTGTGCGTCATAGGCACCTAAAAGTGCTGCAAACGGCTGGCTCCATCTGGACGGATCCTCCGTCATTCTGCGGAAATATTCTTGATAGGTAAAACGGATCTTGCTGTAGTCTCCGCCTGCTGCGACAATCTTCGCCACAGATTCCAATACCGCATACACGGCACCGTGATATGGGCTCCAGCTTGACAGATACGGATCAAATCCAAAGCTCATCATGGAAACGGTGTCGCATTTGCCGGTCAGTACCGGAAGCTTGGCAACCATTGCCTGGGTCTCTGTCATCTGATACTTCCCACCATGAGGCATGAACACCGAGCCCGCGCCGATGGAGCCATCGAACATCTCTACCAGACCTTTCTGGGAACACTCGTTCAGATCCTTCAGAGTCTCTAACCATTTCGTTTTCACATCCCCGACTTCTTCCCTCACGAGAATGCTGTCCGCCTTGTTTGGAATATCAACGGCAACGGTGGTCTCCTGATGTGCACCGTTGGTATCCAGAAATGCTCTGGAGATATTTACGATTTCTTTTCCTCTCCAGGACAGTACCAGCCTCGGCTCCTCAGTCACAACAGCAACCTCCACAGCTTCCAGATTCTCTTCTTTGGAAAAGCCTAAAAATTCCTCCACGTCTTTTTTGTCTACCACAACAGCCATACGCTCCTGGGACTCAGAGATTGCGATCTCTGTTCCGTCCAAGCCAGCGTATTTCTTCGGCACTTTATCTAAATCTACACGAAGTCCCGGTGCAAGCTCTCCGATTGCCACGGACACGCCGCCGGCACCGAAATCATTGCAGACCTTGATCAATCCGCTGACTTCTTCTCTTCGGAATAAACGCTGCAGTTTACGCTCTGTAGGCGCGTTTCCCTTCTGAACCTCCGCGCCGCAGGTCTCGATGGATTCCTCTGTGTGAACCTTGGAAGAACCTGTCGCTCCGCCACAGCCGTCACGCCCGGTACGCCCACCCAGTAAGATGATGATATCGCCCGGCTCTGCATGCTCTCTCTTTACTGCTCTTCTCGGAGCTGCGCCGAGAACCGCACCAATCTCCATACGTTTTGCCACATAGTTCGGATGATAGATTTCTTTGACCGCACCTGTTGCCAGACCGATCTGGTTTCCGTAAGAGCTGTAGCCGTGGGCTGCACTGCGGACCAGTTTCTTCTGCGGAAGTTTTCCTTTCAGGGTATCTTTTACGGACACGGTCGGGTCCGCCGCTCCGGTCACGCGCATCGCCTGATATACATAAGTACGTCCAGACAACGGGTCACGAATCGCACCGCCAAGACAGGTAGCAGCACCACCGAATGGCTCAATCTCCGTCGGATGGTTGTGGGTCTCGTTCTTGAAGTTCACAAGCCACTCTTCCTCCACGCCGTCCACTTCAACTGGAACAACGATACTGCAGGCATTGATCTCGTCCGACTCTTCCTGGTCAGCGAGTTTTCCTTCTTTTTTCAGTTTTCTCATAGCCATCAGCGCCAGATCCATGAGGCAGACAAACTTGTCCTCTCTGCCCGCAAAAATCTCGCTGTGATCCTTCAGGTACTGCTTATATGTGTTTTCGATCGGCTCTCTGTAGTCGCCCTCACCGAATGTCACATCCTTCAGCTCTGTGGAGAATGTAGTATGACGGCAGTGATCTGACCAGTAGGTATCCAACACACGAATCTCTGTCATGGACGGATCTCTGTGCTCCTCGCCCTTATAATATTTCTGAATATGCAGAAAATCCTTGAATGTCATGGCAAGTCCCAGAGAACCGTACAATTCCTTCAGCTTGTCCTCCGCCATATCCGCAAAGCCGTCAAAGATGATCACATCCGCAGGCTCCTCAAATACAGTCACCAGTGTCTCCGGCTTCTCCATGCCTGTCTCGCGGGAATCTACCGGGTTGATGCAGTGGTTTTTGATAGCTTCATACTCGTCCTCTGTTACCGCACCCTCAATCACATAGGTGGTTGCTGTTCTGATGACCGGCTGCTCATCCTCTTTGATAAACTGCACACACTGCACTGCTGAGTCTGCTCTCTGGTCAAACTGTCCCGGCAGGTATTCCACCGAAAAGATTCTGTCCCCGTCATTTGACGGAAATGTATCGTGATAGAGCACATCGACCGGAGGCTCAGCAAAGATTCCGTTGCACGCTTTGCCAAATGACTCCTCGCTGATATTCTCCACATCATAACGAATCAGTTCCCGTACTCCTGTGATCGTCCCGATGCCAAGATAGCTCTTTAATTCATGCTTTAATTCCTTTGCCTGTACGGCAAATTCTGGTTTTTTCTCGACATATACCCGTCTTACACTGCTCATAATATCCTCCGTTCATGTCATCTGCCGTTTGGAACGACAGAGCTTCTTAGTGATTTGCTGGTTATGTTACTTTGCTATCATCATATCACATTTCTTTTCATTAGCATAATTAATATCTCTAAATCATTTTATAAGTCTTTCTTATCAGTCGTTGCTTTCGCTGCAATGCTCACGGCAGCCCCTTATTCCTCACACCTCCTTGTCTTTCGAACCATATAAACACTTCCGCCGGTCAACAGCAGTATACTTCCAATAAAAATGCTCCCGATGCGAATCACCATATCCGAGAAAAACCCCTCCGGCAGCATACGGATCATGTAGTCCGTCGCGGGGTCAAACACCCACAGATCATTCGTGAAGAACATCTCGTGAAACTTTGTAAATGCAGCCGTAAAATCAATTGCAAAGATAACCCCCAGAACGATGGTCGCCGCCAGTGCCAGTCCAAGACCTGCCAGAAACGCCCGCGGAAAGACAAACTTCCAGTCTGTTTTTGACAGCAGTAATATCACCAGCAGAAAAGCCAGGATAAGCAGACAGCTCCTGCGCAGTTTTAAACCACCGAGGAACAGATTTTTCACATCATAAAAATGCATCTTATCCTGCGTATTAAAAAACTCTACACCCTTCTCCCCGTCAATCTCGGTATAGACAACCATATCTTTCCGGTCTCCGCGAAGATACGCCATCATCACATGCGTCACATCCATCACGTCCTCTATATCCATGTTCAGTTCCGACATGACGTCGTATTTTTTATATTCCTTCTCATAGTAATCATAATTTCCATAAATTGCAGCCTCGAAGCTCGTGATCAGCAGTGCCACAATACACATCAGCGATGCTATCACCGCCAGTATGCCCTGTATCTTCTCTCGCATTCACTTCACCGCAGGCATCCTCAATGTCAGCAGGCACACCGGTTTCCTTTCTCTCTTTTTTCCTCTACAGATATATTATAATAGCACAATGCTAAAAATCCAATCATTTATTTGACCAATCGCTTATAATCGCTTATAATACAATTATTATTTATTAGGAGGCCTAATATATGGATGTTAATTACGAATTATATAAAGTATTTTACCATGTCGCTGTCACACTGAGTTTTTCAGAGGCCAGCAAACAATTATTCATCTCCCAGTCTGCGGTCAGCCAGTCCATCAAGACTCTGGAGCGTAAATTAGATCAGACCCTGTTCATCCGGAGCACAAAAAAAGTCCAGCTGACACCCGAGGGGGAGATTTTGTTCCGCCATATTGAACCTGCCATGAATCTGATTCGCCGCGGGGAAACCCAGCTGATGGAATCCTCCTCAACCGGCGGACAGATTCGTATCGGCGCGAGCGATACCATCTGCCGCTACTTTCTCGTCCCGTACCTGAAGAAATTTCACAAAGCATTTCCAACCACACACATTAAAGTTACCAACCAGACCTCCATCAAGTGCGTGGAACTGCTGGAGAACGGACAAGTAGATCTGATTGTCGTCAACTCACCGAACACGGCACTCAGCAATGTATCCTCAATCCAGAAGATCAAGCCGTTTCACGACGTTTTTGTCGCGAACCACACCTTTGCGGAACTCCAAAATCAGAAGATCAGTCTGGAACGGCTGTCTGAATTTCCGATTCTCATGCTGGACAACCGCAGCACCACCAGCGAATTTCTCCACAGCCTGTTCCAGCAGCATCAGCTGGATCTGGTTCCGGAAATCGAGCTGAGCAGCAACGATCTGCTGATTGATCTGGCCAGTATCGGTCTTGGAATTGCCTTCGTTCCCGACTACTGTCTCCCACACAAATCCAGGGATTTGTTCATTGTTGAGACAAAAGAAGAACTGCCACACCGGGAGCTGGTGATTGCATACAACGAACGGCTCCCCATCTCCGGTGCCATGAAAGAATTTCTGGGCTATTTTTCCTGATTCCAGAAATCCGCCAGTTTTTTCTGCACCCCACCCAGATTACAAATATCACATGTTTCCCATTCCCGCGGAAACACACTGCGGTACTGCCTCCCCCGGAATCGCTCATCCAGAAGAAGAATGACCCCGCGGTCCTCCTCTGTCCGGATGACTCTTCCGGCCGACTGCAGTACTTTATTCATGCCCGGATACAGGTAGGCATAATCAAATCCACGCATTCCTTTCCCGTCAAAATAGTTCTTTAGGATCTCCCGCTCATTGCAGACCTGCGGCAGTCCGGTTCCCACAATAAACGCACCGATCAGCCTGTCCTCCGTGAGGTCTATTCCTTCCGCAAAAATCCCTCCCATCACACAGAACCCAACAAGGCTGTTGTCCCGTTCCTCCTCGAAGGTCTCCAAAAATAGTTCCCTCGCCTCCTCGTTCATGTACTGGGACTGGATGATGCATTCCATCTCCCGGTTTCCCTGTATCTGTGCCAGGACACGGCTGCAGACCTCTTCCATGAACAGATAAGATGGGAAAAATGCCATATAATTTCCCTTTTTCGCACGGACGGCATCCAGAATATACTGCGCATACATTTCATACATCTGCGGACTCCGAAGGGTGTACTTCGTACTCACGTCCACTCCCAGAAGCAATAACCTCTGCTCCTGGGAGAAGGTCGATTGTGCATAGATTGCATAATCATCAGGATCCGTGCTCAGCAGCAGCCGATAGTAATTGATTGGAAGCAGCGTTGCGGAAAAAAAGACTGTACTGTTCCCCTGATCCAGAAACTGCTGAAGATTCACAGCCGGATTCACACAGAATAACTTTAATTTGAAATGCCCGTTTCTCTCCATCTCCGTATAAATCACATAATTCTCATCCAGACAATCATGGATCGTCACAAACATGCGTACCTCAAAATAGAGATCCAGCACCTTCTGCCGCACCTCTTCCCCCTGATGCTCTTCCAGAAACCGTTCCATCTCTCCCATGGCGTTCATCAGCTTCAGAATCAAGTGACCAACACTCTCCTGCACCTGATACGTCTCGCATTCCCGTTTCAGTGCGAGCAGCAGCTTGTTGCATTCCTCCAGACGCTTTGAAAGTTTTGCATCTTCATTCTTTACAAGACGGCGCACCTCCATGATATCTTCCTTATACAGTGACGCACTGTACATTTCCCGTCCCCGCTCCACCAGATTGTGTGCCTCATCGATCAGGAACAAATAGTCACCCCTGCCTCCCTCGGAAAAGAAGCGGCGCAGATGGGCATTTGGATCAAATACATAGTTATAATCGCAGATCACTGCATCCACCCACAGTGACACATCCAACGCCATCTCAAACGGACAGACCTGATATTTTTCCGCCTGTTTTTCCAGAGATACTCTGCTCATATCATCCGTGGATGTAATCATGTCAAACACTGCATCGTTCACCCGGTCATAATGCCCCTTTGCATAGGGACAGGACTCCGGGCTGCAGTCCGTCTCCTCACAGAAACATATTTTTTCTTTTGCAGTCAGTGTAATCACCTTGAGACGCAGATTCTGTTCCTTCAGCGTCTCAAACGCCTGCTCTGCAACCGTTCTCGTAATGGTTTTTGCTGTCAGGTAAAAAATCTTCTCCCCCAGTCCTTCCCCCACAGCTTTCACAGCAGGGAAAACCGCTGCCATCGTCTTCCCGACCCCAGTGGGTGCCTGGATAAAAAGTTTTTTCCTGCGCAGCATTGTTTTGTAGACCGATGTAACCAGCTCCCTCTGCCCCTCTCTGTAAGAAAAAGGAAACTCTACCTGGCGGATGGAGGCATTGCGTTTTTCCTTCCACTCCACCTGAAATCTGGCCCACTTTTCATACCGGTGAATCACATCAAGAAACCACTCCTCCAACTCTCCGACCGTAAATTGGCTGACAAACTGCCTGATTTCTTCCGTCTCCATCTGGCAGTACGTCATCTGAACTTTCATCTCTGCCTTCTGGTTTTGCTTTGCGTAGATATATGCATAGCATTTTGCCTGCGCCAGATGTACCGGAACCGGTTTTTCGATCAGTGCAAGTTCCTTCAGCACCCCCTTGATCTCGTCAATTGTATCCACGGTATCCCCGGTGATGATTCCATCCGCCCGTCCCTCAACCTGTATGTCGAACACATCATAGGGAATCAGAAGCTTCAACGCGACCTCCGCATGGTAATCTGCTCCCATCCGCCGCTGAATCTTCCTATGAATCTTGCTGCCCAGCTGCATTGCGTCCTTGTCTGTCCCTCCGGCTATTCTATTGTCGATGTCGCCCTCCCGCAGAATAAATTCGACCAGATTGCGGACAGAGATTTTAATCAGCTGTTTCTCATCCATGTTTCTGTTTTCCTCTCGTACTTCTTTGTATCCGTCATTTTCTATCATACCACTTAATACGGTATGAAAAAAGACAAAAAGAGAAGTGATCTTTCACTTCTCTTTTCAAGATATATTATTCTATTCATTATGCTCATTACGATGAACAGCTCTCATGCTGTCTGCCAGATGTCCTAGCGGATGTTCGCAATCCACTATGCCACACAATATTTCTGGATTGCATTCTCAAATCCTGCATCTGCTTCCGCATATGCCACTGTCAGTTTCTGCGTCAAATCCAAACTCAATACGCCCAGAATGGATTTCGCATCAACGATGAATCTGTTATAAAATACATCGATATCAAAATCGCATTGTTCAGCAGTCCGAACAAAATCATGAACCTCTTCCGGTTTCAACTTAATCTGTTTCTGATGTTCCATTGCCAACACTTCCTTTCATGGGTTTATTTGTACTCTTTTCCGTATTTCTAAACCTTAAACAAGAACAGCCCTTTTCTTAACCTGAACTAGGATCCTCTGCTTCAGGTTAAGTGTATTATTGCACTATAATCTGTTCTGCGTCAATAGTTATTTTTGCTAAAATATGTGCGTGAAATCGTTCTCATTTGTCAAATTCTACCATATCTTGTTGGAAATGTCTTGGAATATGGCTTCTTTGAAGAGACGGGTTCTCCCGGTTTTCGATGGAGATTGTCGTACAAAAATTCTTCCACAGCGTCTCATACGTATCCTCTTTTTCTGATGTTCTTCGGACCTGTTCCTCATCCAGTTTCTGATTCTGTGCAAGAATCCAGTGCCTCCCTGCCTCGTGTACAAGGACCATGTGATGTGTCTTATCCGCAATCATCCAATTCTCCTGCGGGAAACGATTCGTAAAGTGATCCGCGATGCAGGTCAGCACTTGTGCTTTCGGCGAGATTTCCGAAAATAAAATTCCATTCTCCAGTTCGCAGAAACGAACAAATCCGGTAAACAGATGTGCTTCATTCGCCACGCTGCGGCTGAGTTCAAACACCTTCTCCACCTGTGGATGACTTAAGTACGTCATGATTTTCCTGCTGTCCGGGATGTTTCTGGCGGCCAGCATTGCTCCGAGTACCGCATCCGCTTTCACACAGTCATCCGCGAGGAGTGCGTGATAAATGTCCCAGTAAGTATCATACCCCAGATTCTTCTTTATCATCCGTTCTACCGCCACCGATTTCTTTTCTGATTCGCTCACCTCCGTGTATTCACAGAAAAGACGGTTCTCCAGATGCCCCCGCAAGGCGATTCCAACCTCCTGCCCACTCTTCCCCTCCTTCCACGCATCATAAATTGCGGAAAAAATTCCGGTCAGACTATCATTACAAATGTAAACTTTTCTTATCATTCTACCATCACCTACCCCAATATACGCTCTGCCTCCGTGCGCTTCTCTCCCGGCAGTACCTGAAACTGTTCTTCTCGAAACCGCACATCATCAAACAAAGAGATCTGCTGAAACTTCATATTAGCAACGGAATCCGGCACGCTGTCCCTCACATTCAGAAGATTCCTCAAAATGTAGTCCTCCTCCAGTCTGACCGGATACATCAGCCTTCCCTCACATGTAATAAAGTACAGGGCGCGCTTCAGTACAACTCCGATCTTTTTGAGATCTTCAAACCGGAGGATCCCCATCCGCCTCGCCTGTACGATCCGCTTTGCGGAACGATACCCGATTCCCGGCACTCTGAGCAGTGTATTATAATCTGCATGGTTCACCTCCACCGGAAAATACTCCAGATGCTTCAATGCCCAATTGCACTTCGGATCCAGCAATACATTAAAATTCGGATTGCTCTCATCCAGCAGTTCATCCGCTGCGAAGTTATAATAGCGCAGCAGCCAGTCTGCCTGATACAGTCTGTGCTCCCGCAGCAGCGGAGGCCCTTCCCCTGTCACCGCCGGGAGATTCCGGTCCTCGTTGACCTGAATAAAGGCAGAATAAAAAACTCTCTTCAGATCAAATTTCTGGTAGAGTGATTCCGCCACCTTAATAATTTGAAAATCCGATTCCGGCGTCGCCCCGATGATCATCTGTGTGCTCTGTCCGGCGGGAACGAACCGGGCGAGGTTCCCGGCCTTCCCCGCCAGTGCAATCTCCTGCTTATTCTCGTTCACTCTGTTCTGCACCAGGCGCATGGGCGTCAGAATATTCTTTCTCGTCTTATGAGGTGCCAGAAGACGCAGACTCTCCGCGGTGGGCAGTTCCATATTCACGCTCATCCTGTCCGCCAGAAACCCGATTCTGTGTATCAGCCCCTCCTCTGTGCCAGGGATTGCCTTGACATGGATATATCCCTGAAAGTTACAGGTGTGACGAAGCTTGTACAGTGCCGCATAAATCAGGCTCATAGTATAGTTTGGACTTTTTACAATGCCAGAACTCAGGAACAGCCCCTCTATGTAGTTGCGGCGGTAAAATTCCATCGTCAGTTCACAGATCTCGTCCGGTGTAAATGACGTTCTCACTACGTCATTCGAAGAGCGGTTCACGCAGTACTTACAGTCATAAATGCACTCGTTGGTAAACAGAATCTTCAGAAGGGAAATGCAGCGCCCATCCGCAGAAAAGCTATGGCAGATTCCTGACTGGCTGCAGTTGCCAATCCCTGTTCCATCCCCGTTCCGCGCAGTTCCGCTTGAAGTACATGCCACATCATACTTTGCTGCGTCTGTCAATATACTCAGCTTGTCATACATTGTCAGCTTCTCCATGATTTGCATTCCACAGCCCCCTCTCTTGCTTCTCTCTTATTATACGAACACATGTTTGTTTTGTCAATAGTATTCGAACAAGAGTTTGTCGGAAACCTAAAAACAGAACCCCTCCTCCCGGGCTGCCCCGAAAGAAAGGATTCTGTTCTATTAATGACAATTTTTCTACGACAGGAGATTCTTCATACTGCTCAGACTGATTCCCAGCGTCGATGAATTATGCAGCAATGCAGATGTCGTCGGTGGAATGATGCCGCCGACGCCGAGAAGAATCAGGCAAAAATTAAAGCTGATCACGAATCGGTAATTTCTGCGGATCCGCTGCATCAGCCCGTTACCGATTCGCTTTAGTGTCACCAGTTCATTGAGGTTATCTGCAGAAATGGTAATGTCTGCGATTTCTCTGGCCAACTGGGCTCCCTCGCTGATCGCAATCCCCACATCTGCCGCCGACAGTGCCGGAGAATCGTTGATACCGTCTCCGACCATGATGACCTTCCGTCCTTTTTTCTTTTCCCGTTCCACAAATTTTGCCTTGTCCTCTGGAAGGACTTCGGAATAATACTCGTCCACTCCTACTTTCTTTGCAATTGCCTTCGCAGTTCGGTCACTGTCCCCCGTCATCATGACAATTTTACTGATCCCGGCCTCTCTCAGCAATGTCATGACTGGACCTGCCTCCTCGCGAAGCGGATCCTCAATGCAGATCACGGCGCAGAGCACTCCGTCCATGGCCAGGTAAAGATGGGAATACTCCTCTGGCAAAGATGCATATTTTTCTGCTTCCGCCTCCGGTATTCTGCAGTTCTCATCGTCGAACACGAAGTGTGCGCTTCCGATCACAGCGCGTTTTCCATTGATTTCTGACGAAATGCCATGCGCAACCATGTACTGTACATTGGAATGCATTTCTTCATGTGACAGTTTTTGTCTCTTCGCCTCATTTACCACAGCATTTGCCATGGAATGCGGGAAATGCTCTTCTAAGCAGGCTGCGATTTTGAGCATCTCGCGTTCCTCATTCCCGTCGAACGCAATCACCCGTGCAACCGTGGGCTGGGCCTTTGTCAGGGTACCGGTCTTGTCAAAAACAATCGTGTCTGCGTCGGCTATCGCCTCCAGATACTTTCCACCTTTGACCATAATGTGATAAGTCCCTGCCTCTCTCATCGCCGAGAGAACTGCGATTGGCATCGCAAGCTTCAGTGCGCAGGAGAAATCGACCATGAGGACAGAAAGTGCCCTTGTTACATCCCGCGTGAACAGATAGGTCGCCACGGTCCCGGCAAAGCTATATGGGACAAGCGCATCTGCCAGATGCTCCGCCTTTCCCTCAAGAGAGGATTTTAATTTTTCAGATTCTTCGATCATGGTAACGATCTTCTCAAACTTTGTGGAGCCGGATATCTGTTTGACACAAACGGTAAGCTCTCCCTCCTCCACAACGGTTCCCGCATACACATATGCATCCGCTTCTTTTTTTACAGATACCGACTCCCCTGTCAGGGATGCCTGATTCACCAGGGCCTCCCCCGATGCTACGATGCCGTCCAGCGGGATAATATTTCCCATATGTACCAGGATCTCATCATCTTCCCGGATATCCGTGATCTTCACCAAAACCTCGGTGTCATTCTTCTTCAACCACACTTTGTCAATATTCAACGACATGCTTCTGGCAAGATCATCCACTGATTTTTTATGTGTCCACTCCTCCAGCGTCTCGCCGATTCCCAGAAGGAACATGATGGAGCCTGCTGTACCAAAATCTCCGCGCAGGAGTGAAACTCCAATTGCCGTGGCGTCCAGCACCGATACTTCGAGCTTACGTTTTGCCAGACATCTTATTCCCTTCAGAATATATTTTATAGAATGTATTCCTACATAAAGCATACGAAGCGAACCGGGCAGAAGTATCTTGCTCCCAATTCGGAACACGACTTTGCTGATTAGTTTTTCCTGATATTCTGCGTTTAGCTCCCGCCCGGTATGATCCGGCACCAGCGCCGCATTCGCCGCATCATCATAGCAGAATGCCAGCAACGCTTCAATCACCGCGCTTCTGTTTCCCGTATATAGAATCACCGCATCTCCGGTTCGCTCATATACCTTTGCATCCGACACACTGTCCTGTTCATACAGATAATATAAAAGCATATCCGCCTGATAATACGTCATTCTTGACTGCTTTGTGCTGATTCGCATCCTTCTTTTCGTCTCATGTTTGATTGTAAATTCCATTTTTTCCTCTTTCATTTACTTTCGAAAACCATAAAGAAAATACCGATGATCTGCTTTATTGTTTTCATAAATCTGCGTCCTCTTAAATTCGCAGGTAAAAACAGCGCTGCCGCACTATGAATAAATTATACTTCTTCCGGTGTCGCCTCGCCAAAAGATTCCTCAGTTCTGCTCTCGTTGATTTCTTTTGCATCCGCAAGAATGTCTTCCGCATTCTCCTGAATCTTCGTGCTTGTCTGCATCACACAGTCCTTTGCTCTCAGCACAGCTGCCGTTGCATTCGTATAAATTTTCTTTGCATCCTTGCTGGATAAGATTTTGATTCCGGCTGTTCCGAATAAAGTACCCCCTACAAATAATGCTGTTTTTTTCCAATCAAAGCTCATCTTTCGTCCTCCTTATTCTATAATGAACGGTATCGCTGATATCTCTCCTCGGCTTACCGCTCACTTCCATCTGGTGATCTCTCAATTATAGTTATACCTGTTGGGTTATTCAACACTAACAGCTCTTGTTGAGAAAGGTTCTCATTTTTGTATTATTCACACTCTTTTGCTGTATTTATATAAACAAAAAAAGAAATCCCCTCTCACTTTTGGGATTTCTTTTTTGTAAGTGATATTCATCTGCAATGAATATCTGTAAACAAATATTTTATTTAACCTAACCCTTATTTCCGTTTCCACACAGAAGGCGTGAACAATAACAGTACCGGATACAGTTCCAAACGGCCAGCAAGCATGTCAAACATGAGAACACACTTTGCCAATGGAGAAAACATACTGAAATTGCCAGTCGGTCCGACAAGTTCTAATCCCGGGCCAATGTTATTGAATGTCGCAGCAATTGCCGTAAAATTCGACGTCATATCCAGATTGTCAAATGCCAGAATTGTCATGGATACACCGAATATGATCACATAAGTCACAAGAAATGCGCTCACGCTTCTCACCGTATCCTTGTCCAGCGCTTTGTCATCCATCTTAATCACTTTAACACTTCTCGGATGCACAAAATATCCCATCTCCTGCTTTACTGTCTTGAACAGGATTACGATACGGGACACTTTGATTCCACCTCCGGTGCTGCCCGCACATGCCCCGATAAACATGAGGATTACCAGAAGTGTCTTGGACAACTGGGGCCACTGGTCAAAGTCTGTGGTCGCAAAACCGGTTGTTGTGATAATCGACGCAACCTGAAATGCGGAATGCCGCAGCGATGTAAAAATATTTTCAAACATTCCGCTTATGTTAAATGTAATGATTCCGATACTGACTGCAATGATTCCGAAATACCATCTAAGCTCTTCCATTTTGAAAACATTTCCTTTATGCCTTCCGAGCAGTATATAGTATGCATTAAAATTCACTCCAAACAGAATCATAAATATCGTCACAATCCACTGTATCTGTGCCGAATAGTCTGCCATACTGCTGTTTTTTACGCCGAAACCACCAGTACCCGCCGTACCAAACGCGGTAGTAAAGGAATCAAACACCGGCATTCCCGCTGCTAGCAGGAGAATAATTTCAATCACGGTCATCACAATATAAATCAGATACAGTATCTTCGCGGTGTCCTTGACCCTGGGCACCAGCTTTCCAACAGATGGTCCCGGGCTTTCCGCACGCATAAGATGCATGTTGTAGCCACCGGCCATAGGCAGGATCGCAAGCAAAAACACAAATACACCCATACCGCCGATCCAGTGTGTAAAACTGCGCCAGAACAGGCTGCAGCGGTTCAGCGCCTCCACATCCGTCAGAATACTGGCACCGGTCGTCGTAAAACCTGAAATCACTTCAAACAGCGCATTGATAACATTCGGGATATCGCCATTTATCACAAACGGAAGTGCCCCGAAAAAACTCATAACAATCCAACTCAATGCAACTGTAACAAATCCTTCTCTTGCAAAATAAACCTGATTTTTTGGCTTTTTTCTGATTATCAGCGTTCCAAGCACAAAGCAGATCAGCGCAACAATCAGGAACGAATATCCTGCAGATTCCTGATAGATTACTGCAACCACACAGGGTAATAGCATAAATATGGATTCCA
This sequence comes from Hespellia stercorisuis DSM 15480, assembly GCF_900142165.1. GTDB lineage: Bacteria > Bacillota > Clostridia > Lachnospirales > Lachnospiraceae > Hespellia > Hespellia stercorisuis. The sequence goes on from NZ_FQZY01000028.1 coordinate 22,405, forward strand.
ACGTCAAAACCCATCCAAGAATATAACGTATTATCGAATAATTCATCTGTCTCTCTCCATTACTTTTTCAGTATGTCTTTGATATCCTGCAGGCCCTTTTGTGTAGTGACAACAATAACGGTATCCCCCACTGCGATCTGAGTCTTACCATTTGGAATAATGATTTTCCTGTTACGGCTCACACAGGCGATCAGCAGATGGTCCTTCAGGGATAATTCTTCCAGAGGTATTCCGACAAGCGGCGTGTTCTCACGGATTTTGAACTCCAGTGCCTCCGCATCGCTGTCTGCAATTCTGTACAGCGTCTCCACATTACTTCCAATCGTATTCTGCATAGCACGCACATAACGTACAATATATTCCGCAGTAATGAATTTAGGACAGATCAGACTTCCCAGATTAAAGGTATGAATAATATCATCAAAGGAAATCCGATTGATTTTCGTCACAATCTTTGCTTTTGAGCGATTTCTGGCAAAAAGTGAAAGGAATATGTTTCCCTCGTCAATTCCGGTCAGAGATACAAAAGACTCGCAGTGCTCAATGCCTTCCTCTATCAAAATATCCTGATTTGTGGCATCACCGTTGATAATGACCGCATTCGGCAGTAATTCACTCAGCTGTTCGCAGCGCTCTCTGTCCTTCTCGATAATCGTCACATCAATACCCATCGCCAGAAGAATCTCCGACAAATAGTATGCGATCGTTCCGCCACCGACAATCATGGCGTTGTGCACCTGATGCGTCTGCACGCCGATTTGTCTGAAAAAGCTGCCTGAATTTAACGGTGATGCGACAATGCTGACCACATCATTCTCTTTCAGCATAAATGAGCCGTTTGGAATAACCACTTCATCACCGCGCTTCACAGCACAGATCAGTACATCAGATTTAACTTTTTTTGTAACGTCCGCCACACTGATATCATGGAGCATGGAATCTTCGTTTATAATAAATTCGAGTAATTCTACTTTTCCTTTTGCAAACGTGTCAATTTTAATTGCAGATGGAAACCTCAAAACCCGGGAAATCTCGGTTGCCGCCGCAAACTCCGGATTGATGGTCATGGAAAGACCCAATTCTTCTTTAATAAAATTAATTTCCTTATTATACATAGGATTGCGCACACGCGCGATCGTGCTGCAGTCACCTGCCTTCTTCGCAATCAGGCAGCACAAAAGATTCAATTCGTCCGAGCCTGTTACAGCGACCAGAATATCTGCATTCTCAATGCCCGCTTCCATCTGTACATTATAACTCGCACCATTTCCCACAACTCCCATAACATCAAAGTTATTCGTAACATCGTGAATTGCTACTCCATTTGGATCGATTACAGCAATGTCATGATTCTCCTCACTCAATTGCTCCGCAATTGTTCTTCCGACTTTGCCGCACCCGACAATTATTATTCTCATCTCATCCTCCGTGGGCTTTTTATTCTATTCCAACAAATTAGAGAGAACCGGAAGGTTCTCCCCTTGTTTTTAGCCCTTTAGGCACACCTATATATGCCGATTCAATGATATCCGATAATATATGAAATGTCAAGATATCGCGGGCACTTTCGTATGATATAAATTTAACTAAGTGCCACTATTTCGCATACCGTAAGCAAACGCCCTTTCACCCGAAATCGTATATCCCATCCGGCGAAAGCCACCCCATAGATCCGCTCCGGATCCGCATCATATGCAGGTCTCGGATCCTGCCTGAGTACTTTGATGGCTGCTGCCCTTTTCTCCTCCGGAAGTAACTGTAGAAAATGCTCTTCACACGCCACCTCCAGCTCATATTCTCTGGTACGGTCTGCGAACCCGCCAACCGCCTCCGGGTGGGAATCCACATGTGGGATGTAGGGCTTGATATCGTAAATGGGTGTGCCGTTCATCAGATCAATTCCCGCGACAAAAAGCACAGGTCCCAGCTCTGTATTCTGCTCCACCCGCTCCAGTCTGACGCTGGATAGTCCGATGTCATTGGGGCGATAAGGCGACCGGGTGGCAAACACCCCCACCCGTTTCTTTCCTCCAAGCCTCGGTGGCTTCACTGTCGCAGCCCAGTGATCTCTTTTCGATTCTGAGAATTTCCACAGCAGCCAGACATAAGAATATTCCTCCAGTCCCCGGACCGCCTCCGGGTTTCGATACTCCGGTTCAAATACAATTTTCCCCTTCAGCTCCTCCACCAGACCACTCTGGCGCGGGATTCCAAATTTTGTCGGAAAATCCGTATAAATATGTGCAATTATCTTCATTCTTTTGCTCCTGTTTCTTTCCGATTTTTCCTCTTTATCTTCCATTCAGAAATCTACGTCTATACTTCAAATCTGCATATCTGATAATCTCCTTCATATACACCGCATCATACATTCCGCCTACGATGCCGACAACCGGAATGCCCTGAAGAAATTTCATATACAACAATTCCCTGGAAAGTGTTCCCGCAGTTCTGTCGATCTGCTCCTTTTCATCATAATCTGCCGGACAACTTTCAGTGCAGATGAACGTATTAATCTTCTCCTCTATTTCTTCTGACTGCTCTCCATAAGACAGAGCCCCCTGAATCAACAGAAGAATAAAGTATCGCTCTTCCTCTGTGTCATACCTGCACCCATAATGCAGAGCCGTCTGGTAAATACTTTTTAGAATCATTCCTGTAAATACCGGAATATCAGGAATCCCGATCCCCAATACTCCCATCCCGACTCCTGACACACCGGACACCAGAAGGTTCTTTGTTCCTTCCCCCTTCGATTTTTTCGAAAAAGACCGCAGGGATTTTGCATCCTGCTTTATGTCTGCTGTATACTCACGCACCCGATAATCCTGTTCCAGCTTTTCTTTATGATACGTTTTCTCAATCACGCCGGTGCCCTTTTCGAATATGAGGCCAAAAGCCTTTTCAAATGCTGTATCAAGCATACTCTGCAGTCCGGACGGCACGTTGCCATCCAGCTTCTGATTCAGAATGTTCTCTCTTTTTTCGCTGTGGGAACGGAGGAATCTTTTTTCCTCTTCCTCTAATCTGCGCCACTCCTTCCGAAGCGGCTTCTCTCTATGAAATATCTGCATCTCAATATATATCCTCACATTGGAGTCTAAACTTCCCTGTTTTTTCGTTAAAACAATACTTTTTTACAAATAAGCTATTTATTGACGTTTCATGTATAAGAGCGGATAATCATTCCCCTGCTCATCATGATCTGTTCTTTTGTAAACGTGAAAGCCCATACGTTCATAGAATCCTTTTGCCTGAGGGTTCTGCTCATTAACAGTCAGTTTTTTGACCGCATATCTTTCAATCCCGTACTGAATCAGAGATTTCCCCAGACCTTTGCCTCTTTCTTCTGGCGTGACGAACAGCATTTCCAGAGTATCGTCCTCTACTCCCATGAAAGCAACCGGATAGTTCCTGTCATCTTCCACAATGACCAAATGAGCAATTTCGCTTAATGCCTGTGGCACATACTCTTTGATATTCTTTATCTCATTATCCGATAAGAACAGATGCGTTGCCCTGACAGATTTTTCCCACACTTCCAACAGTTGCTGTATCAATATTGGTGTTTTCTCGTTTACTTCACTGATCCTCATCTTTCGCCTCCATAAAGCGGGGATTATACTTCTGCTTTTAAGCCGATTATATCCCCTTCTCTAGTAATCTGCAACGGGAACAAAAAAAATGCACCTAACTGTTTTTATTCATCTTTTGTCTCACAAGTTCATCATGGTAAAAAAAGTTCACATAATTCAATTGTGCTTTTTCACAGTATTCATGAAGCGTTTTTGCCAAATCTGCCCAATATGCATTGTCCTTATGTATGTATATTTCAGAATACTCATTTGATAGATTTGGATACCGTTGATCAATATAAGAAAGGATCGTCTGTTTATAAGCCCCTCGCAAATTTAAATTTTCGAACCAATATTCATCCACTATATTTTCCGTTGTTTCCATTATTTTTTGCCATTCAGTAATATATGGAAAAATTGGTGACATAAATAATACTGTGTAGATTCCAGCCTCATGTAGCTGTTCTATTGCCTTCAGCCTTTGGAGGACTGTGCTGCCCTTATCCATATCAGATCTGAACTGTTCATCTAATGTATTTAATGAAAGTGCCACTTTAAGTTGTGGCAGCCTTTTTAAGATATCAATATCACGGACAACTAAATCAGACTTTGTTGAAATAGTAATCTCGCAGTCGGCATCTACAAGTTGTTCCAAAATATTTCTGGTAATACCGTACTTACTTTCGTATGGATTATAGCAATCTGTCACCGATGATAAAAATAATGACTTGCCCTTCAGTTTTTTCAAATTAATTGGTTTATTGCAATACTTTATATCTATAAAATCTCCCCACGCCTCCGTATGCCCGGTAAATCGTTTCATAAATCTGGCATAACAATATTTACAAGCATGGGGACAGCCGACGTAGGGATTTACCACGTAATCACTTGCAGGCAGATTTGATTTTGTCAGATAATCTTTCGTCAAAATCTTTTTTTCTATTGCTCCCATTATTCAATCATTCCTCCATGAAAACAACACTCATATATCTTCTCTTCCTGATAAAATATTTCTTCATATCCTTGATACCAAATAAATTCACCCTCAACCCTGCAATGATAGTGATAATCTCCCTTTGCAAAAATTTCAGGTCCCCGATATGGAATTTCATATGGCACATTTAATAACGCTTCTTTGAGAAAATCACTGTTAAAATGTTCTCCCGTTATCCGTCCGGTATAGTTCATCCCCCAAATCGGATCGTCCTGATGCCAAACTACCTCTGAACCAAAGAATTTTTCTCCGCCCAAATAGCTGTCAAGATACTTATATCCCTGATCGCAATAACTAAAATCATGTGACTTCATTCTTGATGAAACATCTTCATTTTTATTCGCTGCATACGTATTCTTTTTTGCACAGATCAAGAAAGAAATCATTTCACTTATGTTTCTGTCTGAATGATCACAGAGCCGCACATTACATCGATCATCGTCCTTGACCAGCCGATCAATTGGAATACCATACAATTCGCTTAATAATATTAATCCATTCAATTCTGGAATTGCCAGCCCGTTCTCCCATTTACTTATTGTTTGCCGCGCTGTTCCCAATTTATCTGCCAGTTGTTCCTGTGAATATCCATTCTTCTTTCTCAATATCTGTAACTTTTCTTCAAGTTTCATATAGCCCACCCTGCCTTTCTGTTCCATTATATAGATTTCTATTTATATAATCCACCATCAGGCAAATTCATTTATGTCACTTGAAGCTGACAGATTAAGTCAGGTTCAAGCCGGAGAGAAACTCACCGGCAACCTCATCAACAGAACGCCCAACAACATCGACCTGATAGGTCAGCTCCGCCATCTGCTCTGTGGAAATCGTCCCTGCTAACTGATTCAGAATACGTTCGAGTTCGGGATACTTTTGTAATACTTCCTCTCGAACCAGGAATGCACCGTTATAATCCGGGAAAAAGCCCTGGTCATCTTCCAGGATCTTCAGCCCTGCTTTACGGTTCAACCCGTCTGTGGCATAGACCACAGTGACATCAAAACTTCCGTTTTCCACAGCCGTATATTTCAGCCCCTGATCTACGAGAATTGCGTCTTTGAACTTCAACCCGTAAAACTCTACAAAGGGAGTATATTTCATACTGCCCTCTACAGTGAAAAATCCCTGCTCTGCTCCAAATAACAGCTCCTTCGCCACAGGTACCAGATCACTGACGGTTTCCAGATTGTATTTATCTGCAACAGCCTGGGGTACGGCTACGGCGTAGGTGTTATCAAATCCCAATTTACTGAGCAGGCGCATGTCATAATCTTCGGCTGCCACCTTGTTTACATAGTCATAGATCGACTTACCTTCCGGCACATCGGCAGGGTCCTGATGGAAAAATGTAGTCAACAATGTTCCATCATAAGAGACCATCAGATCACAGGTATGCCCATCACCCTTAAGGGCATTGAAGTTATTTACCTGAGACATCTGATCCTGAATCGTAACATCCAGGTCTGTTTGATCCTCTACCAGCATTTTTATCATGTGATGCATGAGCTGCGTCTCGGAATAGTCGCCGTCATAAAGCATCAGGTCGCCGGTATTTCCCCGTCCATATGGCAGCAACATACAAAATGCCGCCAGAAGAGCCACCGCTGGTATCCACATTTTCCTGGAGTCCTTCTTGTTCTTTTTCATTTGTTTTTCAAACCACCCCATCAAAAGATCCAGAATCAGGGCAATCACCATCAGGACACCAGTAGCAGACAAGATCATCTTCATGCTGGAGATGCGAATCCCCTGGGTAATCACGCCACCCAGACCGCCGCCTCCGACAAAAGCGGCAAATACCGCAGTGCCGATTGCATTGACCACAGCAATACGAATACCGGTAAACATGGTCGGAAACGCGTATGGAACTTCCACCCTGAAAAGCCGATAGAATTTACTCATCCCCATCCCCCGCGCCGCTTCCTTGATACCGGGATCTACCTCCTGCAGTCCAAGATAGGTATTTCGCACAATGGGAAGCAGCGAATACAGGGTGATACCAATGATAACCGTCAGCTTGCCCGGATTCAGTACTACCATGATCATACCCAATAACGCCAGCGAAGGGATCGTTTGCAGCAGATCCACCACTCGCAGAATCGTTCCTCTGAATCGCTTTGATACATAGGCCCAGATTCCCAACAGTAATCCCACGACAATAGACAGAATACTGGCTGACAGTACAATAAATAAATGTTCCCAAATCAATGACCAGGTCATTTTCCCGCCTCCCTTCTCATCCCGAGAGGCGTAACCTTCTTTTGCAGATAATCGATGACCGCACCAAAAGCAATTGCCAGAAGTGCGGAAGGGATTGCTCCCAAAAGAATCAGTGTGTTGTTATTGGAAGACACGCCCTGATAGACGAAATTTCCCAATCCGCCCTTCCCGATCATAGCAGCCAGTACTGCCCAGGAAACCGTGTAAATAGCAGACATCCGAAGACCTGCAATGATGGTGGGCATCGCCAGAGGCAGCTCCACTTTTGTCAATGTTTGAAAAGAAGACATTCCGCAGCCCTTCGCAGCTTCGACATATTTTCTTTCCACTTCAAGAATGCCGGTATAAGTATTTTTCAAGACCGGGAACATCGCATATACGCTCAGTGCCGCAATAACGGTAGCGTAGGTGTCTCCCCACCAGATAAACAGGATGCCAATAAACGCAAGACCCGGTATCGTCTGAAAAATGGAGAGAACAGGCAGAATCACACCGGACCATTTCGGAACACGTGAAAGAAGGACCCCCAACAGCAGTCCAAACGCAAAACCAATCACTACAGCAACCAGCACATATATCGTATGAACACCGATGGCTTTCAGCAGCATGCTGCCATAGTCATGAATAAGAGTCATCATTTCACATCCCCCCATAAGGTTTCTGCTACCGACCGTGCCACACTGGTTTTGGTCACAAGTCCTGCGATCGTATCATCTTCGTTGAGAACAACTACATAGCTGGCATTAACCTCGGAATCGAGAAGATAATCGAAACTTTCTTTTGCATCATCACCTATCCGTGCCGTTCTGGCCGTTTGACGAATCAATGGCTCAATACTGGTCAATTCTTTTCCCCAATGACGAATATCACCGATGGAAACAGTTCCTAAATAATGTTTCTCTTCGTCAATTACCAGAAGCGTATCTACACTATATCGCGCCATACGCTCAGCACATTCTCTTACACCACGATCCTTGCGCATGCTTTGGACACTCGTACGCATAAAGCTTTCTATCGCAGAAGATTCCTGTGATTCAGAGCTGTGTTTTCCGAGAAAATCACGTACGAGCTCATTGGCAGGGTTCTCTAACATATCTTCAGGAGAAGCTATCTGGACAATTTTTCCCTTCGACATAAAGATGATAATGTCTGCCAGCTTCAGAGCTTCGTCCATATCATGACTGACAAAGATAATCGTTTTGTTTAGTTTCTGCTGTATATTCTTGATTTCGTCCTGAAGAATTTCTCGCGTCATTGGATCCAAAGCGCTGAACGGCTCATCCATCAGTACAATGGGTGGAGAAGCCGCCAGTGCACGCAGCACACCGATACGCTGCTGCTGACCGCCAGAGAGTTCTGAAGGATACTTATCCGCATACTGCTCCATTTTTACCATTTTAAGAAGATCTGTGACAATCTCATCGCACTTATCCTTATCATATTTCAACAGCCGGGGAACGACACATATATTTTGTGCTACGGTCATATTGGGAAAGAGACCGATCTGCTGAATAACATAGCCGATATGGCGGCGCAGAGATACCTTATCCTCAGATTGGATGTCTTTACCATCAATAAATATACTTCCGGTATCGGGTTCCAGCAGACGATTGATCATCTTCATTGTGGTGGTTTTTCCGCAGCCGGATGGACCTATCAGCACCACAAATTGTCCATCTGGGATGGTAAAGTTAAGATCCTTGAGGATTGGTGTTTTTCCATAACTCTTAGAAATGTGTTCAAATTGGATCATCTTTCATTCACTCCTTCTACTCGTATTCGCAACCAATAAAAAAGAAGAGCTTTTTCATATAGCACCACACAGTGCAATACCAAAAGCCCTTCTCAAAAGACGGTTCTTTTATTTGCATTATATATATTTGTCTCATATTATAACATAAATCAATGGCAAAGGCAAATCAGTACCTATGCGCTCAACAAAATGATATAGAATCCACCAAGCCCATTCCACACAGCATAGGTAAAAGCTTCGATTGCCACTCGCACCACCTTTTCACGTATCTTTTTCGATCCAGGTAATGTTTTCTCTTCTTCATCTTCAAATTCTCCTTGTGATACATATCAGTCCTATACATTCCAATGGCAAGATACAAAGCCAAATCCAGAGCAACGGTGGCCATATACTGACAAAGACTGCAATTAACATCATCAATGCCGGTACAACATACTTTCTGGGATGGTGCCATAAATCACTCTCAATTTTCCAGTTGCGAATAGGGTGTAGCCATTCTAAAAGTACAGATAAAAGGGCACTCTGTAGAGCAAACATTACTGAAATCAGAAAATCCGAAATGGCTATATTTCCATTAAAAACTTGCCAGCTGCACAGATAAATGGTGCTTACTACTACATGAATGATTGAAATAAACAGCCAGTAACAGCCATAAAAACGGATAATCTGTTCCGGAAGTATTCTAACGGCCTGTTCCAGACATGGATCACAAGAAATCAAAATGCAAATCGGCGTATTCAGGCATAGAATAGCAAACCCAATTGGTTTGATGTTCAGCCCCTCAAACTGCCCTAGAAAAATTGGCAGAAAACAGGCAACCGCCGCCAAACCAACCTTATTGACAAGGTAACTTTTGTTTGTAAATAGATACCGCAGTAGGTAAATGTAGATGCTGCCCTTTTTGTTCGTATAGTGGATGATTGCCCCAACACAAATCGGACGGTAAAAAGTATATGGATCAACATTGTGCAGATACCATATCGCAATTCCAAAACTAACCGCCACAATTCCAAAAACGATTTCCGGTAGCCTGATTGAAAGCATTATGCCAAGGATGCAAATCACCCACGATCCTGCTACCCAACACTTTTTCTTTTCGAGTAACGTGTAAATTGCAACTGTGAGAAAACAGGCGTTACAACCACAGAATAGCGCTGTCGCGATTTGTACTGCACTCTGTTTTGAAATAGCAAAGAAAATGGCCCAGATCAATGCAGTTTTAGTTATCAGGGTATGGCCGCTAAATGCAAGCGCATATGCCATTGTAAGCCGATTATTATCAAAAGGGAGCAGAAAAAAGCCCTGCAGCATTTCCGCATTGTGAGAAGAATTTAAGGCCTGCCACATCGCACCAGCGGTAAATATTGTGGAAGTAACGAATAAAATAAACGGTGAAATTACCAACTGGATTTCAGCTGCGCGCAAAGAGCAGAACAGGATAACGCAAGCCGACACACTTTTCCCTATTTGTTCATATTTTCCGCCAAAAAACTGTTTTGAGAATGCTTTTAGACTATTTTTCAAGAGCAAGTACCTCCCGTATTTTTTCAGCTTCAATCTCTTTACCAAGAAAAGACTGTCTGATTTTCCCCTGTTCCAATACGAGTACTCGATCAGAGGTCAAGCAGATACTCTCCAAAATATGCGAGGAAAACAGGATTGTACCATGCTCTTTGTAGCTTTCCATAAGCTGATATAGGTATTCGGTACTTTGAAAATCAAGGCCGTTTACTGGCTCGTCCAACAGCAACAGACTAGGACATAAGGCAAACGCAGTTATCAAATATGCTTTTTTCAGATTGCCGGTCGACAACTCTTTTAAGAGGTAATCCGTATATTCTTCAAAATGAAATCCATGCACCAACTTGGAAACATCCGGTAGCGTCCTTTTATAAGAAGCTGCCACATAAGACAAATATTCACGGAATGTAAAGTACTGAAAAGAGTGTTCTTCTGCGAGTACAGTATAACGAATCTGCTTAAATGCCTTATCACGGAAAGAGAACGGCTTTTCGTTCCACAATGCCTCTGTAATTTGGAAACGGTCAATCAGCCCGGAAAGCGTTTTTATAAAGGTCGTTTTTCCAGCACCATTTAATCCAATCAGCCCAACCACTTCATTCATTCCAAGCTCAACGGAAAAATCGGAAAGCACTGGATTTCCCGGCACATACCACACACTCAAGTTTTTGAGAGCAAGAAGATTAAGGCCACTCATGGTATCACCTCCGATTGTCTTTCTCTTTCTTCCAGATGGAATAAGCAGAATACAGGAACACAATTCCCAGCACGACATACAGAACTGTAAAAGGGATATTGGCGTTAACACCACTGACAATAGCAGCAATCAACCAGACAATACCTAAAGCCAAACGAAAATAAAAATGACGCATAATAAATAAAACCTCCATTCAAATTTGTGTGTATTTGTTATATTGATACGGCTATATCGTACTCCAAAAAACAACGTCATGCGGAAGTGTCCACAATCGGTATTGTTTTGTCCATCAAATTCACGAACACCTTTCACCAAGGTGATTTTTCCTGCGCCATTATGCCCCAACAAGCCAAACACTCCACCTTCCATGGAAAATGTAATGTCATTCAGTGCATAACTCGTGTTTTTGTCATTCCCATAGACTTTTTTTAGATTGTAAATTTCTAATACGTTCATTCAACATACTGCTTTTCCTATACTGTTACATGTTTGATAATCCTGTTTACACATATACATGGTATCAAAGGCAAGTCCTTTATGCGGCACGGTCCATAATCGGTATGTTTTTGACCCCAAAAAAGGCTGGCTGCCTATTGAGCAGTCTGCCTTTTTACTTCTTTAAAATTTATACGGCGTGGTAGGATAAGGTTGCCACAGTTTGGAAAATATGTTGGTCGAAAGAGGTTTTGATAATTCCGTCATAACGTTCCGCAGCGGAAAGTGCGCTTTTTAGTCCCCAGCCATGTAGAGCCTTTTGAGATTTTGAAGTCTGCAATGTTCCGCCAGCGATAACAGGCTTTTCTGCGAAACCGTTCTCGACTTTGACAATAAGCATATTGTTGATACGCCGAATTGTCAAATTGATAAAGCGTAATTCTCCCGTAGTAACTATAGCAGCCTCCAATGCATTGTCTAACATATTCCCTAAAATTGCTGTCAGATCAACATTACGAATATTGGTATGCCGGGGAAATTCAATGTTTATCTTGGTTCTAATATTTTGCTGCTTGGCAAAGGACATTTTACTACTGATTAGATAGTCGATTGCTTCATCACCGGTCCAATTTTCCTGTGTCAATTCCCAAACAGGAGAACACAAGTCCTCCAAATATTGAATAGCTTCGTCTGTTTTTCTCTGTTTCAAATAACGGTGCAATACTTCAATGTGGTTGTGTATATCGTGATACAGCTTGGCATTAGAAGTATAGGTTCTATTGAGTGCCCGATAATCCCGTTCCAATAATTCCGCCTGTTCTTCCTTTAATCTGGCAATCTCCTTTTCCATTTCGTGTTGTCTACTTAGTGTAAAGAACAAAATAGCCATCATCAAAAGCAGTGACAGTATGATCCATGTAGTAAGGCGGTCATCACTCAAGAGAATTCTTTTTTGCTCTGATAACACAATTACTCCAAACATTCCAGCAAGAGAGATTACAGAGAACATCCGAACAGCTTCTTTGCGTGCTATCTTTCCGTTCCTCTTTGCCAGCCAGAAAATGCCAAGCATAAGCAATCGCACGATCCAAACGGCGAGCATATATTCTGCGGTTACGGTATCTATAAAACGAGCGTCTTTAAGCCAAACAGCAAGCCCCGCCGAAATAAGAAACTCCCATAACGCTATAGCTATTTCGTAGAAAAAAATCAGAAACACACAAATTCTTGTCTGCTCACGATAGAGGTAACAAACCATTGTAATTAAGAGGCCGATTTCAATTCCGACAAGGTAAAATTGGGGAAGTGCAAGTATGGTAGCCCACGTGATAAGTACACTGCCACCAGTAGAGAGCAACACAGCGATTTTATTCAATTTTGGGAAATTCAACAGCTTTGCCACAAGACAAAGGCCGAGCAGCAGTTGTATTTCATTCGTGAAAAAGCAAGAAACTATTTTATACCATTCCGTCATATATGCGCCCCCCAAAATCTATTGATTTCCTGCTTTACTTTCTGCAAATGGGAACGGCTGATTGGAAGCTGTTCTCCATTTTTTAAGGCTGCCATTCCGTCACTGATTTTAATTATCTGGATAATGTTCACAATACATCCACGATCAATAAAGATAAATTCCTGTGCGTTCAGTTCGTCATAGACTTGCTGCAAACTTTTTCTGACCTTTGACACGCCAGCATCGGAAACAATGCTGGCATTTTTTCCATCACGCTGAATATAGCAGATAGCTTTATAAGGGATTCGTTCTAATCGGCTGCTTGTCTGTATAGTGTATTCCTGCCCAGCTTCAAGTTCAATCAATTTCGCCGCATCGGTAACTGCTGTCACCAGTCGCCTTTCAAGATTGTTCTTTGGGACATATCGAAAGATAGAAAGTTCAAAAGCGTCAATCGCATATTCGAGGTGTGAAGTGATGAAAATAATTTTTACACCTGGTAGATAAGGCTTTATCTTTTCGGAGATTTCCATTCCAGACATATTGGGCATTTCAATATCCAGCAGGATTAAATCATAGAAAAAACCATCTTCGGTAATATCATAAAGCAGATTGTCGCTGTGCATGTAAGTAGTAATTTTATGACCGATACCACCTTCTTGCAGGCACTTTTTCACTATACCTTCATGTAGAAATACAGCCGCTTCTTCATCGTCACATATTGCAATCTGTATCACTACCATCACCTCGCTTCTTTACTCGTCGATCTATGGGTTTCTCCGCATCTTTTGGAATCACCCATACCGCAGCAATTTTAATCGCACCGGGAATTCGCTCTCTGGCACAGTAGTAGTTTATCATCCGGGGTGTGATACCCCATTTTGCACTTGCTTCTTTCAGCGTCATGTAATTCATAGCCTGCACCTCCAATGTCACTATTATATTTCGTTATCTCGAATAATGCAAGTGTGTCAAAGTACCTCAGGCCAACTTGACTTGAAGTAAAATACTACTAAAATTCAAATTTCATTTCGATCACATACAATCACCCGAAATATACAATAATATACTCGCAGAGACATCCATCTTTAGTACCTTTCTGTTCAGGCTGTGCCGAGGCGATAGTATCGTCCAATCTCAAACTATTTCGAAAAGAAAATTCTGTAAAAGTCAATTTTACTTCATTTCCACTTTGATATACCAGCCTGATACTCCTATTGACAGCTAAATTGTGAAATGATGATCTCATTCTGATATTTATCTTTCAAAACATAATGTTTCTTTTCAGGTGCGTTCATCATTGATAATGTATCATGCATCACGTCTGTTTCTTCATCTTCAAATGACAGAATCAATACTTTCCCAAATAAATCACTTCCCTTCTGCTCCAAATTTATATTTTATAACGCTTTCAGATCATCCCTGTATTTCTGCATTTCTTCCTCAGTAAATGTATTTATGACATACTGTATCTCTGCCACAATACTATCTCTTTCTTTTGGAAGATATGCAAGCAATGGATAGAAATTAGATTTTGAATTTGCAAATAAATGTATTCGAATCTGTAGATTTTTGATAAATACTTGCAGTTCCTGTAGTCGTTCCTTTTCTCCGGCTGGAATAAAATGACCTCCTTTTTCCATCTGATATAATATCGTATTTGGAAACAATGTCAGAGAATCAATGGAAATGAAATATGGATTGAGCTGATTAAAAAGCCGGGCACTGTTAACTGCATTTCGATATCCTCCACCTTTTCCTGACAATCCGGTCATATAGACAAAGTAATATTCAATCCCTGCTTCATCCAATTTCTGGCACTGCTCCACTATATCCTGCGAAGTATATCCCTTATTTGCAATCAGCAATGTATCATCATCTCCACTTTCTGTTCCGATACTCAATCCATTCACGCCCATCGCCCGCAGTTTCTTTAATTGCCATACCTCTTTATTCTTGATATCCCGAATACTGGCAAACATAGCGATTGTCTGGCACTTGATCAGATAATCCCGAACTGTCAATACATATGGTTTCAGCTTTTCATAGCTTATTGCAAATGGATTTGCTCCTGTCACAAAAATACGCCGTGCATTTGGCTGATGCTGCTTGATTTCATCCAGATCCTGTTCAAATTTTTCCAACGATGTCAAATGAAATGATTCATCCCTGTAGAGACTGCAAAAATGACATTTATGATAAGTGCAGCCACTTGTAAGTTCTATAATACAGGAGTCCGCTTCATAAGGCGGTCTCCATGTCCTTCCCGTAAAATGCAAAATAATCCCTCCCGCTCTATAAATGTCGGAGCTGCCTGCGATATTCCTGTAGCTCTTCCTCACTCACATTTTGAATAATATCATCCAGTATGCGAAGCAGTCTCGCCTTATCTTTTGGTAATGTTCCGATTAGAGGAATCGCATTGGACGCTCCTAATGCAGCGAACTCAACAGGAATATCCAATTTCTCAATCAATGTCCGGATTTCCCGATATTTCTCCTGCTCCCCTTCCTCGCTCCAATTTCCTTTTTGTATCTCCTGGTAAAGCTCCGAATTTGGATAAATAGTGAGCATATTTGCACCAATCAGCTTCGGGTGGATTTGATTGCATATCTTAGCAGTCTCTTTTGCCCCTTTCTCGCCATTTCCCGCGCCGGAAATACTCGTCAAATAGAAAAATTTATAAGTAATCCCTGCCTGTTCAAGCCGCCTGCACTGTGTAATAATATCTGAGGATGCATATCCTTTATTCATAAATTGAAGTGCTTCATCGTCTCCTGTTTCAATCCCAATAGTTAGCCCATCATATCCGGCATTTGATAGTTCCTTAAGTTCTTCATCAGATTTCAAGGTAATATCTGTAACTCTTGAAAAACAACCTATGCTCTCATTCTCCGGAAAATACATTTTAACCAGTCTGGCAATCTCTATCAGCTTTTCGGCTTTCAATACAAAGGGATTCGCACCTGTCAAAAAGGTCCTTATTACTTTATGTTGCTCCCATAATCGAAATTGTGCCTTTGCCTCCTTTAAATCCGCTTCAACGTCCTCTATGGGTGACATACGAAACCGAAAGGGAATATCATCATATAAGGTGCAGAACTTGCATTTATGATGAGTACAGCCTGCCGTCACCTCCAGCAACAGCGAAGAAGCTTCATATGGTGGTCTCCAAATCGTTCCTGTATAGTGCATAATCATTTCTTCCTTTCCAAAATTATAATTTATAGATAAGTTACAATTCTAAAATAACTCATTGATTTTTTGTCCACAAGTACTGTCTTTTTTTAGTAGTAGTATTATTTTTCATACTATGTTCATTAAATAACAGTATCTTGATTTTATATACAGTCTGGATTATAATTCGTAAAAAGGAGTGATTTAATTATGGCTGATAACAAATTTAGTAACGAAACCGTCATTGCCCGCTGTGTTCCCATGAGTAAATTGCAGTCTGTAATTGGTGGAAAATGGAAGATTCTGATTTTATGGTACATATGCTTTTACAAGGTTCAAAGATTTGGGGAACTGATGCGAAGGCTTGACGGCATTACTCAATCCACCCTGACCAAACAACTTCGGGAATTGGAAAGTGATGGATTTTTACATCGGGAAATCTATAAAGAAATCCCTCCAAAAGTAGAATACTCTTTGACGGAATTTGGTGAAAGCTTCATCCCGGTATTGCAAACTATGATGACCTGGAGTGAAAACTGTCTGTGCCCGGAATACAAGAATCCTTATCTTTAACGCACAATGAGCAGTAGTCCGATTGACTGCTGCTGTTAAAATTGCTATATACTCCTCTATCGTTATCCCTATCTTATCAATGGATACAATTCCCCACTTTTTTGTTGGTATTATTCTGGCACAACCCCCTTTTCATCTAATAAGCTTTCCTTGCCCTGTGCTTTGAGGTATTCTATTCCGATATGCTGCATTATTTTCAATGCTGCCAGCAATTCATACCCCGGTCCATCCGTCAAAGAATATTCCACATGAAGCGGATAACCTTCAAAAGATTTCTTTGCTACAAATCTGTATTCTATTAACTCATTTAAATGTTCCAGTAACATTTTCTGTGTTATACCATCAATGTCTTTTTCTAATTTTGCTAATGAAGTTGGCCCTAGCCGAAGTCTCCATAGAATAATGGGTTTCCATTTGCCCTTGATCATATCGTGAACAAGTTCCAACGGACAGGTAAATTCTTCTCTCAATTTCATATTCATCACTTCCTCGTACAATATCATAACGCAATTCATTTCCTAACTCAATGAAAAGAACAATGGGCAACCAAGTTTCTAAGGCTTTATCCTGCCGTCAAATTCCATAGAGGTGTTGTTCCGGAATGATACCAACAAAAAAGTGGGTAATTTACGTTTTACCGTCATGCGGTTATTATGATGTTGAAAACATACAACATTGTCTTAACCATATGGAGGTATTTTATTTATGTTGATTTCAAGTAATGGCATCACAAATGGAAAGATCGAGGATTGCTTTGGCGGCAGAGGAAAAGACTTTAATGAAAATGGGGTTTCTACCTATTCTCTGCCTGTCACTATTACAGATGTGCCAACTGGTACCGTTTCTTTTGCCCTAGTATTAGAGGACAAAGATGCTTATCCTGTGACCGGAGGCTTTACCTGGATACACTGGCTGGCAGCTAATATTACCAGGACAGAGTTGGCTGAAAACGAAAGCCAGACCGCCCATGATTTCATACAGGGCTGCAATAGCTGGACAAGTATTCAGGGCAACAATCAGAGTAAAGAACTTTCCTGCTTTTACGGTGGGATGGCTCCGCCTGATCAGGCACATATCTACGAGCTTCACGTTTATGCTTTGGATCATTTACTGGAATTGCAGACTGGATTTTTCCTGAATGAATTATTCCGCGCAATGGACGGACACATTTTAGCACAAGCATCATTAAAGGGGACTTATGAGAAAATATGAAAAAGCATCCTATCAAAATAGGTAGACGGATTTGGAAAACAGTTATTGCCGTTTATGTATGCTTTTTTATTGACACAGTACGAGGTGCTGGTGTTCCGTTTTACGCTGCGATTGCAGCAATCCTCTGTATGCAGCGTAACAAGCATGAGAGCTTACAAACTGCCAAGAACAGAGAAATTGCGACAATCCTTGGTGGCTTTTGTGGACTGCTGTTTCTGATATTTGAGCAATATGTGTATCACTTCTCAGTTATCTTGATACGCTATGCGGTACTATCCGTTTTGCTTATTCCTATCATTCAAATTTCGCTGTGGCTCCATCAAGAAAAAGGCACTTTTCTGATGTGTGTGGTATTTCTCTGCGTTACGGTTACACATGCCGGAGATATAAACCCTGTAAGCTTCGCTGGAAATCGTATCATTGATACCACAATTGGAATTGTTGTTGCATTAATTGTTAATTTTAGAGATGTGTCCAACACTAATTCCTAAGAGATGATATAAATGGAGAACTATGTCAGTTCTTTTCCTGCTCTTTCTCGATAGCCTGTTCCTATCAGCCGCTCCACATTCGCCCTGGCGGTGCTGCTTCTCTTTCTGACATATTTAACGGCATGGTTTATGATTCCACCTTTTTTGCTGATTTTTGTTGCCAGTATTCTTGCACTGATTCTGGGGCAGGAATTTTCAAGCCGTACCATCACGCAGGAGGTATCTGCGGGGCACGCCAGAAAAAGTATTTTTGCAGCGAAAGTGATTTCATATCTGGCCGCGTTTAACTGTATGGCTGTTCTTTATCCAATTGCCGGATGTGTCCGGGAATATGCAAGATTTGGGCTTGCAGACGCATTTTCCAGTTTCCTTTTTACCAACTTTTTAAATTCGGGAAGTGGTAAGCAGCCCGTCTTTTATTGTTGTTCCCGCGCTTCTCGTCAGCGTCATTTGGATATTGGTGCTTTTGGCAGCCGCATTTGCGGTGTTGCTGTTAAAATACTGAGGAAAAGAAAAAGACCCCAAAAACCTTATAATCACTAGAGAATACTGTGTTTATAAGGCTTCTGAAGCCTTTAATATTTGATATTTAAATTGTATTGAAAACTTTGCTTATTTACCCATCTGAGCTGCAACTTCTGCTGCAAAATCTTCTTCTTTCTTCTCGATACCTTCGCCTGTCTCAAAACGAACGAAAGCTTTGATTGAAAGCTTAGCACCTGTAGCTTTCGCTACTTCTTCAACATACTTTCCAACGGACTGTTTTCCGTCTTCCGCTTTTACATAAACCTGATCTAACAGACAGATTTCTTTTAATTCTTTATTTACACGGCCCATAACCATACCGCTGATGATCTTGTCATTTGCATCCGGTTTCTCGAGTTTTGCTGCTGCTGTAAGGATTTCTCTCTCTTTCTCGATGTATTCCGGATCAACTTCTGCTCTGCTTGTGTATTCAGGTTTGATAGCTGCAACCTGCATAGCAACGTTTTTAGCCATCTCTTTGATCTCGTCGTTGACAACATCTGTCTCAACATCTACAAGAACGCCGATTTTTCCACCCATATGTGTGTAAGAAGCAACGAAACCGTTCTCCTCTGAAACCTGCTCAAATCTTCTGATGTTCATGTTCTCACCGATAACAGCGATCTGTCCTGCAAGAGCTTCTTGTACAGACTTGCCTTCCTCGAACTTCCATCCCTCTGCAAGGAATGCCTCGATGTCAGCTGCTGTTGTATCCATAGCCTGCTCTGCAACCTGTGCAACGTAAGTCTGGAATTTCTCATTCTTGGCAACGAAATCTGTCTCTGCGTTTACTTCCACTACAACAGCTTTCTTCTCGTCGTCAGAAACTAATACTTTGCAAAGACCCTCTGCTGCAATTCTGTCAGCTTTCTTTGCTGCTTTCATGATACCGTTTTCTCTAAGAAATTCGATAGCTTTATCCATATCGCCGTCTGTCTCTGTAAGAGCTTTCTTACAATCCATCATTCCGGCACCTGATAATTCTCTTAATTCTTTTACCATTTTAGCTGTAACTGCCATTGTATTATCCTCCTATAATTGGGGACAGGTTAAACCTCAATTGGGGACGTAGCAAAGTTGCAATTATGCTACGTCCCCAATTGCACTTCGGCCTGTCCCCAATGGAACTTTTCCTGTCCCATGTATGTTTTATATTATTCTTCTGTTGCTGCTTCTGCCTCTTCTGCGTAAGCTTCTTCTCCGCCCATTCCCTGGTTTGCTTCGATTACAGCGTCTGCCATCTTGGACACGATTAATTTTACAGCTCTGATTGCATCATCATTACCTGGAATTACAAAATCTAATTCTTCCGGATCACAGTTTGTATCTGCAATACCGATCAACGGAATACCAAGTGTGTGTGCTTCCTGAATACAGATTCTTTCTTTCTTAGGATCTACAACGAAGATTGCATCTGGAGCTTTCTTCATCTCTTTGATTCCACCTAAGTTTTTCTCTAACTTAGTCCATTCTTTTTTCAGCTCGATAACTTCTTTCTTAGGAAGTACATCAAATGTTCCGTCTTCTGACATTCTCTCGATGTCTTTCAGACGTTTGATTCTGCTCTGAATTGTCTTGAAGTTTGTGAGCATTCCACCTAACCATCTCTCGTTTACATAGAACATTCCACAGCGCTCTGCTTCTGCTTTAATTGCATCCTGAGCCTGTTTCTTTGTTCCTACAAAAAGGATGTTTCCACCGTTTGCAGCGATGTCAGAGATTGCATTGTAAGCATCGTCAACCATTCCTACTGATTTCTGTAAGTCAATGATGTAGATACCGTTTCTCTCTGTGTAGATGTAAGGAGCCATCTTAGGGTTCCATCTTCTTGTCTGATGTCCAAAATGAACACCTGCTTCTAATAATTGTTTCATTGAAATAACGCTCATGCTTATTTCCTCCTCTTGGTTTTTGACTTCCGTATGCTTGTATATACTTCGAAACCGGAGCTTGATCGTTTCGGCACCATCGAAGATAACCACATACGTGTTTTTTTGCGACCTTGTTAGTATAGCATAGGATTGCAGGCATTGCAAGGATTTTCAGTCATTTTACTGACCCATTTCACTGGCTTTTCCTAATCGGATATTCATGTACAGAAATGCTTACGCTAATATCGGTTGTGTACCTGCTCTGCGAAGCACATCACATCCTTCAGTTCCAGAACCGTCCCGTCATCTAGGACCGCTCTTCCGCTCAAGTGTCCAAATACCTGATGCTGATCCGTCACGATAAGCACCGCTGATGTCTTTGCCGCCCGGTCAAGCACCGGCTTGAAGTCCATCTCGAACCGCCCGTCACTGGAAGTAAATGTCCATGGTGCCAGATAATCGTCCTCCGGAATATGAAACGTCACATCGTCCAGCTTGTGGCCGACGCCATCATAAAAAAGTATATTTTCTGTTGCGGCCGATGTATCGCCAAATCCGTATCCAATATTGAATCCAAACGGTTTCCCATTGACCGTGGCATTTGCAGATCCCCAATACCACATGTTGTCATACGTCCACACACCTCTGCCCCAGTCCAGTGTTCCATAATCCGTCTGCGGTGAAAATGTATACGTTTTCCCGTCAAATGTCATGGTTCCGGATGCTGGCATGCAGTTGATCTTCTGGTTGTAGTAAAATGCATGTTTTTTCTTCCATGGTGTAGCGATCACCATGGTGTCCATCTCCGGCTGTTCCAAGGTGATATCACACTGAAAAGTCTTGCCCTGATAGAAGTTTTTCCATTTGCACACCAGCCTTCGGTTTCCCTTTTTTACTAGAAAATATATCTGCAGATTTTTGTCCTTATAGGCCGCATGCCCCTTTACAGAGGATTCCGGCAGCTTCATTCTGCCCATTGGAAATGGATTCAATACGGTGTTTGTGTGCTCCCATCCCTCCTTAAAATTGAGGATAGAAACCGACTGCAATCCAATGTATCCATCATCCGATATGGTAAATGCAGCTGCAAACTCCTGGTTCAGTACAAGATAATAGTCCCACTCCTTGATACGGAATCCCGGCGCCTTCACCTGGCTTCTGTGATATTGCTGTACCATCCTTCTGGACCATCCCGGCTCCCGCAGTTCCCCGTTTTCATCCAGCAGCTCCTGTACCGTAGTCACTTCATGATTCCTCATACCGTTCACCCTTTCTTTTTGTTCTGCGCTTTTTATTTGTACATTTTATCTATGCCTTTTATCTCCCCTTTTACAACTGCCGTTCTGCCTTGTCCCCCATGCTTTACCGCTTTCTCACCTCATAGACATCCCCGCGCCGATGGCGAAGCAGCGGCAGTTCCCGCCGGATCTTATCTACCAGTTCCAGATTGATTTCTGTGATCTGTATCTGTTCTGCCTCCCCGCAGACATGTACGACCGTCCCCCACGGATCCACCGCGATCGTATGTCCCCAGGAATGATACTCTGCCCCCATGTCTCTCGCCGGCGCCGTGCCGATGGTATAGAACTGATTGTCCACCGCCCGCTGTCGAAACAGCAGTTCCCAGTGCGCCGGACCTGTTGTCATATTGAACGCCGCCGGTACAAGCAGCACCTTCGCACCCTCCTGTGCCATCAGCCCGGCCAGTTCCGGGAAACGCAGGTCATAGCAGATACAGATTCCCATCCTGCAGAACTCTGTGTCGAACACCGTGACCTCATCTCCCGCCGACAAGGTATCCGACTCTCGAAATGTCTGACCATCTTGAATGTCAATGTCAAACAAATGCATTTTCCGATGTTTTGCAATCTGATTTCCGGTTCGGTCATATACATATGCGGTGTTGTAAATTCTGCCGTTTTCATCCACCTCCGGTATGGTTCCGGCTGACAGATAAATCCCATACTTCTTCGCCAGATCTGAAAAAAAGCGACAGGATGGTCCGCCCTCCTTCTCGGCATATAGCGGAAACAATTCCGTCTGATAGGGACAGGTAAACATCTCCGGAAGTGTCACCATATCCACGTCCTGCAATTTTTCACACTTCATCCACTCGGCCAATTGCTCCAGGTTCTTTTCTTTTTCCCTGTATACCTTCAACTGTAACGATGCAATTTTCATAATCTTTCCACTCCTCACATCTCCCGCCCGTTGCCGCCGGCATGCTTCTTCTCTCACTGACCCATTACTGTTCTTTCATTATAACACTCTGCAAATCGCCTTTCAACGCCCCAGAACATTTCCAGAACAAAGAGTTTCGCGCATCCCCCGGAGGTTTTTTATGTAATACGAGGAAAGTTCAGAGAACTTTCCTCGTATTACATAAAAAAGCATCCGGATGATCGACTGACCATCCGGATGCTTTTATCTTTTGTAGAATTTATTTTATTTTCTTAATAGCGCACGAAGATCATTCCGCCCTGTACCGGTCCTACGATAACTCCGACTCCCTCTGTAGCCGCATGAATCATCTGACCTCCACCGATATAGATACCACAGTGGTTTGCATTTACCGCAACATCTCCAGGCTGCGGATCACTTACCTGCTGCCATCCAAGGAACGTATACGTCGTACCAAGACGGGAATATGCACCTGTCAGACAGTAGCTTACAAATCCAGAACAGTCGAACGCTCCAGGAGAGCATGCCCCCCATACGTACTCTGCATTGTTAACCCAACCATATGCACGGTCTACAATCGCATTTCCGGTTGCCCCATCATAACTAGGCTCTGGAGTTGGATTATATGAACCGCCGTCATCGACCGGAGTTTCCGCTACCGGTGCTTCCGGTGTCGGTGCTTCTGGTGCCGGAGTCTCACCTGCCGGTGTTGCTGCCGCCGGAGTATCTGCTGTCGGCTGCGTTGCTGCTGCCTGTCCAGCCCCGGTCTGTGCCGTTGTTGTCTGTGCACTTGCAACCTGTGTTGCTGCCGCTGCCTGCGCTGCTGCCGCTTTCGCTGCTGCCTCTGCCGCCGCCTTAGCCGCTGCCGCCTGAATCATGCCGTCAAGATTTGAAACCTCTGCACTTTTTTCTGTGATCATCGTATTCAGTTCTTCTGATTGTGCCTGATATTCTGTCTCCATCTCCTCAAGCTGTGCCTGCTCATCTTCCAATGTTGACTTCATATCGCTGACCTGCTGAACTGTCTCGTGATACTCGTTCAAAGCGTTACGGTCATATGTACTGATTGAATTTGCATATTCAACCTGCTCCAGCATCTCTGTGAAGGAACCGGATGAAATAATATTCTCGATGGCCGTTGTATTGCCATCCTCGTACATGTATTTGATTCGAAGCTTCATACTCTCATATTGTTCCGCTTCTTTTTGCTGGGTCTGCTCTAATTCTGTCTGCGCCTGTGCAATCTGATCTGCCTTCTGTTGCCCCTGAATCTCTAAATCATTCAAGTTACCAATAATTGTGTTCAACTGTGTCTGCAAATCACTCACTTGACTCTGAGCTGCTGCCTTCTGACTCTCCAAGCTGCCCGTCGTAGCGTCTGTTGCAAAAACCGGCGTTGCGATTAAAGAGCTTGTAACAACCACTGCAACAAGACCTCTTACTATACTTCTTTTCATATTTGGTCACCCATCCTTATACTATATTATTTATACGCCCCCACATATATAGTTTGAGCATACACCATTTCCTGTGCCTTTTCAACATTTATTTCAAAAATGTATCCCTTGTCTTGTACAGTATAAAGGATTTATCATCATAATTCAACAATTATTTAATATTTTTGTAACATTTCATAATTTTTTCATAATTACTGGACTGATAAATTGGTGTAACCCATTAGGCTCAAATCCACTTCCCGCGCCACTTCCCGGCCTTCGCGGATAGCCCAGACAACCAGTGACTGACCCCGGTGCATATCGCCTGCCGCAAACACATTTTTTACATTTGTCTCGTATTCTTCGTCTTTTGTAGCAACATTTGTCCGCTCATTGACCTCCACGCCAAATGCTTTTGTGACATAACTCTCACTGCCCAGAAATCCGGCTGCGATCAGCACAAGATCGACTTCCACTGTATATTCACTTCCCGGAACCTCTGCCATCATCTTTCGTCCGGTCTTTTCATCAGTTTTTGAATCCAGCTTCACCAGAACTGCCTTGCACACATTCCCCTTGCTGTCTTTCACAAACTCCTTCACGGTGGTCGTATAGACACGTGGATCCTGGCCGAACACCGCCGCCGACTCTTCCTGTCCATAATCCGTCTTGCAGACCTTCGGCCACTCCGGCCATGGATTGTCCTCCGCTCTCTCATCCGGTGCCTTGGGCAGCATTTCCAGTTGGAGCATG
Source organism: Hespellia stercorisuis DSM 15480 (assembly GCF_900142165.1). Classification (GTDB taxonomy): domain Bacteria; phylum Bacillota; class Clostridia; order Lachnospirales; family Lachnospiraceae; genus Hespellia; species Hespellia stercorisuis. The sequence continues at coordinate 47,275 of NZ_FQZY01000028.1, forward strand.
GATTTTGCACCATGTCTCATGGAGGTTCCCACGCAGTCGTTTCCGGTATCCCCTCCACCGATGACCATCACGCGCTTTCCTTTTGCGGAAATGTACGTGCCGTCTTTCAATTCCATATTGTTGGCCCAGAGAGCCTTCGTTGTCGATTTCAGGAAATCCACTGCGAAGTAAATTCCCTTTGCATCGCGTCCCTCTGCCCTGATATCCCTCGGGTTTGATGCACCGCATGTGAGTATCACCCGGTCAAACTCTTTTAATATAGAAGAAGCCTTGATATCTTTCCCCACATTACAGCCGGTCTTGAACACCACGCCCTCTTCTTCCATGATTGCGATCTTGCGGTCAATGACCTGTTTCTCCAGCTTCATGTTCGGAATACCGTAGCGCAGAAGTCCCCCCGCCTTATCATCCCGCTCAAACACCGTCACCAGATGTCCGCGCTTGTTCAGCTGGTCTGCTGCGGCAAGCCCAGAAGGGCCGGAGCCGATCACGGCAACCTTCTTGCCTGTTCTCACCTTTGGGATTCTCGCTTTCGCATATCCCAGGTCGTACGCACTTTCAATAATGCCATACTCGTTTGCCTGCGTCGATACCGGATCCTCGTGAAGACCGCACGTACATGCCTTCTCACAGAGTGCCGGGCAGACACGGGATGTAAATTCCGGGAAATTGTTCGTCTTGATGAGACGATAATACGCCTCCTCCCAGTTTCCGTGATAAATCAGATCATTCCACTCCGGCACCAGATTGTGGAGCGGGCACCCGCTCGCCATCCCGGAGATCATCTGTCCGGACTGGCAGAACGGAACTCCGCACGCCATACATCTCGCCCCCTGGAGCTCTTGTTCTTCCTTCGGCAGAGGCGTATGAAACTCACGAAAATGTTTGATTCTTTTCTTTGGTTCTTCTGCTGCTTTATCCTGTCTTTTATAATCTATAAATCCTGTTGGTTTTCCCATTTTCTATTCGCCTCCTTATCTTGCACGCCCGTGTGAAACTGCCGGGAGCGTACCGTTTTTTATTGCATAGAATGCCTCGATCTTTGCCTGTTCACTGCTCAGACCCTTTTCTTCCATCTGAAGAATCGCCGTAAGCATATTCTCGTAATCCTCCGGAATGATTTTCTTAAACTTCGGAAGATAATCCTTAAAGTGATCAAGAATTTCTTTTCCCAGCTCAGAGTTCGTATAAGCGACATGCTCCTGAATCATATTCTTCAGTTCCATCACATCAAACTTCTCCGTCACCTTCTCGATATTTACCATATCTTTATTGACCTTTTTATACAGCTCACTATCCATATCCAGTACATAAGCGATACCGCCGCTCATACCTGCCGCAAAGTTCTTTCCGGTTTTACCAAGAACTGCCACACGTCCGCCGGTCATGTATTCACAGCCGTGGTCTCCCACTCCCTCGACAACTGCAGTCGCTCCGGAGTTACGCACGCAGAACCGCTCTCCTGCGACACCATTTATATAGGCACTTCCACTGGTTGCACCGTAGAGTGCCACATTGCCAACGATGATGTTTTCATCCTGTCTGAACTGGATCCCCTGCGGCGGGCATACCACCAGTTTTCCGCCGGAAAGCCCTTTTCCGAAATAGTCATTACTGTCACCGGTAAGTTCCAGTGTCAGTCCCTTCGGGATAAATGCGCCATAAGACTGTCCGCCGGCACCCTTGCACTTGATCACAAAAGTATCTTCATCCAGCCCCTCCGGATAACGCTTTGTGATCTCGGATCCGAAAATAGTTCCGAAGGTCCGGTTTACATTGCTGACATCAATCTCAAGACTTCGTTTCTGTTTCTTCTCCAGAGCAGGCATGAGCTGCTTTAAGAGCACCTTCTCATCCAGTGTCGTCTCCAGCTTAAAGTCGTATTTTTTCTTCGGGTTAAATGTCATTCCCTTCTTTGATTTCAGATACGGGTTGTAAAGAATGCCGCTCAGATCCAGCGTTGCCGCTCTGTCTGAGTTTGCCACATCTCTCACCTTCAGCAGATCGGTACGGCCGACCAGTTCATCTATTGTCTTCACACCCAGTCTTGCCATGTATTCTCTCAGGTTCTCTGCGATAAACCGCATGAAGTTTACAACATACTCTGGTTTGCCCGCGAACCGTTTTCTGAGCTCCGGATTCTGTGTCGCAATTCCGACCGGACAGGTATCCAGATTACAGACTCTCATCATCACACAGCCCATCGACACCAGTGGTGCCGTGGCAAATCCAAATTCTTCCGCTCCGAGCATTGCAGCAATTGCCACATCACGGCCGCTCATCAGCTTTCCGTCCGTCTCGATGCGCACACATTCCCGCAGTCCATTCTGGATCAGAGTCTGATGCGTCTCCGCAAGACCAAGCTCCCACGGAAGTCCCGCATTGTGAATGGAGCTTCTCGGCGCCGCGCCGGTTCCTCCATCATAGCCGGAGATCAGAATCAGACCTGCACCTGCTTTGGCAACTCCTGCCGCTACCGTGCCGACTCCTGCCTCCGAGACAAGTTTCACGGAAATTCTCGCATCCTTATTGGCATTCTTGCAGTCATAGATCAGCTGCGCCAGATCCTCTATCGAATAAATATCATGATGCGGCGGTGGAGAGATCAGCCCCACACCCGGCGTGGAATGACGGGTCTTGGCAATCCACGGATATACCTTTCCCGCCGGCAGATGTCCGCCTTCACCCGGTTTTGCGCCCTGTGCCATTTTGATCTGAATCTCCTTCGCACTGACCAGATATCTGGAGGTCACACCAAAACGTCCGGAGGCAACCTGCTTGATTGCGGAGCACCGGTCGCTGTCAAGGCGTTCGATATCCTCGCCACCCTCACCACTGTTCGACTTTCCATGGAGCTGGTTCATTGCCAGTGCCAATGTCTCATGTGCTTCTCTGGAGATGGATCCATAGGACATGGCACCTGTCTTAAATCTGGTGACAATTGCATCCACGCTCTCGACCTCTTCGATCGGGATTCCTTTCTTCGGATAACTAAAGTCCAGCTGACCGCGCAGATTGATGTCTCTGCCCTCTTCGTTGACCATCTCCGTATATTTTCTAAACATATCGTAGTCTCCGCGTCTTGTAGCCTGCTGCAGCATATGGATTGTCTGCGGATTATAGAGGTGCTCCTCCCCGCCGCTTTTTGCCTTGTGGCGTCCCACGCTGTCCAGAGACATATCCACCTGCAGTCCAAGCGGATCAAATGCCTGTGAATGAAATTCGGTGTAGTCTTTCGCAATTTCCTCGATTCCGATTCCGCCTATACGGCTGACCGTATCCGTAAAATATTTATTGATAAATTCTTCCTTCAAACCGATTGCCTCAAAAATCTTGGCCCCCTGATAAGACTGAATCGTGGAGATTCCCATCTTGGATGCGATCTTGATGATTCCGTGAAGCACCGCATCGTTATAAGAATCCACCGCCGCATAGTAATCCTTGTGCAGCATGTTGCTCTCGATCAGCTGTTTGATGGACTCATGCGCAAGATACGGATTCACTGCACAGGCGCCATATCCGAGCAGTGCAGCAAAATGGTGAACTTCTCTCGGCTCTCCAGTCTCTAAAATCACAGCCACCGATGTCCGCTTCTTTGTGCCGACCAGATGCTGCTGCAGTCCGGAAATCGCCAGCAGAGACGGGATTGCAACGTGATATTCATCCACACCGCGGTCCGATAAAATCAGGATATTCGAGCCTTCATGAATTGCCCGATCCACCTCGATAAAGAGGTAGTCAATGGCCTTTTCCAGACTGGTATTCTTATAATACGTCGTGGTAATCTCAGCCACCTTGAATCCCGGCACCTTCATGTTCTTAATCTTCAGCAGATCCGTGTTCGTCAGAATGGGATCATTTACCTGCAGCATCTTACAGTTTTCTTCTTTTTCTTCCAGAAGATTCCCGTCTTTTCCCACATAGTAGGTGGTGGATGTGATGACCTCTTCACGCATCGCATCAATCGGCGGATTCGTCACCTGTGCAAAGAGCTGTTTGAAATATCCAAACAGCGGCTGCTGCTTCTGTGACAGCACGGCCAGCGGTGCGTCAATACCCATGGCCCCGATTCCCTCCGCACCATTCTGCGCCATAGTCAGAATCGAAGTCTTCACGTCTTCGTAAGAGTATCCGAATGCTTTCTGCAGCTGGATGCACTCCTCTTTTGTATAAGTAGGAACATCTTTATTCGGAATCTTCAGTTCCTTGAGCTGAATCAGATTGCTGTCCAGCCACTCGCCGTACGGCTGTTTGTTCGCATAATATTCTTTCAGTTCTTCATCGTCAATCACTTTTCCCTGAACGGTATCGACAAGCAGCATCTTTCCTGGATGGAGACGTTCTTTCACCAGAATCTTCGTCGGATCGATATCCAGCACGCCCACCTCAGAGGAGAGAATCAGATTATCATCCGATGTAATGTAGTAGCGGGATGGACGCAGTCCGTTTCTATCCAGCACTGCACCCATGCAGTCTCCGTCTGAGAACAGGATCGATGCCGGTCCGTCCCACGGTTCCATCATCGTCGCATAGTACTGATAAAAATCCTTCTTGTTCTGTGACATGCTGCGGTTGTTCTCCCACGGCTCCGGTATGGAAATCATGACTGCCAGCGGCAGCTCCATTCCGCTCATCACCATAAATTCCAACGCATTGTCCAACATGGCGGAGTCGGAACCGGATGTGTTGATTGCCGGAAGCACCTTATGGAGCTCACCTTTCAGACACTCTGACTCCATGGTCTCCTCTCTGGCTCTCATCTTGTCTGCATTTCCACGGATCGTATTGATCTCACCGTTGTGGACGATAAACCGGTTCGGATGTGCTCTCTCCCAGCTCGGGTTCGTGTTCGTGCTGAAACGGGAGTGCACCAGTGCAATCGCCGACTCATAGTCCTCACTCTGCAGGTCACCAAAGAACAGGCGCAGCTGTCCTACCAGAAACATTCCTTTGTATGCGATCGTGCGGCTTGACAGGGATGCCACATAGGTATCGTCACTGCTCTGCTCGAAAATGCGGCGTACCACATACAGTCTGCGGTCAAAGTCAATTCCCTTCTCGATTTTATTTGGGCGCTCAATAAATGCCTGCATGATACACGGCATACACTCCAGCGCCTTCGACCCGAGCACCTCCGGATGTACCGGCACTTCTCTCCAGCCAAGGAACTTCAGTCCCTCTTTTTCCACAATCACTTCAAATATCTTTTTCGCCTGATTTCTCTTCAGTTCATCCTGGGGGAAGAAAAACATTCCCACTCCGTAATCTCTCTCAGAACGTAAAAAGATGCCGAGAGGTTCACAGACTTTAGAGAAAAACTTGTGGGATATCTGTAATAAGATTCCTACTCCGTCTCCTGTCTTACCCTCGGCATCCTTGCCGGCTCTATGTTCTAGATTTTCTACGATCTTCAATGCATTCGCTACCGTTTCATGGCTTTTTACACCCTTTATATTGACCACTGCACCAATACCGCAGTTATCATGTTCGAACCGGGAACGGTACAGCCCTGGTTCATTCGCTATTCTTTTGTCCATATCCACTATCCTTTCTATCGAATTTCTTTTTCCACTATACTACAAGATAAATCATTTGTAAATAAGAAATTTTCTAAAATTGTCTGATAGTTTCCATTATATGGACACTTCTTTTAATTGTCTGACAATACCTCTTTTTCTATCTTTGGTCCCTTAGATTCTATTCCCCGCATAAATACATATATGCATGAGCCCGCAAATGCACAGGCCACTGTAATTCCACCCATTCGAAGCGGATTCGCCATCATCCACGTAAACAGATCCGTTTTTGTCCCGATCACAGCCGTGATATTCGCCGCCGCATGAAGAAGAATCGGTGCAAGCAGCGAGCCATACTTCTCATAGACATAAGCCAGAAATGCACCCAGAATCAGCGCGTAAATGAACTGGATCGAGCCGGAGTGCGCAAATCCGAACAAAATGGCCGAGTACATCATGGAACGCCCAACGCCTCCCACCTCACGGTATCTTTTGTACAATAGCCCCCTGTAAATCAATTCTTCCGATATCGGACTGAGCAGGCCGAGACAGAGCAGCTGCATCGGAAGACTGGACTGATACATCGACGCTCCTGTAGAGGCATAGCTGCTGTCAAGAAAGACTGCATCCACCATGTTCAGAATATTATTCAGCCCCAGACACAGCACCACTCCCAGTCCTGCCACCGCAATATATTTCCAGAGCGGTTCCCGCACCATCGCCACGGCCCCTGTCAGTTTTTCTTCTTTTCTGTCCTTCAAGATAAAGTACAGTGACAGCGGGATGCAAGCGAGTGCCGTAAACGCTGTAATTTCCATTATATGCTGCGACAGCACACTGTACATCTTCACAATCATTTCATTTAGATAAGAGGTCATCTCCGTCTCTGACATCGACAACATTGATTTGTAATCCATCTCCGAGAGAATTTTCCCGCCCAGAATTGCCACTTCCGCGACAACCTCCGCTGCAAAACCGACTACCCAATATAATATCAGAGGGCCGAATAATCTCCAGAAACTGCCCTTTTTGTTCTTTTGTTCCATGTGTAATATTCTCCTTCCACACCATTCCTGCATTACTACTCATTGTACTTCCATGTGACTTTTCTTGCAACTAAAAAAAGTATAAACAATTCTCCCCTGTTTCCAATGTACCGTGGGAGATAAAATTGGCGACCGCATAATTTAAAATTTTTTATAAAACCCAAAAAGAATGGTTCCGGCATTTTATCCGTACCATTCTTTTTATATGCGTAAAGCGGACACTCACAATCCCTTTCCCGCATTTCTTTTCTGCAGTGATTCATAAACTTCTACTTGATCACAATCGCCATCTCGCCCAATGCCTTGTAGGATTTTGTAAATTCTCCCGCATCATATTCCAACAGCCCCTCCAGGGGATCATTGACCCACACCGTATCGGCCTTCCGGTCATATCCACTGAGCACCACACAGTGCTCTCCCTCGTACCAGGTATATTCTCTGCCTTCGTACTCGCAGATGCTGTCTGTGGGAAGTGCCTCGCCAAGTCCCATTGTGCACCACACCAGCACCGGATCTCCGTCCGCAATATAGTTATAAAGCTTCTCCAGATCAGCACCGGATATAACAAATGCCTTCTGCGTTGCTTTTTCCTCTGTCAGATAATTGTTTGCCGTGGTTGCAATCCCAGGAGCATAGCAGCCTGCACCCTCGTAGCTGTATGGGTCTCCCACGTATCCTTCTGCAAAATTATCCTCGCTGTATTCGAGATAATCATCCACAATGGTCGTTTTTTCCAGATCATCAAACCCATAATACTGCAGGAGCATCGTCAATGACACCGCCTCGCACCCCGTCGGAAGCTCTGGGAGCTGATCAATACTTTTTACAGCCAGACTGACCTTGTCCGGAATCTTCTGCGCACTGGCCTCCGTCCGAATACAATCAGAGCTCACCCTCTCGCTCTCTTCCACCTGCATTCCATCTGCGTTTTCCCGGGTTTCACGAACAATTTTTTCCGCTTCACCATCTGCCGATTCCACGTATGATACAAACCAGCAGTTCAACACTGCCAGAATCACCACCAAAGCTGTCAGTACGGTCAGAATTATCTTAAAGTGATCATTTAGCCATCTGCTGTTTCGCATGCCATACTCTCCTTGCTGTTCTCCATTCCGAAGCCAGCATACCACCCGCCATCTGATGCTTTGCACAACAGGAGCGATGAGCTGTCTGGAAATATCCAGATTTTACATGCGCTCTGGTGCGCCGAAACCAAGCATGTCAATACAGGATTCCAGAATATCCTTTGTTGTGATCAACAATGCAACATAACTCTTACGCTTCTCTTCATCCTCCTCCGCAAGGATCTTTGTCTCATGATAAAACTTGTTGAATGCATTTGCCAGATCGTAAATATATGCGCAGATTTTGTGCGGTGCAATCTCCTCAAATGCAGTTGCAATCACCTCATTGTATTTTACCGCCTCCAACATCAGCGCTTTTTCACTGTCATTTCCCGCCGCGTGCATTCTCAGACCTTCTATACTGTTCCCAGTCTCCTGATATTTATTTAAAATGGATTTGATTCGCACAATCGTGTATAGAATATACGGTCCTGTATTCCCCTCAAATGAGGTAAAGCGATCCACATCAAAGACATAGTCCTTGGAGGCCTGATTGGACAGATCCCCGTATTTGATTGCAGCGAGTCCTACCACCTTCGCGGTCGCCTCCGCCTCCTCCTCTGAGATTGTCCGGTTGTCCGTGATCTTCTTGAGCATCTCCTCGTCAATCTCGCGAATCAGATTCTCCAGACGCATCACGCCACCCTCTCTTGTCTTAAAGGGCTTTCCGTCCTTCCCGTTCATGGTTCCGAAACCAAGGAATTTCAATGAAGTCTCCGGCTTTACGATCCCCGTTTTCTTCGCGCAGCGGAACACCTGCACAAAATGCAGTTCCTGCCGCTTATCCACCACGTAAATGACTTCGTCCGGCTGATACTGTTCCTCGCGCTCCACGAGCGTCGCAAGATCCGTCGTGTCATAGAGTGCCGCTCCGTCGGACTTCAGAATCATACAGGGCGGTACTTCCTTTGCATCCGTCTCTTCTCTGACGTCCACCACAAGAGCGCCGTCATCAAGATGTGCATAGCCTTCCCTCTTCAGGCGTTCTACCATGTCCGGAATATATTTCTGGGCATCTGCCTCCCCCTTCCAGAGGTCAAAATCAACGTTTAGATTCGCGTAGTTCTTTTTCAGGTCTGTGACCGAAACCTGCATGATGTGTTTCCAAACTGCTGTATATCCTTTGTGACCATTTTGCAGCAAATACGTCGCATGCAATGCTTCTTTCCTGTATTCTTCATCCTCTTTCGCGTAAGCGCTGGCTGTGGGATATATCTCCTCCAACTCCCCGATGGTAAACGGCGCCTCTGCCGGGTATTCCCCTGCAAACGACTCATCAAAATAAGGCAGCTCCGGCTGTCTCTTCTTCAACTCCGTAATGATCAGTCCCATCTGATAGCCCCAGTCTCCCAGATGGATATCGCCGATCACCTGGTGCCCCATCTTTCTCGCGATACGCTTTACACTTTCCCCGATAATTGCAGATCTGAGATGTCCCACATGAAGGGGCTTCGCCACGTTGGGTCCGCCGTAATCCACCATGATGGTCTTCGGGTTCTCCGCGGTTTCCAGTCCCAGATTTGAATCCTGCCCCAGCTCATTCAGATAGTCTGCCAGTGGCTGTGCTGCAAGACTGATATTGATAAAGCCAGGATTCACCGCTTCAATACTGTCAAAATACGGGTTCTCCTTCAGCTGTCCTACCACATCGTTTGCAATCATAATCGGTGCTTTTTTATACAGCTTCGCACCTGCCATCGCTCCGTTGCACTGATACTCACATAAATCAGGTCTGTTGGATAATGTCACCTTCGCCAGCTTCTTATCGTAGCCTGCCTGTTCAAAGGCCTGTTCCATCTCTTTTGTAATTGTCATCATTAATGTTTTCAACTTTATTTCACACTCCATTTTCGTTATAGTCATCTCTGTTATTCTACCATGTATCTCAAATCACAGCAAGAAAAAAAGGGGCTGTCGCACTAGCTGATTAAATTCAGCGGTGCGCAGCTCTTTTTTTCCTACAGAAATGTCCTTTTTATTCCATTTCTGATTCATATTGATTTTTGGGCGTACTTGAACCAGACCTTCTATGAAAAGGTTGTTTTGAATTTTGATAGTTCAAAAATCATGCTGTTTTAAGTTCAAATAAATGCTGTCCTATTTTACCGGATTGTATTTTTCTGTGAAGTTTATTGATGTTATGAGCAATTGCGATCATGGTACTTTCCGCAAGGACATTCACAGTTCCGCGACACAGATATTTTCGAAAGGACATATCT
>NZ_FQZY01000087.1 GCF_900142165.1 Hespellia stercorisuis DSM 15480
TTTTATGTCTCCATTGTACTAAAAACTCAGGAAAAAAGCGAATTCACATAGATTCACCTATGGTGAAAATGACTGTGGATAAGTAATGTTTTTCAATGTTCAGTTGTTGTTAAATATATTCAAAAGCCATAGAATTTGGCTTTGAATCAGAGTTATTTGAAAGATTGAAAGAGTAATCCACAATGAATTAAATTATTCAATCACAAACAATTGGTTATCCACCAATTACCGAAATAATATCGCAAAACAGGTTTTAAAAATTCTCTGTTTTGTACAAAAATTAATTAGTTCCCCAAGGGGGTTCTGAACAGTTACGAATATTTCATGGAACATCATGATACGAAAGAAGCTGCCGACTTCCTGAAAAATGAATATGGGACAGGTGGTGCATCACCTGGAATCATTGGAGCTTATCATTCAGATGCTTCCCATGATGCCAAAGGTTTGCGGTTAAGTAAAGGGAAAATCGGTAATCCGGATGTAACGGTACTATTAAAGTGGAACAAAGTGGCAGAACGTGTTCGGCAGCTGGTTCGCAGTGATGATTATCTGTCACCGGAAGAAATGGAAAAGTATGAGGAAAGACAGGAAGAACAGAGACTGGCAGATCTGGAAGAAGGACAGCAGGCTCTTGATTTAGAAAATGATCTGGAAACTCCATCAGAAGAAGCAGTCTATGAAGTACAGGAAGATACAACAGAACCGAAAACAGCGCAGGGGGAAACAGAAGAAGAACTTCCGGTACCACACGGAGAATTGGTTCTAGCAGGAAATTTCCACATTACAGATGATGCGCTTGGACAGGGTACACCAAAAGAAAAATTTCGTGCCAATATCATGGCAATCCAGCTTCTGAAAAAGTGTGAGACAGAAAATCGGAATGCCACAGCAGAAGAACAGGAGATTTTATCCCGCTATGTTGGCTGGGGCGGACTTGCAGATGCTTTTGATGAGACGAAACCGACATGGGAAACAGAGTATTTGGAACTGAGGACAGTTTTGACACCAGAGGAATATGCAGCGGCAAGAGCATCTACCCTGAATGCTCATTATACACAGCCGATTGTCATTCAGAGCATGTATCAGGCTCTTTCTAATCTTGGATTTCAGAAAGGGAATATTCTGGAGCCGTCCATGGGAGTTGGAAACTTCTTTGGAATGCTGCCGGATCATATGAATCAGTCAAAACTTTATGGTGTAGAGCTGGACAGTATCAGTGGAAGAATTGCGAAGCTCCTCTATCCGGATGCAAACATTCAGATTAAAGGGTATGAAAAAACGGATTATCCGAATGATTTTTTTGACGTTGCGATTGGAAATGTGCCTTTTGGTGCGTACAAAGTCAATGACAGACAGTATGATCGTTACAATTTTATGATTCATGATTACTTTCTGGCAAAGAGCATTGACCAACTGCGTCCGGGCGGAGTTGCGGCATTGATCACTACGAAAGGAACGATGGATAAAGCTTCGCCGGAAGTGAGAAAATACTTGGCAGAGCGAGCCGATTTATTAGGCGCTATCCGTTTACCAAATACAGCATTTAAAGCAAATGCTGGTACAGAGGTCAGTGCAGATATCTTGTTTTTCCAGAAAAAAGACAGTATCAGTAAAGAGATGCCTGAATGGATCAATCTGGGAACGGATGCTAATGGAATTACGGTAAACCAGTATTTTGTGCAGCATCCGGAAATGGTACTGGGTGAAATGCAGGAAGTTTCTGGTCCTTTTGGTATGGAAACTACCTGTATACCGATAGAAGGAGCAAATCTGGAATTACAGCTTGCAGAAGCAGTTACGCATATTCATGGCAACATGGCACCTGTAGTAGATGTGGAAGCAGAATTGGAAGATGTTCCAGAGAGCATTCCTGCAGATCCGGAAGTGCGAAATTATAGTTATACGGTTGTAGATGATCAGGTCTATTATCGTGTCAACTCATTGATGAATCCGGTAAAAATGCCTGCAGCAACAGCAGAACGTGTCAAAGGCATGGTGGAAATCAGGGATACTGTCCGAGAATTGATTGCCATGCAGATGGAGGAATACGTCACTGACGAAGAAATCCGCACCCAGCAGGAAAAACTGAACCAGGTGTATGATGCGTACACAGCAAAATATGGAGTTATCGGAAACAATGCAAACAAGCGGGCATTTTCAGACGATTCTTCTTATTGCCTGCTTTGTTCACTGGAAGATCTGAATGACGATGGAACATTGAAACGGAAAGCAGATATGTTCACTAAGCGAACGATCAAAAAAGCAGTAGCAGTCCGCAGTGTAGAAACAGCTTCAGAAGCACTTGCCTTGTCTTTAAATGAAAAAGCAAAGGTGGATCTGCCTTATATGGCACAGCTGACAGGAAAGACAGAAGAAAAGATCAAGGAAGAGCTGCGGGGCGTTATTTTTCAGAATCCTTTGACAGATCAGTGGGAGAATGGGGATGAATATCTGTCCGGAAATGTCAGGGAAAAGCTGAATACAGCAAGAACTTTTGCAGAAACACACCCGGAGTTTACAGCAAATGTTCGTGCCCTGGAAGCAGTACAGCCGAAAGACCTGGAAGCATCTGAGATTGAAGTCCGGCTTGGTGCAACCTGGATTGAACCATCTGATTATCAGGACTTTATGCGGGAACTTCTTCATACCCCCTGGTATTTGCTTCAAAAACAAGTACAGGTGAAATATTCCGAGGTTAATGGGGAGTGGAGAATTACCGGTAAAAATGCAGACAGTACGAGAAATTCACTGGCGTATGCGACGTATGGAACTGAGCGAGCAAATGCTTATCGGATACTGGAAGATACGCTGAATTTGAAGGATGTCCGTATCTATGATAAAAGCGTCAACGAGAACGGAGATGAAATCCGGGTACTGAATAAGAAGGAAACCATGTTGGCGTCACAGAAACAGGACGCCATGAAAGCGGCATTTAAAGACTGGATTTTCAAAGACCAGCAAAGAAGGGAACGGCTGGTAAAAGTTTATAATGAACGGTTTAACAGTATTCGTCCTCGTGAGTATGATGGAAGCCATCTGACATTCCCAGGCATGAATCCAGAAATCGAACTCAGACCACACCAGAAAAATGCAGTGGCTCATCAGCTTTATGGAGATAATGTGCTTCTGGCACATGTAGTAGGAGCTGGGAAGACCTACGAAATGGTAGCGGCAGCAATGGAGAGTAAACGACTGGGATTATCACAGAAGAATCTCTTTGTTGTGCCAAACCATTTGACGGAGCAGTGGGGAGCAGAATTCCTGCAGTTATATCCGGGTGCCAATATTCTGGTGGCAACGAAAAAGGATTTTGAACCTGCAAACCGAAAGAAGTTCTGTGCCAGAATTGCAATGGGAAATTATGATGCTATTATCATCGGTCATTCCCAGTTTGAGCGTATTCCAATTTCAGATGAACGACAGGAAGCGATGCTGCGAAGCCAGCTTGATGATCTGGAAAATGCCATTCAGAGTGCCAGACATGAACAGGATGGTGGACGGTACACCATAAAACAGATCGAAAAGACCAGAAAAACACTGCAGGTCCGCTTAGAGAAGTTAAATAAGAAAGAGAAAAAGGACAATGTAGTTACTTTTGAAGAACTGGGTGTGGATCATCTGTATGTGGATGAAGCGCACAGCTATAAAAATGCGTTTCTTTATACAAAAATGAGAAATGTAGCCGGGATTGCCCAGAACGAAGCACAGAAATCAGCGGATATGTTCAATAAATGCCAATATCTGGATGAGATTACAGGTGGCAAGGGGATTACGTTTGCTACGGGCACACCGATCAGCAACAGTATGACGGAGCTTTATGTTATGCAGCGATATCTGCAGAATAGTAAACTGCAGAATATGGGACTTGGATTGTTTGACTCCTGGGCATCCACCTTTGGAGAGGTTGTTACCAGCATTGAGCTTGCCCCGGAAGGGACAGGCTATCGGATGAAGTCTCGATTTGCCAGATTCTATAATATTCCGGAATTGATGAATATGTTTAAAGAGATTGCGGATATTAAAACATCCGATCAGCTGAAACTCCCTGTTCCGGAAGCGGAATATGAAACGGTAGTTCTGAAACCAACGGAACAGCAGAAAGAGATTGTAGCAAGTCTGGGAGAAAGAGCGGAAGTTGTTCGGAATGGTGGCGTAGATGCTTCGGTAGATAATATGCTGAAGATTACCAATGATGGAAGAAAACTAGCTCTGGATCAGCGTCTGGTGAATGAATTACTGCCAGACGATCCGGGAAGCAAAGTCTCAGTCTGTGCAGAGAAAAGCTATGAAATATGGAAAAATACTATGGCACAGAAGTCTGCCCAGCTTATCTTCTGCGACCTGAGTACCCCAAAAGGAGACGGCAGTTTCAATGTCTATGATGATTTGAAACAAAAACTGATAGATAAAGGGGTGCCTGAAAAAGAAATTGCGTTTATCCATGATGCGAATACGGAAGCAAAGAAAACGGAACTGTTTGGAAAAGTAAAATCCGGACAGGTTCGTTTTTTGATTGGTTCTACAGCTAAGATGGGTGCTGGTACCAACGTGCAGGATCGTCTGATTGCTTTGCATCATCTGGATATTGGCTGGAAACCATCAGATCTGGAACAGAGGGAAGGACGTATTATCCGGCAGGGCAACCATAATAAAAAAGTGCAGATCTTCCGGTATGTGACGGAATCAACATTCGACAGCTACATGTGGCAGCTGATTGAAAATAAGCAGAAATTTATATCACAGATCATGACCAGTAAGGCACCGGTCCGAAGCTGTGAAGATGTGGATGAAGCGGCTCTTTCCTATGCGGAGGTAAAGGCACTTGCGACAGGAAATCCGGCTGTAAAGGAAAAGATGGCATTAGATGTGGACGTAGCAAAACTGAAGCTGTTAAAAGCCAACCACATGAATAACCAGTACCGGATGGAAGATGATATTGCCCGGAATTTCCCACAGCAGATTGCAAAGCTGACAGAAATCATTGACGGTTACAAAGCGGATATCATCCACTATCAGGAAAATAAGATTCCTGATGCAGACCATTTTTCCATGGAGATCAGTGGCAAAGTATTTACAGATAAGAAAGAAGCGGGAACCGCACTTCTGTCAGTCTGTAAAGAAATAAAATCATTGGATACGGCAATGGATGTTGGAAACTATCAGGGATTCCATATGCGGATTCAATTTGACAGTTGGAGCAAATCATTTTATCTTTCCATGAAACATGAATCCGTATCCAAAATCCAGCTTGGTGCTGATACACTGGGAAATATTACACGTATCAACAATCTGCTGGAAAGCTATCCTGAAAAACTGGCAGAAGCGGAACAGAGACTGGAAACTGTCCAGGAACAGTTGCAGAATGCAAAAGAAGAAGTAGGAAAACCATTTCCAAAAGAAGCAGAACTGAATCAGATGATGGAACGTCTGTCTGAATTGAACGCTTTATTGAATATGGATGAACGGGAAGACACAGGCAAAGAAACAAAGAATGTCGATGCAGAAGAAAAGCCGGTGCGTGGTTCCATTCATGAAAAACTGCAGGTTTACAAAGAAGCAAGACGAGACAAAAACGAAAACGAAAACAGTCAGGTTAGCAGGAAGCATGACTTTGGCTTGGAATAAAAAATAATCAGAAATGGCATAATCCGGGAGAATAAAAAACTCCTTTGGTTATGCCATTTTTCGTATGACGAGGAGGATACAATATGGCGATGAACAGAATAATGGGAGCAGAAGCTCAGAAAATGCAGGATTACGCAAAGGAGCAGATCGAACGGACAGAGCGAAGAGGGATCACTTTTCCAGAAGATGTGAAAGAAGATATTTTCCGATATGCAGATCTGATTGGAGAGGAAGACAAGGTAAGAAGTCTGATAAGAAATCTTGCCAGAGCAACAGAGCAGTCGAACGCAGAACAGGTGCAGGACCTTTTATCTGGTGCAGAAATGGAAATTCGGGAGTTACCGGATGAAACGATTGGAAGACTGGAACTGTTAGATTATGGTTATACGGCGGACGATATGGTTCCATTAAGGAAAGAGGCTGCATTAGAGTATCATCGGACAGGTTCTAAGATTTACTGTTTGGGAGCCGATGGCAGTAAAGGAGAATATGCAAGCCGGGAGATGATTCTGGAACACAATGGTTTGTTTGGCATGGAAGTGGAGGAATGGCAGAGAAGAAACGATTATGACAGGGATTTTGATTACGGGTACGATTATACCGATGATCTGGAAAATTCACTGCAAGAACCCATGCGTGTGATTGATCGGGAAGAAGCTTTAAAATTTTATGATGCAGGAGCAAGCATTTATCTGATTACTGTTTTTCCACGCCCGGTATATGTTACAGAACGGATGGAAATCGAACGAGGTCCGGAAAATTATCAGATGGCATCTACGGAATGGGAGCGTTTTCATAACCTGGAATGGGAAATGAAGAAATATCCACAGATCCAGTCGTTAAGAGAGGCAAATCTTCTCCTTGGAACAGGAAAGACTTTCGGCATTTATCAGATTCGGGATGGCTCTGCCGGAGAATCTTATGCCTTTATGAATAGGGATTTTATTGAAAGTCATGGTATGCAGATCCGGAAAGAAGATTATGAACTCATTTATACGGCAGATCTGCCAGGAAACACCTCTTTGGAGGATATTTATGAGCAGTTTAATATCAATCATCCTGCAGATTTCAGAGGACATTCGCTGTCTGTCAGTGATGTGGTAGTTCTGAATGATAACGGTCATGTAACGGCTCATTTTGTGGACAGCATGAGCTTTCCAGAACTGGATTCTTTTTTGAATTTGGAAGAAATCTCACTGGATGAGCTGGCGTATGAAATGGATGAGCGGTATTTTGCAATTCAGAGGACAGAAGAAGGCTATGATTATTCCTTTTATGATGAAAAATTCCGCCTGATTGATGGAGGTGTTTATGAGAATCCGGAACAATCCATTGAGGAAGTTGCAGATATCTTGATGAAAGAAGAAGGCTGGAGTGGTGACAGAATCCGGGGAGAGTATGATGAGCTGATGGAAAAGGTCGAAGAAGTAGAAGCTGAAGTGATGAAAGAAATCCAAAGGAGCCAGGGGGAATATAAACCTCTTGCCAAAGTAGAAGAACTGGAAGAAGCCAATTACAACATGATTGATAATGTTCTCAACAATCTGCCGCCAAAGAAAAAACCGTATCTGGAATATTATGCTGCAGAGTATGATGAATTTCATGGAATGGGCGGTTATGAGAAAAGTACAGATCTCTCTAAAATCGCAGCAGTTTATGAAAAGTATCAGGAAGATCCGGAAAGTTCTTATAAGATTTGCGGTATGGGTATCATTTACCGAGATCCGGAGGATAGTTTATTTGATGAAACAGAACTTGGAATCGTGAGAGGGACTACCATACATGGCGATGTTCTGGATGATGTGCGATTTTTAAGAGATCAGCCAGTGGTACGAGAAGGAATCGAAAAGATCAGGGAAGTATTTCCAGATTATCGCTATATCCCAATCCACGATGTCCGGGAAGCGATGTATCCGGAGAAAATGACTACGGAGGAATTAGCTGAGGCACTGGATGAGATTGCAGAAGATTTTGATTCATATGATTACCGGGATCACATTGAACCGGGAGAGAATACGATACAGGAAGTGATGCTGGATCTGCAGAGCGGAAACATTGGCTCTTACATTTCTTATTTGAAAGATATCGTTGAGGAAGAATGTGAACAGTCTGTACGTGCAGGGGTATTGATAGAACGATTAAAGACTTATGAACCGGAGCTGCAAAAAGAGCCGGAACCGATGGCGTATGTGAATTATTGCGAAAACCGTGACCTGATGAATCCAAGATGTCAGAAACTGGCTGATCTGGATGCCCTGGTTGCCCGACAGGATAAAGAGTGGTACGCAGACCGGAATCCCAAAAGCAATGAGCCGACTATGACAGCGCAGATGTTCTTTACCGTGTATTATGCAGAAAAAGGGGATAAATTCCTGCATCATTTTAAAGGTAAGATTGATATTGGTACCGGGAATGGTGGCATTGTAAGTCAGTTAAAGTTGCAGAACGAAATGCGTCTTACAGATGAAAGCTGGATTGGTTACCAGAAAGGTAAAGGGGATGAAGAATTTCAGAAATATATGGAAGATCTGACAGATATGCAGAATCATATACTGCCGTATCTGCAGAGCTTTTGCAGTCTGGAAGAGAAAGGCGTACAGGAGCGAAGGGAACAGCAGGTTGCGGAAAAGAGAGAGAACAGAGTACCTGCAACGCAGTCTACAGTAGAATTAAAAGCTGAAATAAATAGAGAAATGATAAGTGGTTCTCGCAGTACAAGTCAGAAAGTAGCAAAAGTATCTGCATCAGAAAAAGAAAAGAAACCTTCCATTCATGAGCGTTTGGAAATCAATAAGAAGAAAATTCAAGAAAAGCAGGGAAAAGATAAGCCGGAGAGAGGAGCTGATCGGGGTGTAAGATAAAACAATAAGAAGTATCTTGGTAGTAGTGAGAGTATCTTTGGAGGATACTCTCACTCTCCCATAGAAGAATCAATCTTAGATTTCATAGACAATTTTAGAACGAAAATGTATAATAAGAAAAAAAGTGTTTTTGAGCAAATCAGCCGAAAGTCTGCGACGCAAAGCTAGAGGACCTGTAAAATGGTAGTCAGTTGTCACGTTTAGGTATTGTCTGAAATGGCAATACTTTTTATTTAGGAAGATTTGTTACGGTACGCATAGACAATGCATTGATATACGTGAGAACGGAGGTTGACATGCGAATGGACGAGCATTTACAATCCTTAGCAAGCAAGCAAGCAAGCAAGCAAGCAAGCAAGCAAGCAAGCAAGCAAGCAAGGGAGGTGTTCTATGGAATATTTAACGATGAAAAAGAAAATAGGAATTTTGGAACATGCCTTTGCAGCGGCGGTGGGAGCCTATTATAGCATCAATCTGACAAAAAATCTGGTACCGGGAAGTATGTACCAGGTTATTGGTGACACCGAGTATAGCCTGAATGAACAGATGAGCTTGCCGGAAAATGCAAAATTCTCAGATGTTGTTAAATATTGGGGAAATAAATTAAGTCCTGAAGAACAAGAGAATTATTTTGAATTTTTTTCCATATCAAATCTGTTGACAAAGTTTCAAGATGGACAGACGCATGTGTTTCATAGATATTGGACGCAATCTGCAGTATTTGAGCCTATGCTTGCAGAACAACATATTGTCATGTACAAAGACGAAGAGAATGAAGATATTTTAGCTATTTCATATGTTCTTGATCTCACACAGAAATTTAAGGAAGAAAAATATAAAAAAGAACTTGAAAAAAAGCAACAGGAATTGGAAAAGGCACTTCAAGAGGCAAGACAGGTTAGAAAATTAAGAGAATTGCAGGTTGCTTTAAAAGCAGTTGATGATATTCTGGATAACATTGCACTGTTGGACAATATATCCAGTGAGGCTGAATTAAATCAGGTGATGCCGGACTTGCTTGCAGCATTAGGGCGGTATTCTGTTTCTGACCGGGCTTATATTTTTACATGGACATCGCCGGAACGTAATGTGCTGCGTATGACACATGAGTGGTGTGCAGATGGCGTGTCCCCTACAATGGGTGATATGCAAAATTTAAAAATGGAAGATATGCCGAACTGGTCACTGCGATTAAATAATGGGGAAGCGATTGTATCCAAAGACTGGGATGCTGAAAAGGAAAAGACACCGGAGGAGTATGCCTTGTTTGACGGACAGGATATCCATTCCCTGATTGTAATTCCGATTTTCTCTAGCAAAAAATTGAATGGTTATATCGGATTTGATAATCCGGAGCAGAGTAAAACAGCACTTTCTGTAAGACTCCTTACATCTGTAGGAGGACATATTGGTGGCTTAAAAGAGAATCTGTTTATGATGAAAGAACTTGAAAAGAAACAGGAATCTCTAAAAGAAAGCCTGGATGAAATAGGTAAAGAGAAAAAGATACTGGAAGCATTAAGTGTTGATTATACTTCTGTATATTATTGTGACTTGTTGAATGATACTATATTAGCTGTCAAAGAGTGTGATTATACAAACTCAGTGTTGTCAGAAAAAGATATCATCTATGGGTTACGGTCATATTCCTATCGGCTTCAATATTACTATGACCATTATGTGATCCATGAATCGGCACCGGACTTTCTGCAAAAGTTAAGTGCAGACTCCCTTCGGAAATATTTGACTAAAAATAATCGCTTTGGATATAGATTTCGGACACGCCCAAACAAAGCGGGGCAGCAATGTTTTGAAGTTCAGATTGTGCGTTTATCGGACAGTGATGGATTCAAAGTAGTTATGGGATATCGTTATATAGATGACATTATCGCAGAACAGGAAAAGCAGAAGATTCAGTTAGAAAACGCATTGGCAAATGCTACTTTAAATAGTGAAATTATTGATTCCATCAGTAAAATATATTGGCTTATCTATCGCATGGATTTGATTACCGGAATATACGAAGAAGTTTCGGCAGGTCATGAGATGCATAAACTTACCGGCAAACGTGGAAATACTGAAGAAGTTTTTAAGGAGATATGTGGAACAATCGTATCGAAACAGCACCAGAAAATGATGGAGAAGTTTTTGGATACATCTACCCTGGCAAAGCGACTGCGGGATACGGAAAGTATTGCAATGGAGTATTGTGCATCCAGTGGCTCTTGGCATTTGGCAAGATTTATCGTAAAAAAACGTGATAAAGAGGGAAATGTCATCAATGTTTTATATGTGGTACGACAAATTGATCAGCAAAAACAGCAGGAGATTGAATATAAGCAAAAATTATTAGATACTGCTGAAGAAGCTCGACGTGCTAATATCGCAAAAACAGATTTTCTGCGTAGAATGAGTCATGATATACGAACACCGATTAATGGTATTCAGGGAATGCTTGCGATCGCAGATCATTATTCGGAAGATATGGAAAAACAGAAAGAATGTCGTGATAAAGTAAAAGAAGCAGCTGGTTTTCTGATAGATCTGGTCAACAGCATTTTAGATATGAATAAACTGGAATCAGGTACAACAACACTTGAACATACCTCTTTTGATTTGATTACAGTTCTGCAGGAAGTAAATGGTGTTGCCAGAATGAATGCGGAATTAAGAGGACTGACGATTTCTGTGGATCATAGCAAGATTAAGCATCGCAAGTTACTTGGAAGTCCACTTCATCTGAAACAGATTTTGCAGAATATTGATGGAAATGCAATTAAGTACAACCGGGTAGGAGGAGCTGTCTCGTTTTCAACAGAAGAAGTTGCATGTGAGAATGGAAAGGCAACGTATAAATTCATATGTTCTGATACAGGGCGTGGTATGAGTAAAGATTTTATTTCCCATGTATTTGAACCATTTGCACAAGAGGATTCCAGTGCAAGAACGAGCTATATGGGTACGGGACTCGGAATGGCGATTGCTAAGCAGCTTACAGAAATGATGGGTGGCAATATTGCTGTAGAAAGTGAGTTAGATATCGGAACAACATTTACAGTTACAATTCCATTTGAACTTGATTCTAATTATAAAGAAACATATGCTTTGGAAAATGTAGATTTTTCCAAAAATCTTTCCGGTCTGAAAGTGCTTCTGGTAGAAGACAATGAATTGAATATGGAGATTGCCAAGTTCATTCTTGAAAATGTTGGGATAGAAGTTACCATGGCAAAAGATGGAAGAGAAGCGGTGAATATTTTTGAAGAATCAAGAGAGAACTACTTTGATGTTATTCTTATGGATATTATGATGCCGGTAATGGATGGACTGACTGCGACAAAAACAATTAGATCATCGAAACGGCAAGAAGCAAAAACAATTCCTATATTTGCAATGACTGCAAATGCGTTTTTGGAAGATAAAAAGCAAAGTCAGGAAGCTGGTATGAACGAGCATTTATCGAAACCACTGGACGAAAAAAAGTTGACGAGTATGATTTGGAAATATACGCTAGGAAAGCGACAATCATCATAGCAGGCTGGAAAAAAGTGATAATATCGTTAAATATAACAGGATTCTACCATTAAGGGGTGTACTTTCTCTGACAAAATAGATACTATGATCCTGAAAGGGGGAATAGTTATGGACCTTGTGAAAATCGGAAGATATATTGCAGAAAAGAGAAAAAGTCTTGGATTGACTCAGAGACAGCTTGCGGAAAAACTTAGTAAGAGTGACAAATCGGTTTCTAAATGGGAACGTGGAATCTGTTTACCGGATGTATCGGTTTATTTAGAATTATGTGAAATATTAGGGATTAGCCTGAATGAATTCTTAGCTGGTGAAGATATTGAGACAGCCAATGTTGAAAAGAAATCGGAAGATACGTTGATACAGATAACAAAAGATAGCAGCTGCAAACAACGCTATTTAAAGAGGATTATCGTAGCCCTTCTTATTGCAGTGGGAGTATTTGCCATTACTTTTGGAATCATAGTAGGGAATAAGTTGCGGCAACCGCAAAATTATATAGAAGCAGTAGATCCAGAGAGTGTAGAAATGAAAACTGCTGAATTGTTGTCTGGAATTGATGGAACCATGATATTTCGATACCATTCAAAGGATACATTCAAAACGTTATTTATTTACTTATCAGAATATCAGTCTGGAAAACGAGTTTCTCATAAAAAAGTTTTGGAACTTTCCTATGAAGATGCAAAATCTGTCAAAAATGGATCGATTGTCATTACACCGGATTTTGATCATTTTACTACAAAGCTTATTGCGGCAGATGAATATTCAAAATATATGACAGAAACGCCAATTT
The DNA here is from genome assembly GCF_900142165.1 of Hespellia stercorisuis DSM 15480. Lineage (GTDB taxonomy): Bacteria > Bacillota > Clostridia > Lachnospirales > Lachnospiraceae > Hespellia > Hespellia stercorisuis. The sequence continues at coordinate 12,814 of NZ_FQZY01000087.1, forward strand.
TGAAAGGGGTTGCAAACAGAGAATACTATGGCAGATCCGCAACGCATATAGAGGATATAAGCACGATAAAATATGGAACAGAGCAGGGACTGGCTGCACTGATCTATGGTGAAAAAGGGGTAAGTTCGCTGCCGATACAGGACATTACAGGAGAACACATAGATACAGATAATGAGTATATGTATTATTATTCGGTTGAGTTTGTAAAATAAGAATGGTTCTTCCGCATATCTTCGTATGAATCTAAGTAGGCTCGTACATAAGTTTTGCGGCTAAAAGCTTTTGACTGCATCGCCCATACATTGTGCGTTTTACCATTTTCACTTTACTATTGGTACCTTCCACAAATCCATTGCTTAAGGGACTTGCAACCGCATTTTCGACAGCTGAAATATCCTTTTCCAAACCATTGGCAAATGAAGCTATTTCTTTTAACATTGATTTTTTATATCGTTCGTAACTGTTCAGAACTCCATTAGTTAAAGATGATATCGGAATTCCCTAAAAGGGCTTCTCTGATTGCTGTAAAAGCATTTATTCCATGCTTATGAGCAGTCCCAATATAGCTCATGATTGTAAGATATTCCTGTGCGCCTTCCTCACTGCGAAAACATCCTGAGACCTTGGTTTTAACCTTAATCATGCGCAAATCACGTTCCGCAAGGTTATTATCAAACGGAACACAGAGATTCTTTATAAATAAGCAGACTGATGCCTTGTAATTCACAAGTCTGTCAATTAGATTT
>NZ_FQZY01000090.1 GCF_900142165.1 Hespellia stercorisuis DSM 15480
AAAATCCATCGGAAATCAGCAAACCAGAGAAAGGACTTCCTGCATAAGCAGTCAACCGAGATAGCCAATCGGTATGATATGGTGTGCATCGAAGATCTGAATATGCGCAGTATGTCTAATCAAGGCTTTAGAAATGGAAAGGCTACATTAGATAATGGATATGGGATGTTCACATCCATGCTGGCGTATAAACTTGCAGATCGCGGAAAACAGCTGATGGTTGTTGATAAATGGTATCCATCCTCCAAAACTTGCAGTCGATGTGGAAGTGTGAAGGAAATATCATTGGAACAGAGACGATATATCTGTGAGTGTGGAATGAACCTGGACCGAGACTTAAACGCAGCGATCAACATTAGAAATAAAGGGTATGAGATGTACTGCCAAATGGCAGCATAAAAAATGTTACTTAATAAAACAAACAAAAAACTGTAGGGCAGGAACTGTCCAAACAGTATAATCTACGCCTGTGGAGTAAGCATAAGACCAGCATTTATTGTGGCGATTTACGCCGAAACAGGAAGCATGTGACTTCAGTCATGTGAGGGTTCACTGTTAACGGTATTGCTTCATTATAAATCATATAAAAACGATTATCACATAAAAACAATCATCACATAAATATGGAGGTGGAACAATGGATTCAAGAGACAGAGTAGTCGGAAAGAGCGTGAAGCGTGTGGATGCATTTGCCAAGGTGACTGGCCGGGCGATGTACACGGATGATCTGTGCACCAGAGATGCTTACATTGCGAAAATTGTACACGCGACCATTGCAAATGGAAAAGTACTGTTGGTGGATACATCGGAGGCGGAGAAGATTCCGGGGGTAGTGAAGATCATAACCTGTTTTGACGTACCGAAAAATTATTTTCCAACAGCAGGTCATCCGTGGTCGACAGACCCGGCGCATCAGGATGTGGCGGACAGACTGCTGCTGACGGATCGCGTGCGGTTCTACGGGGACGATGTGGCGGCGGTGATCGCGGAGGATGAGATCGCGGCGGCGCAGGCGGTCCGCGCGGTGAAGGTGGAGTACGAGGAGTACCCCTTTGTGCTGGATGCGCAGGAAGCCATGAAAGACGGAGCACCGCAGATCCATGAGAAGTACCCGAACAATATTCTTGGGCATACGACGGTCCGCCGGGGAGATTACGCGGAGGCCATCAAAGAGCCGGGGCTGATAGAGGTGGAGGGGTGGTATGAGACACCGACCGTCCAGCACTGTCACATCGAGAATTTTATCTGCTATGCGAAGGAGGAGACGGATGGCCGGATCACGGTGGTCGCGTCCACCCAGATTCCACACATTGTCCGGCGGATCGTGGGACAGGCGCTGGGAATCCCGTGGGGGAAAGTAAGACTCGTGAAACCATACATTGGCGGAGGGTTCGGCAACAAGCAGGACGCGCTTTACGAACCACTCTGCGCATATCTGTGTACCCAGGCGGGCGGCCGTCTGGTGAAGCTGGATGTCTCCAGAGAAGAGACCTTTGTCTCCAACAGGGTACGGCATGGAATCCGCACACATCTGATTTCCTATCTGCGAAAGGACGGGACGCTGGTGGCACGAAAGATCGAGTGCTTTTCCAACCAGGGTGCTTATGCGTCCCACGGACATGGAATTGTGGCGAAGGGGCTGAATGCCTACCCGCAGCTCTATCCCTGTGAGAATATTGAGGGGGATGCCTATACGGTATTCACCAACAAGTCCGTCGCGGGGGCCATGCGCGGGTATGGGATTCCGCAGGCCATGTTCGCATGTGAGAGCCATACGGATGACATTGCGAGGACGCTGGGCGTCTCTCCGATTCAATTTCGGAGGGATCATCTGATGCCAGTGGGCTATGTGGACGGATTTTCTAAAAACTGTAATTATTTTGATACCTTTAATCAATGTATGGACAAAGGAATAGCCGCCATTGATTATGATAGAAAACGGAAAGAATACGAGAACCAGACCGGTGATATCCGCCGTGGGATCGGCATGGCCTGTTTCTGGTACAACACGGCTGTCTGGCCTATCTCGCTGGAGACTTCGTCCTGCCGTATGGTCCTGAACCAGGATGGCTCGATTCAGCTCCAGGTGGGCGAGACCGAGATCGGGCAGGGTGCGGACACCGTCTATGCCCAGATGGCAGCAGACACACTGGGGATTCCTTTTGAGAGCGTACATACGATCAGTACACAGGATACAGATCTGACACCGTTCGGCACCGGCGCTTACGCGTCCAGACAGACCTATACGGCAGGCTTCTCGATTCACCAGACGGCAGAACTTCTGAGAGCACGGATTCTGGATCATGCCCATGAGCTGACAAGAATGCCGGCGGAGATTCTGGACATCGTGGATGGTGAGATCGTGCGGACAACCGACGGACAGGACCTGATGACCCTCGGGGAACTGGCGACGGAGGCACTCTACAGCCTGGATCACAGCGAACACCTGACGGCAGAGAGCACCTACCAGATCAAGTCCAATGCCTATTCGTTCGGCTGTACATTTGCGGAGGTGGAAGTAGATATCCCGGCCTGCAGGGCGCAGGTGCTCAATGTGGTAAATGTACACGACTGTGGAAAGCTGATCAATCCGGCACTGGCGGAGGCGCAGGTACACGGTGGTATGAGCATGGGGATCGGATTTGGACTTTCGGAGATCCTGCTCTTTGATGAGAAGACCGGAAAGCCGTTGAACAATAATCTGCTGGACTATAAGCTTTCCACGACGATGGATCATCCGCATCTGGAGGCACAGTTTGTGGAGAACTTCGAGCCTACCAGCGTGTATGGAACCAAGTCCCTCGGGGAGCCGCCGACATGTTCTGTGGCACCTGCAATCCGCAATGCAATTTTGCAGGCGACAGGTGTGGGCATCGACACATTGCCGCTGAGACCGCATACGTTGTTTGATACATTTTGTGAAGCAGGCCTGATCAAAAAATAAAGGAGGAAACGGATTATGTATGATATGAAAGCATTCTATGAAGCAGTCAGTGTTCCTCATGCGATCCAGCTGCTGCAGGAGCACCCTGAGGCGCAGATTATCGCAGGCGGAAGTGACGTTCTGGTGCAAATGCGCGAGGGAAAACGGGCAGGGGTGGAGCTGGTCAGTATCTACGGACTGGACGAACTGCGCGGGGTGACACTGGAGGAGAATGGAACCATCCGGATTGGTTCTCTCACCAGCTTCTCACACATTACGAAGGACCCGGTGATTCAGAAGTATATCAATGTGCTGGGTGAGGCGGTGGACAAAGTAGGCGGTCCTCAGATCCGCAACATCGGAACCATCGGTGGAAACACCTGCAACGGCGTGACCTCCGCAGATTCTGCGGCGACGCTTCACGCCTGGGATGCCATTGTGGAAGTGACAGGACCGGAGGGAGTGCGGCACATCCCGATTCATGATTTCTACATCAGGGCAAAGGTGGTAGACTTAAGGCCCGCGGAGATTCAGACGGCAATCCTGCTCCCGAAGGAATCCTATGGGGGATATTTTGGACATTATATTAAGTACGGTATGCGAAATGCCATGGAGATCGCTACGCTGGGCTGCTCGGTCAATGTGAAGCTGTCGGAGGACAAGAAGACGGCGGAGGATGTCCGGATCGCTTTTGGCGTGGCCGGACCGGTGCCTATGCGTACCCCGGCAGCGGAGGCCGTGCTTCGCGGAAGAGAATACTCAGAAGACCTGATTCGGGCGACTGCGGATGCGGTGCTGCAGGACATCAACCCGCGTGACAGCTGGAGGGCCGGAAAGGCATTCCGGGAGCACATGGCAGAGGTGATGACGGAGCGCGCACTGCGGGAGTCGATCCGTCTGGCGGGAGGTGACCTATCATGACGAACAAACAGTACAAACTTGTGACCTGTACCATCAATGGAAAAGAAGTACAGAATATGGTGGATGTGCGGGCATCCCTGACCGATATGCTGCGCAACGATTATCAGCTGACCAGCGTGAAGAAGGGCTGCGAAGTGGGAGAGTGCGGGGCCTGCAATGTGATTATAGACGGGGAGTGCTTCAACTCCTGTATCTATCTGGCAGCCTGGGCAGATGGCAAAAATATCCGCACGCTGGAGAGTCTTATGGGACCGGATGGCGAGCTGGCGGATATCCAGCAGGCGTTTATCGATGAGGCAGCAGTGCAGTGTGGATTCTGTACACCGGGATTCATTATGAGTGCGGTGGAGATACTGGAGTCTGGAAAAGAATACACACGGCCGGAACTGCGCAAGCTCCTGTCCGGACATCTGTGCAGATGCACCGGATATGAGAACATCTTAAATGCAGTGGAAAAGACGATGTATCAACGGCTTGGAAAAGAGTGGACGAAGCCTGTGATAAATTAAACAAGACTGCATGGGGCGAACGCGCAAAAAGGGACAGGTCAAACTGCAGTTGGGGACGTAGCAAAGTGTCACTTTGCTACGTCCCCAACTGCGGTTTGACCTGTCCCTTTTTGCGAATTACTGGTGGATCCGTGTTCCGGTCTCACCCATGATTCCTTCTTTGGCTTTTTCCAGAAGTGTGATCATGGCGGTGCGGTTCGGGTCGGATGCGGCGAAGTCCATAGCGGCCTGTACTTTCGGCAGCATGGAGCCCGGTGCAAACTGGCCTTCGTCGCAATATTGCATAGCTTCTTCCAGACTGAGATCATCCAGCCATTTTTCGTTTTCTTTTCCGAAATTGACTGCAACTTTTTCGACCGCGGTCAGGATGATCAGCATATCAGCGCCAAGCTCTTTGGCGAGCAGGCAGCTTGCATAGTCTTTGTCGATAACTGCGCTGGCACCTTTTAAATGATCGCCCTGCAGGGTGACCGGAATGCCGCCGCCTCCGCAGGTGATGACGATCTTTCCTGCGTCGACCAGACTGCTGATGGCGTCTAATTCTACGATTTCTACCGGTTTTGGTGATGCCACCACACGGCGGTAGCCGCGCCCGGAATCTTCTTTCATGATATGGCCGTATGCTTTGGCCTGACGGTCGGCCTCATCTTTGGTGAGGAAATGTCCAATCGGTTTGGACGGATTCTGGAAGGCCGGGTCGTTCTCGTCCACGCGGACCTGCGTGACTACGGTCACGACCGGTGTGCGGACAAACCCGCGTTTGCGGAGCTCCTCTCTCAACGCATTCTGCAGATCGTATCCGATGTATGCCTGGCTCATTGCCACGCAGACAGAGAGCGGTGTGTTGGGCTGGCTTTCATCCTCCCGGCTCAGTGCTGCCATGGCATTGTTGATCATGCCGACCTGCGGGCCGTTTCCGTGGACTACAACGACCTGATGCCCCTGTTCGATCAGGTCGCAGAGCGCATGAGCCGTGGATTTCACGGCGATCATCTGCTCTGGAAGTGTGTTCCCCAGCGCGTTTCCGCCCAGAGCAATGACAATTCGTTTTCGTTTAAACATGATTACTCCTCTCCGACATATGCAATCACTTCGACTTCGCAGAGAACACCCTTCGGCAGATCTTTGACCGCCACGCAGGAGCGCGCAGGTTTTCCTGTGAAATATTTTGCATAAATTTCATTAAAAGTGCCAAAATCTTTGATATCAGCTAAGAAACAGGTGGTTTTGATTACATTTGCAAATGGAATGTTCTCGCTTTCCAATAAACCACTGATATTTTTCATGACCTGTTCGGTCTGTTCGCTGATGGTGGTTCCTGTAACTTCCATAGTCTCCGGGTTCAACGGGATAGCACCGGAAAAGAATGCGATTCCATTGCAGATAATTCCCTGAGAATAAGGTCCGATGGCAGCAGGTGCCGCCGGGGTATCTACATATTTTAACATGTTGTGCTCCTCCTGATTAAAATCATGTGGGCGTCCTGACAGTATCTAAAGTGAAAGTATCAGAACGCCCAAATAGCTTATTAGTCAAAAATTCTTGATGTGCCGCGTTCTTCCAGTTTCTTGAAGATTTCCTGTGGATTCTCGAACTTCGCAAGGAAGATCATAGCAGCGATGATGTATGGTTTGAAGCTTGCCTCTTTGTACAGCGGATCTCTGTAGCGGTCAAATACAGAACCGTCTACTTCGCCTTCCTCACAGCTTACGCCGGAGATATCAGCAGGCAGACAGTGCATGTAGAGTGCCTTGCCGTCTTTTGTCTTCGCCATCATTTCCTCGGTACAAGCCCAGTCTTTGTGCTGTGCATTCTGTGCAAGCAGTTCCTGCTCCAGAGCGTCGATGCCGGCCTGATCGCCCTGTGCGTAGAGGTCAGTACGCTTTTCCATAGCTGCGAACGGAGCCCAGCTCTTTGGATACACGATGTCCGCGTTTTCAAATGCTTCTGCCATGTCATTTGTCTTTGTGAAGGAACCGCCGGATTTCTCAGCATTTGCTTTCGCAACATCCTCTACCTCCGGGAATACCTCGTATCCTTCCGGATGAGCGAGAACAACGTCCATACCGAAACGTGACATCAGTCCGATGATACCCTGCGGTACAGATAATGGTTTGCCGTAAGAAGGAGAGTAAGCCCATGTCATTGCAAGCTTTTTACCCTTCAGGTTCTCAACACCGCCGAACTCGTGGATAATGTGGAGCATGTCAGCCATTGCCTGTGTCGGGTGATCGATATCGCACTGGAGGTTAACAAGTGTTGGTTTCTGCTCCAGAATGCCGTCCTTGTTGCCCTGTGTTACAGAGTCAACGACCTCGTGCATGTATTTGTTGCCTTTCCCGATGTACATGTCATCACGGATACCGATGACATCTGCCATGAAGGAGATCATGTTGGCTGTCTCACGAACTGTTTCGCCGTGCGCTACCTGAGATTTCCCTTCGTCCAGATCCTGTACTTCCAGACCGAGCAGGTTACAAGCAGAAGCGAAAGAGAAACGTGTACGTGTAGAATTGTCGCGGAAGAGTGAGATTCCAAGACCACTCTCGAATACCTTTGTGGAAATGTTGTTCTCTCTCATGTAGCGGAGTGCGTCAGCTACGGTAAATACGGCCTCGATCTCGTCATCTGATTTTTCCCATGTGAGGAAAAAGTCTCCGTTGTACATTTCTTTGAAGTTCAAAGCGTTTAATTTATCGATATATCCCTGTAATTTTGCGTCCATTTTAATATCCTCTCTTTTCTTGAAAATGACTGGCTGTGCAGTCGTGTTGTTTGTGGAATGACTGGCTGTGCAGTCGCGTTGTTTGTGAAAATGACTGGCTGTGCAGTCGTGTTATTTGTGAAAATGACTGGCTATGCAGTCGCTTTGTTTGTGAAATGATTGTCTGTACAGTCTGGTTATTTGTGGAATAACGGGCTGCACAGACCTTCTATATTATTTACAATAATTTAATGGCAGTGCGGCATAGACAGCAGCGCAGGTCACCAGATCCTGTTTCCAGGTCTTTTCGTTCGGTGCATGAGCCTGTGCCTCGGCGCCAGGTCCGAATCCGATACAAGGGATTCCGTTTCTTCCCATAATGGACACGCCGTTTGTGGAGAAAGTCCATTTGTCAGTCAGCGGGCGTGCAGTTCTCATATCAACTGTCTCGGCAGCACCGATACGCTGCTCGCCGTACAGGCCTTTGTATGCGTCCTCGAGAGCCTTTGTCACTGCGTGATCCTTCGGAATTACCCATGTTGGGAAGTAACACTCGATCTCATAAACCAGATCGGTGTAAGAAGGACGGTCGTAATTGTACATGGAAACTTCAACGTCATCCCCGTATTTCTGTACGCTTGGCAGTGCACGGATCTCGTCCAGACAGCTCTCCCATGTCTCGCCTGCTGTCATACGGCGGTCCAGTGAGACAGCACAGGAGTCAGCAACCGCACAGCGGCTCGGTGAGGTGTAGAAGATCTGAGAAGTTGTAACTGTTCCACGTCCAAGGAAGTTTGCTTCTTCAAATTCTGGATTGTATTTCGCATCCAGCATTTTCACAAGACCCTTGATCTCAGTGGTATCTGCTGCGTCATTCTCGTTCAGAGCACGGATGTCCTGGAGAATGTCAGCCATCTTGTAGATTGCGTTATCTCCACGCTCCGGAGCGGAACCATGGCAGGAAACACCTTTGACATCCACGCGGATCTCCATACGGCCGCGCTGTCCACGGTAGATACCGCCGTCTGTCGGCTCAGTGGATACGACAAACTCCGGACGGATCTTATCCTCGTTAATGATATACTGCCAGCAGAGACCGTCACAGTCTTCTTCCTGAACGGTTCCGACAACCATGACCTTGTAGCCATCTGGAATCAGCCCCTGTTCTTTCATGATCTTTGCTCCGTAAACGCCGGATACGATACCGCCGCACTGATCGGAAACACCACGTCCGCCGATCTCAGTCTCTGTCTCATAACCTTCGTAAGGATCAAAGTTCCAGTTCTCGATATTGCCGATTCCAACGGTATCGATGTGCGCGTCGAATGCGATGATCTTGTCGCCGGTTCCCATGTAGCCGATAACATTTCCCTGCGGATCAATGACAACCTCGTCGAATCCGACTTTCTTCATCTCCTCAGCGATGGTAGTGACATGAGCACGCTCGTCACAGCTCTCACCCGGATTCTTTACGATGGCACGTAAAAATGCGGTCATCTCTTTCTCGTAACCCTGTGCAGCTTCTTTGATTTTATTGAAATCCATAATTTGTTTCCTCCTATTTAAATATGTGAAATGTGTATGTGAAATGTAAACCAAAAATGTAAACCTAAAATGTAGACCCCAAATATAAACCTAAAATGTAGACCTGAAATGCAGACCTAAAATATTGATCTGCTATGTAAGCACTATCTCTCGTCCGCGAATGGATCCTTGTCCGTACCGCACAGTCCGTCCCAGACAATCTCACGGAAACGTTCCGGGTCGGTATCGCCCTCGGTGGAGATGAGGAGCACTTCTGAATTTTCATCCAGCTTCAGAGCTTCTTTCGCATCCTTGTACTTTGGATCGGTCATGAGTGATGCGAGAAGTCCCAGTGTGACGGAACCGGATTCTCCGGAGATGACCTTCGGATCACCCTCCAGCGGAGAGTTGTACATGCGGGTTCCCTTGGCACTGAACTGATCCGGGCAGGAGCAGAATGCAGTGACATGATTTTTCAGGATGTCCCAGGAGATGGTGTTGGCTTCTCCGCAGGCAAGTCCAGCCATAATGGTAAACATATTGCCGGTGACATCCACACGACCGCCGCTCTTTGCAACTGCGGAGCGGTACAGACAGTCAGCAGAAGCAGCTTCTGCCACAACCATGATCGGAGGATTCTCCTTATATTTGTTGGCAAAGTAGCCAACCACTGCTCCGGCAAGACATCCTACACCAGCCTGTACAAAGACGTGTGTCGGCCGTTTGCAGCCATCTTCGTGGAGCTGGGAATCCGCCTCGTTAGCCAGTGTGCCGTAGCCCTGCATGATCCAGGTTGGAATCTCCTCATAACCGTCCCACGCAGTATCCTGAACCAGGATTCCATTCTCACATGCCTCGGCCTCGGCAGCAGCAATACGCACACAGTCATCGTAATTCACTTCCTCGATGGTCACGGTTGCGTTTTCCGCCGCGATGTGATTCTTTCTGGTTTCAGTGGAGCCCTTTGGCATGCGGACTACACATTTTTGTCCGAGCCGGTTGGCAGCCCATGCAACTCCGCGTCCGTGGTTTCCGTCAGTGGCGGTAAAGAAGGTAGCCTGGCCAAATTCTTTTTTCAGCTCTTCTGATACTAATACGTTGTATGGAATCTCACGGATGTCGCGTCCTGTATGCTGCGCCATGTAACGTGCGATTGCATAGGATCCGCCCAATACCTTGAAGGCGTTCAGGCCGAAGCGGTAAGATTCGTCCTTTGTGTAAACATTTTTCAAGCCGAGATATCCGGCAAGGTGGGAGAGCTTCGCCAGTGGTGTTACGGTATACTGGGGAATGCTTCTGTGGAAATTGATAGCCTTTTCGGCTTCTTCGGAGGACATGGTATGTAGAAATCTGTCATCCGTTTTTGCTACTTCATTTAAAGTCCATTTAAATTCGTAATTCAATGTCAATCACCTCATCCTTTATTTTTATGTGGCAGCTGTTCAGCTGCATTTGATTTGCTGTATTACTTGTTGATTTCGACGTAGCTGTAAAGTGTATATTTGGAAATACCAAAATACTTTGCAACCTTGTCACCGGACTTTGTAATAAGAAATGCCCCAGCGTCATTGAGATAGTTGATGGCCTTGATTTTATCTTCCTTGGTCATCAGCGCGGCCGGAACACCGACAAGTGCTACGGACTGATCAATCAGTTCGTCCAGCAGTTCGCTCACATCCTGCACGATCCGTTTCGGTTCCTTCTTCTCTGCATCCGTGTCGGAAGGACAGGATACGATCGAAGAAATTGTGGATTCCAGTGTGATCAGGTTTGTGATGTCGAAGTTGATGGAAAAAACATAGCGGGGCTTTCCTGTATCATCACTAATATAGATGGTGCTCGATTTCAGGATACGCCCGGTGTCGGTTTTGGTGAGATAGGCTAACTGGTCAGGCAGTGGTCCATCGTGATGCTTCAGCGCGTCAAGCACAGCCTGGGAAGGGCTCCCGCCTAGCTTGCGGTTTGTCACATGCCCGTGTTCAATGTGAACAATGGAATTGTCAATGTGGTTTCTGGCCAGATCGTGGACGACGATCTCACAATTGTCTCCAAACTGTGCTGCCAGACCTTTGGCAATCTGAATTAGTATATCTAGTCTTGAACCTGCCATATTGCTACCTCTTCTTTCTTAGTTCGCTGCATTCATAAAAAAGCACTTAAGGTTTTAAAATGTAATGCAGAATTTCATGTCCTGAATCCATCATAGCACAAAATTTCTGAAAATCAATAGGAAAACTAAAAATTTTTGGTCATACAAAAAAGTTTTTTAGAAATAGATTGATTTTTGGTGATATTGATGGTAATATATGATTTAGAAAGAGGTTTATTATGTATTTGCGACAATATCGTGGTTGTCTCAAAGCAATACATATTAGTCAAAGTATCTGAATAATATCTGAAGTAGATCCCCGTTTTTGCGTATCGAAGAATAAAAGCGACAACGGCTGGCAGACCCGGAAAAAAGGAAAGATATGTAATTGGACGAAATGAAAGGATGGAGGTATACTTAAAGGGACAGATAGTAATTCGATAATTTGCAAAGCCAGTGTGGCGCCGCGGGAACGGCTGGCTTCTCTTTGCAACAATTAACAACGTAGAAGTGGTTCTTTCTTTTGGTACATATTACTTATTATAGAAGGAACTGCTCGGAGGGAAGCTATGAGCACAGAAACGAAGAAGTTAGACAATGCACTATTTGATCTGAATGGGAAACCTTCTTACAAGCAGGCATTTCCGCTGGCACTGCAGCATGTGGTTGCGATGATCGTCGGATGCGTAACACCTGCCATTATTATAGGAGGCATGGCCATGGACTCGGGTGAGATCACAGCGGCGGATATGACGATTCTTGTACAGTCGGCGCTGTTGATCGCAGGAATTGCGACGCTGATGCAGCTTGCATCCTGGAAGCACCGGATAGGGTCCGGTCTTCCGGTTATTATGGGAGTGAGTTTTGCTTATCTGGCAAGCTTACAGGGTATTACAGAACAGTTCGATTTAGCCACACTGTTCGGCGCGACACTTGTGGGCGGTGTTGTTGCGGTATTGGTAGGTATCTTCATTAAGAGGCTGTTGTTTCTTTTTCCACCACTGGTCACCGGTACGGTTGTGTTTGTCATTGGTGTGACGCTCTACCCGACTGCTGTGAAGTATATGGCCGGCGGTGCAGGGAGTGAAAATTACGGGAGCTGGCAGAACTGGGTAGTGGCATTGATTACGCTGGCCGTCGTGACGGTATTAAATCATTGCACGAAGGGGATCACGAAGCTTGCATCCATCCTGATCGGTATGGTCGTGGGATATATTGTGGCAATCTTCTTTGGTCTCGTGGATTTTTCAGCGGTTGCGCAGGCAAATTGGATCCAGTTTACAGAGCCGGTTCACTTTGGCCTGAAGTTTGAAGCTTCGTCAATTATTACGATGGCGATTCTCTACACCATCAATTCCGTGCAGGCAATCGGAGACTTTACGGCGACGACAGACGGAGGAATGGACCGCGTTCCAACGGAACAGGAATTATCGGGTGGTATTATAGGAAATGGTCTTGCAAGTATGATCGGAGCGGTGATCGGAGGACTCCCGACCGCTACTTTTAGTCAGAACGTGGGAATCGTAACCACAACAAAGGTTGTGGCAAAGCGCGTATTTTACATGGCGTCCGGTATGATCATCATCGCCGGCCTGATTCCAAAGTTTGCATCAGCACTGACGACAATTCCATCCTGCGTACTTGGCGGAGCGACCATTTCCGTGTTTGCATCTATCACGATGACCGGAATCAAGCTGATTGCAAAATCAGAGCTGACCGCAAGGAATACAGCAATTGTAGGGCTTGGAGTAGCACTTGGAGTGGGTGTCACACTGGTACCGGAGACGCTGGCTGCATTCCCGCAGTGGGTGACCCTCATTTTCGGAAAATCAGCAGTGGTACTGGCGACGATCATTACGGTGGTGTTAAACCAGATTCTGCCGAAGGATGTAGAAGAGACGGCGGTTTAGAATGAGGAGATCCAACAGGTGGATTAGATACAATAATAGTAACTGTTCAGAACCCCCTTGGGGAACTAATTAATTTTTGTACAAAACAGAGAATTTTTAAAACCTGTTTTGCGATATTATTTCGGTAATTGGT
>NZ_FQZY01000148.1 GCF_900142165.1 Hespellia stercorisuis DSM 15480
GTCAGTATACCATACTTGGGACATTTCCCCTTGTGGTATATAAGGACATTATCATAAATGGTTCATAACGAACATTAAAGTAATAAGAAATAAATTGACATCAAAGAATGAACATGCTATTATGACACCATTCACAGCAATTCTAGCTGTAATTTTTCAAAGTATCAAGGCGGTATCCGCCAAATTTTTCAAAAGCATTACAAATACAAAAAGTATATTTGTTATTGTCATCTGTGCGCAGTGCCATGTATACTAAAAGGAGGAAAATGAATGACAAAAACGCATATGGAAAGAACTCTGAATGTCTCGAATGAGCAGATAGAGTACGATGAGCATGCGAAGAACCTGATCAGTGACAAACTGGTACTGGCCTGGATTATGAAGAGTGTGGTGGAAGAAGTTAAGGGAATGTCAATTAACGCTATTATCGCCTGTATTGGAGATAATATTGAGGTTTCCAAGATTTTAGTACAGCGTACCGCAAATAACTAGACGAATTACGCAGAATATTTTTTCGAGTGTACATATCAAAAAACGTAGGCGTAGCGGGCTACGCTGAGGCTTTTTGATATGTGCAATCGGGAAAATAGGCAAGTAATTCGGTCTAGTTATTTCGAGGACGCTGTACTAGTAAATCCGGGGGAAACAAACCGACCGGAGAAAATTCTGGGGGACCGCACGGAGGACAGCGTTCCTTATGAAGGTGAGATTACGTATGATATTCGATTTCATCTGTGGATTCCGGGAAAGAAAAAGCAGTTTTTAAAGCTGTTGCTGAACATTGAGATTCAGAAAGAATTTTATAAAACATATGATCTGATAACGCGGGGATTATTTTATGGCTGCCGAATGATTTCTGCCCAAAAAGATACAGAATTTACTGACAGTAACTATCAGGATATTAAAAAAGTATACTCCATATGGATATGTCTGGATGCACCAAATTACATCGGAAATGCAGTGACAAGATATGGAATTCATAAGGAAGATCTGATTGGAAAAACACCGGATAAAACATTGGTATATGATAAAATAATCATATTGATGATTTACCTGAATCGGAGGAAGGATAAAAAAGAGAATAGCATATTTCATTTTCTTAATACATTATTTACACCGGATATTGGTGTAAAGGAGAAAGAAAAAATATTAAAAGAAGACATGGGAATAAATATTGGTCGCAGTAAAAAAGTGAGAAAGGAGCTGAAGCAAATGTGCAATTTAGGGGAAGCATTGGTATGGGAAACCGAGCAGCGTGTAACGAAAAAAGTAACGAAAGAAGTAACGAAAGAAGTAACGGAAAAAATAACAGAAAATATGACAGACCAAGGAGTGCGTGGAATCATTAAAGTTTGTCAGAATCTGGGTGGTTCCAGGGAAGATGCGAAAAAGTGTATTGAAGATAATTTTCATTTATCAGAAGAAGCAGCAGATGGTTATTTGAAGAAGTACTGGAAGTGATATGAAAAATAAGATAAAAGGGGCTGTCGCACTAGCTGATTAAATTCAGCGGTGCGCAGCTCTTTTTTTCCTACAGAAATGTCCTTTTTATTCCATTTCTGATTCATATT
>NZ_FQZY01000042.1 GCF_900142165.1 Hespellia stercorisuis DSM 15480
AGAGGTGGAAAAAGTGAATAGATCAAAGAAGAATGAACCGGCATCGGAAGAGGATGTTAGAGTCTGCAGTATCTGTGGGCGGACAATTATCGGAGGATATGAATATATTCGTACCAGAAGAAAGACAGAGATGTATTTCTGCAAAGGTATGAGATGCAGGAAGGAGAAATAGAATGAATTTACAGGAGAAATGGAAACAAGAGTGCATAAGCCATGCAAAAGAAAGATTTAAAAATTTTAGAGCAGATTTCAGAGATTACGTAGATTTTCAGACGCTGGATTGGAGACATGAGAGCGGAAGAAGCGATTGTCATGTGCATTACATTTTTGATACAAAGCAGCAATACATGTACATATCTGGAGATCTTGGCTCAGCGTGCTTTTATCTTACATGGCAACCAACGTTTAAGAACATGCATAATAAAATTCATCAGATTGAATATGTGATGGGAAAAATCGAATGCTCTACAGATGAGTATATATATCCGGAAGAGATGGTTAAGGCAGAATTACATGATAATTATGATTGCTTTATGCCGGATCCTGATGATTATGAAAAAACGGAATATTATGAGGATGCTCTGCAGGAGTGGAATAAAGCACTGGAACAAGTAATATACCACACGGGATATCACAGTGGATTTGACCAGGACAGTGAGGCAATCGAGGCACTTGAAAAGATAGATGAAGAGTGGTGGGACAGAAACGATTTCGGAAAAACAATATCGCAAAGAGTATATCTGTGGTTTATGGGATTGCAAATGGCGTGGGAGGAGGTTCGCAGTGACAATGACAACTGAAGAAGCAATGCAAAAGCAGATGCCGAAAAAACCGGTGCAAATAATTAAACGCATGAATGGATATATTGGAGCGTGTGCTGTCTGTGGTGGGCATGTGCTAAGAGTTCAGTACTGGGACAGCAAAATAGAGGAGAGAACGAAATGAGTATAATCAAAAAGATAGTATGTGATGGTTGCGGGAAAGAGATCACCGGTGATCCGTACCGGGTTAAGATTGTCCAGCAGGATCCTGAGACGGATGATATTGCTGATAAATACGCCTATGAAAACAATGCGGAGGACTTCTGCGCGGACTGTAAGGTTCGGATCGTAGACTTTCTCTACAAGTTAACAGCATGGAGACTACAGGAAGAGGAGGAAAAAGAGCTATCTCTCTGCCAGAAAGAGCCAGATCCGGGAAAAGTAAAAGCTGATGCGGGGCGGACAGCAAAGATTGACTGGGCGGAGTTGAAGAAGCTTGCACCGGAGATGACACAGCGGGAGTTGGCGGAGCACTTTGGCGTATCGGCCAGCGGAATGTATAGATACCTGAAACAAAATGATATTGTGGCCAAGAAGGGGCGGCGTGGGCGTCAGGCCGGGACTACAGCGGAGAGCAATGGAGAACGGAAACAGGCGGCAGTCATCAACAAGGAGTTTGATTCAGCTGCAGATCAGATGATTATCGATGGATGTGTTGGGAAGAACGCGGACCGGCATAAGTGCAGGAGCTGCAAGTACAGGTCGAAGGTAGGCGGAAAACAAATCTGTGATTATTGCAGCATTGTCGGGCACACCCGTGGCTGTGAGGTGAAAGACTGCAGCGTGTTTGAGAAGGGCAGCCCGGTGTCGAAACGGAAGACGAAAGACTTTTATGAGAGTTGAGGAAAACAGTATGGAAAAAGTAAGAGCATTATGGATAAACAGCAGTGACCCAAGAGGAGCGGTTGGTATTGTAAGGACAACAGATTCGGAAACAAAGCGAAGTGACTATTACATAGGCATCGGCATGGAAGGCAACTTAAATGCGATGGTTGACATCGGGTACATCGTAGCTACCGGACAAAAGTATCCGTCATTGGACCACATTGTGAAATTCCAAAACGAAGAACAGGCGGATGACGAGAGTCCGATGGATAAGATTACAGCGAAAGCCATGGAGATCTTGTGCGACAAGTATTGCAAGTATCCATGTACAGTTAATGATCAGGAGGAGATGGAGGAGATCTGCGATAACTGCAGAGTCGGGAAACTGATCGGCATCGATGCGGTGAATGAGTATGACCGATTAAACACCTTTGATCAGACACAGTCGGCAAAGTTACTTGAGAAGTTTAGCAACTACCAGGACATGGACTGTACTGGGTGCATTCATACCGGTAACAAGCAGTTCTGCCTGAACTGTTACAGAGGCGGATGCCGGGACTATTATCTGGAAGAGGAGAAAAATGAATGAGTTTGAACGCGAAATGCAGGAGTACATAGAAAAGTACGCCAGAGACAACTGCGCCGGTGATATCGAGGAGGCGAAGCGGCATATGCTGGTAAAGATAGTTGCTGCGGAGAAGGAGAACAAAGATGTATGAGTGCGGGTTTTTATTTATTGGGTTTATAGCGGGATTCGCGGTCGGTATGGTGCTGGCCGCCGGGATCGAGTGGTATGAAGGTAAGGACGAGGATGATAAACGGGAATAAAAACAAGTTAAATTCAGATTTTAAATAATTAAGTGGATGGAGAAGAATGAATATACAAAGTATATCAAAAAAAGACAAAGAGATAGTGACAATACTAGATGCCGAAGAGTTGGTTTTGATTGGAAATGTAATGTATCAAGCAACTAAACATCAAGATAGTGGCGACATTAGATTAACTGAGCAGTTTTACAGACTGTATTCAGACATAATGATAGCAAGAAATTTGTGTAAGTATGGTCATTTAGATAATTTTTCTTTTGAACATATTGAACAAGCGAGAAAAAAAGCAAGAGAAAAAGCGGATTAAACTGAAATTTAAAAGGGAGTGAACAACATAAGAAACATACACAGGCTTCTCCGGCACCAGGCGGAGCAGCTGGGAACTGAAAACGGGATGGAGACCATGTCGGTACTGGAGTATCTAGACAGGAAGGGAGTAGACACGATTGGACAAGTCAACGCTGAAACAATACAAAAGCCTGTTGGGCGAGATCCCGCAGATTAACACGAAACTGGATAAGTTGTACAAGCAGAGGGACAACATCCAGGTGGTACAGATAAAGGTCACGAAGTCTGGGGATGACTTCCCCTACATAGAGGAGCATCTGACGGTCAAGGCCGACGAGCCCAGGGAGGCCGACGAGGTGAACAAGCGGATCCGGCTGTATGAGCTGCGGCTGGATGAGGCGGAGCGGATGCAGCGGGAGATCGAGGAGTTTATCGCGGGGATCCCGGATAGCACAGATCGGCAGATCTTCGAGTTATCATTTCTGGAGGGGAAGAAGCAGCGGGAGGTGGCGGATGCTGTTGGATATACTCAGGGGAGAGTGTCGCAAATAATTTCTTGTTATCTGCAAGATTAATAAAATTAATAAAAATCTGTGTTATTATTATACTAGAACGATTAGAAATTGTTCTTAGTTTCTCCCTCAATTGTAATGTACAGAAAACGTCCTGTGTGTGGCAGGGCGTTTTTTGTTGCCTTTTGTCATATGCGGTATTAAAATGAAGATGTGTGGTGGTATGCAGGTCGTGAGGGAGGACAAAAGAAAAATGGCAGAGAAAAAGAGGATAGGAATTAAATATCAGTATTATCAAATATGTACATTCGACGGGGATGAATATACAGAAAAATTGTATGATCTTTTGGGATGGATGGATCGAGTATCAAAATTGAGCCGTGGAGAGACCGTTCATGAAGTATCAGGAATAGAAGGAAGAATTGAAAATATTATTCCTGTTTACGATGATATGTTTTATGGGTTAAACTTTATGAGATTGGATGTGATTAGTAATACCTATATCCTGGAGAGAGAATCAAAAGCAAGACATATTGACTTATCAGATGATGAGTACATAGGGAAAAACACTGTAGTACTATATGATGAAAAAAGATCGGTAGCAATGGTTCAGTGTAACAGAGGAAGTTATGGTGTACATGCATTACAAAACTACATAAATTCGTTTAACAGCCCAAATGAATTATGCTATTTCAGACCAATTCATGACGAATTAAGGCTTGATGATTTAAATGATAGAGAAACATTGAAATTGGATGTTCGATTTGCCAATACAAGGAATTTTAAGCCCATTAATTCAAGGTTCTTTGAACAAGTAATAGACGCATATAATCAAATTGAGTGTTACACGGCACACATTGAATGTGGCTTAGGTTATACTAAGGGATCGGTTTTGAATAAAGAAACAATTTATGATATAGCGAGTGATATTAGAAACCCCCAGAATGATGGGACTGTTTCATCAGCAAAGTTAACTTTAACGGATGATCAAAAATCGAGCGTGTATGATTTGTTTGAAAATATTTGTTATGATAAAATAGATTTTACAATACCGGCGCGAGGAGAATTGAGATTTGAGGATATGGCTCAGAAAATGGCGGTAAAGTTTTATGAAAGTGGAACTAGACGTAAAATAGGTGAACTATTACAATAGAATGGAATGATGTAATTGAAAGAAAAATGGGTAAAATATTATCAATATATTATGCCGGTAGTTTTAACTGTTTTCATCGTGTTGTTCTGTTATCACTATAAAATTTATGTTTGGAATGGAAAATTTTATAGCGATATGCTGACAGCACTTATAACAGCACTATCAATCATTATTAGTATTTTTGGAATATTAATACCATTACTTATGACAGCAAAACAAGAAAAGGAATTAACAAAGTATTTTTTTGAAAATGTAGACATAAAATATTTTATCAGATGCATTAAGCAGTTATTCTTGAGTGGATTTATAAGCATTATGTTTGTATGTGGAATGTATGCGTATGATGTTATTGAGATGAAAGTTTTTATTGTTGTTGGAGTACTGAGTATTGTGGTTATATTGTATTTTCTGTGTTCAGCATACAGATACATCAGCTTAATGCTTCGATTACTATTTGATGAAAATGAAAAACATAATAGAAATATCAAAATTTACAAAAATAAAATGTCAAATATTGAGAGGGAGAGTCTCAATAGGAGACTAAAAGAAAGAGATAAGCAATAATTAGAAGGACATCTTCGGGTGTCTTTTTTAATACATAAATCCCCTGTTCCTGTACATACTATCCCCGAGGTGATAATATGGACAAGAAGCAGGAGCAGCAGAACAGGCAGAAGAACCTGAATAAATTCAACAGCGTAACACAAAAGGTGAAACCAGAGAACCAGAATCAGACACACAACGTCAGATCAGAGGCGGTGGAACCAAAGAACAGACAGGTATAGACATCCAGAGATGGGTGTCTTTTTCATTCCCAAGTAAGGAGTCTATCATGTGTGAGACATGTAAGCACCGGCCCTATTGCGGCTGTGCCGGAAAGAAAGATACATATTGTGGGAATCATAGTTAGAGTTGCGGGACGGCAGCTCTTTTTTAATACAGCAGAAAATAAATATACGATAAATGAGAGGTGGTGAGTCCAAGTGACAGATAAACAGAAGATGTTTGCAGATGAATACCTGATAGATTTGAATGCTACTCGGGCTTACCGGATCGCATATCCGTCCGTGAAGAAGGAAGCGACAGCAGCGGCAGCAGGGGCGAGAATGTTAAGAAATGTTAAGGTTGAAGAGTATATACAGGAACGCATGCAAGAGCGTCAAAAACGCACTGAGGTAACACAGGATAGGGTCGTGGAGGAATTAGCGTCCATTGCTTTTTCCAGAGCAACGGATTATGTGGAAATCCGTAGTAACGGAGTATGCGGCACAGTAATTATTAAGCCAACAACAGAACTGACAGAAGAACAGGTTCGTGCAATCGCCGGAATAAAAGAAGGCGCCAATGGGATAGAGGTCAAGCTGAATGACAAAGAGAAAGCGTTGGAATTGCTTGGAAGACATCTTGGCATGTGGAATGACAAGCTGGATATCAAGACTCCGGCAATCGATGAATCGCTAAAAGAGATGGAGGCATATTTTGAACGTCAAAAAGCAAGAGGTTCTGGACCTCCTGTGGAATGAACCGTATAAAATTGGACATTGGGTAGGGTTTACGGATCTGACCGGGCTACATAACGAGTGGCTGCGGTCTTTTTTGTACGCAGAAGACGACCAGACGCTGCTTGCACATCGAGGTTCGTATAAGACTACTGATCTGTCATTGTTCCTGGCAATCCATTCAGTTATTCAGCCGAATGAGAACATTATATTTTTCCGGAAGACAGATGATGATGTGACGGAGGTACTTAATCAGTCCAAGAAAATCCTTAGTACAGGAGTAATGCAGCAGATCGTAAGGACGCTGTATGATACGGATCTGGATCTGCTGAAGGCAAACAATTCAGAGATACACACAAATCTCTGTACATCAGCCAAAGGTGTCAGCCAGGTGCTCGGGCTTGGTATTGGAACGTCTATTACCGGAAAGCATGCGGACATTGTCGTGACTGATGATATCGTCAACTTAAAGGATCGAATCAGCCGGGCAGAACGGGAGCGGACCAAGATTCAGTACATGGAGCTGCAGAACATCAAAAATCGGAATGGTCGGTTTATCAATACCGGTACACCGTGGCATAAAGAGGACGCCATTTCTATTATGCCAAATGTAATGAGATATGATTGTTATTCAACAGGATTGATTGGCAGGGATAAGCTGGAAGAACTCCGGCAGAGCATGAGTGATTCGCTTTTTGCAGCCAATTATGAGCTTAAGCATATTGCAGATAAAGATGCCATGTTCAAGGAGCCGAAGTTTACAAGTGATGTATCACTAATCTATGGTGGGCTTGCTCATATCGATGCAGCTTATGATGGAGCAGATGGAACTGCATTCACTATCCTGAATCGGTTGAAAGATGGTCGAATCATTGGATTCGGCAAGCGTTGGGACAAGCACGTGGATGATTGTCTGGTTCAAGTGGGAATGTATCATAAGGAGCTGCGCGCTGGTTCTATATCATGCGAGAAGAATGCAGATAAAGGATATCTGGCGAAGGAGCTTATATCACTTGGGTATCGAGTAAAGCCGTATAGTGAATCGATGAACAAATTTATAAAAATATCAACGTATCTTCGGAAGAACTGGAAAGACATCATCTGGTTGGAAGGTACGGATCCAGAATACATAAATGAAATTTTGGACTACAACGAGTATGCAGAGCATGATGACAGTCCAGACAGTGCAGCAAGCCTTTTGAGGAAGATGGAAGGCGGCGCAAAATACAATCCAGTAAAGGGAGGAGTCTAACATGTACATATTACCATCTGACGAAATACTCACAGATGAGTGGCTTTGTAAATTCATAGATAAGCATGCATCTGAATGTGCGTTTCGGTACCAGCGATTGTTGGATGCATATAAAACCAATTATCCGATTTTCCATGAACCGCCGAAACCGAAGTGGAAGCCTGATAATCGAATCGCAGTTAACTTTGCCAAGTATATTGTTGATACAATGAACGGCTTTTTCTTAGGCCATCCTATCAAAGTAACGGTTGATGAGGGGAATGAGGAGATTGAGAAGTATGTAGAGTTGATTGATCAGTACAATGATCAGGACGATAACAATGCAGAGCTGTCCAAAATAACAAGTATCTTTGGTAAAGGATATGAGATGTATTACAACGATGAGACATCAAATGTATGTATTACATATCTTACTCCGATGGATGCGTTCATGGTCAAAGATGATTCGGTGCTTCGCCGGGAGCGTTACTTTGTTCGGCTCTATGTGGATACGGATAATGTGCTGCATGGCAGTGTATCGGATGAATCAAAGGTCATGTACTTTACGCAGAAAGGAAAGATTATCTGGGATGAGAAAGAGACGGCTCACGGATTTGATGGAATACCGGCTACTGAGTATGTTGAGAATGAAGAACAGATGGGTATTTTTGAACCTGTGCTGACAATGATTGATGCTTACAATAAGGCACTGTCGGAAAAGGCTAATGATGTTGATTATTTTGCAGATGCGTATCTGAAGATATTGGGCGCAAAAGTGGAAGAAGACGATGTGAAGCACATTCGAGATGACAGAATCATGAATTTTGACGACGCTCTTGGAGAGAGTATTCCAGTGGTTGATTTCCTATCGAAGCCAGATGCAGACACGACGCAGGAGAACCTTATTAATCGGCTGCACAAGTTAATCTTTCAAATCAGCATGGTCGCCGATATCTCAGACGAGAATTTTGGTACAAGTTCCGGTATTGCTATGAAGTATAAGTTGCAGGCAATGAGCAATCTTGAGAAGACAAAGGAGCGAAAATTTACATCCGGAATGAATCGGAGATATAAGCTGATATTCAGCAATCCGGTATCGGGAATGAAGAAAGATGACTGGGTGAAGCTGCATTATCATTTCACACCGAACTTCCCAGCAAACGTGCTGGAGGAAAGTCAGATTGTAGGCAATCTTGAAGGTGTGGTATCAAAAGATACCCAACTGAGTGTGCTTAGTATTGTGGACAATGTCGCGAAAGAGATTGAGAAGTTGGATGCAGAGCAACGTCAGCTCGAAAATAGCGCAATGTCAGAATTGACAATAGGCGGTTTGGGCGATGCGGGTAAAGACATGGCTGATATGCTCATGATTATCAATGAGCATGCGAAAAAAGACGGAGTTGAAGCTGTAGATCTGATTAAATCTATTCTTGGAGATGTGTAAATGAACAGTGCAGATTATTGGAAAAAGCGCGAAGCTGAAAACTTGAAAAAGAATCTCAAGACTGAGGAAGAGTATGCGAAGACCATCAGCAGCTATTATGATTATATGATGGACCAGTGCCAGAAAGAAATCAATGGATTCTATACCAAGTATGCAAGCGCAGAGGGGATCACGCTGGTAGAGGCGAAGCGCAGAGTGTCTAAGCTTGATATTGAAGCTTATGGAAGAAAGGCAGCCAGGTATGTGCAGAATAAGGATCTGTCAGATCAGGCAAATGAAGAGATGCGTCTCTATAATGCTACTATGAAGATCAATCGGCTGGAGATGCTCAAGGCGAATATTGGGTTGGAACTGGTAGATGGATTTGACGAATTACAAAAGTTCTTTGGGGAAAAGCTGACGGATAGAACATTGTCAGAGTTTGAGCGGATGGCGGGTATCCTTGGCGCCACTATTGAGAATAGCAGTAAAAAGGCAGAAGCAATTGTCAATGCGTCGTTTAACAACGCAAAGTACTCTGACCGGATCTGGATGTATCAGGACATGATGAAAGCGGAGCTGTCAAAGCTTCTGCAGACCGGGCTCATCCAGGGCAGGAATCCCAGACAGCTTGCGAGGCATCTGGAGAAGTTGTTTGGCGTGCAAAAGTCCAATGCAGAACGTCTGATGCGGACAGAACTGGCAAGAGTGCAGATAGAAGCGCAGAAGCAGTCATTTGAGCGGAATGGATTCACGAAATATGAGTTCATCGCCCTGGGGAATGCCTGTGACATCTGCCGGGCGATTGATGGCAAGCACTTTGATGTGGCAAAGATGATGCCGGGTGAGAATGCTCCACCGATGCATCCAAATTGCCGCTGCAGCGTAGCTTGTTGGGAGGATGATGAAGACTACGAAGAGTGGTTGGACTATCTGGACAAAGGTGGTATCACGGAACAGTGGAATGAGTTGAAAAAGCATCGTGAAAAGAGTATAATGGAACCAGAAGATAGAGGTGATTTACATACCAGTTTAAATCAGTTATCCGATAATTTGTCAGAGCGTTCTCTGCAAGTAAATAATTACCTGAATACTTTAGGCTTACCAGAGAGTAAATGGAGTGGTCGGACAATTGTGAAAGAAAATGAAATAATGGGGACGAGCATAGGGAAAAAAGTTAAGTCATGTGATATTTGGCTTAGAGAGGATGCAACAACCAAGACAATTATTCATGAGCATTTACACGCACGTTCTATTAGCAGGAACCCTGATATATATGGAAAGTATCATATAATTGAAGAAGCAACAGTGGAACTTTTGTCTGAAGAAATATGTAAAAGGAATAAAATTCCGTTTACAAAGTCGTATATTCAGGAGACAAAAGCTTTAAGAGATATTGCTGATGCATTGGGCTATAAAGAACTCTATTCTTTTTCAAAAGAATTAGCTGCAGTTGATGCGGATAAGCGCAAAGAATGGATAAATACAACCATAGAACGATACCAGGCAAAACATAAAATTAAAGGGAAATGGAAAGCAGGTATATTTGATACTTCAAAAAGTATCTTATTTGGAGATGAATAGTAATGAAAAAATTAAATGACTATGTAGATGAAATATTAAGAAAAAATCATACAGACGAAGAATGGAGATTCATTAGCCAGGAAGTTGATAAATTATACAAGACGGCTACGGAAAATGAAATAAAGACATTTGAAAATTCAGGTGCAGGTGATACACTTGGTATGATTTTAGAATACATGTAGAAACCACCAGTCGATTATGACCGGTGGTTTTCTTGATAGGAGGACAAATGAACACGCTGATTGGGTTGATAGAAACAGATGGTCAAGCGGCAGACAAAAAATGTTTGGAAAAAAGACAATTGAAGTATGATAAAAACTTGGTGTCCGCCGAATACGATAAGTGTATACAAAGAATTGTAACTGCTGTTGATATATGTATGTGTACAGATGATGCACAGATATATAGAATAGAACGGTCTCTATGGGATACAGGCTCTTCGACATCCTGCATTTCAGAAAAACTTGCTAGAAAACTGGGATTGCTCCCAATTGATACTGGCGTAGGAGTTACGCCCACGGGACAGCTTGATATTTCTTACTATCTGTTGGATATTTATTTGTCCAATAAAGTTGTGTTTCATAATATGAAGGTTGCTGGTTTTCCATTAGAAAGACACGATGTTGATTTTTTGATAGGGATGGACATCATTTCAAAGGGAGATTTCAATATAAGAAATTCTGATGGAAGAACAGTATTTACATTTAATACCACTGGTAATTAGCCGGTGGTTTTCTTATACCAATTTTTAGGAGGAGTCATGAAAGTAAAAATACTTGGAGTTAAATATAAAATTGTAATTGCAACAGCAAACGAAAAACCGAAACTGAAAAAATGCGATGGATATATGGATCACAGTGTGAGGGAAATTGTTGTAGGAAAATTTGAACCAAGCAAAAATAGTATGGAGGATTTAAAATCATATACAAAGAAAGTAATGCGACATGAGATTATTCATGCGTTCCTATACGAGAGTGGACTTTGGAATAATAGTGGGAATGTGGAAGCATGGGGACAGTCAGAAGAAATGACGGATTGGATTGCAATTCAGTCTCCCAAATTTTTCAAAGCATTTAGTGAGGCGGGATGCTTATGATTGAAGTGAGCGTCCGCAAGAACGGAATCAGCGTGTCCGGTCATGCGGCATATGCACCACAAGGGCAGGACATCATTTGTGCCGGGGTATCGGCGTTAACACAGACGTTGATCAAGTCCATCGAGGATCTGACGCAGGACAAAATCAAATACAGCATATCTCCCGGAAGGGTTGATATAGAGTGCAAGAATCTATCGGAGAAGTCGCGAACTCTGGTAGATTCTTTTTTCATTGGCATCTGTCAGATCGCTGATGAATATCCGGATTATGTCCGGATCGTGTAACCTGTTGTGTCCGGAATGACGTTAAACTATGATTCGATGCAATGGTCTGGGCTGTAATGAATGGACTGGGGCAGGAGGAAAACATGAAGCATTTTAATAATCACTATCACCAATCAAAGATCTTCACTGGAAGACATTTACTGAATCTGCAGTTTTTTGCAGATGGCGACGGTGCTGGGGCTGGAGACGGTAATGGCGGCGGAGCTGGAGATGATGGAACTGGCGGAGATGAAACAGTATCATTTGACGATTTTCTGTCAGATGCAGACAATCAGGCGGAGTTTGATCGACGTGTCCAGAAGGCCACGCAGACGGCAATTAAAAACGCCCAGGAGAAATGGAATGCGTTGACGGATGACAAGCTGACCGAGGCGGAGAAGCTGGCCAAGATGACCAAGGAGGAGAAGGCGGAGTACAAAGCGAATAAACTCGAGAAGGAACTGGCAGATCTGAAGCAGCAGAATGCGCTTTCTGATATGGCGAAGACTGCACGCAAGATGCTCTCAGAAGAGGATATCAATGTTCCGGAAGAGCTGCTAAGCCATCTGGTATCAGCAGATGCCACGGACACAAAAGCCACGGTCGAATCCTTTACAAAGCTGTTCAAGGATACCGTGCAGGCGGCGGTGAAGGATGCCCTGAAGGGAAATCCGCCAAAAACTGGAACAGGTGGTAAAGCAACTATGACAAAGGAGCAGATTCTTGAAATTAAGAATCCGGCAGAACGTCAGAAACTGATTGCGGAGAATCTGACATTATTTCAGTAAGGAGAATGAATTATGCATAACATTGAAAAATTAGGCCTTCAGGTATTTGCGGCACCGGATAACATGACGGGGCAGGCTCAGATCCAGGTGAAGGCAAGAGAAATTGATTTTGTAACAAGTTTTGGAAAGAACATGCAGGTACTGCTTGATATTCTTGGAATCACCCGAATGATCAAGAAAGAAAATGGGTCTGTGTTAAAGACGAAGACGGTGTCTGGAACGCTGCAGTCCGGGGACGTGGCAGAGGGTGAAGAGATTCCGCTGTCCCAGTACACGGTAAAAGAGACTACGTTTGACTCTATCAAAATCAGCAAATACCGTAAGGCAGTGTCTCTGGAGGCTATTGCGGAAAAAGGATATGAAGCTGCTGTGGAGATGACGGATGAGGAGATGAAGTCTGACCTTCAGAACGTGGTTACAGATAAGTTCTATAAGCAGTTGAAGATGGGGTCCCTTGTAGGGCATGAAACTACCTGGCAGATGGCGATTGCTATGGCAATCGGCAAGGTGAAGAATAAGTTCGAGCTTATGAAACGTACCGCAACGGGAACAGCTGTGTGGGTCAACACTCTGGACGTGTACAAATACATTGGTGCTGCGGACATTACGCTTCAGACAGCATTTGGTATGAGTTATATCCAGAACTTTCTTGGTGCCGACATCGTTTTCGTGTCTTCCCAGATTCCGGAGAACACGGTAATCGCAACGCCGCTTAATAACCTGATCGCATATTATGTGGATCCGGCAGATTCCGAGTTTGTGAAAGCGGGACTTTCCTACACCACAGATTCGGCGACCGGGTTCATTGGATTCCACGCGCAGGGCAACTATGACAGAGCAATTTCCGATATGTTCGCAATCATGGGTGTGCGGCTGTTTGCAGAGTATCTGGATGCCATTGCGTATATTGCGGTTGGATCTTCTGACACCCAGACGCTTGGAACATTAACTCTGGAATCCGTAGCTGGATCCGAAAAAGGTAAAACTGCTGTTACAGTAGAAGAACAACTTGTATCCATGAACAATGTATGGAAGTACAAAGAAGCTGCGGCGAAGACGACAGTGACTTGCGGAATGGATGTGAAGACCTGGACAAAATGGGACGGAGTCTCAGAGATTGCTGCAACAGCAGACAATCATATTACTGTCGTGGAAGCAGACAGCAACTATAAGGCTGTCAGATCGGGCGATGTAGTGGCTGTGGTGAAAGCGTAGGAGTTTTCGCGGGAAGGAGATAGGCCATGTTAGAAGATCTGAAGAGATTGATCGGTATGGATTCTTCTGAAGCGGATCCGGAACTTGATGCAAAGCTGAATTGGATTCTATTATCAGCAAAAAGTAGACTGAAGATTCTCCTTGGCGGAGCAGATCCGCCGGAGGAGATGAATTACATCGTCATTGAGGTGGCGGTGGCTCGTTTTAACCGCATCGGATCAGAGGGCATGAGTGCCCAGACAGTTGAGGGCGAGAGCCTGTCCTTTTCAGATGATGATTTTGCTAGATTTGCAGCTGAGATTCAAGCTTTTTTAGACAGTCAGCACAGCTCCGGGAAGGGAAAGGTACGTTTCTTATGAGATACGATATCCCGGTGTTCTTTCAATCAATCAAAGCGGGTGCGTATAATCCGGAGACTGGTAATTATGGCCCGGATGAAGTGGTGGAAGATAAAAAGTATGCAAACGTGACAGATGCGGGTGTTGAGACCTTGAAAATCGTGTATGGAGAAATCCGGCAGGGTGTTCTCGCAATCCAGCTGCAGAACCACTACGAGAAGCCTTTTGACAGGGTGCGAATCGGAAGAAAGATGTATCATGTGGACTACTCAAGGAGATTTCGGACCAAGGGTGTATATGTTGTAAGTGAGGTGCAGTGATGGGAAAAGTTGAGATTGTAGGAATGCAGCAGTTGCAGAAGAAGCTTAAGAAAAATGTGACACTTGATGATGTGAAACGTGTCGTAAGAACAAATGGATCCCAGATGCAGACCAAAGCGCAGCGTAATGCGCCAGTAGATTCGGGAACTCTGAAGCGCAGCATAGGCCTGGAGTTATCCGCAGGTGGATTGGAGGTTGCGGCAACGCCAACGGCGGAATATGCACCCTACGTGGAGCTTGGAACCAGATTCATGGATGCACAGCCCTATCTCAAGCCTGCGTTCAATGAGCAGAAAAAGAAATTTGAGCAGGATATGCAGAAGCTTGTGAGGTGATGAGATGGATCCACAGCAGGAGTTATTTACAAAATTGTTATTGGATATAAAAGCATTGGGATATGACGTCTATGATGGCAGCCTGCCACCGGAAGGAACGCCGTATCCTTTTGTCTATCTGGGAGACAGTCAGCAGGCGGATGATGCCAACAAGTCGGCGGTCTTCGGAAATGTTTACCAGACCATTCATGTATGGCATAACAATCCCAGGCAGCGCGGGACGATGTCTGGAATATTGCTGGCAATCAAGCAGGCCTGCAGGCAGATCGGGCACACGACCAATTTTGCCTGGAGTGTTCGTAATATCAATCAGAGGATTGTCCCGGATAATACTACAAAAACCTCTCTGCTTCATGGAATATTGGAAGTGGAGTTTAAATTTAGTTAAAGGAGAAGGAAATTATGAAAAAAATGAATTTACAGCTTTTCGCAGAAGCAATTCAGGGAAAGCGAATCGTGTACCTCTACAGAGTCAAGAGCAAAGCGGCACTGAAGGATGGAGCAACGCTTGCATTTACTACGGAGAACGGCCGGACGAAAAGTAAGGATGCAGACTCCACTGCAACAAAGGATGGAGCGATCCGTACACCGGGAACGGCGGAGGTTGAGATTACAGCCACCAGCATCCTGTCCAAAGGAGATACGCTGGTCGAAGAGTTGGAGTCGGCACTTGACAATGATGAATTGATTGAGGTCTGGGAGGTCAATCTGGAAGAGGCCGGAACCGGAGATAACGAATTCAAGGCAAAATATTTCCAGGGGTATCTGACGGAGATGGAGAAGACTTCCAACGCAGAGGACTTTGTGGAGGTATCTCTGACATTTGGAATCAATGGAAATGGTGTGGACGGTGAAGCAACTGTGAGTACGGAGCAGCAGGAGATCGCGGCGTATGTATTTACCGATACAAAGAAAACAGGGGAATAGGGAGGAATGCATAGATGATGGAATTAACAATTGAAAATCAAGTGTATCAGTTTCATTTTGGTATGGGCTTTTTAAGAGATATCAATAAGACAGTGGCGATGCCTGTGGATGGCATGCCTAACGTGAAAAAGAATGTGGGACTCAGGTACACTATTATGAAACTGTATGATGGTGATGTGGAAGGGCTGGAAGAGGTGCTGAATACCGCGAATGCGGGACAGAGTCCGCGGGTGACCAAAATGCTGCTGGATTCGTACATTGACGATGAGGACACAGATATTGATGCTTTGTTCGAGGAAGTCATGGGTTTCTTAAAGACAGCCAATGCTACGAAGAAAGAGACTCTAAGCGTGCTCGAGACTATCGAGAAGGAAAAAGCGAAGATGGCAGCAAAGGAAGTATCGTAGATGAGGAGGAAGACTCGGGGGAGGATTTTGAAGTTGTGTACCGGCAGATCGCGCTGAACTGTTTCCGGTATCTGGACTTTAAGAGTTTTGCAGAGGTGGACAGGCTGACGATGCCGGAGTATAAGCTGCTTATGAAGGCTGTCCGGCTGAGAGAGATTGACAAGGATTATCGGAATCACCTGCAGGCTTTCCTTAATTTTTCAGTGAAGGCCGAGAAAAAAGTGGGGAAGAACAAATCTAAGCCAGTCTATAAGAGGTTCACCAATTTCTACAATTATGAAAAAGAGGTAGAGAAAGTGCTGCCGGACAAAAAGAAACAAAGTAGATTTTCCGGAATCGGGAAACTGCTTAAGAAGTAGGAGGTGCCAGATGGCGGAAAGTTATTCAGTAAAAGCAATATTGTCGGCGGTAGATTCTGGCTTTTCTTCTGTCATGAAGACCGCCTCCGCGTCAGCGGACAATTTGAAGAGCACTGTGACGAGCGGTCTGGGCTTTGGGGTGCTTATGGGGGTCGGTCAGCAGGCGTTTTCTGCGATCACAAGTGGGATTGGGAGCATGGCATCGGAGATGAACTCCTCCAGTGCGGCATGGAAGACATTCACCGGAAATATGGAGATGAACGGGAAGACACCTGGAGAGATAAAAGCTATCAAAAATGAGCTGCAGCAATTTGCTCAGGATACCATCTACAGTTCATCAGATATGGCATCCACATTTGCGCAGTTGGAGGCAGTTGGTACCAAAGACACCTTGAAGCTTGTAAAAGGGTTTGGCGGCCTAGCGGCCGCTGCTGAAAATCCAAAGCAGGCCATGAAGACTCTGTCAACGCAGGCTACGCAGATGGCGGCCAAGCCTACTGTGGCATGGATGGACTTTAAACTTATGATGGAGCAGACACCTGCAGGTATTTCGGCGGTTGCAAAAGAGATGGGAATGACTTCCAAGGAATTGGTGGCGAAGGTTCAGGATGGAACGGTGGCTACGGAGGATTTCTTCGATGCAATATCAAGAGTAGGGACAAACGATGCATTCACAAAGCTTGCGACAGAATATAAGACGGTGGATCAGGCAATGGATGGTCTTCAGGAAACGGTGGCGAATAAGCTGGCTCCGGCGTACGATGCGCTGTCAGCGATTGGGATTAAAGCAATCAGTGGAATCGTGGATAAGATTGGTGCTTTGGATGGAGAAAAGATATCCCAAAAGGTCATGTCTACCTTCAACACAATATCGAAATATTGGAATGAATTTTCCGGTGCGATTGCAAAAACAGGTGCCTTACAAACATTAAAGGAAGCGTTTATAAATTTTGGAGATGCAGCAGCAAATGTATTTAAATCACTGGCAGATTCAGGAGCATTAACAGCAATAGGAACTGTGATTGGGAAAATCGTATCTACCGTTTCAAAAGCAGTGAGTGCGGTATCAAAATTTACGAGTAGTCTGAGTCCAGGAACAATTTCATCTATAACCGGAGGTCTATTAGCATTAATAACAGGGTTTAAAGCTTTTAATTTTTTAAAAAGCTTCAATCCATTTGGAATTTTCAAGTCAAGGGCTACAGATGCTATGGATGATGTAGCAAAATCAACAAATAGGTCAAAAAGCACTATTACTAAAGTGTTTAACGGTATTGCCAATGTTATAAAATCGTTTGTTCCAGTTGTCAAAAGTGCGTTTAGCGGTATATCTGGTGTGGTAAAAACCGCAGGAACAGCGATATCCACTGCTGCGAAAGGGATTGGGACGGGATTATCGACTGCATTTAAAGGAATTGGCCAAGCACTCAAAATAGCCAACCCGGTATCTATATTAGCGATGGGGGCATCCATCGGAGTGGTGATTGCGGCTTTTGCATTGCTTGCAACACAGGGGCAGGGTGTGGCAAGCATTATTGAGGCGGTTGGTACAGCCATCGCCACGGTGATTACAGCAGTCGGAGGTGTTGTAGTAGGTATTATAGCGGCACTCATTCCGTCAGCGGCTGAAATAGCAGTGCTGATACAGGCAGTTGGAGTTGCTTTTGCGACATCAGCACCGGCTATTGCAGCTTTGGGGACAGCTATGTCAGCAGTTGCCACTGCAATTGGAGAGGCAGTATCGCAGATATTAACTGCTGTCACACCAATTGTATCAATTATATCTGATACCTTTATCCAGATAGCCCAGATCATATCAGATACCATAGTCGGAATTATTCAGGCAATCGCGCCGTTTGTACCAGCTATATTAGATGCGTTTACACAATGTACACAGATTATATCAGAAGCCATAGTAGCGATAGTGGAAGCACTGGCACCGTTCATGCCAAGTCTTCAAGAAATGGTAGAGGCAACATCACAGTCCATTCAAGCTATCTGCGAATCATTTACTACACTTGTTAGTCAAATATCGCCAATTATAGAGAGCATTAAGAACTTGGTAAAACAGCTGGGAGATTCTATTACAGAAATATTCGGGGCAATATCAGAGGTCATAACATCAGTGGGAGAAGTCATAACATCGATTCTTAGCGGAATTGCTGATATTATTTCGTCTGTTGGAGATGCGGCATTGAATGCTGGGACAGGATTCAACCAGCTTGCGCAGGGAATACAGATTATTACGGAATTGAATCTGATGGATATGGCAACAAGTCTGGGTGCTGTTGCATTGGGAATTGGTGAAATTACAGCAGTTTCGGGCGGTCTTTCAGAAGCGGCGTCCGCTTTAGGTGCAATTGCAAGTAATGCAATTACAGCTGCGGCATCTATGGGTGGCATTGCATCATCAGCGGCAGTCGTAGGAAGTAGCTTAGATACTCTTGAAAGTAAGGCGAAAAGCGCTATGTCTGGAATGATTTCAGTATTCTCCAACGCGGTGGGAAGAGCGCGGGCAATTGGAATGCAGATAGGCACGGGCCTGAGCAACAGTGTGCAAAGTGGATTGGGAAGATTATCATCTATCGCGAGTACTGCGATGGGACAGTTCAACGCGGCATTGCAGTCAGGTGGCAGTCAGGCTGTGGCAATATCGTACAGCACCGCCAGTGCGATCATATCTGCGCTCGGAACGGCATCAAGCGGAGCGTATAGCTGTGGATATAACATTGGGGCCGGTCTGGCATCCGGAATGAGTGCGAGTCTCGGAGAGGTGCGAAGCATGGCAGCGCAACTGGCAGAAGCAGCGGAGGCGGCAATCCGGGCAAAAGCACAGATACACAGCCCTTCAAGAGTGGCGGACAAGCTGGGAAGTTATTTCGGTACTGGATACGTAAACGGAATAGCATCAAAAGTAAGAGATGCTGCGAAAGCGGCAAGGGATCTCGTACAGATTCCAAGTATTCCGGCACTGGATATGGAACTCGCTTATAGCGGGGCAGGTGAAAGCCGGAATTTAAACGGAGATTACAGCTATGACAGAAAAATGTATATTTATTTAGAAGCGCCGGTTAACATTGAAGGACGTCAGGTGGCGAAGGCATCTGCGGCTTATACGCAGGAAGAGCTTCAGAAGATGGAAAAGATGAAAAAATATCTCAGAGGTGAGAAATGATGTATAAATTTGTTGATGTCAATGAGGTTCCTGCCGGAAGTGTTTTGCCGGCGGAGGCGATGAAGTTTAATGGAACGTATTTTGAAAGGGAGATTCCCGGATACCGGACACTGCATGTGAGCGGGAGAGAGGCATTCTCTGCAGAGATATCGGAGCGGATTATCCAAGGGGTTGACGGAGCTCAGTTTGTTGAGAGCCGTCTGCCTACCCGTACACTCACAGTGACATACCAGATCATTGCCGCAGACGATGAGGCGTATCGGGCGGCGTTCAACAAATTGAATGGGCTGCTGAATGTGGAGCGGGTGAAGGTTTTGTTTAATGATGAACCGGGGAAGTATTTTATCGGCACGAGATCCAGCTGCGGGGATGTGGAGCCGGGGCGGAACTGTGTGACTGGAGAAATCGAGATCTATTGCCTGGATCCGCGAAAATATTCGACGGTAATGAAAGAGTTTACTGCGATAAAAAATGAGGACGGGGTGATGGAGGCTACCATCATAAACGAGGGAACAGTTCCAGTGGCGATAGACTATGAGGTCTGTCATTCGGATGAAAGTGGGTTTGTCGGGATTATAAGTGAACAGGGAGCCATGCAGTATGGATCAGCGGATGAACTGGACAAAGAAAAAAAGGCGAAATCACAGAGGCTGATCAATTATAAGGATGGAGAGGACTTTGCGGCCATGACCAATGGTCTGGGAACGCTCACGGAATCTACGATACTAAAGAATGGAACATTTAAAACAGTGACCCTGACGGGAAAGAAGTATCTGGCTCTTGCGGATGTCGGGAGCGGACCATACTGGCATGGTGCAAGTAAACGTATCGTGATCCCGGCAGATTCTAATGGCGTAAGTGGAACAAACAAGTATACGCTTACCGCAAAGGTCTGGTATGAGACGGGTTTTGTCAAACAGACGGGACTTTTGGAAGTCATTGTGGAGGACACGAATGGGGAGATACTTCAGGACGTTCATATCCACAAGGGATCGCCATCGAATAACATTGCTAATTTTACCATGCGTGTCGGGGGAAAGGATGTGAAAACAATTAACTATGAACCTACGTATGAGGCTGCGACAAAACAGTCAGACGGGGATTTTGCAATGACAAAAACCGGTGAGCTCTTCGAGTTCAAATTTGGCGGTAAAAAATATCACTTCCGAAACGCGGCTCTTGCAAACAGAAAAGCAGCTGCGATTACAGTTTTTCTGGGGCAGTTCGGAACGCGTGGCGGCGGGAGTAATCTCGTTACAAGAATGTATCTGTACAGCATGAGTTTTAAAAAGAATAATGTAACCTATTATGCCGACATTCCGAACCGCTATCAGGAAGGGGATGTATGCACGATTGACGGGGCGAAGACGAAGTTTTATGTGAATGGCGTAAATTCTACGGAGGATGAGGTTCTTGGTACAAAATATTTCATGGCACCGCCAGGGACGAGTAAGGTTCAGTTTGTGGTTTCGGACTGGTGTGACAAGCAGCCCACCGCGGTGGCCAGAATCAGGGAGGCATATTTGTAATGGAATTGGTGAGGATCGCAGTGCTGGACGCATATGACGCGGTGTGTACTTTCATGGATAACAGCGCAGAGGAGTCTTTGAATTATTGGGATGATGATCTGCATGAATATCTGCAGGGAACCGCAAGTACGTTTGCATTCACAGTGTCCGCAGATTCGGAGGACAGCCTGTACCTTGTTGCCGGCAATAAGATATCATTTCAATACAACAAAAGAGATTACTACATGAACATTGTACATGTTGAGCGGGATGAGGAGATTGTGTCGGTTGAGGCCTACAGCCTGAATTTTGAACTTTTAAATGAGCAGGTAGGACCATACAAGGCAGCGGCGGCAATGAGCCTGGAAGAATACCTTGCATTGTTCAATTCAGAGAAAGTGCTGACAGTCAGAAGAAATGAGGTTTCTGACAGAAAGATAAAGCATGAATGGACTGGGAGTTCTACGATACTTGCGAGATTGTTTTCACTTGCGACTGTTTTTTCGGCAGAGGTGGAGTTTGAACCGGTCTTGAATAAGGACCATTCACTGGCAGAAATCGTGGTGAACTTTTATAAAGAGCATACGGACTCTGTGCAGGGCATCGGAAAGGATCGGGAAGACATTGTGCTGCGGTATGGCGCAAGCATTTATGGCGTGCGAAAGAAAACGGATATTGTGGAGCTGTACACGGCCATCCGGCCGACCGGGAAGGATGGCCTCGGAATATATGATCTGGAAAAAACAGAACTTGATGCGGAGGGAGAAGTAGAATATCAGTCGGTGAAGGGGGATGGAGCAATCCGGGCGGTACAGGCGCGGGATCGGTTTCCGTCCAACCTGATGAATAAAAAGGATGGGTACATTCTGGTGGATTGGTCCTATGAGACATCCAATGTAAATTCATTGTATGGTCGTGCGCTGGCGGAACTGAAGAAAAATTGTGTGCCAAAGGTTTCTTATGAAGTGGATGGTTATTTTGACATCAGAATCGGGGACACAGTCACGATAGCGGACGAAGAATATAATCCGCCACTCTACCTCAAAGCGAGAGTTTCGGAACAAATCCGCAGTTTTACTGATCGGACAAAATGCAAGACAACGTTTAGTAACTTCACAGAGCTTCAAAGCCAGATAGATCCGGCACTTCTTGCGCAGGTGAATGCGCTGGTGGAGGCGAGCCGGTTATATACATGCTCTATAATCTCGGATCACGGCATTTTTTTCAAAAACAGTGTGGGCAGCACCACTTTGACAGCATTGGTCATGGACGGAGGGAAGGATGTCACTGATGCCATGGTCATCAAATGGAAAAAAGATGGGGCGGATCTCGATGGTGGGAAAAGCGTAGTTATACAGGCAGCGGACATTATGGAGAAGGCAGTGTATCGATTCGAGGCACTGGATGACGAGGGCAGTGTGAAAGGAGTCAGCGAGGTCACTGTTACCAATGTGTCGGACGGCACGGATGGAGAGGATGCAACACTTGTCCGAATTGAATCGTCGCGAGGGACTGTATTTAAGAATAATTCGATAGCAACAGTTTTGAGTGTGGTCGTATATCATGGTTCAAAGCGGATCACGGACATCAGCACGCTTCGGGATGTTTATGGACAGAATGCATTTCTGGAGTGGTCATGGCAGAAGCTGGATGAGGCAACATTCGGGGTGATTTCATCATCGGATAAGATGATTGGAAGCGGTGGCTTCACGCTTACTATAAGTTCAGACGAAGTTGATGGAAAGTGCACATTCATGTGTGAACTTAAAAACTAAATTCAAGGAGGAAATAATTCATGGGTATTAAAGCAGGAGATCAAATCACAATTGTTGACGTTACAGATGCATATTCGGTGATATTAACATCAGAGGCATATACCTTTGTTGGTAACACAAGTGGCGTTGCATCAGGAGCAACATGCACCACTCAGGCAGTAGCATTCTGTGGGACAAATCAATGTTCCTCAGTCTCGGTAACCGCTGCTGATATCGCGTGTCCTACCGGTATTAGTGCTAGTATTACGGGAAGCGGAACCAAAGCTGTAACAATCACATTCACGACAACAGCTACCGTTGCATCAGCTTGCGAAGCTACAATTCCGGTAGTGGTTGATGGCATTACGGTTAACAAGATTTTCTCATTTGCAGTGGCGAAGCAGGGCGTTCAGGGTAATACTGGTGGTACGGGAGCACAGGGACCTCAAGGACCCGCTGGAACATCAGTAACAGTAAGTTCTCAATCGGTGACATATCAAAAAAGTAGTAACGGAACTACTCCTCCTACCGGAACATGGAGTACAAGTGTTGTTTCTGCTGATGTTGGTGGTTATTTATGGACAAAAACTGTAGTCAATTATTCTGATGGCAAGTCAACAACATCATACTCAGTTGCATATCACGGAACAAATGGTACTCAAGGACCCGCTGGAACATCGGTAACGGTAAGTTCTCAATCTGTAACCTATCAAGCAAGCACGAATGGAACTACAGCACCTACTGAAACATGGGGGACTACGCTACCAACTGTTCCACAAGGATCATATTTATGGACAAAAACCGTTGTTACCTATTCCGATGGTAAGTCGACGACAGCGTACTCAGTTGCTAGGCAAGGAGCTAATGGCGAAGATGCCATCACAATGAGTATCACAAGCTCGAATGGAACGGTATTTAAAAACAACTCAGGCTCAACCGTATTGACCGCACATGTATATAAGGCCGGGATAGAACAGACAATCACGGACGCTGGTGTATGTGGGACACTCGGTTCAGTCAAGTGGTATAAGGCGGGGAGCACGACAGCTGTCGCAACAGCGAAAACACTGACGGTATCGGCCTCAGATGTCGCAAATGCTGTCGCTTATACCTGTCAGCTGGAGGGGTAATGCATGGCTATTAAAGCCAGTGCTACAGTAACACTCACCTTTGTGGTAGATGTTTCGGCAGTGTACCGATACTACAGGCTGCAGGCATCTACAGCATCTGCGCCCGCAAAGCCTGCCACGAGATCTCCTGCCGGGTGGGTGAGTACGGAGCCTGCATATACAGCGGGCAGTACTAACAGTCTTTATACGGTTGATCTGAATGTGTTTTCCAATGGTACGTTTGCGTATTCTGAGGTTTCAAAATCTTCCAGCTATGAGGCGGCAAAAGCGGCGTATAATAAGGCGGTGGCTGCGGGAGAGGCGGCGGAGGATGCAAAAGCAGCAATTACAATATCCAGTACGGCACCTACGAATCCTGTGACAGGGCAGCTTTGGCAGACAGCATCAGGGGAGCCGATCATGAGGTGGGATGGAGCGAAATGGGCACTGCATTTCATATCGGTGGACAATCTGAATGTGGATACTCTGAGTGCAATTACCGCGAATCTCGGGACAGTAACTGCGGGGATGGTCGGAAATAAAGATGGGACGGTAGTATTTGATGTGGACTCCGGAACAATTATGTCAAAAAGTTTCGTCAATGGCGAGCTGCGTTATGTAGCGAGGCTGGATAAAGCTTCACTGCAATTTGAAAGTTATTCTAGTCTACATTTGGCGGGAACGTTATCCATTACGGCCGAGTCGGGCTTGGTATACACTAATAGCAGCAGTGGGAAAACAATACGTTTGGGTTTTGGGGAAGGTAACGAAATCACAGTAAATCAATACCCTATCCATGGTGCACCGCCTATTGATGGTGATTGTAACACTTTGATCAGAGGTGGAAGATATTATTTAACCGTTGGGAGTAAACACTGTCCGGTGAATACGGGAGGATGGCTTGAAACCGTGGATTATTACGATAATGCACAGTATTGCTATCAGCGTTTTGCGGCATGTACTGGGAAAAATTATCAGCGATTTATGATTGCGGGGGTCTGGGGATCGTGGGAGGATATGAGCTATAGTGCGAATAACAAATCCCTTTGGAGCAGCAGTGCGGCTTATTACATGTCGGCGTCACATTCGATTAAACTTTCAGAACCAATATCTGCACAAAAAACGGGAATTACGCTTATCTGGTCTCCGTATGTGAACGGGGAGGTAACAGACAATCAGTTTGTCGATATATTCATACCAAAGCAGCAGGTGGCGAGTTTTCCGGGGAACGGTATAACATGCAATCTTGCATCAAGTACGTTTAGTAAAGTAGGCACAAAGTTTTTGTTTATTTCAGATGATACAATAACCGGTCACTCTCATAATACGGCAGCGGGCACGAAAAATGGTATTACTTATGATAATGGATATTGGGTGCTCAGAAAAGTGATTGGATGCTGATAAATCGTATGTTCGTAAAAAATGAGAGTGTAGATAGAAAAGTGGAGCAAGGAAATGCATAGATACCAAGAGCAAGACCGCGAAGGTCTTATTTTTATGCAAAAAATCAAGTAGATTGGGAGGGATGCCTATGATTGCGGAAATGGTTACAAGTGCAACATTGAAAGACTGGATTCTGTGTCTTGTCATATCGTTGCTTATTTTGTGGAAAGTCTGGCCGGATATATCGAACCGGGTGAAAAGTGCGTTCAACACGGCCCGGTACGGTGCTGATCTGGTGGACATGGTCGAGGAACATGAGCTGGCCATAAACGGGGCAGGTGGAATCCAGGAGAAGCTGGAGCGAGACTATGACCGGATCAACAAGCTGGAGAGCAAGGCGAAGATCAGCCTGGAGGAGAATGAACTGATCATGAAGTCGATGCTCGCGATATTAAAAGTAATGAACAAAATGGAACCCAGTGAGGATACAGAGCAGGTGCAGGAAGAGATTGTTGAGTTTATGAACCGGCAGTCTCACAGGGAATAATGGAGGTAGAAAGATGAGTAAACAGTGGTTAAAAG
The DNA here is from genome assembly GCF_900142165.1 of Hespellia stercorisuis DSM 15480. Lineage (GTDB taxonomy): Bacteria > Bacillota > Clostridia > Lachnospirales > Lachnospiraceae > Hespellia > Hespellia stercorisuis. The sequence goes on from NZ_FQZY01000042.1 coordinate 25,724, forward strand.
CGGCCGGAGTAAGGGCGATAAAGACAGTGGCACAGACGGCGGTGGCAACAATCGGATCCGCGGCAGTGATATCCGGTGTAGATTGGCGAGTGGTTGTATCAGCGTCGGTTCTGGCTGGAGTATTGTCTCTGCTGACCAGCGTGGCGGGGCTGCCGGAATTGACAGACAAATAGAATGTGCGACGTCGCACACAGAAAGAAGGTGAAATCATGGGCGAAAACGAGCAGGTAAGTGTAGAGGAACTGGTGGAAAAGCTTGAAAAGGAGCAGAAGGAGCAGGAGGGCAAGTAGCATGAGTATATGTGGTGGGATTGCCGGTACCCGTGGCAGAAACCCGGTTGGAATATTTATCCATAACGATGCAGGCGGACAGTTTCTAAATGCGTCCTATTGGGCAAATGCGTTGGAGAGCGGCGGACATGATCTAAATAATGGATTTGCCCATGCCTACGCCGGTGATGACGGCGTAATCCAAGTGGAAGATGATGCGAATTGTGCATGGCACTGTGGGCAGTCGGAGGGAAATACGAATTATCTGTCGATCGAAGTGTGCCAGAGCATGGGGGACGCAGAAACATTCCTTGCGAATGAGGAGCGTGCTCTGCAGTGGAGTGCACAGAAATGCAAGCTATATGGAATCGTACCGAATGAGCAGACCATTCGCCTGCACCAGGAGGTGTATGCCACGGCGTGCCCTCATAGGAGCGTGGAGCTTCATGGAGGAGCGATGGCAACGAAAGCGTATTTCATTAAGCGGATAACGGAAATCATGAGCGGCGGAGCAGCGGCGGGAAAAATGGAAGGAGAAAAAGAGATGAGATGTTTTTATACGATAGATGGTGGAGCAGGGGTGTACTACTTTGATGGATTCAAGGTGCATGCACTTACACACCCAGACGAATTGAAAATAATAAACGAGGTGTACAAGGCAAATAATGGTAAGGACATGCCGAGTTTCAAGTGGACGAAAAAGGCTCCATGGTATAAGCGTTTGATTGAAGGTACAAGCAGGTAAAGCGGCTATTTTAGTACACTTCTTTAAACGTCGTACGTAGATTCCCTTGACTGGAAGGACTATGGCGCAGATTCCATTATCCAGACGGTCTGCGAACACAAGAACCTGGATAACGGCGCAATCATTCTCTGCCATAACGGAGCAAAATTTACAGCACAGGCGCTGGATGCAATGCTAAACGGACTGGAGGAAAAGGGATATCAGATTGTGCCGGTATCAGAACTGATTATCAAGGACAATTATCATATGGATGTAACGGGGAAACAGATTGCAGATTAAGTGGATAAATTGTTAAATGAAATGTTAAATATAAAAAACAAGGTGGTGCATAGAAAACAAATGTGATAATATTAGTGTGACTATTTTCAACGTCCTTAAGCATTCCCGCATTTCCGACACACAGAGTACCGTGTGGCAGGGTGGGGAGTCTCTTTATCACGAGGGACAAAAGGAACGACGCGGCCGGACGGGAAGAGGATAGCTGTACCGGCAAAATAAAAGGCTTTGAGTACATTGGCGGGGAGATGCCTTTGCTCAGCCTGGAGATATAGGAGAAAAACCATGATACAGATATTAAAAACAGACAACGGCATAGTGTCAGTCATTGATAAGCCGGAAGACGGAACATGGATTAACATGGTTGCGCCGACGATAGAGGAAAGTGAATGGGTTGCGAGTCTTTACGATGTGGATGTAGATGACATTCGGGCCGCACTGGATGATGAGGAGAGTTCGCGACTGGAATTGGAAGATGGCTACACGCTGCTTCTGGTGGATATCCCGTTTGAGGAGATGCGTAACGACAGACGGGCGTACACTACAATTCCACTTGGTATCATTCTGGTAAAAGATGCAATCATCACTATCTGCCGGGAAGAAAACAGGGTATTAAGTAAATTTTTAAAAGGAAGAATCCGGGAGTTCAGCACGAAGAAGCGGATGCGGTTTATATATCAGATTCTTCTGCGATCTTCCAATGTATACCAGATTTATCTGCGTGTCATCGATAAGCAGAGAACAGACATCGAGCACAGAGCCGGACGCAATGAGACAGAAGATGACGACCTGATCGCTCTTCACGAGCTGGAATCCAACCTGGTATATTTTGCAACGTCGCTGGGGGCGAACCGGTCCGTGTTTGACCGGCTGACGAGGTACAAAAGAATCAGACAATATCCGGAAGACATGGAACTTCTGGACGATGTGATCGTGGAGAACAAGCAGGCCATTGAGATGACGAATATTTACCGTGACATCATTCATGGTACCCGTGATCTGCTGTCGACTATTATCAATAACCGTCTGAATAACGTGATGAAATATCTGACGTCCATCACGCTGGTCATGGCAATTCCGACCATTATTTCAGGAATCTACGGGATGAATGTGAGCGGGAAATGGATGCCGCTTGCGGAAACGCCGCATGGTTTTCTGATTATCTGTATATTTACAGTGCTGGCGTGTGTGATTGCACTGATCATCCTGAAGAGAAGAAAGATGCTGTAGAGCAGATTCGGAGTATCCGGCAGGATTGCGGAGCACTCCAGATGTAAGATGCCAGCAGGCTGACGAACACTCGCAGCAATGATGCCAGGGCATAATAGAATATGAAACATAGAGATGAAAAACAAGAGATATGATGGGGCGGGTGAAACCGCTCCCTATCATATCTCTTATTTTTACATTATTTTTATTTATTTCCCGCAAATGGCATCCAGAATCCGTACTGCGACCTCGTCCTTGGACAGCAGTTCCAGCGAAATCTCGTCCTCCGCTGTGATCAGGGTCACGACATTGGTGTCTGTCCCGAAACCGGCACCTGCGACCTTCAGGTTGTTGGCGACGATCATATCAAGATGTTTCTTTTCCAATTTCTTTCTGGAGTTCTCCAGCATATTTTCGGTTTCCATTGAAAATCCACACAGGAACTGGTTCTCTTTTTTGTGTTCGCCCAGATATTTCAGAATGTCATCCGTGCGCTCAAGCTCGATGGCGAAGTTGTCATCCGTTTTTTTGACTTTTTCCGTGCTGATATTCTTTGGACGGTAGTCGGCGACCGCGGCGGCTTTGATGATGATATCTGCGTCCACAGCTGCTGAGGTGACTGCGTTGAACATCTCCCGGGCGGTGGTGACTGGAACCACATCGACAAAGGCAGGAGCCTTGATGGAGACCGGTCCGGATACGAGGGTGACATCTGCGCCCCGCAGCGCGGCAATCTTAGCAATGCTGTATCCCATCTTCCCAGTAGAATGGTTGGTGATAAAGCGTACCGGATCGATAGATTCGGCGGTGGGACCGGCGGTGACAACCATCTTTTTCCCCAGCAGGTCCTTCGTCAGTGCACACGCATGAAGAATATACTCCATGATGTCCACCGGTTCCGGCATCTTACCGGCACCGGTGTCTCCACAGGCCAGACGTCCGGTCGCCGGAGTCATGACGGTCATCTGGTACTGTGCAGCGAGGGCCAGGTTGTCCTGAGTGACGGGATTCTGGTACATGCGTGTATTCATGGCCGGGGCAAGGATCTTGGGACAGGTACATGCGAGCCACGTGGTGGTCAGCATATCGTCGGCAAGTCCGTGAACAATCTTGGCAATGACATTGGCCGATGCCGGGGCGAGTACTGCGACATCCGCTTTCTGGGCCAGAGAGACGTGCTCCACGCTGAATTCAAAATTTCGGTCAAATGTATCCACAAGACACTTGTTGCCGGTTAAAGTTTCAAATGTGACAGGATTGATGAAATTTGTTGCATTTGCTGTCATGATCACATGAACATCCGCATGTGACTTCACCAGAAGACTGGCGAGTGCGGCACTTTTGTATGCGGCGATGCTTCCGCTTACGCCTAAAAGAACAGTTTTGTTTTTTAACATAGGTAAGAACTCCTTATCAAATGGTTTCTGGATTGTCAGAACTATAACTGCATTATACGATACACAATGAAAAAAAACCATAGAAAATGTAAGCCAGCCTAAAAGTGACGGCCCGAAAGCCGGTCCTTTCTGAGCCTTCCTGTCGGCATATTCAGGTGGAAGAACAGACAAAAAACAAATAAAAATGTATTATTTGGGAAACATTTCTTTTTAATAGAAATATTTTGTGGTATACTTGCGCAGTAATTGTATTGTATCCTGCTGAGCGGGAATGATAACAAGGAGGAAAATTAAATATGAGAAAAGAAAAAAAAGACACTCGTTGGATGGTCAGTGTTGCACTTATGGCAGCCATCATCGTCGTGCTGGCGAACACGCCGCTCGGCATGATACAGCTCCCGATTATTAAGGCGACAACGGTACATATTCCAGTCATTATCGGTGCGATTCTGTTTGGCCCAATGGCCGGCGCGGTCTTAGGCGGCGTATTCGGAATCTGTTCCCTGGTCAGCAATACCATGGCACCGACTTTACTGTCCTTTGCATTTTCACCGTTTATGAGCACAACGGGATTTGCCGGTGTGGCAAAAGCAGTCTGGATCTCTGTCGGATGCAGAATCCTGATTGGTGTGGCGGCAGGATGGTTATGGATTCTTCTGCAGAAGCTGAAACTGAATCAGTTGATTGCACTTCCGATCACAGGCTTTGTGGGATCCATGGTCAACACGGTCACGGTGATGGGCAGCATCTATTTCTTATTTGCGCAGCAGTATGCGCAGGCGAAGGAAGTTGCGGTCAGCGCAGTATGGGGGCTGATTATGGCGACGGTTACAGCGTCTGGTATCCCGGAAGCAGTTGCGGCGGCGATACTGGTGACAGCGCTTGGAAAGATATTGATCGCGGCAGTACAAAGGAGCAGATAAATTCCGTGCTGTGAATGAGAAATAAGATATGAAAAACAGAGAACTTACGCCGGATCTGGCAGAGCGGACGGTTCCTGATAAAAACAAGTAAATTTCAGCTATAAAAAACAGGCAGTTTCTTGACAATTACATAGAGTTTCTTTATAATATGGTAGAATAAACAAGGGCGTTTTCACGGGATGAGAGCGCCCATTTTTAATTGTCCGCGTTCATCTGTGGAAACGGTCTGGTGTGGTATGTAAATGAAGGAGGTAGTACAATGAGTAAGTATACAAAGGAAGATATTCTGCGAATTGCGGAGGAAGAGGATGTGGAGTTCATCCGTCTGCAGTTCACGGATATTTTTGGAACGATGAAGAATATGGCTGTCACGATCAGTCATCTGGAGAGAGCGCTGAACAATGAGTATATATTTGACGGCTCATCCATCGACGGGTTTGCAAGCATCGAACAGTCCGATATGTTTTTATATCCGGACCGGGATACATTTGAGATTTTTCCGTGGCGTCCACAGCAGGGGAAGGTTGCGAGACTGATCTGCGATGTCTATTCGCCGGATGGAACCCCCTGCGATAATGATCCGAGATATGTGCTGAGAAAAGCAGTGAAACAGGCGGCAGATATGGGATACAAACTGAATGTGGGGCCGGAGTGTGAGTTCTTTATGTTCCATACGGATGAAGCCGGTCTGCCGACCACCATGTCCCATGAACAGGGAGGCTATTTTGATCTGGGACCGCTTGATCTCGGGGAAAATGCGCGGAGAGACATGATTTTCACTCTGGAAGATATGGGATTTGACATCGAGGCATCGCATCATGAAATGGCGCCGGCGCAGCATGAGATTGATTTCCGATATGACGAGGCACTGAAAACGGCGGACAACATCATGACCTTTAAGCTTGTGGTGAAGACCATCGCGAAGCGTCACGGACTGCATGCTACGTTCATGCCGAAGCCTAAGACAGATAATCATGGGTCCGGAATGCATCTGAATATGTCTCTGAGCAGAGATGGAAAGAATATCTTTGAGGATGCCGATGATGTGAACGGACTGAGTCAGGAAGGATATTACTTCATCGGAGGAATCATGCAGCACATCAAGGCAATCACCTGTATTGTTAATCCGTCTGTAAATTCTTACAAGCGGTTTGTTAAAGGATTCGAGGCACCGGTGTACATCACCTGGTCTGCGAAGAACAGAAGCCCGCTCATTCGTGTACCGGCATCGGCGGGGGATGGAACCAGAATTGAATTGCGAAGTCCAGACACTTCGGCCAATCCGTATCTTGCGATTGCTGTCTGCCTGGCGGCGGGCCTGAAGGGAATCCAGGAGAAGATTGCACCGCCGGCCAGTGTGGACTGCAATGTGTTCGAGATGACGAAAGAGGAGAAGAAAGCTCTGGATATCGAGGCGCTTCCGGGAAGTCTGCTGGAGGCAGTCCGTGAGTTCGAAAAGGATGACTTTGTGCGCAGCATTCTGGGCGAGGAGCTGTCACATAAGATTATAGAAGCTCAGAAAAATGAATACAAAGAATTTCGTTCACAGGTTTCCCAGTGGGAGTTGGACAGGTATTTGTTTAGAATGTAAGCACTGATCTGTATAATTTGGAACCGGGGGCAAAAGGTTATTCGTTTCATGCGTGAAAACACATGACTTTTTGGTCCGCAAAACATGGAATAGCGGGGAAAATACAGGAGGTGTGAGCGTGAGCAATATTATTGTGGTTTTTCCAAAAAAGGAGAACGCAACTAATATTCGAAATTTGTTGGTTCGAGGCGGCCTTGAAGTGAATGGGGTGTGTACGACAGGCGCGCAGGCAATCAACTTCGCTGACACAATGCACGAGGGGATTGTGGTGTGTGGATACAAAATGACGGATATGATGTATTCCGAACTGCGGGAATATCTGCCCGCATCATTTGAGATGCTGTTGATAGCGTCCAGAGACAAGTGGGGAAATGGACTGGTGGACGGGGTAGTCGGACTTCCAATGCCAATCAAAGTCTACGATCTGATGAATACGATGGAAATGATGCTTCAGACGGCATATGTGCGAAGGAAGAAGAGAAGAGAAGCGCTGAAAAATAGAAATCCTGAGCAGAAGGCAATCATTGACAAAGCGAAAACGTTGTTGATGGAGCGAAATAATATGACAGAGGAGGACGCACATAAGTATTTGCAGAAGAGCAGTATGGACAGCGGAACCAACATGGTGGAGACGGCACAGATGGTGCTGACGATCATGATATAATGTACGCGACAGCAAAGAGCAGTGCCAGCAGGTAACGACAAGTGTTTACGTTGTGCTTGCACATAAGTAAATACTTGTCGTTATCTGCTGATAGGGCGAAAGCCCGCGAGTGAGATGAAGCAGAGCGGAATCGAGCGGCACAGCGAATGGCAAGCGTGAATCTGTACTTTAATTCATGATAGAATAATAGTTGAGGAGAAAGAGTATGAAATTTACAAAAATGCAGGGAATCGGAAACGATTATGTATATATGAACTGTCTGGAGGAGACGGTGGAGGATCCGGCGGCGCTGGCAGTCCAGGTCAGCGACAGACATTTCGGAGTCGGCTCGGACGGACTGATTCTGATCAATCCATCCAAGGTGGCAGATTTCGAGATGGCCATGTACAACGCAGACGGATCCCGCAGTGAGATGTGTGGGAACGGAATCCGCTGTGTTGCGAAATATGTGTATGATTACGGTCTTACGGATAAGACCAGTATTTCAATTGAAACATTGGCAGGAATCAAGTATCTGGACCTTACCGTAGAGAACGGCAAGGTGTCTCTCATCAAAGTTGATATGGGCAGTCCGATCCTGGGGGCGAAGGAGATTCCGATTATTTCCGAAAATGACCAGGTTGTGTCAGAGACGATTCTTGTGGACGGCACAGAGTACCGGATGACCGGTGTCTCCATGGGCAATCCTCACGCAGTGGTATATATGGAAGACGTGACAAATCTGGACATCGAGAAGATTGGCCCGAAGTTTGAAAACCACGAGCGCTTTCCACGTCGCATTAACACGGAATTTGTGCGCGTGATCGACCGGAAAACAGTGGAGATGCGCGTGTGGGAGCGTGGCGCAGGGGAGACCCTTGCCTGCGGAACCGGTGCCTGTGCAGTCGCAGTGGCCTGCATCCTGAATCATCTGACAGAGGATGAGGTCACAGTGAAGTTATTAGGCGGAGATCTGATCATCCAATGGGATCGGGAGAAAAACAAAGTATACATGACCGGCCCCGCAGTTACTGTGTTTGATGGGGAATTGTACTAACAAGTAAAGCAAAAGGAGAATACGTATGTTTAAAGTAAATGATGATTATTTAAAATTGCAGGGAAGTTATCTGTTTTCTAATATTGCGAAAAAAGTGGCGGCGTTCACAGAAGCAAATCCGGATGCGCCGATCATCCGTCTTGGAATCGGCGATGTGACGCAGCCGCTGGCCCCGGCGATTATCGACAGCCTTCACAGTGCGGTAGACGAGATGGCAGCAGCGGAGACATTTCACGGCTATGCACCGGATCTTGGATATGAGTTCCTGAGAAGTGCAATGGCAGAGAATGATTACAAGGCTCGCGGATGCGACATCAAGGCGGACGAAATTTTTATTTCGGACGGCGCAAAATGCGATTCCGGAAATATCCAGGAAATTTTCAGCAGAGACAATAAGATTGCTGTTTGTGATCCTGTATACCCAGTTTATGTGGACACCAATGTAATGGCGGGGCGCACAGGCACTTACGATGCAAAGAAAGGAATCTGGAGCGATGTGATCTACATGCCTTGTACGGCTGAGAATAATTTTTCGCCGGAACTTCCGACTTCTACACCGGATCTTATTTACCTGTGTTTCCCGAATAACCCGACCGGTTCGACCATCACGAAGGACGAACTGCAGAAATGGGTGGATTATGCGAATAAAGTCGGCGCGGTTATCATCTACGATGCCGCATATGAGGCCTATATCTCAGAGACAGATGTGCCGCACACAATCTATGAGTGCGATGGCGCGAGAACCTGTGCGATCGAGCTGAGAAGCTTTTCTAAAAATGCAGGGTTCACCGGAGTCCGTCTCGGTGCAACTGTAATTCCGAAGGATCTCAAGAGCGGAGACGTCATGCTTCACACTCTGTGGGCAAGACGCCATGGAACAAAGTATAACGGGGCACCTTACATCGTGCAGAGAGCCGGTGAGGCTGTCTATTCAGAGGCAGGAAAAGCGCAGCTGAAGGCACAGGTGGCATATTATATGGAGAATGCAAAGATAATCTATGAAGGTCTGAGAGACGCCGGCTACAGTGTGTCAGGAGGCGTGAACGCGCCGTATATCTGGCTGAAGACACCGGTTACGATGACTTCATGGGAATTTTTTGATTATTTGCTTGAGAAAGCAAATGTAGTCGGTACTCCGGGATCAGGATTCGGACCGAGCGGAGAAGGCTATTTCCGTCTGACTGCGTTTGGATCACATGAGAATACAGTGGCTGCAATCGGGCGCATCAAAGCGCTGTAATTGCAGTACTTGCAAATACTTTCCAATAGAAAACCAGTGCTGTTTCTTCGGATACGCCCTCAGTCTGTTTGACAGGGCGGGATATCAGGAAGAAGCGGCACTGGTTTTTTCTTTGATTTATGAAATTAATATACAAAAAAGATTGACAATACGTATTATTACGTATAATATAGTTTACAGGGTGAGTTTATGTTGAATAAATTGTACTATCCGGCGGTGTTTTCTGTAGAAGGCGAGGATGGTTTTGGAATCAGATTTCCGAATTTCCCGGACTGTGCTGTAAGTGGAGACAGCATGGAGACAGGGTATGAGCGGGCATCTAGAGTGCTTGGCGAGATTCTGGAGGGATTAGAAACAGCTGGGGATATGATACCAAAACCTTCTATGCCGCAGGAGATTGCACTGCAAAAGGGAGAGTTTGTAGTAGTAATTGAATTTGATATGTTAGAGTACAAGAAGAGGACGAGGTCCAAGGCGGTCAAAAAGACCCTGAGCATCCCTTCCTGGCTTAATGAAGAAGCAACTGCAGTGGGGGTAAATTTTTCCCAGATTTTGCAGGATGGACTTTTACGCGTATTAAATGAAAAAAGTTGTTGACATTTGTGGAAAGTTTGATATAATATCATTTGTACGGTTCATCCGGAACCGAGCAAATATTGCGGATTGGTGTAATGGTAGCACATCGGACTCTGACTCCGCTAGTAGAGGTTCAAATCCTCTATCCGTAGTTTGTGTTTATGATTTAAGTCAGAAATCATAAGAGACTGGTTTTTGGGATTCCGTTATCATGGAATCCTAAAAATATGTTGAAATTGAAATTTCGGAGTGTGGCTCAGCTTGGTAGAGCGCTACGTTCGGGACGTAGAGGTCGCAAGTTCAAATCTTGTCACTCCGATTTCACCCCCATTTTATGGGGGTTTTTGTTATTTTAGGAATGAAAAAAAGTTGGTCGGTTTTGGTCGGGATTATCCAGTGTGCCTTTACTTTGTAAGTCAGAACTGGCTGTTTTTCGGAGTTTGGTAATACTGCCACCGTTCAAACCGTTTTCTCTACGCAGTCTTGTCATGCAATCGGTAATATTTCTTGCATAGGTGTAACTTCCGTTGCCGTCTGTGAAAATGCAATCACATAAAATCCCATGTTCCTCTTGTACATTCTTGATGTAGCTGAAAAATTTACGACATGTTTCTTTACACAAGTCCACCCATTCGGACACCTCTACTAATTGGAACTGTCTCTTAAAAACCATTTGGGATAGTACAAGTTGATTTTTAGAGTGGTAGGTGTGCCGTTGATTCGGTTGTGTTCTGATTTGATTTTCTGAATGGTATTGTTGATTTTGAAGTATTTATAAACAATTACCTTTAATTGCGTGTTTCGACTATCTTGATTGCTGGTGGACATACTGTTAGTGATGTGATATTCGGGCAGTTTCGTGTAACAGTAGATTCCAGTTAGTAAGCAGAGTGTTAAAACTATTATAATGATTTTTCTTTTCATGTGTACACCTCATTTAATCAGGATAACTATATAGCACATCACTATACAGTGAATTACTATATAAAGATTTATTAAATATACTTTATGTAGAGGTGATGTGTATGAATTATGGGCATTTGGAATTGAGAATAGAAGAACTGCTACAAGAAAAAGGTGTCAGTAAGAATACCATTTGCAAAGAACTGGATATACCGCGGTCAAACTTCAACAGATATTGCAGAAATGAATTTCAAAGACTGGATGCGAACCTAATCTGCAAACTGTGTGATTATTTTGAATGTGAAGTTGGAGCATTGATTCGTTATGTAAAAGAATAGTAGATTGTTAATGGTAATGGCATTGAATTGATAAAAGGTGTGTGGAGATGCGAAAGTCTCTCATGCCTTTTTCTTGTGCATTTTGTGGAATTGAATTATACTGTGATTGTAAGTGCTTAACAGGTTTGAAGTTGCGGAGGTGTGTAATGGGAAATATGGTTGGCTCTATCATAATGTGTATTCTGGCGATTGCCTTTTTTTTAATTAGCTATCGACAATTCAAAGAAAAAGGATTTATATTTAACAATGCGTATATTTTTGCCTCAAAAGAAGAACGAGAATCAATGGACAGAAAACCGCTTTACAAGCAATCTGGCATAGTTTTTCTTTTGATTGGAATAACTTTTTTGATTATCGCAATTGATATAATAATTCAAACGGGTTGGTTGTATTATTGTGAATTAGTAATCATAGCAGGGACAATGGTATATGCCATTATTTCTTCTGTGAAGATAGAAAAGAGAACAAAATAAATCCCAGTTTGTCAAATAAAGAAATAATAAACTTAGAAGCCACTCACAGATTTGCCTAATACACGGTGAATTTTTGATTATGAAATTCGAGGAATATGAGTAGTGTATGTTATCTTTTCATAAAAGCAATATAGCCCTACAATATTCAAATTGAAGAGCTATGATATAGATTTAAAATAACGGATATACAAGTTCTCCGTTCTGACCGATTGGGTCACTTGTATATATTGGTATATGGTTGGGATTCGGTTGGGTTTCCAAAATGGGTCTTATAAAGCCTATAAATGCGTTGTTTGTAGAACGTAGAGGTCGCAAATTCAAATCTTGTCACTTCGATTTACCCCCATTTTATGGGGGGTGTTATTTTATAGAAGCAAAAAAGTTGGTCGGTTTTGCCTGAAGGAAATTTGGATTTGACAGTAGAAAGTGGGATTGTTATGAATTTTATCAACAGTAGAAAATTTTCATGTGCAATTTGTGGTATAGGATGTTTGATTGCAATTATAAGCTTTTTTTTCTTGCCTAATATTATTCCAACTCATTTTGTGGGTGGAGTTGCAGATGGCTTTGGAAATAAAATACAGATATTCTTATTTCCTGCGTTACAAATGTTACTTACTTTTTTGAGTGGAAAAGAAAAAATAAAATATTATATGACACACTCAAAAAGATTTTTAACGGACAACCAGTTTCAGTGGATGATAGGCGGGGTACTTATAATTGTGATGATGGCAGAAGTATGGGTAATATATTCTTCGTTTGCATAAAATCCACGCATATATATTTTGAAAACAATGCTGACGCATTCTCGTTACTTTAGTTGTGAGTTAGTCAGCATAAAATAATTAGGTGCCTTCCGGCACTTGAGGATTTTATTCA
>NZ_FQZY01000075.1 GCF_900142165.1 Hespellia stercorisuis DSM 15480
AAGAAAATCCTTTACCAGAAGTCACAACCAAAAAGCGTGGTCGAAAGAAAAAGACCAAGGTACTAAATCTAATTGACAGACTTGTGAATTACAAGGCATCAGTCTGCTTATTTATAAAGAATCTCTGTGTTCCGTTTGATAATAACCTTGCGGAACGTGATTTGCGAATGATTAAGGTTAAAACCAAGGTCTCAGGATGTTTTCGCAGTGAGGAAGGCGCACAGGAATATCTTACAATCATGAGCTATATTGGGACTGCTCATAAGCATGGAATAAATGCTTTTACAGCAATCAGAGAAGCCCTTTTAGGGAATTCCGATATCATCTTTAACTAATGGAGTTCTGAACAGTTACGCTGTTTTAATATTTGCGTAATAGGCCTCACTAATCGGAATCTCCGCACCATTTTCAAGGATTGCTTTTGTTTTATTTAATGTATGAATCGCTCCAACTCTTAATATGAATGCTCTTTGAGCACGCAAAAAGCCAAATGGGAATACCATTTCTTCCAGTTTGTACATGGAAGAATAGAATTCGAAAGACTCTTCCGGCTCTCCATAATGTACAGTAATAATTCTGCGAAAGATTTCAAAATAGCGAATTTTTTCGATTTCAATATTGCGATACTCCCCGATTCCACGAATAAGTAACGTTTTTTTTCTATGTTCCATAATTCTGCGGGCAACGCGTATAAATATTTCTTCAAATTTTTCTTTTGCTGTTACATCTTTTACTATGTAGTGAAACGCATTTACATCAAATGCATCCAGTGCATACTCTTTATCGCAGGTAAGAAATATTAACTCACCTTTAAAAGGATTATTATTTTTCCCTTCCCGAAGCATTTTACTTAACTTGATTCCATTAATTTTCGGCATATGAATATCCACATAGATTACATCTGGCGGACACTCCATATCTTCCAGATGGAAAAGAAATGAGTTGGCACTATCGTAACAGGTAATATCCGTGTCAATTCCATGCGCTCTTGCCACTTCTTCTATCATTGCTTTATACTTTTTTCTCTCTCTCTCCTCATCATCACAAATTGCAATGTGAATACAACTTACCATCATTGATCGATTTAATTTATCCACACTCATATCACCCTTCCACTTAAGAACTTAGAATAAGAGCGTTCTTTTCTCGTGTACATTTCTTTTCCATAATACATACCGAACACACCGCGCATTATCGTCATGTAATGAAAACAAGGTTTTCATGTAACGAAAACCTTGTTATAGCGCATATGCAATATTATGTAGTGCAGCACTTTTTATGCACGATTTAACCACTCCTTATAACGCATCTGAGACAGACACGGTTTCCATTTAACTCTATTCTGCAGAATGGACAACTCTCTTGTGTTTCTCCCACTATATGCAACGCTGTCTAGCTGTTGTCAGTCTTCTCTCTGCCTGTTCAATCGTTGTTGTCGACATTTTTACATAAGCAATATCTTCCTCTGTAAATATGCATAATTCTCTTCCGATTTGAATAATATTGCGTTTGCTTCTTTTTTTTGCAAATTTTCCAGTTCTTTCTGCCCGATGCGCGGTTTCAAATGTTCCCAATCCTATAAATTGAATTTTCTCATCTCCTTTCCTCAGAGCAACCATCTTTATATAAGAGTAACTTTTTTCCATTGTTTTGTACATTCTCATGACAGTCTTACGTCAAATACGATCACCTATTGTACTGAGATGTTTCATTAGTACTCAATTACTTTTGGTCTTCTGTACCGATTGGTAGATTTCCTCAAGTGCAAGAGTCAAAACCGAAAGCATTTCTTTTTGATTTCTAAATAAACTTGTTCCTACGCTTTTTGTACCTTTGATTTCTCCATACAGTTCACCAAACTGCTCCCGTATAATTTTAAGAATACATAACTTTACAGGACGCTTTACTATTTTCTTGTCTTGGTTATTTTTCCATTCTTCAGACGGCATTGGTCCTGCAGACAAAAAGCCGCGAATTTCACATGCAAGTTCTTCTTTATTGGCAAAATCTCTTCGTATTCCCGTGCCCGCCTGATATATTCTGCCCGAAAAGTCAAAAGGTTCTATTTTTGCATCAATACAGATATAAAATATTTTTCTGTCATCCAGTTTATATAAATGGATCATACGCTCTTCATTCATCTTTATTATTCTCCATGATTTAATCTCTTGCTATTATTTCACTTTTTGAATCTTAAAAGTAGAATGTCCATAAATTTGCTCCGGACTTATATCAAACCCTCCATCTTTTAATATCTCAATTGTTCCTTGTGATCCTGTTCCTGCATCCCCCGCACTCACTCCATTTATAATCACGATTTCATTTTCTTCCTGATCTTTCAAAACCAACATATGTTTCATCTTTTTAGGCTCCAAAATCATCTCTGCCTGCACGATTTCCCCCAGAAAATTCCTTTTTTCATAATACGCTTCTAATGCATGAGATGTACTGCCATATCCATTAATGTAATAAATCATTGATCTACCTCTTTTCCTTTAGTTCTTTTTTCCATTCATCTATCAAAGGCTGATGTAATTTTGCTTCCCCTTCCTTTCTAGCAGAAACTGCATCTGAAAGGCTCTCATAAGTCCCCAAATCATACCGCTTCCCCTTTAAATTAATTATAGCTTTGTATTTTCCATTTGGCAGTTCATATACCCCCGTGTATCCACTCTTGTTGTCACTTCTCTTTTTTCTGGTAAGAGCTTCCAGGGAGGTTCCGTCCCCAAAATGACGATACTGAATCAATTCATATCCCGTTTCCTCTTTGCGGCAGCCACAACTTTTTCTATTTCCGTGTACCAGCTCTGATTCCGAAACATCAACTTCATTCCCGCAGTCACAGCAGCAATGCCAAACAATAGACCCACTGTTCGTTCGCTTTGACGTCATCGAGAGCACTGACAACCGATGAAATCTTTGCCCCGTCAAATCTTTATAATAAACTTTATCTCTCTTTTTTCTGGAACAACCGCAATGTGTTGAAAACCCCCGCACAAGATTTCTTGCCGTTTGATAATACAGGTTTCCACAATCGCACTGACACTTCCAGACCACGCTCCCATCTTTTCGGAGTTCTGTAGCTTCTAATACTAATAATTTTCCGAAACGCTTTCCTGTAAGTTCTAAGTGCAACCTGCGAAAAGCCTCTTCCCCGCATCCACAGCTCTTTGTACGACCCGCCTGCAAATTCGAATACAGTGGAAAGCTCTCACGGCCACAACCACACTGACACTTGCAACGACACTGACCTTTTTCATCACGAAAGACGTCTAACACTGTAAGATTGCCATATTGATTGCCGATAATCTGACGGTACTTACTATTCTTTGCTATTGATCGTTTTTCCATGTTCCACCTTCGCTGTCACCACAGTTCTCTTCAGATCCTCCCACTTCATGCGATCCTGTTCCTGCGTATACTCCGCCCCAAGCTCGTTCATGTCAACAATTCCACATTCAAGTGCTCCCAAGACAATTCGAATTCTTTTTTTCTCTCCAATATTACGAATACGGAAAAAATTTGCCGTTTGCTGGTCACTAATTAGAATTTCTCGAAGTTGTCCACACGTCCTGATCTGTATCCGCGACAGGCACTCAAGAATCCCGTTATCATAAGATAACTCCGCGACACTCTGTGCTAGAATACTTTCAAATTCACATTCCCACTCTTGATATTCTTTCAATGTAATCAATCCAAGATGCCTTAATAATATAACTCCGCTTTTCAGTTCTGTTTTCTCAGATGGCATATATAACTTTGTCTTGCTTTCTTCAATTGTGTTTTTCAAATATTGTTTTATTCTTTTCTGCACTTTGCTTTCACCCGTCTTATACTTTATCCTACTCACATACTTAATTTGAGTTAAAAATTGTTTTGTTCCATAAAATTCTATTGCTTTCTTCTGTTGCCTCTTAAACTTAAAACGTTTTTATCATCATAATCTAAATACTCTCCAAAATTTCCTGCTTGTAATGAAACAATTGCTTTTATGTAATGAAAATCCCCGACTTTTCGATCGAGGATTTTCATTATTTTATATCGGTATTTTGTTCTTCTGATTTATTTAGTTTCTCTTCGTTTTCTTACGATCAGGACAATCGCTCCCGCTGAAAGAAGTAATATCAGAGCAAGTAAACCAACTGCTGTTGAATCGCCAGTCTTTACTATTTCAATAATATTGTTCGCGAATGTGGTCTTATTATTATCCTGATTTCTAAATGCAACAACTGTGTTATTACTATTATCCTGATTTCCAGGTTTAACAACTGTGTTATTACCATTATCCTGATTTTCAGGTTCAATAACCGTCTTCGTATACTTATTCGTAAAGACTGCACTCTTAGAATCGGCGCCATCGCCATCAGCAATAGTTCGTGTGACAACCAGTGTTCCATTCTCATCTGTCACTACATCTGTCAGTGTATATACCGTCTTGTCATAAGTATATTCCTTGTTGGTTCCTGCCACCTCGCTGATGGTATAACTATAAGTCCCTGCGCTTGTATAGGTATATTCTCCAAATTCTACTTTTCCTGCACCCTGTACAGCAGCAAGTTTGACTCCTTCCTCACTACCCTCCGGCATTGGAAATGCCGGGTCTGCCGCCTTCATCTGGAATGTAAATGTTTCTTTCTCAGATGGTGTATCTCCACTGATTTTCTTCTCAACCGGTGGGTCTACCGTAACTGGCCTGGTCTCATACTTATTGGTAAAGAGGATTGCATCTGCTGTTTCTTCGCCCTTTGTTACCGTTCCTACTGCTTCAAGCTGACCACCATTATCTGTCACATTGACTGCCACAGTGTAAACACTGTCATCATAGGTATAACCATTCTCTGTTCCAGCAGTCTCTTTTACTTCATATACATAAATACCTGCTTTTTCAAAAGTAATCTCTCCGAAGTTTGCAAGTCCTGCACCTGCCGTCGTAACCTCCGTTGTCTCTTTCCCGTCTGTCATCGGCATCGGCTCTGTGCCTTCCCTGCCAGTGATGGTAAAGGTAAAGGTCTTGTTATCTGGTGCCGGTCCATCAATGGCTTTCGTCACAGTTGGCACTGTATAAGTCCCAGAAGCCACTGCATAGTTGTTCGTAAACACTACGGAATCCTCTTCTCCCAGCTCTTCGCGTGCATCTCCGGTTCCTCTGTAACTCTTTTCTGATGTTTTCAGTGTTCCATGATCATCTGTTACCACCACTTCATACTGATAAATGCTGTCGTCGTAAGTGTATCCATTCGCAGTTCCCTGCGTCTCTGTGATGTTATAGAGATAAGTTCCTGCTGCTGTAAATGTAATCTTGCCAAATGCACTTGCCGTTCCTGCTCCGCTCACTCTCGCTGTAGTGTTCTCCGGTTCCGGTGCATTACCGACAGGTGTCATGTTAAACGTAAACTCTTTTTCTTCCGGTCTGTCTGCTCCTGTCAGTTTCTTCGACACTTCTGGTGCAGTTACTTTTGCCGGCTCTGGTGTATAGGTGTTCGTAAAGCTCATTACACCTGAAGTTACCACTTCATTGTCCTTGTTGGTGATTGTTGTCACCTTATCGTAGCTGGTTCCATTGTCAATTACCTGTACTGTCATAGTGTAGACTTCATCGCTGTAGCTGTATCCAGTCGATCCGCCGTCTGCCTCTGTAATCTTGTACACATAGGTTCCTGCTTCGGTAAAGGATATCTCTCCGAAATTCGCGGTTCCTGCTCCGGTAATCTGGATTTCTTTCTTGCCCTCTGCACTTTCAGCCGGCATAGCTGCCGTTCCCTGACCTTCTAACAGGAAGGTGAAATCACTGTCTTCTACAGGTGTCTGGCCTGCCAAAATCTTTGTCACTCCCGGTGTCTCTGTAACTGGCGGATACTTGTCCCATACTGCGTATAAAGTAACGTCTTCTTTTACTTCCTCCATCTCAAATGTGTCCCCTGCATGGTAAGTTGTTCCTTCTCCATCGGCTTTTGTGTTCCATCCTGCAAAATTATGTCCAGGTCTTTTAAGTACATTTTTGTCTGCGTCTTTCACCGTAACTGTATCATTCTCTGTTGGGAAATATTTCGTGTCATCGGTTGGAGCGGTCCCCGTACCTTCGTTTGCATCGTATTGTACATTTGCATAGATCGTAACTTGAAATTCCCTGGTTATTTTGCCGCCGTAGCCATCATCTACAGAAGCAACCCCGGTTACAACACCCGTCTTGTTTGCTTCAACTAATGCATTTCCATCGTTTTTGCTGTCATCAATCGTTGCAACTGTTGTATCTTCACCTGGCTTTAATCCTATGGTTGCAAAACTAATACCTGGTGCCGTATTTGTTACGGTAGTTTTTATTTCATTTTCTTTTGTTCCAACCTTAAATGCTGCATCCTCTGGAGATACGGCTATACTTGGTTTTGTGTAAATACCTGCGTTTACATTACTCCTTGTATAACTATTCTTAGCTGAATCGGCTGTAAAACTGACCTTTGCAAGATTCGTCTTTCTATTGAAGGCAGAACTTACTGTTTCATCTGTACTTGGTACATCAGACATATAGTTTACTAACTTCTTGCCATCTGGTAATATAATCTGTACGTTCCATGCATCGGTTCCATCATGAGGCATAAGCAATGTATATTTACCATTTGCGCCTGTTACATTTGCTGAATTTCCTGTCTGCACTACTTCTGCATTGTCGTTGTTCGCATCCAGAAGTTTCATTTCAGCACCAGCATATAAACCAGTACTGTCGGATGCCTCGTAGAGAGAGTCATAATCACTTTCATCCCACACATAGCCTGTGAGAGACATATCCGTCATAATATACTGCATTGGCAGTGACGTCTGTCCCACGTCTCCGAAATACGGGGCTCCTCCCTTTCCTTCCTTCGTGAAGTTGGCATAGAATACGGCATTATTTGTCTGGGTTCCCACCTGGCTCTTATGCTCGTGAAGCTTGTAATTCAACTGGAAATTAACTTTCTCTTTGGTCTGAATGGAATCTACGGTTACTTTTACCATAGTAACTTCACTCAGATCCGCCGGTGCACCGATGACGCCATTCCTGTCTTTCCATTTCGCCCAGTTTGCGCCTTTTGCGCCGGCATATCCGTTTGTTCCCGGATTGCTGTCTGTGGTATACCATACAACATAATCCAATGTCTTTGCGTCCATATCTGAGGTATCTACATCCAGCAGATCCATGGCAAATTCATTGGCATCTGTGGTCCGTGTCTGGCCGCCATATACATAAGAGTATCTTTCTCCCTGTTTTGTGATCGGAATATACACTTCCCAGTCATTGGTATCTGTCTTGTCATCTCCTGTCATATAGACCTTTTCACTATAAAGATTTTCTACGGCTGTCATATCCTTACTGGTAACCGATGTCGTAGATTCCTGATAAGGATGAGTTGCAATGGCATACGGGACAACTCCTTGAATGGATTGTTCCAGAATCTTATGTGTTGCGGTGATTTCTGTGTAAAGCATCTCCGCAGATTTATCCTTGTTGCTGTTCTTCGCTGTTGTGGTATTGCCAAAGACATCTCCATAAGGCCCATTATCCACCAGCTGGTTATAATCGTTACAAGTCTCTACCAGTATTCCGGTTGCATTGCCAGGCCCTTTGCCGTCTCGATTGGCATCATATGGCGTATCCATCATGACTGCTGCAACTGGTGTCTGCGTGATCGTCTCTGCATCATAAGCTACCTGCAGCTTGAAGTTGACATTATATTCATAAAATGGAATCCAGCCTGCGTTTCCTTGAATCCACGTTGCCGTTCCAGAAGCTTTTACCAGATTTTCATCTGCTACACCATCAAAGGACACAACCAGATACCCATACCCGGCATCTCCTGATTTTCCTTCTCCAGTGCCTGCAGGTATAAAATTCACTGTCGCGCCGTCAGGTACTCTGCTGATACTGCCCTCCACATAAGTAAAATCCTTTGCTATTTTGTAATAGTAAGTTGGGCGAATCAATACATTATTATCCTTTATCATTTTATGAGTCCCATCGGAAGCAGAGAATTGTTCCCTTGTACTTACCTGCACCTGATCTCCCTGATTCGTACTGGACTTCCCATACGTAACTGTAGATCTGAGCTGTGCGATCTCTGCTCTCTGCCCTGCAATACGCTCACTCTTTCCCGTGGTTGTAAATGCATCAGACTCTGTCTTTATCTCGCCAAAGATATTCTTGTAAGTCAGTGCTGCCTTCACATCCAGTTTGTCGTAGGTCTTACTGCTATCTGTCTCATCTGTATACATGGTTCCCACTTCTTTTCCACTGGCCGAGTATGTATCTGGGATATTTACTCCAATCATAGACAGACCGATGGATGGCAAATCATAATTTCCCACTACGCCCGCACTTAATTTATTTGAATTATCTCCCCAGTTCAAGCCATTTGGGATGCCTACTTTTAATTCTGTAACGTACACACCATTTGCAATATCTACACCTGGAATCATATAATACATTCTGCCTTCACTATAATCGCCCCAACTTTGATTGGCCGCCGATGTAATGGATTTCTTTTCCCCATTGGATAAGGTATAATCCAATGTAAAACTCCAAAACTGCACCCATCCGTTCAGTGGGAAACTAATACTGTTCGTCAGTGACAGCAGGTCCTTGTCTGTACCTGTGAAATCGATGACTGCATCCTGATACTGTATGATTGCTGCTGAATTCGTTGGCGCTGCGACCCGGATCTGTGTCAATTCCAGCCCATTGTCTGCCGCACTTTCCAGTGTATTACAGGTCAGCCTTTCCTGATCAATTTCCGTGTTCAAAGGTCCCATGTTGCTGCTAAGCAGATTCCCTCGCCTATCTGCGATGCGTGCATGTGGATTCACGTAATAATCCGCATCATGGACAGACACACCTGTTACACCGTCTCCCTCCACTAACTTGGCCGCAGACATGTTTTTATAAGCATTCTTAGTACCATGGATTGTTCCGCCATTGCTGTCCTTCGACTCATTTCCTTCTATGATCTCTGACTTGTAATCACTGTACTCACAATAAAGTGCCGTATCATACTTTAGTGTTTTCGGAAGATCTGCTGATCCATTTGTTCCAATTACCCCATCGTAATTGAGATATCCCGGCTCTACCTTATTGATATAGAATGAAGGATACTGAATAATCAAATCACCTCCCGGATTCCAGCTATTGACATCTTTCGGTGTTATGACCCACTTGGTTCCATACTGGATCCCCAGTTTTTGATATAAAGCTTTCAGGTCATAATACCTGGTGGTTCCCGAAGTATACTCTGCTGCGTTGTAGGAATTATGATTCGCATTTCCGGATGCTGTTTCTTTTGTATCGCTATATTTGCTCCAGATGGTCTTCGTATAATCGTCGGCATCAATTCCCAAATCCAGAAGATCATAATACTTGCCATCATCCCCCCACACTCCCAGTGGTTTAAATCCATTTCCCGACATCCGATCTGTCATTGTAACTGCCTCACCAGCCACTTCTATGACAACGGGATTATATCCCTCCTGACCATATGCAATGGTGTTTCCCTCGCTATCGATGTTATAGTCCATGGTATCATTATATTTCATGACCTCGAAGGCAAAATATCGTCCTGTCTCTTCATGATTGTTGACTTCCATGGAACCACCAAAACCATTAGGGCGTAGTTTTAAAGTATCCTTTAAATGGTTGGTCGTAACCGTATAGTCTTTGGTCAGTGCTGCACCTTTTTGATCCTGAATCTGATCCGAGGTCATCTCTCTGTGAATTTTGGCCTTGTATGCATCTGGAATATCTGTCCCATCAGAAAGCTTTGCGTGATACGCACGCAGCTTGTAAGTAAACCAGGTCGTCTGGTTCTGGCTGCCCAGCACATTATATTCATACTGTTCTTTTAGCACCTCAATACGTGACACGTAATTTTTGTTGCCTGCTGTATTGGCTTCTGCCAGCGACCACTCCGTCAAACTGGTCCCATCAATGACTGTTTCTGTAATGCCATCGATGGTCTTTGGAGTATAGCCTGCCGCAAAGGTCTCTTCATCTACTAAGGTCTCGATTCGTACCACAGCTCCTGTCGTCGCATCGGTTACATAGATTCGATAGGTCATGCCATTTACTTTTGCCGTTTTCAGACTGCCCATCCAGATTGGCGATAATGCCTCTTCGTAATCATAGCTAAGCTGCAGGTTATCCTGAATCTGAAAATTCTTGCCTGTCTTGATATAAAGCTTAGCCATCAGTTCATCACTGTCCTTGTAAACATTGGAGCTTGAAGTGTATTGCGATATTTGAGAAAGGAGAGCGTCCGTGGATGCCAGATTTACCTCATGCTCCAAACTAACTGCAATCTCCTTATCTCCCTGAATAAACGTAAACTTTAGCGGCGGACTGCCTTCTGTCTTTTCGCTTCCTCCAGAAGCCAGGTTCGTGTAAGTTACTGTAGAGCCGGAAGCTGCGCTATAGATAGTCTTACTCCAATCCCCCTGATACAGCCTGTTATAATACACCGTTGGATAGTAATTAAGGGTAAAGGTTCCTGGCTGTGACAGGATATCTGTATAAGAGAGGCCTGTTCCGCTGACCATTTCCTTATAGTCCGAGCCATCCATGGTATTCGCCGCCTTTGCCCCATTCATAATCCAGGTTCCGGCATCATCGGTTCCACTGCCCATTGCGGTATTCCAATCATACGATTTTAATACAATGGTTGTTCCGCTGTCCGTTGTAAAAGAGACATACATGAGTCCCTTATCTATGAATATCTTATCTTCCTCTGGAAGAATCATCTCCATTGTAGTTCCGTCCGCAAGATATCCTGCAGACTTGTGATATTCAATTTTAAAGCCTTTTGCTGTCTGTAGTGCATCTCGACTCAGCAAGGTAAACGCATCATCTGCTGCACTTGCCATGATTCCATTTCCAACATTTAAATCCTGGCTTCCTGCTCTTGTAATTTCTCCCGGCATCCAGGTATAGTCATCGGATACATTTTTAATGGTAAAGGAAGGCGTGGTGGTGTCTCCCTGTAATATTAATCTGGAAATCTTGTCACTGTCTTTTACAATGACATCTGTCTGATTGTCCTTGCCGTAATGGGCATACATTTTCATATCGAAGTTGTATGTTCCACCACTGTTCGGCAGATCTGTAATTAACTTTTCTGCATTCTGTGTGATATAAAATTGTCCGGTTGCTGCCGTTACAATTCCGTCTTGACATTTTGCGATGATCGTTGTGCTGCCATCTGAATTTGTTTTCTTTGTATAAGTAACTCCTGAAAGTGTTGGCATATTTGTAACCGTAAAATTAGCTGGAATAATAAATTCAGCTGCCACATCGACTCTGTCCTCATCTGAAATCTCTTGCGGCGTAAATGTAAATTTAACCCCGAACTGATATTCACCCCTTTTTCCAATCCCAAAATCTTCCGGCGTCTTTAATACGTCATTTGAACTGTCTAATTGAATATAGTTGTTGGTGTCGGAAACTTCGATCGGTGCTCCTGCTGTCAAAAGCTGCACGTCTTCTTCCTCCGTTGTTGGTTTTTCTGTTTCTGGCTTTTCTGTTTCTAGTGTTTCTGTCTCCGGTTTTTCTGTTTCCGGTTTTTCTGTTTCTGCCGTTTCTGTTTCTGGTTTTTCTGTTTCCGCTTTTTCTGTTTCTGGTGTTTCCGTTTCCGGTTTTTCTGTTTCTGGCGTTTCCGTTTCCGGTTTTTCTGTTTCTGGCGTTTCCGTTTCTGGTTTTTCTGTTTCTGGTGTTTCTGTTTCTGGTGTTTCCGTTGTTGGTGTTTCTGTTTCCGTTGCCGATGTTTCCACTGCCGGTGTTTCTGTACTGGCTGCATACACACTGACTGGTGTAGAACATACCATAATCACTACCAGAAGCAGTGATAGTCCACTGGACAATCTTTTATTTAATCTCATTCTCATGTTTTCCTCCTTTGTTATATATCATTGATTGCCTTCACTGTTATGTGATGTGAATCGTTATTTGTTCTGTATCATTTTCACTAATTCCACAAAGACCGTCATACCTTTCTGCTCTTTTGTGTATCTGACGGCAGATTATTAAAACAATGCCGATGCTCATAAGAAAAAGAACGGTTAATACCATATTTAAAGTTGTCATTACAAATCACCTCCATACATTTGTTGAAATGCTTTTTTCTTTTGTTGCTGTACCCACCTGAATAAACTTTGATAGGAAAAGACATATATTCCACCACCTCCAAATACTGAGCAGATTAATCCAGCCAACAGTATCGTAAGCCCGTTGACCTGACTAATATCAGTCACACTGGTTGCGCCTACTGTATACGGAGTATTTTTCCCTTCATTCGTTTTCTTATTGTTTGTTTTTGCCTGTATCGTCTTCTGTTTTAAAGAGGAATCTTCCTCAGATACAATTTCCTCTTGAACTGTTACTTGTGCTGCCAACACTTGTTCCACCGCAGGTCTCGAAATATTGTTGTCCTTTTCTGTGCCCACCATAGCTGCTTGAGGAATTGTCTGGATATCTGCCTGAAAGTCCAACTGATGATTCTGTTCTTGTATCGGTATTATTTTTGTATAGCTGGTTCCACACCGGGCGCACGTATAAATCACATGTCCTGCATCCGAATCAGTCGCTTCTACCCGTTCTTTTTCCTGATAATCATGTCCTAATGCGGGCAATGCCTCCGTGTGAGTGTCCTGGCAGCGAGTACATATATAGGTAACTATCCCCTCCTCTGTACAGGTTTCCTTTACTCGATTACTTTCTTTATAATCATGCCCAATTGCAGGCAGCCTCTTCGTGTAAGTGTCTTTACACTGAGTACAGGTATAAGTCACATATCCTGCGTCAGTACAAGTTGCCTCTGTCCGTTTACTTTCTTGATAATCATGTCCTAATGCGGGCGATGTCTCAATGTAAGTATCTTTACACCGAGTACAGGTATAAGTCACACGTCCCGCGTCAGTACAAGTTGCCTCTGTCCGTTCACTTTCTTGATAATCATGTCCTAATGCGGACGTCGTCTCACTGTAAGTGTCTTTACACCGAGTACAGGTATAAGTCACATGTCCCGCGTCAGTACAGGTTACCTCTGTCCGTTCACTTTCTTGATAATCATGCCCTAATACAGGTGTGGTCTCTATATAAATTTCATGGCACCGGGTACAGATATAAATCACGTATCCCTCATCGGTGCAAGTTGCTTCTACCCGTTCACTTTCCCGATAGTCATGTCCCAATGGCGAAAGAATTTCTTCATAAGCCAAATCACAATATTGACATTCCTGCCGGACAAATCCTTCCGTTATACATGTTGGTTCAACTCGTGATTCAACATAGGAATGTGCATAAACCTTTGTCGAAAATCCAGTCGTTAAGATTAACGACAAGCCAATCAGCGACGCTATACGAAATCTATTCTTTTTCAAATAATTCGCCTCCCCTATTTATACATCATAAAAGTTAAATGCTTCTTTTTCTTTAAAATGTCACAGAATTTCCCTTTTCATGTAATGAGATGTCTTCCCCTATGAAAAAAAGCTTTCAATTATCTCTTACCCATGTTGTCAAATGCTGTTTTAATATTTGCATAATAATTTTCACTAATCGGAATCTCCGCACCATTTTCAAGAATAGCTTTTGACTTGTTTAATGTATGAATTGCACCTACCCTTAATATGAATGCTCTTTGAGCACGCAAAAAACCAAAGGGAAATACCATTTCTTCCAACTTATTCATAGATGAATAGAATTCAAAGCATTCTTCAGGCTCCCCATAATGTACGGTAATAATTCTGCGAAAGACTTCAAAATAGTGAATCTGTTTGATTTCAATTTTGCGATATTCACCGATTCCGCGAATCAATAATGTTTTCTTTCTGTGTTCCATAACTCTGTTTGCAACACGTAAGAATATTTCTTCGAATTTCTCTATTGGTGTTACCTCTTTTACAATATAGTGAAAAGCGTTTACATCAAAAGCATCCCAGACATATTCTTTATCACAGGTAAGAAAAATCAATTCTCCACTAAATTTCTTAGGAGTTTTTTTCTCGCGAAGTATTTTGCTTAACTTCATTCCATCTAATTCAGGCATATGAATGTCCATATAAATCACATCTGGAAGATACTCCATATCCTCCATATAAAACAAAAAAGATCTGGCATTATCGTAACAAACGATATTCGTATCAATATGATGTTTCCTTGCTATTTTCTCTATCTTTTCTTTGTATTTTTTTCTTTCTCTATCCTCATCATCACAAATTGCAATGTGTATACAACTCAAAAGCTTTGAGCGGTCTAATTTATCTATGGCCATATTCCCCGTCCTTTTAATGACTTTGAAAAGGATTTTTCTATCTTTTCTTGTACAGTTTTCGTCCATAATACATGCCGAATGAACCAACAATCACGTTCATGTCACAAAAACGTGGTTTCTATGTCACGAAACAGTGTCATGGGGGCGCAATGGCTGCCCTCTTTGCATTTTATGTTCCAGTCTGTACAAGAACTGATCTCACTGATGCACTGCATGAAGCTGTTGGATTCCCAACAGACTATCAAATCATATCTGATGTAAATACGCGAAAAGTATTACGTGGTTCGAAAAAGAAAAAGTAATAGTATATAGCTAGATTTTCAGTATACAAAAAACCCGTAGAAAGCTTTGTTTAAGCAATCTACGGGTTTTCGCCGCGAGAGATGGGGATTTATTCTATATTTAACTACAAGTTCCTCGGTACAAAAAAGCCTGTGCGTCCAACAATTCCCATCTCCTTGTTGCTGATACGCTGGGATTGGTTTCCCGCTCTTTTTGCTGAAAAAAGGCGATATTCACAATACCAGTATATGGCATGCGATTTCGCCTTTTGTGAAACGTTCCCTGTGGGAAAAAACAAAAACTTTTGACCACGTCAAATCTTACAATCCGTTGATAATACTCACATAATCCTGCCTTTGATCTACAACTGCATAGACCATAACAATCTTGTTTATCTCATCGATTTTATAGAAAACAAGATCTTTTTCTAATACTAATACTTTATATTTCTGTCTTCTCAAAACCATATATCTAGGTTCATTTCCTATATAAGGATTTTCTTCTAATAGGAGAATCTTCTTTTCTATTTCATCTAGTTTTTTCAAAGCAACTTGATTTCCAAAATTCTCCGCAATCTTGAGAATAACACTATGGAGATGTGAATCCGCTGTGTCTGTTCGTAATACATTGTACTTGGCCATTATACCTCTTTCTGCAGCATATTTCTTAAATCAGCAAATGTATTCTCAATTGGAGCAACTCTTCCATTCGACACATCATCCTCTGCTTCTGCAAGTATTTCTAAAAGCTCAATACGTGATTTCATCCTTTTATATTCTTCATAACTTAAAGAAACTGTATCTCCTCTTCCATTTACTGTAATAATGACAGCCTCTTTATTTTCTCTACACTGCTTCGAAATCTCATTATAATGATTTCTCAAATCAGCCGACGGTCTAATTGCTTCCTGGATAGCCTGCATAACAATTCCTCCTCGTATTTTTAAAATTCATATACCACGTCTTCATAGTCATATTATATCATGATACGTCTATGAAATATACCTCCCAAATTATTATTCACCAATAATTACTGCAACTGTCATATTATGTCCTTCTCCATGAAATAGGTAGTCCATTTTCAACTTAACTTCACCAAATAGCCGTCAGCCAGAC
Source organism: Hespellia stercorisuis DSM 15480 (assembly GCF_900142165.1). Taxonomy (GTDB): domain Bacteria; phylum Bacillota; class Clostridia; order Lachnospirales; family Lachnospiraceae; genus Hespellia; species Hespellia stercorisuis. The sequence continues at coordinate 15,683 of NZ_FQZY01000075.1, forward strand.
AAAAGCAGTACTTTATCCATCTTTTTTTCATTCGCAAATCCTTTGTCTCTGCCTATTTTTTCTTATATATAGAATAATTTTCTCTATTATAACGGCATATGATCAATTACGACTCTAACGCCTGGTTCAACAGCCTTCAAAATCGTAATCATATCTTGCTCACTTACCGCGACACACCCTTGAGTGTATGGTTTTGCACCGAAGCAGTGAAAGAAAATTGCCGACCCATTTCCCACGACACACTCTTTATTGTAATCAAGGAACATGCCATAATTGTATTGTGGTGAGTACGTAATCATCTTCTCACCATTCGAACAATCATGGGGATGCTCACTGATATCAATAATCTGGTTATAATAATGTTCATCACTGCAGCAATATGTATTCTCTGTCACATCCACATAAGGCATCACCGTTCCGGGATTTTCCTTGATACCGAATGCTGTACTCACGCCAAAATCACCAGCAAACTTAAAATCACTGCTATTATCATTCCTCTTTTGCACATGCCTTTTCTCCTTTAAATCACAATGCCATGTAGCCTTACGCAGCTTCGCTTAGAAGCGGGGAACATCTTTTGTAAGGTTATATTCCTCATATAACTTGCTTCGAAATTCCTTATCTTTCGTTGCCGTCATCAAATCTTCCATTCTGTTGTCTCCAACCAGTTTTTCTGTTAAGCTTGCAAAGAGTGCCTCGCCTTCAGTCCTACCCTCGGTCCTGCCCTCAGCCTTGGAATCTTCTCTCATTTCTTCTAATGCTACACACACATTGACCGCCTCCCTTCCATCTTCATTCTGTTCTATATGTTTTGAAATTTCTTTCGTGTTTGTCAGCACCTCAATCGCTTTGCAGGTCTCCATCGGAACTTTAGAAAATATTGCCCGATTCTTTTCTACAAATTTTTCCAATGCCTTCTTATCCCGTTGATACTTTACAAATCCAAATACCATTTTCAGGTCATCGCCATAGGTATCCAAGTCACGAATCTTAGCCACCTCCAGCAGATTCAGCTTATAATTCATCATCATTGGCTGATATGATTTTAATTCGTCTGGAATCTCCATCATACCGTGCAAATCAATGGATGCGTCCCATTTTTATATTTCTTCTTAATGTCTCTGACCTTCTGGCTGTGCGCATTTTTCTCTACGCTGTCAAGTTCGCTTAATTGTTCCGGATCAATCACGTCATTCCCCCGGAATATTCCATGATTGACCACATCCGCATACCGCACCGGATCTGCCAGGTAGGCGTTGATCGTGTCGTTTGCTTTCCCCATATAGTTTCTCCCTTCATTTGTGCAGAAAAGAGACTATATGTTACCTTTATTATAAAGGACTCCTATCAAAAAGCAACCCACATTTCACTTCTCCGCTTTCGTTATTCAGTTTTCAAAAAATTGAAATATCCGGCAGATCGTGCCATGATTTTTCAGATGTGTAAGTACTTCTTACTTACCGGAAATTCTAAGGACATGAATGTTGTCCTGAATAGAACTTCTGAATCTACGTGTTGACAAGCTTGTCCAATTCTTGAAGCACTATAAACAGAGCAATTTTTATCTATCCCAGGTTACAACAAAAAAAGTGCCACCAGACCTTCATCTGGTGGCAAAAAAATTATTTTTTTATAAGCAGCAGTTCTTTTAAATCATTTTCTGTTCATAATCCTGTAACTCATGAAAAATATTATCAACAACTACATTTTTTCCTTCTATCCGATATAACATAAAGTATCTATGCGCCAAAAAATTAATCCTTCTATACCCTTGTTCATTTAGTCTTGGCTTTTCACATAGTTTTAAATTTCCAGCCATCATCTCTAGACACCTTTTTGTTTCTTCAAAATCCTGAATTAAATTTTCTGCTGCTTGTTGGCTTTTCTCCACAAATAATAAATAGCGTATATATCGATCAAGATCTTCTTCTGCATCTAATGTTAATACAACTTTATAAGTCATACTTCTCCCTCATATCTGAAATCACATCATCAGCATCCTTCACTTTCCCTTCCAGAGCGTGTTTTCGTGAAATTTCCAGTTTCATCATCATTTTGTTTTCACTCATCGCTCTGTAAGGATCTTGTGCTGCTAAATTTCTTTTTATCTCAAAAGGGAAACCATTGTTTGCAACTGCTTGGGCTAAAAACATTCTGATAGCAGATGTCGTGTCTGTACCCAACTCCCTAAATAATGAATCCGATTTAGATTTCAAATCATCATCTACTCTTATTTGTATTGTACTTGCCATTGTATACGCCTCCTTTTTAAATGCCATTTTAATCGTAAATAGTTTTTCCATTTATTATATATAGCATAATGCTATTCCATGGCAAAGTCAATGCATTTGCAATGATTTGATAAGATCTTCAATTTTTATCATCGATTATTCTTTTAATGTAGCTGCTGGCATATTGCCGATGCAGTTCTCACCCTAAATACAAATCGTCTGCCTGACCACATATTCTGTATCATCCACCTGTATCTCCCATGTCCCCTTATATTTTTTCACAACATCATCCACGATTTTCATTCCATATCCATGCTCCTTCGCATTTGATTTTTGGGTCTGAAAATTCATGTTCTCATACCTGGAATAAGAATTATTCACACGAATGCACACCCCGTTCTCACTCTGCATCTGAAAAACAATTATTTTTCTCTCATCCGATGAGATTTTCTCAGAAGCCTCAATAGCATTGTCCAGAAGATTATGAATGATTGTAACTGTTCAGAACTCCATTAGTTAAAGATGATATCGGAATTCCCTAAAAGGGCTTCTCTGATTGCTGTAAAAGCATTTATTCCATGCTTATGAGCAGTCCCAATATAGCTCATGATTGTAAGATATTCCTGTGCGCCTTCCTCACTGCGAAAACATCCTGAGACCTTGGTTTTAACCTTAATCATGCGCAAATCACGTTCCGCAAGGTTATTATCAAACGGAACACAGAGATTCTTTATAAATAAGCAGACTGATGCCTTGTAATTCACAAGTCTGTCAATTAGATTTAGTACCTTGGTCTTTTTCTTTCGACCACGCTTTTTGGTTGTGACTTCTGG
>NZ_FQZY01000091.1 GCF_900142165.1 Hespellia stercorisuis DSM 15480
ATTGACAGACTTGTGAATTACAAGGCATCAGTCTGCTTATTTATAAAGAATCTCTGTGTTCCGTTTGATAATAACCTTGCGGAACGTGATTTGCGCATGATTAAGGTTAAAACCAAGGTCTCAGGATGTTTTCGCAGTGAGGAAGGCGCACAGGAATATCTTACAATCATGAGCTATATTGGGACTGCTCATAAGCATGGAATAAATGCTTTTACAGCAATCAGAGAAGCCCTTTTAGGGAATTCCGATATCATCTTTAACTAATGGAGTTCTGAACAGTTACAAAATGATAATATTTAAGGAAAGAGGCAGATCTATGTCACGAAAGAACCATGAAATGATAGATGGGAAATTACTGCAGACAGATAAGAAATACGCTCAACTCAAATTGAAGCAGAAAGAAAAGATTGCGGAATGGATGTTTCAGGCAACCAGAGATTATTATACAAAAAAATACACATTTCCAAATGACAAGCACTTAGAAGAAGTGGTAGATGTTGTTTATGAAAAAATAGAAAATGCGGAAATTTGGATTCCATATGGTGAAGTATTTAAGCACTATAAATCAAAACGTTCAGATATCAACAAGCGTGTCAGAAGATCACTGAACGAAAAAGAAGAGAGCCGAACGGAGAAAGTATGCTTCATGAATATGTGTATGATCTTAGATGGCGAAGGAAATGTGCTGGCTCTTGATAAAGTGAATGACAGTTATACAGGAGCAACTTTTCCGGGAGGGCATGTGGAGAAAAATGAGCTGTTCAGTAAATCCATGATTCGTGAAGTAAGAGAAGAAACCGGACTGACGATTGAAATGCCAAAGCTGTGCGGGCTATATCATTGGCATAAGAGTGGAGTACATAATGTAATTACACTTTATAAGGCTGAAAGATTTACCGGAGAATTAACCAGTTCTGAGGAAGGACGTGTATATTGGATTTCCTTGGAAGAATTGAAAACGAAAGAGCTTGCCACTGGAATGGAATACGTTTTACAGATTATGGAGTCTGAACAGATCGGAGAGTGTTATATGCATCTGGAAGCGGATGGATATGTGGGAGATCTGTATTAGAGAAAAAAGAGAAAATGGCTGTCAATCCAACTTAGGGAAAGGCAGCCATTTGGTGAATTTGCGTATACCATAATTTAATAATTTTCGATGATTCCTTCGGTAGGAATATCTTTCAAAAAATTGCTGTTTGCAGTAATCGGGGAATCCACGATCTGTACTCCGTTGCGTTTCATCATCCGGAATTTGAAATCCAGTAATTCAGGTGGGACCTGTAATTCGGAAGCTGCCTGGAAAAATGACATATCTGCATTGAGCTTTTCTAACACATCTTCATCTTCTAAGAGATAGTCTGCAGCAAAGCAGTTTGCTTCATATTCACATTGAGATACTCCGTCGAATAATTCAAAATCATGAAAACATTTCACCTGCATACTTTTTTGATGCAGGACGGTATGACCAATCTCGTGGATCAGAATAATCTGCTGGATGATTTCAGGAAGATCACAGTTGATGACGATACAGGTTTTTCGGCTTTCTGTCATGCAGAATCCTTTGCAGCAAGTTGGAGAATTTCCCATGGGCATTTTCTGAACAAGGATATGCATTGCTGCGGCAAGGCGAAAAGGATCACTTTCCTGATATTTTGATTTTACTTTATTGACAGTGTCTCTTATACATTTAGAACTCATAAAAACACCTCGACATTTCATAAGATAGTTTGCTACAGATTATAGTGTAGCAAAAGTGGTGTACGAAAAATACGACACCTATGATTCTTTATCCAATTTCTTTTTTCGTCCAAATGTTTTTTTCGCTTCCATCTTACAGGAAAGATATGCTTTGGTCACTGCCTGATAGAAAGCATCCTTTGCTTCTTCATCTAATTCTCCACCGGCAAATAATGCACGATTGGCTTCCAGAATTTCATTGATATCTCTTGCACCTTTTTCTCCAAGCTGATCTTTGACTTCATCAATGTAATCCATTTTTTCAATTCCATAAGAAGGATCGGAAATCTCGTCATGCTTAAGATAGTCATAAGAAACATTAAGTGCATGAGCAAGTTTTCTCATGGTAGAGATTCGTGCGATTGTACCGGAACTTTCGTATGCAGCAATGGCACGTTGAGAGACACCGACCAGATCAGCAAGTTCTTTTTGGGTTAAATGATTCTGTTCTCGTTGAAATTTGATTTTGTCTGAAAAATTCATAATGTGATCCTTTCCAAGTTTTTGAAGCCGTAACTTCATCAACTTCATAAAACCTATTGACAGATGCTAGTTACATGTATAAAATACAAACAAACGTTCGTGAAGTTAATAGAAATTATAATTCAGAAACTTCACAAAGTCAATATAAGACAGAGAAGTTTTATTACTACTTTAAAAACTGGAGAGCAGGTGTAGTTGTAATGACAGCTAAAGTATATGTAGATGTCCTGGCAGTCTTCAGCCGGGACGGAGAATTGATTCCCAAAGCATTTGTCTGGGAAGATGGACGTAGATATGAGATAGATAAGATTTCAAAACCGGAGCGATGTGCCAGCCGGAAAGCTGGTGAAACCGGATATCGGTATACGTGCCAGGTGGGAGGAAAAATCTGCCATTTGACGTATGAGGAAAATTATAGATGGTTTATGGAACGCAAATAGTGGTGATCTGAAAGGGAGCCCTGAAACGGGGCTCCCTTTGGAAAGATAGAAATTCGATGAGAACATCAGCAGTCGGGGCTACATCCTTTCCCGTGAGAACCGATTGCTTTCAATATATCATACAGTTGCCGGTCAGCCAAAAGAGAAGCTATCCCACAGTGGAACTTTTGCGGGATCTGCATGACAAGATGTTATAACAGTGCAAACTGTTGATGGAGCAGAAAATACAAATGATTGGTCTGGCTGCGAAAGCGGTCGGGAAGGAGGACAATTATGCAGAGAATACAGGATATGTTTATCAATATGGAAGAAGTAGCTGAGGATGCTTATAAAAATACGGAATTATTACTGAGCCAATATACCAAGGTAATGTTCCGTATTGAAAAAAATCTGGTAGACATTGATTATGAGCTGTACGCAGAAGAAGGTACGCATCTGAAGGAAATGCTTTACAATTTGGTAGACTTTGATGCGACAGCCGAGAAACGTCGGATTCAAGATAAAATTCTGAATAACGACATGAATCTCTGCCTGCTGGAAATTATGAGGGATTCTTTGCTTGCATTGAGAGATTATCCGAAGAATGGACAGCTGTATTACCGATTACTGAAATACCGATACTTTGAAGCAGGTAATACGAACGAAGATGTAATGCTAATGCTGGATGATATGCCAAGCACAACGTATTACAGAAACCGGAAGAAGGCAATCCGGCTTTATGCAACGATGCTTTTTGCATTTACAAGACCGGAGAAGGTACAGAATAAGATGGAGGAATTAAACTGGAAGAAAAGTGGAAGTAAATCGGCAGTAAACTGGTAGCATATTGGCAGATGAATGGCATTACAATGAAAATACGTGCATGATAGAATTGATATGCTGAGAGAAATAGACCTTCGCAGACGTTTGTTTGCGGAGGTTTTCTTTTTCTTAAATATAACAGGCATCAGGCTGTGTCCGAAAGGGCATGGCTTTTTTTTATGCCCAAAATAAAAAGTGCATATCGTGTGAACTGCTTTTTGTTTCGGCATAAGTGCCGGAAAGGAAAAGCGTATCACCATGCAGGCAAGAGGCTGGCATTATGCCAGATATCCATGACCTTCGATTTGTTGCAAATCAACCAATCGACAAATCGGAGGAACAATCATGGAAGAAAGAAAATACACATTTTATGACAGATACCAGAAAGTAAGATATGAGAGCGTGACAGCAGAAGAATTGGAAGTACTGAATACTTCTTATAATAAGGAACACTATATGTTCCATCAGCAGCACAAAAGGAACAATACCTTGTTATTTTGTGGAATGCAGACAGAGACAAGTAGTGCGGAAGATTTTCTCACAGATATGAGCTTTGATGTAGCAGGAGATGTTGCAAATGAGCTGTTTTTTAAAGACTTATTCAGCGATCTTACAGAAAAAGAAAAGAAAATTGTGAGCGATTATTTTATTATGGGAAAGAAACTCAAGGAGACAGCAGAGGAATTGGGGATTAGCTACCGCCAGGTAAGCAGGGATAAGAACAGTGCTTTAGCAAAAATGTTGAAGAGAATGAAAGCAGCTGGATATGATTCTTATGCGGAAGCTGCCAGAGATCTCCTTGAGGAGCATACGCATATTCCAACGCAGATGGAAACACAGGATTCCATTATAAAAAGACGGAATGGAGAGGTGAGATTGCCATCGGAGCATAAGGAAAACAAATAGGGAAAATAAGAATTGCAGATGTAAGAAAGGGGCACTGGAATAATCCAATGCCCTATTTTAATTTCAATATATCGTTTGGTGTGCAATCCAGAAATTCACAGAGTTTTGCGAGAATGGTGAAGTCGATTCTGGTTACTTTATTTTTACAGTAGTTGTTAAGTTGTGTACGTTGCAAATTACATGCTTCACAGAGTTTATTTTTGCTGATATGCTTTTCTTTAAGCAGATTTTCTAAATCCATATATACAATCATGTTGACACCTCATCTTTTCTTAAAATTATAAATACAACTGTATTGAAAAATAAGCTGTCCTGTCATACACTTGTATTGTGATACAGGTGTATGAAAAAGATAAATAAGGGGAAAGAGTAGATGAAGAAAAGATGGTTAGCAGGTCTGATGATTGGTATAATAATTCTTACAGGCAGTTGGATGGGATATCTGCAGTATGGTCGGGATATGGACGCTTGCAGTTCTCATGTGACATCATTTGATAATTATGAGGAAGAACGTTTGGCAGTGGTCATAAACAAATTGTATGTTGCAGATCAAAAATCCTGTGCAGAAGAGATTGTGAAACGTTGCAGGGAAAATTCGTTTAAGAGTATTCGATTTAGCTACGATCAGGCAATTCCGAATGCTCTTTATGTGACAGTGTATGGTTCCAAGCATCAGGTGGAGGAAGGAAAGGAGATGTTTTCATTTTCTTATTTGCAGGAAGATACGAGTGGGACATACAATATTATTGATAATCCAGAGAAATTTATACTGAAATTAGAGCGAGCTGACGAGTTATAATTGAAACATTGTGAATACTGAATCACAGAAATTTTTGGAAAATCTGTGAGATGTTGGAAGCGGAAAAACCTTGACAAATCAAGGATTTTATCATATTATAATTATACAAGAATTTGGTGCTTATGATATACTGGATATATTAAAAGTATTAGTTCTTGTATCTGGTGTGCCACTACCGAGGACGTTGAAGTGTGGAACGATATAGGTTGGTGTGCTGCTACCAAAGGCGTTGAAATGCAGAACGATATAGGTTGGTGTACCACTACCAAAGGCGTTGAAGTGTGGAACGATAAAGGAAGCGTTAGCTTCCTATTTTTTTTAGGGTGATACATATGAATTTTGATAAAGTACAATTCGTCTACATTGATGTAGCATATATGGAATATTTAAATGGAATAGATTCCGAAATCTTTTTTAATAAGGAAGATGAAAACTATAGATTGAAACCACATTTAGGGATCTTATTGAATAATGCTGGAATGAAGTATGTAATTCCATTAACATCTGCAAAGGAAAAGCACAAAGGATGGGCAGATGCGACTGCTAATTGGTATAGAATATATGAAGTTATTGATATCAAAAACGATCCGGTAGATAGAGATGACATTATTGTTGAAGTAAAGAATCAAGAAATTTTAAAGAAAATAAAACCAGAAGATCAAGTAAATGCCAGACAACGGATATTGTCAGTATTAGACATGAGAAAGATGTTTCCGGTAGATGATACGGTATATACTGAAGTGAAATTCAATATCAGTAGTAATGGTTCAAGAAGTGATAATCAGAGAACTTTTCTTATGATTAAGGAGTATAATTTCTTGAATGATATATCAGAGGATATTGCTAGGAAAGCAACGAAGATATACGAAAAACAGATTCAAAAAAATAAAGTGCTTCCGTATCATTGCGATTATCGAAAACTTGAACAAGCACTTGCAGAATATAAAAAAGATGAAAAAATAGATTGACATTTTGTAGTAATCAGTAGTAAACTGTATTTGTGGAAGGGAAGTGATATGTTTGGCTAGAAAAACACCAAAAGATGGCAAAGAAGAGAACATACGAGTACGGGTGACTCCGGAGCAAAAGCAGAGGCTTGTTGAGTATGCGGAACGTCATTATCAGAGCATGAGTGGTGTTGTGTGTCAGGCATTGGATCTTCTTTACGCAAGAGAAGAACAACAAAATAACAAAGAGTGAAATGGAGTTATTTTGGAGTTTATCTTTTCATAAGCGGTACGGAAAACACGAAAACAGAACGAATGTTCGATACAAAAACCGCTAATTATACCTTGTGCGTGCTGTATAATGCAGTCCGCAAAGGAATTCGAGTAGCTTGAAAAATCGCGGAAAAGCCCATAAATAAAGGCTTTGCGGGGTGTCGAAAAGACCAAATGGAGTGCAAATGGAGTTTAAAAATTATTTTTTTCTCTTGTTTATATTCCAGATTCACCTGCAAATTTCGTGAAATCGGTTATTCTCATAAAATAAAATTAGAGTAAATATGAAGAACAGTTTGTTTTGATTGAAGTGATTTTCGTCAAGGCAGACTGTTTTTTTGTTGCCTGCATTTAGAAAACAGATACCACAGAAAGGTTCTTTACTTTCGATGAGCTTAAACTCCATGACACAGTAATCACACTGATGGAGAATTAAAAAACAAGAAAATTTGATAAATTTCGGAAAATGATGTCCGATTTTGCATCTGCCAGTACAGAGTATATGAAGAGATAAATATTCAAAACACAGGAGGTACTGATTATGCAGAATAAATTATTTTTAAAGGCAGCCGATATATGTGAACTTCTGGAAGTAAAACAGACATCGGCTTATGAAATCATCGGAAATCTGAACAAGGAACTGGAAGAACAGGGCTACCTGACGCTTAGAGGAAAAGTTCCGACAAAGTATTTTGTGAAGCGTTTCTACGGAGTAGAAGATACTTGTGAGATTCCACAGGAAGAGGGAAAGGAATGGTTTCATGCGTAAGAGAAAAATGTATTTATCAGTGGAAGACATTGCAGAACTCTTTGGATTATCAGTTTCGTTTGCTTACCGGGTAGTGGAAAGAATGAATGCCGATCTGGCAAGCAAGAACTATTATGTGATTCTCGGTCGGGTGCCAACCCGCTATGTAGAGGACAAGATCTATGGTCTGGAACATGTTGAGCAGTATTTGAAGGAGGATAAAGCGGTATGAGTATGATGCAGGAAAAAATGTATATGGATGTGGATGATGTGTGTGCAATTCTTGGAGTTTCAAAAACTTATGCATATAGTCTGATGCGAGAATACAACAAAGAATTGAAGGCAAAAGGCTATATTGTAGTAGCTGGAAAAATCTCTACGAAATTCCTGGCAGAAAAGATTTATGGCATGAAAGTCGAGGATTAGCAATGGGGGTTTACAAAGAAGGAAAAAACTGGAAAGTACAGGTCTATTACAAAGACTGGCAGGGAAATCGGAAAAGAAAACAGAAAAGAGGATTCAGGACCAAGGGTGAAGCTAAGGAATGGGAAAGAGATTTCCTGCAACAGCAGAGCCAGGGTGTGGATATTGAATTTGGAAATTTTCTGGAGATTTATTACAAAGATATGGATGTCCGTCTCAGAGAAAACACTATGTACACGAAGCGATATATTATTGACCTGAAAATCAAGCCTTATTTTGAAAAGAAGATTCTCAGTGAAATTACGGTGGCAGACGTCCGTGCATGGCAGAATGAGTTGCTGACGTATAAGGATAAGAATGGAAAAGGATATTCTCCTACTTATCTGAAAACAGTGAACTGCCAGCTGACTGCAATCTTCAATTATGCAATGCGGTATTATAACCTGCAGGATAATCCCTGCAGGAAGGCAGGAGCGATTGGCAAGAGTAAAGGAGAACCGAAGGACTTCTGGATGCAGGAAGAGTTCAATGCTTTTCTGGAAACAGTAAGTGATAAGCCGGAGACAAGAATGGCGTTTCTTTTGTTGTACTGGACCGGAATGCGTATCGGTGAATTGCTTGCACTTACTTATAATGACATCAATCTTGAAGAGAAAACCATATCAATCAATAAATCTTATCAGAGACTGAAAGGAAAGGATATGATCACGCAGCCGAAAACTCCAAAGAGTATCCGTGTGATTACGATGCCGGATTTTCTTGCAGAGGAATTTAGGGAGTATTGCAGTCATTTGTATGGAATTATGAAAAAGGAAAGACTTTTTCGGTTTACCAAATCGCATATGGAACATTGTATGGCTACCGGAATCGAGCGGTCTGGTGTAAAGCGGATACGACTTCATGATCTCCGCCATTCCCATGCCAGTATGCTGGTTGATATGGGGGTGGCTCCATTGGAGATTGCAGAACGCCTTGGACATGAAAAGGTGGAAACCACGTTGAACACTTATTCACATCTGTATCCGTCTACACAGAGTAAATTAGCAGGTTTGCTAGATAAGAAACATGAGGAAGAGGAGGAATAAGCGATGGCTGGTGACAGACATGGAAAACACAACACAACGACCATTTCTTTTCGGGTGAATTCTTATGAAAAAGCAACAATTGAAGAACGAGTGAAAGTGAGCGGAATGAAAAAACAGGATTATATCGTCCGATCATGCATTTACAATCATGTATGTGTTGTTGGAAAGAAAGAAACAATTGAGATTATCCGGTCAGAAATGAAGGAAATGAGTTTGGTTTTGGAGGATGTGGCAAAAGATTTGAAGTCTGAAAAACCAGTTATTTCAGAATCGGTTCTTGATAGTATGACAGAACGGTATCTTGCATTTTTGGAAGCAGCATTATGGATGCTGAAAGGTTCAAGTTATTTATGGGAGGATAAAAAGGATGGAAGAGAAAGTAATGAAGGATTGTAAAGTGCTGGCATTGTGTTCACAAAAAGGCGGGGTTGGCAAGACAACAAGTTGCGTGAATCTGGCAGTCGGACTTGCAAAAGCAGGGAAGAAAGTGCTTGTGATTGACAATGATCCGCAGGGAAGTATGACAGCAAGTCTTGGGTATCATAACCCAGATGAATTACCAATCACACTGGCTACTATTCTGACAAAGATTGTAGAAGATGAACTATTTGAAAATACACTGGGAATTTTACATCACCAGGAAGGAATTGATTTGATTCCGGCAAACATCGAACTCTCTGGAATGGAAGTTTCACTTGTAAATATTATGAGCAGGGAACTTGTCTTAAAACAATATATAGAAAGAATGAGAGAAGAATACGACTATATATTGATTGACTGTATGCCATCACTTGGAATGCTGACGATCAATGCACTTGCCAGTGTCGATGCAGTTATTATACCTGTCCAGGCGGCTTATCTTCCTGTAAAGGGTCTAGAACAGCTGATACGGACGATAGGAAAGGTGCGAAGACAGCTTAACAAACAACTGAAAATTGGAGGTATATTGATCACAATGGTGGATAACCGAACGAACTATGCAAGAGATATATCTGATCTGATTTTTGATACATATGGAAACCAGATTAAGATTTTTCCACAGAGTATTCCATTTTCAGTACGAGCAGCTGAAATCAGTGCGGAAGGAATCAGCATATTTGAGCATGATCCAAAAGGAAAAGTAGCGGCTGCATATTGGCAGATGACACAGGAGGTGCTTTTGGATGAAAGGTAGAAGTGCATCGAAGATAAAACTGACATCTTATGATGAATTACTTGGAGGAGGAGAAGAAACGAACGATATCCAGCAGGTTTCACTTGAGCATTTACATTCTTTCGAGAACCATCCATTTCAAGTAAATGATGATGAGGCAATGGCGGAACTGGTGGAAAGTGTGAAAGAAGAGGGAATTCTTACAGCATTACTGGTACGACCGCTGGGTGATGGTGAATATGAAATCATCGCCGGTCACAGAAGGAGACATGCGGCACAACTTGCTGGTCTTAAAGAGGTTCCGGTTATTATCAGAAATATGGATCAAGATACAGCTGTCCGTGCGATGGTAGACAGCAATCTGCAGAGACCTAATATACTCCCAAGTGAAAAGGCATTTGCTTACCGTATGAAGATGGAAGCAATGAATCATCAGGGAACATCAGGCGGTATCAGTGCGAAAGACATTGGAAAGAACGCAAATGACAGTGCAAGGCAGGTGTATCGCTATATCCGGCTTACTTATCTGATGAATGACCTATTAAACGCAGTAGATCGTGATGTGATCGGATTGCAGGTAGGTGTAGAGCTTTCCTACCTTACGGTTCCAGAACAGGAGATGGTGGAGGAAGTGCATGAGAGTACCGGAAAATATCCAAGTCTGGAACAGGCAAAAAAAATAAGGCAACATCGAGAAGAAAAAACGCTGACAAAAGAGATTGTGCGGCTCCTGGTTATAGGAGAGCGTAAAAAGAAAACAACGGTAACATTAAAACAGGATGAAATTAAGAAGTATTTTCCTCCAGAGTATGATGAACAGAAGATACGGACTGTTATATGTCAGCTTTTGGAGGAATGGAGCAATCAGAATCATTGATAAGTACGAAGGGAGGGATGTGTCATGAGTATAAGAGCAACATTCCATTATTTTCAAGGAATGGAATGCGATATGTACAGTTTTTATCGTATTCCCAAACTGCTGTTTACAAGTGAATATTTTAAAAATCTCTCCTGCGAAGCAAAGGTGCTGTACGGACTGATGTTAGACCGGATGTCACTGTCCATCAAGAACCGGTGGTTTGATGAAGAGGACAGGGCATATATTTTCTTTTCGGTGGAAGAGATTATGGAAATGCTTAACTGTGGCAGGAATAAGGCTGTGAATTGTCTAAAAGAGCTGGATCAGGAAAAAGGGATTGGATTGATTGAGAAGAGGCGAATCGGACTTGGAAAAACAAATGTTATTTACGTGAAAAATTTCAGCCTGACAGAATATCCAGATGAGCCAGCAATCTTTGATTCGGAAGAAACACCGGAAAATGTAGCAGAGAGAAAAGAAAATACAGAGACAGAAATAGAAGAATATGCGAAAAAAGAGCCGGAAAAGCCCGTAAATACACAGAAGTTTGAAAAACAAACTTCAGGAAGTTTGAAAAATAAACTTCAAGAAGTTTCAAAAACAAACTTCAAGGAGTTTGAAAAACAAACTTCAAGAAGTTTAGAAAACAAACTTCAAGAAGTTTCAAAAACAAACTGTAATAATACTGAATATAATTATACTGAATTTAGTGAGAATGAATCTTATCAATATCTATCTGAACAAGAGAAAGGGAGAGATAGGATACAGGAGAGAAATGAGTATCGACAGTTAATTCATGATAATATCGAATATGAGATCCTTTGTCAGAGCTATGGAACTGGACGAGTAGAAGAGCTGGTAGAGCTGATGCTGGATGCAATATGTTCGACAAAGACATATCAACAGATCAATGGGGAAGCTGTGCCTACACAAGTGGTCAAGAGCCGTTTGCTCAAAGTCGGGTATGAACACATCCAGTATGTGTTTTTCAGTCTTGACAGGAGTACAAGCAAAGTGAAGAATATCCGGCAGTATATGCTGACGGTATTGTATAACGCTCCTGCAACAATCAATCAGTTTTATGATGCTGAAGTTCGACATGACATGTACTGGGGGAAGGATATTCCAGACAGGTAAGAACTTTGTGCCCACTGGGCACGAAGTTTAAAAAGAGATAGTCATATCTGGCAGATATGCTAAAATAACCTTGTGTCCACTGGGCACAAAGTAGGAGGAAGAATTATGTTGAGATTTATGATAAAACTGCCATTTCGAATTATTGCAGCTCCTGTTTGGCTGGTACTTGCAGCGGTGAATATTGTGCTGGTGTTCCTGGTTGGGTTATCTGCTGGATTCTGCTATCTGATAGCCGGAATCTCTGTTGTGACAGAAGTTTTGAGTATTGGGTTTGGAATCAGTACGGACTGGACAATGAAATCAGCGATTATTACGACAGTAGTGTTTGTTCTACTCCCACATATCGGTATGGGGATAGTTGCAGTAATTGAAGTTGTGAAATGTGGATTACAGGAATTTATTTTTGGATGATTGTGGAAAATATAGTGGCGCTATATGGAAAGGCAGAAATAAACAATGGAAGAATTATATAAAGTGATGGATGATTTGCTTGAGGTGGAATTTCAGATGAAAGCAGGGATGGATATTCTGAAAGAACTGGAAGAGTTTTATATGCTGGAAAAAGAAACCGAAAAATCGGATGCTAGAAAAGTAGCTGTGCTGATGAAAGGATATCTGCAGTCGATGAAGTCAAATATTCGAGAAATCATTCGTTATATTGATGACACGACACTTGAAAAATCAAATGATAAAAAGAAAGTAACTGTTCAGAACCCCCTTGGGGAACTAATTAATTTTTGTACAAAACAGAGAATTTTTAAAACCTGTTTTGCGATATTATTTCGGTAATTGGTGGATAACCAATTGTTTGTGATTGAATAATTTAATTCATTGTGGATTACTCTTTCAATCTTTCAAATAACTCTGATTCAAAGCCAAATTCTATGGCTTTTGAATATATTTAACAACAACTGAACATTGAAAAACATTACTTATCCACAGTCATTTTCACCATAGGTGAATCTATGTGAATTC
>NZ_FQZY01000093.1 GCF_900142165.1 Hespellia stercorisuis DSM 15480
CTGTTATCCCCCTGTATGAGGTAGGTTATCCACGCGTTACTCACCCGTCCGCCGCTCAATCACAAAGTTCTTCATTCCGAAGAAATCAGATCTAAGTGTTTCGCTCGACTTGCATGTGTTAAGCACGCCGCCAGCGTTCATCCTGAGCCAGGATCAAACTCTCGTTAAAAGTGTTTAATCTCAGGCCAAAAATCAACTACTAGCTAATAATTGCCCCGTTATTACTGTTCTTACCATAAACTTGCTTAGAGTTCATGGTGGGTGTCAAATCTTTCAATTTGACTTGTTCTTTAAAAATTTTCTCTTTTAGAAATTTTCAAGGTTGTTTGTCTATTGTTTAATTATCAATGTACTGTTTTGATGTTTTAAATAGGAAGTAAAAGCAAAACATTTCTGTAAGCCTTTATTCTTTTTCAACATCCTGTCGCATTTAGCGACTCGATTATTTTATCATAATCAAGTTCGTTTGTCAAGAACTTTCTTATTCTTTATTGTTGAGCTTTGCAACATTTTGTCGAACGCTCTCTCGAGTGACAACTTGTCCATAATATCATGTAAGACATGTTCCTGTCAAGAACTTTTCACACTTTATTGTGAATTTTTCGATCTTTCCCTGCCGCCTCTCAGAAGCGACTTGATTAGGATATCACTTCTGGCACACATTTGTCAACACATTTTTTATTTTTGTTACTTTCGTGTTTCTTTTGTGTTTTTTCAATGTAATCGCAAAGAACCCTGGTACATATTCCTTGCACCGCATTGACCCGGATCTCCAATATGCAGATTGAAACATGCAGATCCAAATATGCAGATCCAAATATGCAGATCGAATACTCCACGATAAAAACTGCCACCAGACTTGCATCTGATGGCAGCGAAAATTTTATTTTCAATTGTCTACTTAGTGCTCTTTTTGCGGCGTCTTACCAACACGAATGCTATGCTCATGCCACTTATCAGTAATAACAATATCAACTGCATCACTTTATTGTTATCACCTGTCTGCGCTCCGTATGCTGTCTTTGCTGCTGTGTTGCTGCCCGCTGCAGCATTATTTGCAGCGTTATTGGAAGTATTATTTGTTATCTGCTTCTTTACCGGTTTCCATGCAATCGCGATCGGAGACAATCCTGTCACAGTAAACTCTGCATAGTCTGCCGTTTTCGTTGCTGTCGGTGATTCGATCTCACCCGCTGTGTGTCCATTCATACTTTCGGCAAACATATGGGCCACCACAAAGTCATAATCATTTGCATTTGTGCCCTCTGGATATTCTACTCGGACTTTCACGCCTTCTGCCGGGAAACTATCCCGCGTAGCTTTCGTCCATGACTTTCCGCCATCCGGACTGATCTGAAGTTCCACATCATACACAATGCTGTCCTTCTCTGTATACCCCGGATTCGTGCTCAGCACACGTCTTAATTCTTTTGTAATTTTCTCAGGTGTATTAAACACAGTCTGTTCCAATCCCGTCGGTACCATACTAATGCCTTTTTCCAGCACCACTCGGTATACTGTGCTCGAGCCATTAACCTGCCATGGCTGGTTTGCTCCCTGCGTAACAGAGCTGATATACCCTTTATAGGTAATGCTCTCTGTCGGAAGTGTATAGTTTGTGTTTGTCAGTTTTGCATCTGTTGCGGTTACTGCAATCATGTGGCTGCCTGCCTTGGCATTTTCATAAGAAGCAACTACTTCAGTATAAGAGAATCCCGGATCATCTGTTCCTACCATACCTGCAACCTTCAAGACTCCTGAAACGGAGGCATTTGCATTGCCATCCCAATGCTTCTTTGTTGTCACGGTCAGATCTTTCGTATCCCATGTCAGTGCTTTTGGAGCTGCCGTCGTCGTGGCAGTTGCTGTCACAGACTCAGTATAGTTTCCATCTGTCTCCTTCACTGCCGTAACCGTCACTTTGCCCGCACCGGTTATTGTTACGGTTCCGGCTGCATCCACAGCTGCCGGGCCGTCCGCTGTCCAGGTCACTTCGCTCTTTCCACTTCCGCCAATAGTTCCCAGTGTAAATGGTTCATCGCCGTAGGTAACTGTATCCGGCATTCCTGTAATTGTCAGTGCTTCCTGCGCAATCGGGGAAATGGTCAGGGTAGCTGGTGTATAAGTAATACTGTAGTTTGGATTATTTGCATCCGTCAGCGTTCCCTGGGTGATGGCATAGCCGCCTTCTTTCACGTCTTCGCCTTCCTCCCGGGACAGTGCGCCACTCAGCGTATCTTCTCCCAACAGACCGGTTGGAATATAGGTAAATTCCGGATCTGTTTCTCCGTAGTTCTTGGTCTGATTTGCCGCGACTACTTCCACAGCCTTTGGCGCAATTGTTACGTTAATTGTTGTAACTGCATCTGCCATATTGTGATTGCCCACGTACCGCAATGTCAAGGTACTGGTTCCCATCGGCAGCTGCTGGTCCATGGTATCGTAACTCATGGCACAGGTTCCATCCTCGTCTACCGTAACAGGTTCACTGATCTGGATCTTTCCACTGTAAAGTGCAATCTGATTCGCAGCCGGTGCTATAAGCTCTGCCAATCTGGCGAACAGCCCTTTCTTCTCCGCCGCATTTCCGGTCGGCTTCAGATTTGCCGTAATTGTTATGACATCACCATAGATATAGCTTTCTTTGTCTGCAATGATCTCCGTAATATCAGAAGCGGACTGTACAATCTTATACTCCTGTGTCAGAACCTTTGGCAGCTTGTAGTTGCCGGATTTTTCACCTTTCAGCTCGGTAATTGTAGCTGTATGGGTTCCTTCCTCGATCTCGTCGCCTCCGGTCACTTCCACGGTGATCACATCCTGATTCTGCAGATTATTTACCGCTGCCGTTACCTTGCTTGGATTTCCGTCATAGGCACGGGTTTCTGTATTGCTCCAGGTAAATGCTGCCTCTAACTGCTCCACAGTCAGCGTGCCTGTTTTATAAGAAATCTTGTAATTATCACTGGTCAGGCCCTTTGGCGTAATGGTATAGTCTTTTCCTACGTCGTCATATTGCTGATATGTGTAATCATAGGCCAGATTTCCGCCCAGTTTCTCTGCATCATCCCCCTTTACAAATCCATCATAGGTGACTCCATTGCCTGCAGGTTCTGCACCATATATAATCGTATGGTCCTTCGCCGTCACAATAAGTTCCTTCTTTGCCACCGCGACCCGATAAGTCGCGCTTACTGCTTCTGTATGGTTTCCGTCTGCCGCCTTGGCTGCCGTAATTGCGACATCGCCTGCGCCGGTGATTGTAACTTCGCCTTTTTCGTCCACCTCTGCAGAGCCTTCTGCGCTCCATGTCACCTCGCCGTCTCCACTTCCACCGGCTGTTTTCAGGGTAAATGGCTCATCCCCATAGGTAACCTTCTCCGGTCCGTCAAGGGTAAGTTCCTCCTGTGCCACCTTGTTTATAAGCAGTTTTCCTTCTACGAATGTAATGCTGTAATTCTCATTTTCCTCATTCGTCAGCGTCCCCTGGGTGATGGCATAGCCACCCTCCTTCACGGCTTCGCCCTCTTCGCGGGTCAAGGTTCCGCTCAGCGTTTCATCCTTTACCAGATTCTTCGCCTCAAAGGTTAATTCCGGATCCTTTGCCCCATAGTTCTTGCTCTGGCCCTTCGCCGTTACAGTAACTGCTCTTCTGGTAATATCTGCCGTTGCAGTACCCGGATAGGTAATGGTGTAGTTATCCTTAGAATCACCGGTCACTTTTGCTGCTCCGCTATCGACTGTGACCGTTTTCTTCTCGCCCACGTTTTTGTTATCAAAGGTTCCCTTCAGACCGGAAATACTTAAGTCTTCACCCTTCACGCCGGTTTCTACCGTTGCGGTCACCTTTGCTGCTGTATCGCCATCGTAGTCTTTCTCGGATGCTGTCACGACCGCATTCAACGGTTTTGCTGTAATGTCACCGGTCACTCCCGTTGGCATACTCACATCGTAATAACTTCCCTCTGTGCCGCCGATCTTTTTCTGCTCTCCGTCAAAGACAATCGCTTTGCCGGTTCCCGCATTGGCATCCACATAGGCCGCCGGTGCTTCTACGGTCACCTCATCCGCAGAATTGATCAGATCCGCCGCATCTACTGCCAGCGTTGCCTCCGCCGTATCGGTTCCTTCGTACACCTTGGTAATAGCGGTGCTGGTCACCTTCGCGGTGACTGGTGCTGCTGTAATGCTCACTTGAATCGGCGAAGCTGCATCTGCCATGTTCTCATTTCCCACATACTTAAGTGTCAGGTTGCTGGTTCCAACCGGCAGCTTCTTCGTCTTTGTATCGTAAGTCAGAGTGCAGAGCCCGCCAGTTCCTACGGTAACCGCATCACTGATCTGGGTCTCTCCGCTGTAAAGTGCAATCTGATTTGCAAAAGGAGCCGTAAGTTTTACCGACCTTGCCGACATCGCCAGGATTCCCTTTTCGTTTGCCACTTTACCGTCCGGACTTACTTTTGCCGTAATTTCCATCATATCGCCGTACACGTAGCTGGCCTGATCCGTGACAATATCCGTAATTACAGAAGCTGCTCTTTTGATCACATATTCTCTGGTAAGATTCTCTGTTGGCAGCTTATAATTTTCCGCCTTGTCACCGGTCAGTCCCGTGATTTCTGCCTGATAGGTTCCTACCGCTGTCTCACTGCCTCCGGTCACGGTCACTGCGACCACGTCTTTGTTCTGTATATTTTTGACTGCTGCTGTCACATTGCTTGCCGTACCATCATAGATGCGTTCCTTTGCATTGTTCCAGGTAAAGACCGCCTCGAGCGGTTCTACTGTCAGAGTACCCTTTTCATAAGTGAACTGATAATCATCACTGTTCAGTCCGCCCGGAGTGATCTGATAGTTCTCTCCCACCTTATCGTATTGCTGATAATCGAAAGTATATTTCAGGCTTCCGCCAAGGTTCTTCGCAGTATCCTCAAACACGAATCCATCATAGGTGACACCATTGCCTGCTGGTTCTGCACCATATGTCATGGTATGGTCTTTCGCCTTCACGGTGAGAACTGCCTTTGCCACATCAACTTTATAGACTGCGCTCACAGCCCTTGTATGGTTTCCGTCTGCGGCTTTCGTTGCTGTGATGGTCACAGCTCCTCCGCCGGTGATCTGAACCTTTCCTGTCGCATTCACGGTTGCGGGACCTTCTGTGCTCCATGTTATGCCGCCGGTTCCGCTGCCCCCTTCTGCTTTCAGGGTAAACGGAGCATCCCCATAGGTCACGTTCTTCGGTCCATCTTGAATGGTAAGTGTTTCCTGTTCTGCTGTTTCGATTGTGAATACACCCTTCTGGAAGGTGATCGTATAATTTGGATTCGCCTCATCGGTCAGTGTTCCCTGGTTGATGGCGTAGCCGCCTGCTTTTACATCCTCGCCCTCTTCGCGGGTCAAGGTTCCGCTCAGCGTTTCACCCTTTACCAGATTCTTCGGCTCAAAGGTAAGTGCCGGATCGCTGCCGCCATAGACCTTGGTCTTCGCATCTGCCTTTACGGTAACATCTCTTTTTGTAATATCTGCTGTTACGCCAGCCGGGTAGAGAATGGTATAGTTATCCTTCGCATCACCCGTTACTTTTACTGCCTGGCTGTCAATTGTGACCGTTTTCTTTGCGCCCACGTTTTTATCACTAAAGGTTCCTGCCAGACCGGAAATGCTCAGGCTGTCTCCTGTCACACCAGTTTCCACTGCTGCCGCCAGCGTCGCATCTTTGGTTCCATCATAGACTTTATTCTCTGCAGTCACGACCGCATTCAGTAATTTGGCTGTAATCTCACCGGTTACACCTGTCGGCATATTTACAGTATAGTAGCTGCTCTCTGCTCCACCGACTGTCTGTTCCTCGGAATTAAAGGAAATCGCTTTGCTGCTGCCTGCATTCTTGTCATTATAAAATGCCGGTGCCGTTACGGTTACTTCATCGTTCTTATTGACCAGGTCTGCTGCGTCCACTGACAGCGTCACCGCTGCCGTATCCGTTCCGTCATACACCTTGGTCATGGTGCCTGCTGCCTTGGCCGTCACCTCTTTTGCATTTAAAACTACGTCCACGGTCGTCTCTTCCGCTGCCATGTTGTCATCGCCCATATATTTCAGGGTCAAGGTGCTTGTTCCGACCGGCAGCTTCTTGTCTTTTGTCTCATAAGTCAGGGTGCAGTTTCCGTCCTTTTCTACGGTGACCGCTTCACTGATCTGGGTATTGCCCCGGTAAAGTGCCACTTGATTTTTGGCCGGAATCACAAGCTCAGCCAGCATCGCAAACAGTCCCCGCTGTTTTTCTCCACCGGTGGCATTGATCTTGGCCGTAATCTTCATGGTGTCACCATATACATAGCTTGTCTGTTCAGCCTTGATCTCTGTAATTTCTGAAGCAGACTGTACGATCGTATAGGACTGCGTCAGATTGTTCTTCGGCAGCTTGTAATTTCCCGCTTTGGAACCGGTTAATCCCGTGATTTCTGCAGCATATGTTCCCACATTGACCTTAGATCCTCCGGTCACAGTGACCGTCACATCGTCATCCTGCTTCTGCAGGTTATTTACGGCTGCCGTCACATTGCTTTCCTTGCCATTGTAGGCGCGGGTCGCTGTGTTATTCCAGGTAAAGGCCGCCTCCCGCGGTTCCACTTTCAGTGTGCCCACTTCATATTGAATATCATAATCTTCGCTGGACAGCCCGCCCGGGGTAATGTGATAGCTCCCTGCGTCACCATATTGTTGGTAATCGTAAGTGTAGCTGAGGCTGCCTCCAATGACCTTTGAAGTCTCTCCATATACAAATCCTTCATAGGTCACATCATTTCCTGTTGGTTTTTCACCATATAGAATGGTATGATCCTTCGCTTTTACCGTGAGTGTCTTCTTCGCCACCGTAAATGTATAGACAGCACTCACCTCAGCTGTATGGTTCTTATCTGCAGCTTTTGTTGCTGTAATCGTTACCTTCTCCTTTGCGCCGGTGATGGTTACCTTTCCGGTCGCATCTACGGTCGCAGAACCGGTTGCTTTCCAGCTCACTGCTCCATCGCCGCTTCCTCCGGTTGTTCCCAGGGTAAATGGTGCATGCCCGTAAGTAACCGTCTGTGGCTGATTCGTAATTGTAAGCTCCGCCTGTGCCACCTGGTTGATGGTAAAGGTAAAGTTCTTCGTTGCAGTGTCGCTGTCACTCCATTTGTAATTCGTGCTGTCCGTCAAAGCAAGCACCACATCGTAGTCACCCGCGTCGGTACCGCCCTCATTCTTCTCAACAGTGTACAGCGTGCTCGTGGCAACGGTCGGTACTTGGAGTTGACCTGTATAATCTGCTGCCGCAATCTCCGGGTCCGCAACGATTTGTTTCGCTACTGTAATATCAATGGATGTCTCCTTGCCGCTGTGGGTGACCGTAATGGTCTTGTCATCCACTGTAAGATTCTCCGGAGTAAATGTGAACTCATCCTGATTCTCCTGGCTGTACACCACATCCTCCGTAGTATCATCATCGTAGGTGCAAGTCAATACTAATCCCGCCGGATCAAAACTGTCACCGTAAGTGTAGTTTGTTTTCGGAGCTGTTTTCACCTTGATGCTGCTCAGTTCCCGCGCCTCAGTGGCCGGGAAGACTGCCTGTAATGTCAGAGTGCCATCCGCATTCTGTGTTTTGGTGACCGTACTTCCTTCAATCGACGCGGTGATCGTGTCTGTAAATTCGTAGTCCTTCTCAGGGGTAAGGGTCAAGGTAGCCGTGTACGCCGTACCACCCAGGAATTTCTTCGGAGCGGTGCTCCAGTTCACCGTACTGGCGGTATAATGTGCGCCTTGTTCAAGCACTGCCTTGGTGGCTGGAATCCCGTTTTTGACCGGAGCCATAATTTTCGGAGTCACCGAAGCAATGGCGTTTTTGTCCGTGGTGAACTTGACCTCTTTTGTCTGCTGATTGCCTGCTGCATCCTGCACCTTTACTGTATAGATATATTCCTTATTGGCATCAAGATCGGTCAGCTTAAATGTATGGCTTCCTGCACTGGTCTTTTCGATTGTCTCCTTGCCGTCTGATCCGGTCAACGTATACGCTGCAATGCCGGAGGTCGTAATGCCCTCAACCACATCTGAAGCATCAATCGTAATGTTCGCCGTAGTTGTTGTTTTGGCTGTCGTTACCTTGGAAATGACAGGTGCTGTCTTATCCAGCTTAAGTGCAACAGTTTTTCCATCTGTAATATGTCCGTCTGCATCCTTCAGGTAATAAGTCGCGGTTGGAAATTCTCCCTCCTGCCCCCACTGGGCTGTCTCGCCCCAGGTCTTCTTATCCAGACAGATTTTCCAGCCGGATGGTGCCGTCAGGGTAGCATCTCCCTTGTACCAGCCGGCTTCGCCCTTATTGGTGTCCGCCAAAGTGGCTGTTTGATCTGTAGCCAGGTAGGTAATGGTAAATTCAGCCACCTCTAAATTACTGATCGCAGCGTATTTTGTTCCTTCTGCCGCAGTTACCAGCACCTTGTAGGTACCTGGTTCAATCGGGTTTGCTCCCTTTCCATCTTTTTCAAAATGAAAACTAGCACTTCCTACTCCTGAAACTCCAGACGCCAGTGCTACAGTTATATTCTTTTCAGTAGCTGTATATATCAAGTCTTCTGGAAGAGTACAGATGAAGTCATCCTTCGTTAGTGTTTTTAAAGTTTTGGTTAAGGTACCTGTCTTTGTCGAAGCATTGCCTGCCTGATCGGTAACCTTTACCGTGTATGGATAGTCTGCTCCCGTAGGAAGATTTTTCACGTCAAAGGTGCAGGTACCCGCTGTCACAGCTTGAGTCGTGGTTGTTCCATTCACATTCAATTCGTACTTCGCTATGCCGGAAGTCGTATCCCTTGCCGTAACCGTAATCGCTGCCGATGCTGCATTAACCTTTGTAATGGATGGTGCCACACTATCTATATTGATATCGATAGTCTTCTCGTCTGTAATATGATCATTCCCCCTATCCTTTAGGTGATAGGAAACAGAGTTCTTGCCCTCTTTCTTCCATTGATAAACTGATCCAAAGCCATTAAAATTCAGGCCAACGTACCAGCCATCAGGAGCTGTTATGGTGACAGGATTAGATGTGTACCAGCCATTCTCTCCCAGTGTGCCGTCAAGAGTTGCCACCTTATCCGTCGTCAGATATACGATGGTGAAGCTGCCCACTTCAAGCCCTGTAATAGCATTGTAGGAAGTACCCTCTGACACATCGATCTTCACCGTGTATGTACCTGTGTCCTTAGGGGAAGTAACTTCTTTGTTCTTCTCATCATAATAACGAACCGTAATAGTGCCCATGCCAGTTGCCGTGCTCTTTGCCTTTACGGTTGCCTTCCGAGTAGTCCAATTATCAAAAATCAAGTCCGCAGGTGCTGTATAGTCAAAGTCTGCTGCGACAGGATCTTTTTTGGCAACAGGTCCTTTCACTGTCATCTGTAACGTATTGCCCTCAAGCTTAACTTCACTTCCTCTGTCGGAAGTAAATGTTGCCGCATCGTTCTCAGTGATTTGATAAGCCCATGCCCCATCGGCAAATTTTACCGGTTTATCAGTTTTTGGAGCTTCGTACTCTCTAACACCCACCGTACTTGCAGCGTCTAACGCTCCCGTGATGGTAATCATACTCGTAGCACTCTCCATAGAGATATTACTTGCAGAATCACCTACTGTGTTTCCAGTCACATTGTTTTTGTCGCCCATATTAATGGTTTTGTCATTGTAAACACCACCGCCATACGATGTAGCCGTATTTCCCGTAATGGTGGCACCGTTCAAAGTAAGTAAATTCCTGTTGTTGATACCACCACCCTGACTTGCGGTATTACTTTGGATACTTCCGCCTGTGATACTGCATGTACCACCTCCGCTATTGTAAATACCACCACCAGAACTTAGGGCATTATTTTCACGTATTTCACCGTCTTGCATCGTAACAGTCCCCAGGTTGTAAATACCTCCGCCATCGCCCGCGTCATTATTATTACTTACAGTATTATTGTGGATACTTCCGCCTGTGATACTGCATGTTTTATCAGAATCATTGTAAATACCTCCGCCTTGACTTTGGCCATTATTTCCACTGATTTCACCGCCTTGCATCGTAAAGGTCCCATTGTTATAAACACCGGCACCATATCCACCTCCCGTAACACTATTACCGGTAATGCTTCCATTCTCCATGGTAAAGTTTCCGGAGTTGTAAACACCTCCGCCATCATTATTTGGCATAGAATTTCCGCTGATTTCACCAGCCTTCATGGTAAAGTTTCCGGAGTTGTAAACACCTCCGCCATCATTCGATGCGATTTTACCTCCCTCCATGATAAAGGTTCCGTAGTTATTAACGCCGTTAGCTTCTGCTCCTTTTTCATGAGTCAGTTCTCCACTGTTCTGACAGTCATATAGATACAGCTGTCCATCGGGCTCACCGTAGTCAATGTAAAATACGCTCTGATAATTTGCACCAGTAATCGTCTTACCATTCAAACAGAGATGAACGACTTCCCCACTTTCGATCGACAGAGGTTCCGTCAATGTCAAGTCTTCTTTCAGATAATAAGAACCTGTCGTCAGTTTTTTGTTCGTGTTAATTTGAGCTTGAGTAAGTGCGATTGTAAACTCGTGATCCGCTCCTGCTGCTGTCTTGCAGGTATGACTATCACTCATAGTTTTCACATCGCTGTTCACGATCTCAAACACTGCGCCCAGTCTGGCATACTCGTCCCCTAAAGCGGCCTTCCCGGCTTCATCCAGGGCGTCATAAGCATCGCTGGCAGCCTGCAGTTTTTCGTAAAGAGCGGCCTGCTCTTCCTCTGTCATCGCCTGCCATTGTTCCATAGTCATATCCAGCGGCAGAGCTGCGATCTGCGCACGCACCGTTTCCACCGGATCTGCCGGAGCTTCCTCTGGCGTTTCCGTCTGTATTTCTGCCGGAGTCTCTGTCTGTACACCCTCCGGGGTCTCTGTCTGTACGCCCTCCGGGGTCTCCGGCTGTACGCCCTCCGATGTCTCCGCCTGTGCGCCCTCCGGGTTCTCCGCCTGTACGTTCTCCGGATTCTCCGCCGGCACATCCTCCGATGTCTCCGCCTGTACGTTCTCCAGAGTCTCCGCCGACACATCCTCCGATGTCTCCGCCAGCACGTCTTCCGGTGCCTCCTCCGGCGTTTCTCCCTGAACCTCTGCTTGAGCCTCTGCAGGAGCTGTTTCTTCCTCCGCGCCGATTGTCTGTTCTGATACTGCCGCCGCCTGTACCGTGATCGATGCCATTGCATTTCCCGGACAGGTCATCAGCAACGCCAGAATAAGTGCCAGGCTTCTCTTGATCCTATTCTTTTTCTTATGCATTTGCCTTCCTCCTTCATTATCCCTTCTCTGCCCCTTCCGATTGTTTCCGGCAGAAAGATTCGATTTCATATGTCTTATTATATCTATTCTGCGTGGGTTTTTGTTGGAATCGCCGGAATAAGGACGAAAGAAGGAAAATCAAAAGTGGGAAGACGAAGCGAACTGTGATACAATATTTATGATCATTGAGAAGTGGATCCCGAATGTCCACTTTACGTTAAAGCAGAACACATTGAGGGGGGTATACCATATGTACAGAATCCTGTTAATTGACGACGATACAATATTACTGAACGCCATGAAGAATTTTTTCGAGAAAAGAGAGTTTGAAGTGTTCTGTGCAGCGGACGGAAAGTCTGCACTGCAGATGGCTAAGACAATCCGGCTGGACTGTATTGTTCTGGACATCCAGCTGCCGGATACCGATGGATTTGCCCTCTGTGAACAGTTCCGCTCCTTCACGAACCTGCCGCTTATTTTTCTCTCCTCTTTTACGGAGGATGAGGCAAAATTGAGAGGCTTTCGCCTGGGTGCAGATGATTACGTATGTAAACCATTTTCCCCAAAGGAACTGGAGGCTCGTATCCGCCTGCGTATACAGCGCCGGTTTGAGGCTCCCGCCGCAACAATACTGACCTTCGACGGACTTTCGGTTGATCTGGCCAATCGCACGGTGACATATGGGACACAACATGCGGAGTTTACTACCATTGAATTTGATATTGTCGCCTTTTTTGTACAGCATCCAAACCAGCTCTTTTCCTATGAGCAGCTTTATGACGGCATCTGGCAGGAACCACTGGGAAAGAGCCTGCACAATCTTCAGGCCCGCATCGCCTCCGTCCGTCAGAAGCTTTTGGAGCTGTGCCCGGACCGGGAATACATTCAGACAATTCGAAGAAAAGGATACCTTTTCAAAGCCTGAAGGTATCCCATTCTCATATTATCTTTTATGTATTTTTTGTAACTGTTCAGAACTCCATTAGTTAAAGATGATATCGGAATTCCCTAAAAGGGCTTCTCTGATTGCTGTAAAAGCATTTATTCCATGCTTATGAGCAGTCCCAATATAGCTCATGATTGTAAGATATTCCTGTGCGCCTTCCTCACTGCGAAAACATCCTGAGACCTTGGTTTTAACCTTAATCATGCGCAAATCACGTTCCGCAAGGTTATTATCAAACGGAACACAGAGATTCTTTATAAATAAGCAGACTGATGCCTTGTAATTCACAAGTCTGTCAATTAGATTTAGT
>NZ_FQZY01000126.1 GCF_900142165.1 Hespellia stercorisuis DSM 15480
AGCATGGAATAAATGCTTTTACAGCAATCAGAGAAGCCCTTTTAGGGAATTCCGATATCATCTTTAACTAATGGAGTTCTGAACAGTTACAAAATATCTATACAAAGTTTTTCATATTTAGCTGCATCTTCTTTTCCTGGTTCAATTTTCCTTAATGCTTCTTGCAATTCACTATCATACAATTTTTTTGCCTGTTTACTAAACACTTCTAAATCTGGCTCTTGTGGAATGATGTTTTCCACTGAAAAACTTAGTATAGAAATGAAATCACTTATGATCTGCGGAAATTCTTCAAACATCCATAACAAATTTTCCACATCCCATATATCAACGTTATATATTTCTTTTGCAATTTTTTTAGTTTCCTTCTTAACAACATTCCCAACCACTAATATTACTTTGGAATTGTCTGAAAAATTATTTGACATAATCTTTTCACATGCCGAAATAATCCGCTTTTCTATTCCTGTATTTCCTGAATAAATCTTTAATATTAATGTGAAAGTTTCTGTCTCTTTTGTAAACCGGAAATCTGCACTAATTCCTTCTCCCATACCAGTATCGAGCAACGAAACTTCTTTAATCTTCAGATATGATTGAATAATTGTTTCAAATTTCAAGCCCTTTGAAACCTCCCTGTTTTCAAAAATCGGAAAGTCTCTTCTATCACTAAATATGGATGCAATCTGCTGAATTGCTAATACATTTGAACTATACATCAATTTCTGATACAGCCATGATTTACTTGATACATCCAAATAATAATTATCAGGAATTCCTTTTAATCGTGCTACTTCTCGATGTGTTATCTTTCGAACTTCATTATCAACTGCTACTAATGGTATCATCCGAGGATTCCAAGAAACATATTCTACTTCTTCATATTGATTATTATTCCAACACAATACTTTAGGAAAAACTACACCTTCAATATGAATTCTATATCTTGGAGTTAATCTATAATACCATTCATCATCTATATGATCTTTTTCTATTATATCTTTTACCATATGATTCAAGCTATCTGTTTCTTTCAGTAATTTCAAGTTGAAATCTGTTTTTATTAAAGAACCATATATAAAATATTCCTTTTCTTTTACCGGTAAGCCTGTCAAATAATTTATGTCTACAGTATTAAATCCAATTTGATATCCTAATGTTTTTACTCCTGTACAAAAGTGTCTAAATGATTCATCTCGGTCACTTATTCGGTTGCATCGAAACATAAATTCCTTTGGTCTTTTAAAATTCAATATTTCTAACGCTTTTACAACATCCTGACTGATATTTTCAACTTTTCTATTGCCTCTACCTGCTGAACTAAAGCCAACAAAACGTATCTTCCCCGCATAAATATCCGCATCCTCCATGTCTGATATACGATATTCACTCCAATTGACTTCGAATATTTGTTCATTCCAGTTATCTTTATATACTTTAATAGAACCTTTTTCTTTTTCATCTATGTATATTGCTTTAATTCCATACCCTGCTCTAGAAAAACCTAATGCAATTGTCCCTAAATCATCATTAAGTATCACAACTTTTTTATCCATATATCCCCCTTATTGCAAATATGGAATGTCTTTTGCTCTTGAAAGTATTCTCATCTTTCTTAATTTCAAATGATTCTTTTTAGACCTTCAAGCTCTTTTTAATTCGGCACACGAGTGTGCCAAATTAATCACACTCATATTTTTTCATAACACGTGTTTCGATGTCTTCTACCGATGGCATTGTATCTTGTAATTCTTTTGGTAAATCGTTAAATAATTTATACTCTGTAACACCTATCGGCTTTTTCATATCTTTCAATGCATACTCTGCAACCAGCTTATTCTCATTTCGACAAAGTATTAACCCAATAGATGGATTGTCCAAATCTGTTTTTACCACGTCATCCAATGCTGATAAATAAAAATTCATCTTTCCTGCCATCTCTGGAGTAAACTTACCTGTCTTGAGGTCTATTGCAACAAAACAGTGTAATTTAAAATTATAAAAGAGTAGATCTACATAAAACTCATCACCATTTACTACAAGTGTATATTGCTCGTCGACAAAAGCAAATCCTGTTCCAAGTTCAAGCAGGAATTTTCTAACATTGCTTACCAGTTCTGTTTCAATATCCCTTTCAATCATTCCTTCTCTGAACTTAACAAAATCAAAAATATAAGGATCTTTCATCGTCTGAATTGCAAGTTCACTCTGTTCGTCTGGTAATCTGCCATTAAAGTTTTGTATCTTAGGCTTTTCAATCTGTCTTGAATACAAATTACTATCTAACTGAATTTCAAGCACATCATGAGACCACCCATTTTGAATCGTCTTTTCAGCATACCAAATATATTGCTGCTTATTTTCAGTCTTGCTCATCAGTGCCTTATGATGATACCAGGTAATCCCGGCTAAATTATATTCGTCAATTTCATCTTCACTAAAAATCAAAGCAAACTTTTTCATATCTCTCAAATTTCTTTCTGAATATCCTTTTGAATCTGGAAATTCGCTTTTTATATCTCGTGATAAATTCACTAGAAATCCTTTGCCCCAAGTACTGTTACTGTTTATGTAATTACCAATTGTCCAATTCCTATGCATCAAAGACAAATTTGCACTCAGCATCACTTGATATTGGGATGTTTTTATGCAGTTTATGATTTCATTTAGGATTTTCAAATAATCGTCGTTATTAATCAGCATTCTACCCTTCTCTTTCTAAAACGGCACACGAGTGTGCCATTTTTACCTTACTTTTTTCAAAACTTTTCTTTATTCTTTCAATTCAATTTTATGCTTCTTCCAGCTCCTACTATTTTTCCATATATACTATTCAGAATAGTGTTCACTTTTCCAATCAAACCTACAAACCTCTAACGGAGAAATATAGCAGTCTGTTTCAGGATATGCTGCTATTTCAGATGCATTTATAAAATCTACTGCAAAATCTGTATCATCTAAAGCTTTAACAAGACAAGAAACTGTGCCCTTTTTTATTAATCCTGATGATATCCACATCGAAGTGGACACTACTTGATTATTATTATTTATAAAGTGTGATGCAAATAATGTCACATTTTCTTCTGATATTGTAAGCCATTTTTCAAAATGCGGATTTGGAGATTCTAATATCCATTGTTGTATACCATTTCTATCGTAATGATACTCTTCTATTAAAGGGGATAAAGCCTCTGGTAAAATCCACTCCGTTGTTTGCATAACCTTTTCAACATCAATCTAGCAAAGTTCTTGATATGGATTAACATAGTCTTCAAGTATTCGATAATCAGTGACATACTCTTTTGCACTTGCTTCCCTGTCATTATAAGGTAATCTATCGGCAAAATATCCCAGTAGTTCCATCTTCGCACACCAAACATTTTTTTCAATAAAAGCCACACTACCTCCATATGATTTCAACTTTAATATGAAACATTAGTAACTGTTCAGAACCCCCTTGGGGAACTAATTAATTTTTGTACAAAACAGAGAATTTTTAAAACCTGTTTTGCGATATTATTTCGGTAATT
>NZ_FQZY01000094.1 GCF_900142165.1 Hespellia stercorisuis DSM 15480
GTATTTGGCATGGAATCCATATATCAAAGAACTTAAGCAGACAATAAAAAATACATCTTCAGGGCTACTGGAAAGTTTTCGCGGACTGACAGTAACGAATGAAGATGTATCCTACATTTTTAAGTACACAACAATGTACTTGGAATAACAATGTTATTTTAGCACAGGTGGTGGTTAAATGAAAGACGAAATAACTGAATAATCCACATTTTTTTAGGATTGGCTTCGTGGACCTATACGAAGTGCATAACAAAAGGCGTTAACAAGGAAAATGTGGATAAAGTGCTAAAAAGCATAAACAGTAGATGAGGGATAGACATAATTAAATTTATTCCTCAACGCTGTAGCTAAATCAATCTGATTGTGTATGATATTGAAATAAGGTATAATATCCCTATCAATTTGAATTGTGAGGGAGGAGAATACTAGGTATGAAAGATGGAATATCTCTTGGCAGGGGAATTTTGTGGGTACTTGTCTGGTTTGGTTTTATGTTATTATATACTACCTTGGATGTTGTGTTATGGAGAAAGTTGCCTCCCATTTACGGAAAATATATGAACCTGTTTTCAATTATTTTTTGTATGTTCGTGTTCCTTGTTTTGCTGACAAAAGAAAACCGTTTCAAATTAAATTTATCCGCTAACATTTCATTTCATGGAATATTGTTGGCATTAGGGTGTGCCATACTGTTCTATTTTCTTTTGGATAAAGGGTTAGATCCCATATTTGAAAAATTTTTTCCAGTAAGTGAGGAAGGATATCAGCAAACACTCAAGGCTTTGAGTACGACACCAATTACCAGTTTAGTTCAGGTTTGTATTCTTGCGCCGTTTATAGAAGAAATTCTAATGAGAGATTTTTTGCTTAGTGGGTTGGCATTAAATTACGGAAAGGTAATAGCTTTATTTGTTTCTTCAATGTTGTTTGCCTTACTCCATTTTAACATGGTGCAAACGCTTTCAGCGTTTATTTGTGGTATCGTATTAGGTCTGCTTTATTTGCATACAGGTTCGATATTCTGTTGCATATTAACTCATGTAGGATATAATTTAATTTCTTACATCACAATGATTTTACCGCTGTACGGCAAATAGCAGACATATTATATAGGCGTTGTTAAATTTCAGTATGACAATTTTATATTCAATATCACATAAGCAGTTAGTCCATACGATTGACTGCTTTTTTCATGCCATGAAAGGAGGTTTTATGGCACTACTGAAATACAAAGGCAAGCGGATTCGTGCCAGTGACAAATCGCTGGTGTACCGCTTTTGCACAGGTACGCTCCTGATCGTGTTCATAGCGGTACTTCTGCTACTGAATCTCGGACAGCTCATGCGTACCGACTGGAACAATTTCAGCCTGTTTCAAAATAACGGGCTGACACTTTCGACCTACAACATCATAACAGTAATCATGGCGACTGGTATCTGTACACTGGTCGCTTTTTGTTATTACCGATTCTGTTATGACAGCTACAAACGGTTCGTACACCGCCAAAAGCTGTCACGCATGATTCTGGAAAATGGCTGGTATGAAGCAGAAACAACACAGGGAAACAGTTTTTTCACTGACCTGCAATCCAGTAAATCAAAAGAGAAAATCAGCTACTTTCCCAGAATCTATTACCGCATGGACAATGGCTTGCTTCATATCCAGTGTGAAATCACGCTGGGAAAATATCAAGACCAGCTTTTATGCTTGGAAGAAAAGCTGGAAAGTGGCTTGTACTGTGAATTGACCGATAAGACGCTCCATGACGGCTACATTGAATATATTATGCTCTATGATATGATAGCCAACCGTATCAGCATTTCCGAAGTACAGGCAGAACATGGTGGATTGCGATTGATGAAAAATCTGGTGTGGGAATATGACGCACTTCCACACGCCCTTATTTGTGGTGGCACTGGTGGAGGTAAGACCTATTTTATACTGACTATCATTGAAGCTCTGCTCCGCACCAATGCGGTGCTGTATATCCTAGACCCAAAGAACAGTGACCTTGCAGACTTGGGTATGGTTATGAAAAATGTCTACTACCAAAAGGAAGATATGATTGATTGTGTCAATGCCTTTTATGATGGCATGGTGTCACGCTCCGAAGCAATGAAGCTCATGCCGAACTATAAGACGGGCGAAAACTACGCCTATCTGGGGCTTGCTCCCCACTTTCTGATATTTGATGAATATGTGGCTTTTATGGAATGTCTCACAACAAAAGAAAGCATTGCCGTACTTAGCCAGCTAAAGAAAATTGTCATGCTGGGACGACAGGCAGGATATTTTCTAATTCTCGCCTGTCAGCGACCAGACGCAAAATATTTCAGTGACGGAATAAGAGATAACTTTAACTTCCGTGTGGCACTTGGGAGAATGTCCGAACTGGGTTACGGCATGATGTTTGGCAGTGATACCAGCAAGAAGTTTTTCCAGAAGCGTATCAAAGGACGTGGTTATTGCGATATGGGAACAAGTGTTATTACAGAATTTTATACCCCCTTAGTGCCAAAGGAACACGATTTTTTGCAGACGATTGGAGAACTTGCAGACACAAGGCAGGACGGACAGGTGGCGTGCGAAGCGAAAGCCACAGGTACGGACTAGCCTTGCTGGTGTGGCGAAGCCACGCCAGCTTATCCGCCCCTCGGTATCTAACAGAGGGGCACAAATGACTAGGAAACAGTCATAAAAATATCGGGAATCCAGCAAAAAACAAGGGTTTTTGATACCTAATGCTGGGTGTGACATTCGCTTGTAATTGTCACAATTCTATGAATGGAGGGATAACAACTGAATGAAACAAACTGGATAACAGGTTTAAAGGAAAAACGGACAGCTTACGGAGTCTCACAGACACGGCTTGCACTCATGGCTGGAATCAGCCGTGAACATTTAAGCCGTATTGAAACGGGGAAAGTCGCACTGACAGCGGAAATCAAGGAACAGCTTATGACAGCACTGGAAAAACTCAATCCCGACAATCCGCTTTCCATGCTGTTCGATTATGTGAGAATCCGCTTTCCAACAAATGATGTCCAGCACGTTATACGGAACATTTTAAAAATCAACATGGATTATATGCTTCATGAAGATTTCGGATTCTACAGTTATACGGAACACTATTACATTGGGGACATATTTGTGCTGACATCTCCCGATGAAGAAAAAGGTGTCCTGCTGGAACTGAAAGGAAAAGGCTGTCGGCAGATGGAAAGTTATCTGCTGGCACAGGAGCGAAGCTGGTATGACTTCTTTATGGACGCTCTGGTTGATGGCGGTGTGATGAAACGTCTTGACCTTGCCATTAACGATATGACAGGGATTCTCAATATTCCAGAACTGACACAGAAATGCAAAGAGGAAGAATGTGTATCGGTCTTTCGTACATTCAAGTCTTATGGTTCTGGGGAATTGGTTCGGAATCGGGAAAATGACAAGATGGGAATGGGTTATACCCTGTA
Organism: Hespellia stercorisuis DSM 15480; assembly: GCF_900142165.1. Lineage (GTDB taxonomy): Bacteria > Bacillota > Clostridia > Lachnospirales > Lachnospiraceae > Hespellia > Hespellia stercorisuis. The sequence goes on from NZ_FQZY01000094.1 coordinate 3,471, forward strand.
TATCGGCTCATTAAAAAGTGAGGTCTACTTCTGCTGTTATGAAAAAAATTATGAACAGTATGCAAAGCTGGGGATTCCTTTAGAAGAAACGCCGATTAAGAATCGTTTTGAGATACGACTTAAAAATGACAGAGCCTACTATGCGGTCAGAGATTTGCTGACTTATTATGACGCTGAACGTACCGCCTTTTCCATTATCAACCGTTACATTCGGTTCGTGGATAAAGAGGACAGCAAAAAGCGGAGCGACTGGAAACTCAATGACCGCTGGGCTTGGTTTATCGGACAAGGAAGAAACCCCTTGAAGCTGACAACACAACCCGAACCCTACACCTTAGAGCGAACCTTACGCTGGATAGCAAGACAGGTCGCTCCTACTCTGGAAATGCTGGAACAGATAGACGCTGGAAATAATACGGACTATCTGAAAAGTATCAAGGAAGCAACAAAACTTACAGAGAAGCACAAAAAAATAATCAGTCAGCAGACGGCTTCCCCACAGGAAGTCGTTTTGAAGTAAAGGAGGATTTAAAAAATGTGGCACTTATTGTTTAACATTCTGCTGGTATCACTTGGGGCGGTCTTTGGATTCGTTCTTATGTGTCTTATCAGTGCAGGAAAAGAAGCAGACAAAAATATGGAAAAAATGAATGGGAGGAATGAAGAATGAATTTCGGGCAAAATTTGTACAACTGGTTTTTAAGTAACGCACAGAGTCTTGTGCTAATGGCAATCGTGGTAATTGGTATCTACTTAGGATTCAAAAGAGAGTTTTCTAAACTTATCGGATTCTTGGTGGTTGCCTTAATTGCAGTAGGTCTTGTATTCAATGCGTCTGGTGTCAAGGACGTATTACTGAACTTATTCAACAAGATTATCGGAGCGTAATTATCAATCGTTTGCGGTATCGCAAACATACATTTCCCCCTGTGGGAGTTCGGGCATAGGGGGAAGAAAGGGGGTTACGGAATGGTACAAAAATAGTACCCTGCTATTTCTGATTGTATAACAACATGAAAAAAGGTATAATGTGGATATAAAAAACAATTTGAATTTGTCGGATTACTGAGATATTCAGAACATAGGATTGAGGTAAAGATATTGAGAGCGATACATTATGCGGGTTTAAATGAAATTAGTTTTTCACGGGCAATTCCACAAACCATTTTAGATGTTGGCTTCGGAAACGGGTCATTTACTCAAGTGGTTTCTGCTACATTCCCGAATAGTGACATCACTGCTATTCACTTCTATTCCTAAGTTATTTTTACCGCAAAAAAGTAATACAAAGTAGAAGCTGTGGAGGTGTTCTATGTTTAACGAAATATGTATATATGAAGCAAAATTAACTAAGTTAGATGAAATTGAAGAGCTAATGAAAGAAGTAGCTGAATTTTATTTGAAGCAAGCTGGTGTCATTGATGTACATTACATAAAACGCACCCACCGACAAAAAGATTTTAATGCGGTTAAAGAGGGCGAATTACCTATCCGTCTTACAAGAAATGTGGGTAAGGTGACATATGTATTATATTGGGTGCTGGAAAATGAAGAAGCTCATGCTAGAGTATCTAAGCTTGGTGTAGAGAAGTTTTATAAACGCTGGAATCGTTGCTTAACCACAATGCCTAAAATAATTTTAGGTGAGAATGTCATCTAAGCTACAAATAACAGTTTGTAAAATTGAATATCCACACACAAAGTAGTAAGTCATTATGATTTGCTACTTTTTTTGTACCTATTTATCAGCAACCAAATAAAAGAAAGGACATAAAGCCTATGGAAGAATTAAAAGTATTACTGGAAGCCAAAACACCAACGGACGGGGAACTGCCCTCTGCTTGGTTTGAACTTCCAATTTATGATTATGAAATCGAAGAAAAATTAGGAGTGGAAATGGATTCAGACGATTACCGTATCTTGGAAATGGAACTTCCCTTTTCAGATGAAGTCAGGGAAGATACACCAATCGAAAAACTAAACGACCTGTACCATATGTACAGCACACTGCCACCTTATGTAATACCATTTTATGAAGATGTGATGTGCTACTTTTCTAATCTGGAAGAACTGCACCACCACCGTTTTGACATTCTCGATTATCCAGACTGTAAAAACATGACTGACCTTGCCCGTCATGTGCTGTCAATCAACCCAGAATTTCAAGCACTGTCAGAAGAAACTATCCGTTACTTTGACTTTGAAGCCTACGGGGAATATCTGGACAGTAACGGACGTTTTCTGGAAACAGAGGACGGTATCTTGGAAATGCCGTAAGAAAGGGTGTGATACTTAATGGACGATATGCGAGTATATATTGCGAATCTTGGCAAATACAACGAGGGCGACCTTGTAGGCGACTGGTTCTCATTCCCACTGGACGAAGAAGAAATAGAAGAACGTATCGGATTGAATAGCGAATATGAAGAATACGCTGTCCATGATACAGACAACTTCCCCTGTGAAGTTTCCGAGTACGCTTCCATTGATGAACTGAACGGTATGTATGAAATGATAGAGGAACTTCCGTCAGAAGTGGTGGACAGTCTGGACGCTTTTATGCTCCACTTTGGAAGTCTGGAAGCGGTCTGCGAACACGTAGACGATATTGTTTTTTATTCCGACTGTGACAGCATGGAGGACGTTGCCCGTTACTATGTTGAGGAATTACAATCATTAGGGGAAGTTCCTGCAAGTCTGGAATACTACATTGACTATGAAGCATATGGACGTGACTTGGAAATAGAAAGAACTTTTATCGAATCCAGTCGTGGTATGTGCGAGATTATGAGATAGGTGCTGTCTGATCATAGCCCTGCATAGGGATATTCAGACAGCCTTTTGACACTTAGGGGTAGTTGGTTTTAATACTGACTGCCCTTTTTTCATACCAACAATGAAAGGAGCAATCTATTGAAGAAAATTAAAAGCTACACGGGTATCTGGAACGTGGAGAAAGTCTTGTATGCAATCAATGACTTTAACTTACCGTTTCCCGTTACCTTTACACAGATTACATGGTTTGTCATTACGGAATTTATCATCATTCTGTTTGCTGACTTACCGCCACTTTCCATGATTGAGGGTGCATTTTTGAAATACTTCGGGATTCCCGTTGCCCTCACATGGTTCATGTCGCAAAAGACGTTTGATGGCAAGAAGCCTTACAGCTTCCTAAAGTCCATGCTGACCTATGCAATCCGACCAAAGACCACCTATGCAGGAAAAGCCGTGAAACTGCATAGGGAAACGGTCAATGAAGCAATCACGGCAGTTAGGAGTGAAATCTATGTACCCGATTAAATATATGGAAAATAACCTTGTCTGGAATAAGGACGGGGAGGTATTTGCCTACTATGAGCTGATACCCTACAACTATTCGTTTCTGTCCGCAGAACAGAAATTCATTGTCCATGACAACTTCCGTCAGCTCATTGCACAGAGCAGGGACGGGAAAATCCATGCCTTACAGATAGCAACGGAAAGTTCCATAAGGAGCATACAGGAACAGTCAAAGAAATTAGTCACAGGACGCTTGCGTGAGGTGGCGTTACAGAAAATTGAGGAACAGACGGAAGCCCTTGTTTCCATGATTGGCGATAATCAAGTAGATTACCGCTTTTTTATTGGATTTAAACTCATGGTTACGGAGCAGGACGTCAATCTTTCTGGCATGAAACAGTCTGCCCTTATGACCTTTAAGGAGTTTCTAAACGAGGTCAATCACACGTTGATGAACGACTTTGTTTCCATGAGTAATGATGAAACCAACCGCTACATGAAGATGGAAAAACTACTGGAAAATAAAATATCCAGACGCTTCAAGGTTCGCAGACTGGATAAGAACGACTTCGGGTATCTTATCGAGCATATCTACGGCAGGGACGGCATTGCCTATGAAGATTATGAGTATCATCTGCCAAAGAAGAAACTGAAACAGGAAACGCAGATTAAATATTTTGACCTTATCCGACCTACCCGTTGTCTGGTGGAGGAAAGCCAGCGACACTTACGCTTGGAGCATGAGGACGGGGCAAGCTATGTGACCTACTTTACGGTCAATTCCATTGTTGGAGAGTTGGACTTCTTACAAAGTGAGATTTTCTATTTCCAGCAGGAGCAATTCACATTTCCTGTAGACACTTCCATGAATGTTGAAATTGTCCCCAACAAGAAAGCCTTAACTACCGTCAGAAACAAGAAAAAGGAATTGAAAGATTTAGACAACCACGCCTACCAGTCTGGAAGTGAAACGGCTTCTAACGTGGTTGACGCACTGGACAGTGTGGACGAGCTGGAAACGGATTTAGACCAGAGCAAGGAAAGTATGTACAAGCTGTCCTATGTTGTCCGTGTATCTGCTCCCGACTTGGAAGAGCTGAAACGCCGTGTTGATGAAGTCAAGGACTTTTACGATGACCTCAATGTGAAGCTGGTTCGCCCTGCTGGGGATATGCTGGGCTTGCATGGGGAATTTTTACCAGCAAGTAAGCGGTACATCAATGATTATGTCCAGTATGTCAAGTCTGACTTCTTGGCTGGGCTTGGATTTGGTGCGACCCAAAAGCTGGGAGAAAACACGGGAATCTATATCGGGTATTCCGTGGACACGGGAAGAAATGTGTATCTGCAACCCTCTCTTGCGTCACAGGGTATCAAGGGAACAGTTACCAATGCCCTTGCGTCTGCCTTTGTGGGTTCGCTGGGTGGCGGTAAATCGTTTAGTAATAACCTTATTGTCTATTATTCTGTGCTGTTCGGAGGACAGGCGGTAATCTTAGACCCAAAATCAGAGCGTGGAAACTGGAAAGAAACACTTCCAGAAATCGCACATGAAATCAATATCGTAAATCTTACCAGTGACAGGGAAAATGCAGGACTGCTTGACCCCTTTGTGATTATGAAAAATGAAAAGGACGCTGAAAGTCTTGCTATTGATATATTGACCTTTTTAACAGGTATTAGCAGTCGTGATGGGGAAAAGTTCCCTGTCCTTAGAAAAGCAATTCGTTCTGTGACACAGAGCCAAAGCAAAGGGCTGTTGTACGTCATTGACGAATTACGAAAAGAGGACACCCCTGTATCACGAAACATTGCAGACCATATCGAATCCTTTACGGACTATGACTTTGCACATCTGCTGTTTTCGGACGGCAACGTGGAACACGCTATCAGTTTGGAAAACCAGCTTAATATCATACAGGTTGCAGATTTGGTTCTGCCCGATAAGGACACTACCTTTGAAGAATACACCACCATTGAACTGCTGTCCGTGTCCATGCTGATTGTCATTAGTACCTTTGCACTGGACTTCATTCATTCAGACCGAAGCATTTTTAAGATTGTAGACCTTGACGAAGCATGGGCGTTCCTAAACGTAGCACAGGGAGAAACACTTTCTAACAAGCTGGTGCGTGCTGGACGTGCCATGCAGGCAGGGGTATATTTCGTTACACAATCCTCTGGGGACGTGGCAAAGGAAACACTGAAAAACAACATCGGCTTGAAATTTGCGTTCCGCAGTACGGACATCAACGAGATTAAACAGACCTTAGAGTTTTTCGGTATCGACAAGGAGGACGAAAGCAACCAGAAACGCTTGCGTGACCTAGAGAATGGGCAGTGCTTATTGCAGGACTTATATGGACGTGTAGGCGTAGTGCAGATACACCCTGTGTTTGAAGAACTGCTAACCGCCTTTGATACCAGACCACCCGTGAGAAATGAGGTGGTGTAATGGACGCAAAAGCCATAGGAAAGAAAGCACTTCATGTGCTGAAAATCGTTCTGCTGGTGGCGGTTGTGGTGCTGGTGGCTCTCTCTCTTGTAGGGACAGTCGCCCATGCTTCGGGGCTGGTGGACGATACGGTCAATACCAGCAACCTTTATTCAAAGTACCCTCTTAGCAACTACCAGCTTGACTTCTATGTGGATAGTAGCTGGGACTGGCTACCGTGGAACTGGCTGGACGGGATTGGAAAATCGGTACAGTACGGCTTGTACTGTATTACCAACTTTATCTGGACTATTATTTTGTATCTGTCCAATGCTACAGGCTATGTGGTGCAACAGGCGTATAAGCTGGACTTCATCAATGATATGGCAGACAGTATCGGACAAAGCATACAGACCCTTGCAGGAGTGACCGCAAACGGATTTTCCAGTTCTGGATTTTATGTGGGATTTTTGCTTTTGATTATCTTGATTGTAGGAATCTACGTTGCCTATACAGGACTGATAAAAAGAGAAACCAGCAAGGCACTTCATGCGGTCATTAACTTTCTGGTGGTGTTTCTGGTATCGGCTTCTTTTATTGCCTATGCACCCGATTACATAAAAAAGGTCAATGACTTTTCATCAGACATCAGCACTGCTTCACTGGACTTGGGGACAAAAATCATGCTTCCCGATTCAGAGAGTAAAGGAAAAGACAGTGTGGATTTAATACGTGACAGTTTATTTGCTATACAGGTACAGCAACCGTGGTTACTCTTACAGTTTGGAAATTCCGACATAGAGGAAATCGGTTCAGACCGTGTGGAAGCTCTGGTATCGGTCAGTCCGTCAGACGAGGACGGGGAAACAAGGGAGGACGTGGTAAAGGCAGAAATCGAGGACAAGGATAATAACAATTTAACCATACCACAGGTTATTAACCGTCTGGGAATGGTGTTCTTTCTCCTGCTCTTTGATTTGGGAATTACAATCTTTATTTTCCTGCTTACAGGCATGATGATTTTCAGTCAGATACTTTTCATCATTTTTGCCATGTTCCTGCCGATTAGCTTTTTGCTGTCCATGATACCCACTTATGAAAACATGGCAAAACAGGCAATCGTTCGAGTATTTAACACCATTATGACAAGGGCTGGAATCACGCTCATTGTGACCGTGGCATTTTCCATTTCCAGTATGTTTTACAATATGGCAAATACTTACCCGTTCTTTATGGTGGCGTTCCTACAGATAGTGACCTTTGCAGGAATCTATTTCAAGCTGGGCGATTTAATGAGTATGTTCAGCTTAAATGGCAATGACAGTCAGAACATGGGACGCAGAATCTTCCGCAGACCATATATGTTCTTTAGACAGCGAACAAGGCGAATGGAAAGACGGCTTGCAAAAGCGGTGGGGACTGGTGCTGTAGCTGGAAGTACCGCAGGGGCTGTGGCTAATTCCCTAATGGGTAACCGCACCTCCCGTAATACTACGGCAGGAAGTGAACCACGGAGTAACGCTACTTCCAGTATGGGAAGCCGTGCTGGGGCGAAAGTCGGTGCGGTCATGGACGCTAAAAACCATGTACGGGATAAGGCAAAGGCTGTGAAACAGACGGTCAAGGATATGCCGACACAGGCTGGCTATGCGGTCTACTCTGCAAAGGAAAAGGCAAAAGAAAATGTGTCTGACTTTAAGCGTGGTGTTATGCAGGAAAAAGAATCACGCACCAGCACCAGAGCCGAGAAACTCAATAATCACAGACAGAACGTGGCACAAAAGCGTATGGAAATGCAGAAAGCACAGGAAGCAAGGTACGGCTGGGACGGATCAGCGACAACAGGAGCTACCCGTCCACATGAACGCCCTGCCACCGCAACCAGAAAAGCAGATGTGACACCACAGGACAGGACACGCTCCACTACTGCCACAACGCCACATACGGAAACTATCAGAGAACGCACGGTAGCACCGACAAGGACAGCCGAGCCGACACCAGCAACCAGCAGACAGCAAGAAAAGGGTGCAAGAAGTTCTTCTGAAATACGGGAACTGCGAACCCGATATACCACAGAAAGGCATACCGAAACGTCCCAGCAGAGGACACAGCAGAAAACCACAGAAAAAAGCAATCGGTTTCCAAAGAAAGGACGGGATAAATGAGAATAAAGCATTTGGCTGTTATCGGCATACTCTTTCCGATACTGTTCTCCCTGCTGTTATTCTTTGGAATCCTAATCAGTGCGGAGGACGATGACGGAGGGAGCGGTAATTCTTCCACCGTCACAGGCATGAACCTGTCCGCAGATGTGCTGAAACATCAGGCAACCGTGGAGAAATATGCAAAGGAATACGGTATCAGTGAGTACGTCCCCTATCTGCTTGCGATTATGGAAGTAGAGAGCGGAGGACGTGCGGTTGATGTTATGCAATCCTCGGAAAGTCTGGGATTGCCACCGAACACACTCGGCACAGAGGAATCCATCAAGCAAGGGTGTAAATACTTTGCTTCCCTGCTTACTTCCATCAAGGAAAGTGGCTGTGACATCAACACCGCTGTCCAAAGCTACAACTACGGGGGCGGTTATATCGGCTATGTGACAAAGAACGGGAAAAAGCACAGTTTCAATCTGGCACAGAATTTTTCAAGAGATAAATCGGGCGGTGTAACGGTCACATATACCAACCCCATTGCCGTTGCCCGTAATGGTGGCTGGCGGTACAAGTATGGAAATATGTTCTATGTAGAGCTGGTAAATCAATATCTGACCGTCAATGCGGTATCTGGGAAATTGGCACAAACGGTTATGAATGAAGCCCTAAAGTATCAAGGCTGGACATATGTGTTTGGTGGAGATAACCCGAACACCTCTTTTGACTGTTCGGGACTGGTGCAGTGGTGCTATGGGAAAGCTGGCATAAATCTGCCACGGGTAGCACAAGCCCAGTATGACGCAACCCAGCATATCCCTTTATCACAGGCACAGGCTGGCGACCTCGTATTTTTCCATAGTACCTATAATGCAGGAACTTACATTACCCACGTAGGCATTTATCAAGGAAATGTAACTGTTCAGAACCCCCTTGGGGAACTAATTAATTTTTGTACAAAACAGAGAATTTTTAAAACCTGTTTTGCGATATTATTTCGGTAATTGGTGGATAACCAATTGTTTGTGATTGAATAATTTAATTCATTGTGGATTACTCTTTCAATCTTTCAAATAACTCTGATTCAAAGCCAAATTCTATGGCTTTTGAATATATTTAACAACAACTGAACATTGAAAAACATTACTTATCCACAGTCATTTTCACCATAGGTGAATCTATGTGAATTCGCTTTTTTCCTGAGTTTTTAGTACAATGGAGACATAAAAC